>NZ_JBHVRW010000001.1:0-838658 GCF_042885475.1 Streptomyces sp. NPDC058051
GACCTCGTCGACTACGGCGTCGTCGGCGACCTCTTCCAGGTCGTCCCCCAGCTCACCGACGAGATCAAGTCCCGCAAGGGCTGACCCCGACCAGAGCTTCCTACCCCGACGCTCCGGGGCCGCGTGGTGATCACCCCACACGGCCCCGGACCGTTTCTGATCACCGTTGACGCAGGTTCGAGGCACTTATAGCTTCGCTGTACGGACTGTTGATTCCATGAAGCGGAATGTGACGTGCTGCGGAGGGTGTGGACATGAGTCATCAGGAGAAGGTGGCAACGAGCCTCGCCGGTGCGGTCCGCGAGGAGATCGGAGCCTCTCTCGCCGCGGTCGACGCCGAGCTTGCCCGCCGATACCCCGGGGATCCGGGGACGCGCCAGCCGGTCCACACGGTCTACGTCCCCGGCGACGCCTTCGACGCCGGCACCATCCGCTCCTGGGGCGACCAGGCCCTGAAGGCCCTCGACGCACACGCGCCCGACGCTGCCTCGCTCGCCGCCGTCCTCGGCATCCCGGACGCTCTCGCCGGACCCGTCCACGACCGGGTGCGCGCCAAACTGGAGCGCGAGCCCGTCGAGGACCTGCGCATCGACTTCGAGGACGGTTACGGCCCCCGCCCCGACGCCGAGGAGGACGAGGCCGCCGCCCGCGCCGCCCGGCTCGTCTCGGAGGCGTACGGGAACGGCACGGCCGCTCCGTACATGGGCATCCGGATGAAGTGCATGGAGGCTGCGGTACGCGACCGTTCCATCCGGACCACGGACATCTTCCTCACCGGCCTGATACGGGCCGGCGGCCTGCCCGACGGGCTGGTCCTCACCCTGCCCAAGGTGACGTACCCCGAGCAGGTCACCGCCTTCGTCCGACTCCTCGAAGCGTTCGAGTGGACGCACGGGCTGCGAGCCGGCCGGCTCGCCTTCGAGATCCAGATCGAGACCAGCCAGTCCATCCTGGCCGCCGACGGCACCGCCACCGTCGCCCGCCTGATCGACGCCGCGCAGGGCCGCGCCACGGGTCTGCACTACGGCACCTTCGACTACAGCGCCTGCGTCGGCGTCAGCCCCGCCCATCAGGCCTCCGACCACCCCGCCGCCGACCACGCCAAGGCCGTCATGCAGGTCGCCGCGGCAGGCACCGGCGTACGGGTGTGCGACGGCTCCACCAACGTCCTCCCGGTCGGCCCCACCCACCAGGTCCACGACGCCTGGCGGCTCCACTACGGCCTCACCCGCCGCGCCCTGGCCCGCGCCTATTACCAGGGCTGGGACATGCACCCGGGCCATCTGCCGACCCGGTACGCGGCCGTCTACACCTTCTACCGTGAGGGCTTCGAGCAGGCCGCCGCGCGGCTCGCCGCCTATGTGGCCAAGGCCGGAGGCGACGTCATGGACGAACCCGCCACGGCGAAGGCGCTCAGCGGGTATCTCCTGCGCGGCATCGACTGCGGCGCCCTCGACACCGCCGAGGTCGCGCGCCTGACCGGGCTGACCCGCGCGGACCTGGACGCGTTCGCGTCGGCGCGCCCGGGGAGCCCGCAGTGATGGTGCAGGAGCATGCCCGCTCCGGGTCCGGTGAGCCCGCAGCGATGGCGCAGGAGCACGCCCGCTCCGGGCCCGCGCTGTCTCTTCCTCGGGTCGGCACGGGCTGAGGTCCGAACCGTCGGCCCGGCAGATCTCCGAAATCCGGCCTCGGTCGCCGGGTTCGCCCGGTCCGTGGAGCCGTCCGCGGACCGGGCCTTCGATGTTCCCGTCCTGCTGAACCTGGGCCCGTCGCCGCCGGACGCCCGGGCCTCCGCACACGCACGCAGGCCGCGGAAGCGCGAGCGGCGCCCGCCCGTGGCAGGCGGGGCGGTGCCTGCCGGCGTTCCGGCTCAGGGGGGCGGCAGCTCGCCGGAGCCGCGGGCGATGAGCGTGGTCGGGAGCTCCACCCGCGTCGGCGCGTCGTCCGCGCCGTCCAGCCGGCGGAAGAGACGCTCGGCCGCCGTCCGCCCCACGGCCGCGGCGTCCTGGGAGATGACCGTGATGCCCAGCAGGTCGGCGAGTTCGATGTCGTCGAAGCCGACCAGGGCGACCGGACGCTCCCGGTCCGCCAGCACACGTACCGCCGTGACCGTCACGCGGTTGTTGCCGGCGAACAGCGCGGTGACGGGTTCGGGCCCCGAGAGCATCGTCTCGGCCGCCGTCCGGACCCGCCCGGGGTCGGTGGAACCGAGGGAGACCCAGGAGTCCCGGACCGTGATCCCGGCGTCCGCCATCGCGGCGTGATAGCCGCGCAACCGTTCGGTGGCGGTGTGGATACGGGGCAGGTCACCGATGAATCCGATCCTGCGGTGGCCGTGCGCGATCAGGTGTGCGACCCCCTCGCGAGCGCCGCCGAAGCTGTCGGAGAGGACCATGTCGGCGTCGATCCGGCCGGCCGGGCGGTCCACGAAGACGGTCGCGATGCCCGCCTTCATCTCCGGTTCCAGATAGCGGTGGTCGTCGCCCGCCGGAATCACGATCAGTCCGTCCACCCGGCGGGCGCACAGGGCGAGCGCGAGCTCCTGCTCGCGCTCCGGGTCCTCCGCGCTCGACCCGTTGATGAGCAGAGCGCCGTGCGCGCGGGCGACCTCCTCCACGGCGCGGCTCAGCGGACCGTAGAAGGGGTCGGCGAGATCCTCCAGGACCAGGCCGATCGAGGCGGTGCGGCCCTTGCGGAGCACGCGCGCACTGTCGTTGCGGCGGAAACCGAGCGCCTCGATCGCTTCCTGCACCCGGCGCTCCGTGTCAGCGGTGACCCCGGGCTCGCTGTTGACCACGCGCGAGACCGTCTTGAGGCCCACTCCGGCACGGGCGGCGACATCCTTCATGGTCGGCCGGTTTCCGTAGCGGGGTTCGGGGTGACGGGCGGTCTCGGCCACGGTGCGCTGTCCTGTCGTCGGGTGCGGGCCGCCGGCGGGTCGCAGTCGGGTGCTGCGGAGCGGGCCGAAGGCTGTGGCGTCGAGCATAGGCCCTGGACAACGTTGTCAGCAGTCGGGAGACTATGCAGACTGTGTACTGAAGATGCAGGTCCCGCCCTCACCCATCCGGAGTCCACCCCGATGCATACCGACCTCGTCGCCGCGCTCGACATCGGCGGCACCAAGATCGCCGGCGCCCTGGTCGACGGAGCCGGCGCGCTTCTCGTACGGGCGCAGCGGCCGACGCCCGCCCGAGAAGGCGGCGAGACGGTCATGGGTGCGGTGGCGGAGGTGTTGGCCGAATTGACGACCTCGCCGTTGTGGGGGCGGGCGGTTGCCGTGGGCATCGGCAGCGCGGGTCCGGTGGACGCGTCGGCGGGGACGGTCAGCCCGGTCAACGTTCCGGGCTGGCGTGACTTCCCGCTGGTGGAGCGGGTACGGAAGGCCACCGGTGGGCTGCCCGTCGAGCTGGTCGGCGACGGGGTCGCGATGACGGCGGCCGAGCACTGGCTGGGTGCGGCCCGGGGGCATGACAACGCGCTGTGTCTCGTCGTGTCGACCGGGGTGGGTGGAGGGCTGGTCCTCGGCGGCAAGCTCCACCCGGGGCCCACCGGAAACGCCGGTCACATAGGCCACATCAGCGTGGATCTGGACGGCGATCCGTGTCCGTGTGGTTCCCGCGGCTGTGTCGAGCGGATCGCCAGCGGACCGAACATCGCCCGACGGGCCCTGCGGGCCGGCTGGCGGCCGGGCCCGGACGGCGACGAGACAGCCGCAGCCGTGGCCGCCGCCGCCCGGGCCGGACATCCGGTCGCCATCGCGTCGTTCGAGCGCGCCGCCCAGGCGCTGGCCGCCGGAATCGCCGCCACCGCCACGCTCGTCGAGATCGACATCGCCGTGATCGGCGGGGGAGTGGCGGGCGCGGGCGAGGTCCTGTTCGCCCCGTTGCGCCGGGCCCTGCGCGGCTACGCCACGCTCTCCTTCGTGCGGCAACTCACGGTGGCTCCCGCGGAGATGGGCACGGATGCCGGTCTGGTGGGCGCAGCCGCCGCCGCCTCGTCGGTCGGGCCGGTCGGGTCCTCGCCGACGACGGCGCCGAGCGGCTGAACGCCGCCGGTGGCCGGGCGAGTTCCGAACGGACGGCGCGCGGTGGGCGACGCGGTCCGGCAGCCGTGCGGGCAGGAGCCGCCGACTGCCGCGGCCGTGCCTGCCGGCCGCGCGTGGAACCCGCCACTTGACGTCCCGCGCAGGCCACCCGCCAATAGGATCCACTGATGGGGGGCGAGCCAGGGGCTACGAAGAGGAACGAGCGCGTGACGAGGGTGACGAACAGGGCCGACGGACGCGGAACGCAGGTTCCGCGAGGCCCGGGGTGAGGGCCCGGATCGGTCACAGTCCTGCGGCTGCGTCTTCCTGATCCTGGTCGTGGTCCTCGTGTGGCTGCTCACCCAGGACGGCGGAATCAGGTTCTGAACCGCGGTGCAGTCCTGGGGCGTTCGCAGTCGCTCCGCCCACCGGACCCGGCCACCATCGGTGAGGCCCGCGCCAGGCCGGCCAGGCCGATGGGTGCTGCTGACCCGCTGAGGTCGTGGACCTGCGCCGCCACGCGTCCCTGAGGCGGCGTCTCCTGCGCCCCTCGGGTCGGTCCGCCGAGTGGCGTCGCATACAGGCGTACGCCTCCTGGGCGGGGGCGTCGCGTCGCTCTACGTCGAGGTCGGTGCGTGCCACGAGTTCTGCGCGAGGAGGAACGGCGCACCGCGGCCGGACGCCCGATTCACAGCGCACCCTTGCGGTCGCTCTCGCTCGCCGTGGGCCGGGTGGCTTCGTACGCGTGCGCTTTGGTTCCCTGCCACTGGACGACGGCAGGGTTGTCGAGGATGCGCTCCGGATCCGACAGCCCGGCGTCGGCGAGGAACTCGATGAGGTCGTGATCGCTGTGCGCGAGCCCGAGCCGTTCGTCGCGATGGTTGACGTGCACGCTCACGGGCCGGGCTCCGGAGGGCGTGGGTGCGTGGATGGTGATCGGTGGTGTCGGCATGATTCCAGGGTGGACCGGGGCGGCGGTGCGCGCATCCGGGTGGCCCGGACGTGCCGGGTGGCCGGGGCAAGGGCCCGGACAGGGGCGACCGACACGTCCCGGCCCTGCGGTTGCTTCGCATCGGACGGGCGGGACGCGACGATTCCCGGGGGTGCCCCGGTCCTGTGGCCCCTCGGGTCCGCGGAGGACGGGCGGAGGACGGGCGGAGGGCGGTGGGGGGCAGGGCGGGCCCTATGTCGCGTACACGGACGTCGCGCACCTGTTTCGCGCGTGAAGCGTGACGCTGTGCGGGCATGAGCGGCCCCTGCGGGCATGGCCGGACCCCCGCCGCTCGGACGGGGGCCCGGGGTCTGCGTCTACTCGTCGTCGGTGATCAGCGGATCCTTCGGGCCGGTTTTTCCGGGCATGCGCTTCTGGGCGTCGTCCAATGCTTCCTTGGCCTGCCCCTTGGCCTGTTCGGCCTTGCCCTCGGCTTCCTTGCGGCGGTTGCCGGTCATCTTGCCCAAGGCTTCCTTCGCCTTGCCCGTGAGTTTGTCCTTGCCGCTTCCGTGAGCCATCACGACTCCTCGCGTGGACGAATTCTTTCCCTACCAAACTAAGACGGTTCGGGGGACGGTGCACGACGTGGCCGCGGTGTCGGCGAGGCGCCTCCCCGGCATGTCTCGCCGCGGTGTCCGTATCCGGCGTCGAGCCTGTTCGCCGCGGTCGGCCCGGCCTTCCCCGCCGGCTGCGGACGGGATCCCGCCTCGACGGACCTTGTGGCTGTCTGTGGCGCGGAACGCCGGGCCGACCCGACTGCCCCGCGGCTCTCCCGCCGGAATGCGTTCCAGCACCGTACGCTGCACGCTTTGCCCTCTTTCCTCCTGTGGTCGTGACAGCCGCCCGCCGCCGTCGTCGCGGCCGTGGGAGGCCCGGGTTCGTGCAGGGGGATGCTCACCGACGGCTTTCGGCCACCCCATTCGTTCGGCAGGATCGCCACGGTCGGGTTTTCGCGGCAGGGTGTTGCGGGCAAGCCACAGGGGGCTACGGAAGAGGGGGAAGCGTGATCGTCTGGATCAACGGTGCGTTCAGTGCGGGCAAGACGAGCGCCGCGCGCGAGCTGGTCGATCTGATCCCGAACAGCACGTTCTACGACCCCGAGCTGATCGGCGCGGGACTGCGGTATCTGCTGCCCCAGAAGAGACTTGCCGAAGTGACGGACTTCCAGGACCTGCCGATCTGGCGGCGTCTGGTGGTGGACACCGCCGCCGCGCTCCTCGCCGAGGTGTCAGGTGTGCTGGTGGTGCCGATGACACTGCTGCGACAGGAGTACCGCGACGAGATCTTCGGAGGGCTGGCCTCGCGGCGCATTCCGGTGTGCCATGTGCTGCTCTCACCCGAGGAAACGATCCTGCGGGAACGGATCGCCGGCCGGGTGGAGTTCGCCGAGGACCCGGAGCACAGCGAACGGATCCGGCAGTGGGCCTATGAGCACATCGAGCCGTACCGGGTGGCGCTCGGCTGGCTCACCCGGGACGCCCACACCATCGACACCAGCGCGCTCACCCCGCAGGAGACGGCCGAGCGGATAGCCGACGCGGTCCGCACCGGAGCGGCCACCGCGTGCGAGATCGTGCAGACGCCCGAACCGACCGCGGAGACCGTCGCGGCCGGCGTACTCCTCTTCGACGAACACGACCGGGTGCTGCTCGTCGACCCGACGTACAAGCCCGGTTGGGAGTTCCCGGGGGGAGTGGTCGAAACCGGCGAGGCACCGGCACAGGCGGGGGTCCGCGAAGTGGCCGAGGAGATAGGCATCCACCTCGAACAGGTGCCGAAACTGCTCGTCATCGACTGGGAGGAGCCGGTTCCTCCCGGATACGGAGGGCTGCGCCTGCTCTTCGACGGTGGCCTGCTGGCCGCGGCGGACGCCGGACGCCTCCTGCTGCCGGGCTCCGAACTGCGCGGCTGGCGGTTCGTCACGGAGGCGGAGGCGGCCACGTTGCTGCCTCCCACCCGCTACGAACGACTGCGCTGGGCGCTGCGCGCCCGTGAGCGGTCAACCGTGCTCAACCTGGAGGCCGGAGTCCCGGTCGGCTGAGGCACGCGGCACGGCGGCCGCCTCGACGGCGAGCGGATCGCCGTGCCCGGAACAGGCCGTGGCCGGTTCCGACGCGGTCGGCCGTCGGAACGAGGCCCCGGCCTGCGCCCGGTCGAGGTCGAGACCCCCGCGCGGGAGCCGGCCGGTCCGGTGACGCCGTGTCAGGCCTGCTTGGATTCCGCGTAGTTCCGCAGGAACAGGGCCTCGGCGAGGGACAGCCGCTCCAACTCCTCGGGGGACACGCTCTCGTTCACCGCGTGGATCTGTGCCTCCGGCTCGCTCAGGCCGATCAAGAGGATCTCTGCCTCCGGGTAGAGGGCGGCAAGGGTGTTGCAGAGCGGGATCGAGCCGCCCATTCCGGACGTCTGCATCTTCTCGCCGGGGTACGCGGCCTCCATCGCCCGCGCCATCGACGTGTACGCCGGGCTGGAGGTGTCCGCGCGGAACGGCTGGCCCTGTCCGACCTGCTCCACCGACACCCTGGCGCCCCACGGCGCGTGCGCCTTGAGGTGCGCGGTCAGCAGTTCGGTCGCCCGGACGGCGTCCTGGCCCGGCGGCACCCGCAGGCTGATCTGCGCCCGCGCACTCGCCTGCAGCGACGGTGTCGCTCCGACCACCGGCGGGCAGTCGATTCCGATGACGGTGACGGCGGGGCGCGCCCAGATCCGGTCGGCGACCGTACCCGTACCGATCAGCCCGACGCCGTCGAGAACCCTCGCGTCCTTCCGGAACTCCGCTTCCGCGTACTGCAGTCCGTCCCATTCGGCGTCCGGGGCGAGGCCGTCGACGGTCGTGGTGCCGTCCTCGGCGCGCAGCGACGCCAGCAGCTGGATCATCGCCGCCAGCGCGTCAGGGGCGGCGCCGCCGAACTGCCCGGAGTGCAGGTTTCCTTCGAGGGTGTCGAGCGTGACCCGCAGCATGGTCATACCGCGCAGCGTCGCGGTGACCGTCGGCAGGCCGACCCGGAAGTTGCCCGTGTCGCCGATGACGATCGAGTCGGCGCTCAACAAGTCGGGGTGCGCCTCGACGTACCGCTCCAGACCGCCGGTGCCCTGTTCCTCGGAACCCTCGGCGATCACCTTGACGGAGACCGGGACACCGCCGTCGGCCTTCAGGGCGCGCAGCGCGAGGAGGTGCATGACGAAGCCGCCCTTGCAGTCGGCCGCGCCGCGGCCGAACCAGCGTCCGTTCCTCTCCGTCAGCTCGAACGGCGGGGAGAGCCAGGCGGACTCGTCCAGCGGCGGCTGCACGTCGTAGTGGGCGTAGAGCAACACGGTGGGCGCACCGGCCGGGCCGGGCAGGAAGCCGTAGACCGACTGGGTGCCGTCGGGGGTGTCGAGCAGGGCGACATCCTGGAAGTCCTCGGCGCGCAGGGCGTCGGCGACCCAGTTGGCGGCCGCCTCGCACTCGCTCTTCGGGAACTGCGCGGGGTCCGCCACCGACTGGAAGGCCACGAGCTCGGTCAGCTCCGCCTTGGCGCGGGGCATCAACGAGGCAATGGTCTCGGAGATCGGACGGGCGGTCATGGGCACGCTCCTCGTGGGTGCGACGTTATGCGTACGAATCGGGGTACATGCGCACCGGGTGTGCGGTCTTGCATGTACGGCGAACACATAGTCGATCCTCCCACAGCGGGGGCCGGGCCGGGCGCGCCGTAGGATGCCGTGAGCAGCATGGGCCACTGGTGGGATCGGGAGCAGAAGCACATCGTGAGCAGCGAGAACGCAGACGCCGTACAGGAGCACGAAGAGTCGTCCGTGTGGGATGTCGTCGTAGTCGGTGGCGGACCGGCCGGAGCCTCCGCGGCATACGCGGCGGCGGTCGCCGGCCGACGGGTACTGCTCCTTGAGAAGGCGGAACTGCCCCGCTACAAGACGTGTGGCGGGGGCATCATCGGGTTCACGCGTGACGCGCTGCCGCCCGGTTTCGAACTGCCGCTGCGGGACCGGATCCACGCGGTCACGTTCTCGCTCAACGGCAGGCTGGCGCGGACCCGCCGCTCCAAGCGGATGCTCTTCGGGCTCATCAACCGCCCGGAGTTCGACGCGGGGCTGGTGGAGGAGGCACAGAAGGCCGGAGCCGAACTCCGTACCGGAGCCACCGTCACGAGGGTCGAGCAGCACGGCGCCGCCGTGCCGGACCGGCGCACGGTCGCCGTGGTGCTGTCCGGTGGCGAGACGGTCCTGGCCCGCGCCGTAGTGGGTGCGGATGGCAGCGCCGGGCGTATAGGAGCCCATGTCGGGGTGAAACTCGACCAGGTGGACCTCGGCCTGGAGGCGGAGATCCCGGTTCCCGAGACGGTCGCGGAAGACTGGGCGGGGCGGGTGCTGATCGACTGGGGCCCCATGCCCGGCAGTTACGGCTGGGTGTTCCCCAAGGGCGACACCCTCACTGTGGGAGTGATCTCGGCACGGGGCGACGGGGCCGGTACCAAGCGGTACTTGGAGGACTTCATCGCCCGGCTCGGTCTCGCCGGCTTCGAGCCGAAGATCTCCTCCGGGCATCTGACGCGCTGCCGCAGCGATGACTCCCCGCTGTCCCGCGGGCGGGTGCTCGTGTGCGGCGACGCGGCGGGGCTGCTGGAGCCGTGGACCCGCGAAGGCATCTCCTTCGCGCTGCGGTCGGGACGGCTCGCCGGTGAGTGGGCGGTCCGGATCGCGGAGTCGCACGACGCGGTGGACGCTCGACGCCAGGCGCTCAACTACGCCTTCGCCATCAAGGCGGGGCTGGGCGTCGAGATGGGGGTCGGACGGCGCATGCTGAAGCTGTTCGAGCGCCGTCCCGGAATGCTGCACGCGGCGCTGACGGGATTCCGCCCGGCGTGGAAGGCGTTCGCCGGTATCACCCGGGGGACGACATCGCTCGCGGAGCTGGTCCGTACGCATCCGCTGGCACAGCGGGCCCTGTCGGCGATGGACCGGTGACCGCCGAGGTCCGGGAACGGATCCCCGGCAGCTGAACCCGGGAGCGGGGGCCGGGCCGCACGGTCAGCCCTCCACGGTGATCCGGAAGACGGGGTGGTCCGGGCAGGCGGCCAGGATCTCCGCGTCCGAGGACTTGGCCGTGATGCCCTTGAAGTACTGGTTGACCTCCCAGCCCCAGCGCTCCAGGTAGGCGCGGAGGATCCGTGCCTTCTGCTCGTCGTCCGCGATCTCGACGGCCGTGAAGGTGCGGGTCCTCCGGCCCACGCGCAGCTCGCCGCCGCCGGCGACGCGCATGTTGCGCACCCACTGGGAGTGGCCCCGCGCGGAGACCAGATACTGCGTGCCCTGGTAGGTGTGGGGGTTCACGGGGATGCGCTGCATCTGCCCGCTCTTGCGGCCGCGCACCGACATCTCGGCCGAGCCGAGAAGGCTGACGCCGTGCCGTGCGAGCCGGCCGATGATGCTGTTCATCCGGACGTTGAACCGGCTGCCCTGGAGGTAGTACGGCTGAGACATGATGATCCCCCACTGTTTTGAGAGCGGTGCTCTCGCTTGAGATCAGTGTGCACGGAAGTGGTGCTCTAAATCAAGAGCACTGCTCTCATTGTTGATCGGCGCTCTTCTGCGTGGCAGAGTGGAGATCATGAGCACTGTCCGAGGAGCCAGGGAACGGGCCCGCATCGAGGTCACCGCCGCGATCAAGGACGAGGCGAGGAAGCAGCTTGCGGCCGACGGTGCCGCGAAGCTGTCGCTGCGCGCCGTAGCGCGGGAACTGGGCATGGCGTCCTCGGCGCTCTACCGCTACTTCCCCAGCCGTGACGAGCTCCTCACGGCCCTGATCATCGACGCGTACGACTCCCTGGGCGAGGCGGCCGAGGCCGCCCACCGGGCCGTCCGGGCCGATTCCGCCCGTCATCTCGCCCGCTGGACCGCCGTCGCCCACGCCGTTCGTGACTGGGCCCTGGCCCACCCCCATGAGTACGCCCTCATCTACGGCTCGCCCGTGCCGGGATACACCGCGCCGCAAGCGACGGTCGGCCCCGCGTCCCGCGTCGGCGTCCTGCTGATCGACATCGTCGGCGAGGCCTACCGCGCGGACGGTCTCGCCGTGCCGCCGCTCGCCGTCGAGCTGAGGGCCGAGGCCGAACGGATGGTTGCCGATTTCGCCCCCGGACTTCCCCCGGAGGTCGCCGTCCCGCTGATCGCCGCCTGGTCGCAGCTGTTCGGACTGGTCTCCTTCGAGATCTTCGGCCAGTTCCACCGGGTGGTGGAGGCGCGCGAGCCCTTCTTCCGGGAAGCCGTCACCGGACTGGCCCGCTCGGTCGGACTGCTCGGCCGCGGGGCCGACCAGTAGTACTTCGCCGGGTTCGGGACTCCCGGTCGAACCCGCGCCGGACCGACGGCGAGCGGAGGCGGCCCCAGGGTCTCGGGGCCGCCTCCGTTCGTCGTCGGTCCGGGCGCTACTTCTCCAGCACGGTGGTCCGCGCCAGCGGCAGGCCCAGCGTCTCCCGGAAGGAGAAGAACACCACCAGCGCGGAGACCGCCGCGAGCCCCATCAGGTAGAAGCCGGGTGCGAGGGGGGTTCCGGCGAGGGAGACCAGACCGGTCGCGACGAACGGTGCCGTGCCGCCGAACAGCACATAGGCGGCGGTGTAGCCAATGGCCGAACCGCTCGCCCGCAGCTGCCCGGGGAACATCTCGACCATCGCCGGCACGTTGGAGGTGCCGATCACGGCGACCAGCACGGCCAGGACCACCGTGCCGACGATCGCGCCCGCCAGCCCGGTACCGATCAGCCAGAACGCGGGCAGAGTGGCCACCGTGAAGCCGGCACACGCCACGAGCAGCATCGGCCTGCGGCCGAACCGGTCACTGGCCATGGCCATCAACGGGCAGGCCGCGCTGTAGGCCAGCATCGCCACCACGCTGGTCAGCATGGCCTGCGACTTCGTGTATCCGACTTCCTCGGACATGTAGGCGATCATGTAACTGCTCATCAGGTAGTACCCGACGGCATTGGTGATGCTGTACCCGAACAGGGTGAGCACCTGCCGTCGGCAGACCCGCCACGCCTCGCGCAGCGGCGCCTCCTGGACCACGTCGCTCTTCTCCAACGTCCGGAAGACCGGGGTGTCCTGGATGCGGCTGCGCAGATACAGGCCGATCAGGCCGAGCGGTCCGGCCAGCAGGAAGGGAACGCGCCAACCCCAGCTGTTCAGTGCGGCTTCGTCGAGCGAGGACGTGATCAGCAAACCGGTCATCGCGCCGGCGACGGAGGCGAAACCGACGGTGAGCGGCACCACGCTGGCATAACGGGCCCGGCGTCCTTCGGGGGCGTACTCCATGATGAAGGCCGAGGCCCCGGTGTACTCACCACCGGTGGAGAAGCCCTGCACGGCCCTCAGCAGGAAGAGCAGGACCGGTGCGACGATGCCGAGCGTCGCGTAGCTGGGCAGCAGGCCGATGAGCAGGGTCGAACCGCTCATGCACAGCACGCTGAGCGCGAGCATGCGGTTGCGGCCGATGCGGTCGCCGTAGCGGCCGAAGAAGGCGGCGCCGAGGGGACGCGCGATGAAGCCGCCGGCAAAGACGGCCCACGTGGCGAGCAGGGCCGCGGTCTTGTCGTACTGCGGGAAGAAGAGCCCCGCGATGGTCGCGGACATGATGGCGTACGCGCCCGAGTCGAACCACTCCACGAAGTTGCCGATGGCGGTGGCGGTGGCCACTTTGCGGCGTACGTCGGGCGCCTCGGGACCGGCGGGTGCCGCGGTCCCGGCCGAGAGGGGCGGGGACACCGGGGTGCTGCTGTCGGTCGTCATGTCCGTCCGTCCTTCCGGGGTGGCGTGGCGGTGTCGGCGCCGGCGGGGCTGAGGTCGCGGGCGCGCAGCGCGGCGCGCTGGACCTTCCCGGTGGCCGAACGGGGCAGTTCGTCGACGAACTCGATCAGCCGGGGATAGGCGAAACGGGAATGCGCGGCACGGGCGAAGCGGGTGATGTCCTGTGCCAGGGCCTGGTCCGGTTCGTGGCCGGGGCTGAGTTCGATCCACGCCTTGACGGCCTGGCCGCGTACCGGGTCGGGGACGCCGACGACTCCGGCGTCGGCGACGGCGGGGTGACCGCGCAGCACCGCCTCCACTTCGTAGGGCCCCACACGGTAACCGGACGTCTTGATGACGTCGTCGGTGCGGCCGAGGAACCAGAAGTACCCGTCCTCATCCATGACGGCCTGGTCCTTGGTGCGGTACCAGGAGCCGCCGAAGGACTCGGCCGATGCCTCGGGACGGTTCCAGTAGCCGAGCGGGAACTGCGGATTGGATCCGGCGCGCAGGCATATCTCGCCCGGCTGTCCGACGGCCACCTCCTGGTCGTCGGCGTCCATCAGCGCGACGTCCCAGCCGGGGAGCGGCCGGCCCATGGAGCCGGGCTTGACCGGTACGCCGGGGAAGTTGCCCAGCAGGGGGTACGACTCGGTGGATCCGTAGTAGTCCAGCAGGGTGACGCCGAACTGGGCACGGAACCACTCGATGAGATCGGGGGTGAGCGGCTCGTTCGAAGAGCACACCACCCGCAGCGACTGGGGGTGACGAGATCCCGCATCCGGGACATCGTGCATCATCTTACGCAGGAAGGTCGGGTTGACCAGGGCCGTTGTGACCTTGTTACGGGACATGGCGGCCAGCAGCCCCGCCGGGTCGAAACCGCCCGCGGGCCGGTACACGAGATGAACGGCGCCCGCCCGGAGAGGGCCCATGAGTTTGGCCATGGACCAGGCCCAGTCGCCGGCTCCGTAGAACACGTCGCCCGGACGAAGGTCGTGGCAGTAGCGGAATTCGTTGTGACCGAGCAGGGTGCGGTGGGCATGCACGATGCCCTTGGCCGCGCCCGTGGTCCCGGAGGTGTAGAAGATCAGCGCCGGGTCGTCGGGGCCCGTGTCGGCCGTTTCGTACACCGGAGGCAGCGCGTCGATCGCCGGGTCGTCGACGGTCACGACCGTGCCGTCGAAACCGGCGGCACGGTCCAGGGCGGAGGTCTCGGTCACCAGGACGGTGGCGCCGGAATCGGCCAGCCGGTAGCGGATGGGTTCGTCGGCCCACAGCAGCGACATCGTGACCAGGACGGCGCCGGTGTGCAGGACGCCCAGGTAGGTCGCCGGGGTGTCGGGGCGCTGCGGGAGCAGCACCGCGACCCGGTCGCCCTTGCGTACACCGAGCGCGTGCAGGTGGGCGGCGATCTGCCGGGAACGGTCCTGGATCTGCTGCCAGACGACTTCCTCGCGATGACCGGTGTGGTCCTCGAAGACGAGCGCGAGCCGGTCTCCGGGATGCCGATCTGCCACGTCGGCGGCCATGTTGTACCGGTCGGGGACGGTCCACCGGTGTTCTTCGACGAGGCGGCGGTAGGCCTTCTCGCCCTCGGGGACCGTACCGGTCCGTGGCGTGACGCTGGTGGTCATGGGGTACCTCTCCTGCGGGTGAGGGGCGGGGACGGGGTGGCGGTCTCAGCGGCGGCGGCCGGCCAGGAAGCGGGCCATCTCGCGCTGGGGTTCTCCGGTGGCGTAGGCGGCGGTGTGCACCTTCTTGGCCGCCTCGATCGCGTCGTCGAGGGCCGCGTCGTCCAGTTCGCGGAGCCGGCCCTTGGTGAGGGCGACCGCGCCGGGCGGGAGGTCGGCGAGACGGGCGGCCTCGGCCAGTGCTTCGGCCTTGACCTCGTCCTGTGCGACGAGGCGGGTGAGCAGGCCGAGCCGCTGAGCCTCGGTGCCGTCGACGAGACGGCCGCTGAGCGCGAACTCGGCCGTCTTCGCCCGGCCGAGGATGCCCCGCATGGCCCAGATACCGGTGATGCTGGGAATGCCCGAGAGCACTTCCGGCTGTCCCATCCGGACGGCTGCGTGACCGATGCGGAAGTCGGCGAGGAGCGCGAACTGGAACCCCGAGCCCGCGGCGACACCATTGACGGCGGCGACGACCGGCTTGTCCAGGCCGCGAACGGCGCGGAACAGCCGCCCGAAGTCGTCGATCCACGCCTCGGCGGCCGCGTGGTCGTCGGGATCGATGGCCGCCGTTTCGGCGAGGTCCTGACCGGCACAGAAGGCCCGCCCGGCGCCGGTGAGGACGACCGCGCGGCAGTGCTCGTCGTCGCCCAGCGATTCCAGCGCCGCGACCAGTCGGCTCCGCATCTCGGCCGTCCAGGCGTTGAGCTTGTCGGGGCGCGTCAGGGTGACCTCGGCGACATAGGCGTCGGCGGCTGCGGACGTCACCGGGTGGTGGGTGACGACGACGGTGCTGTTCTCGGTCATGACGACATGCCTTTCTCGGGATGGGCAGAGGAAGAAGGCGGCGGGGCCGCTCGGAAGACCGGGTGACGGGCGAATGTCCGCGAGCGGGCTCCCCGTGAGCAGTCATGCAAACAGGAGGGGATGTGATCCGGCCAACACCAATCGAGACTGGCTGTGATATCGGAACGATATGGTCCGCTCATGGAGCTACGTCACTTGCGCTACTTCGCCGTCCTTGCCGATGAACTGCATTTCGGCCGGGCGGCGGAGCGGCTGCACATGGCCCAGCCGCCGCTGTCGCAGCGCATCCGCGACCTGGAGCGCGAACTGGGCGTTCGGCTGTTCAACCGCACCCGGCACCGCGTCCAGCTGACCGAGGCGGGGGCGCTGCTCCTGGAACATGTGCGGCCGGTGCTCGCCGGGGTGGACACCGCACGCGAGGCGATGCGCAGGATCCGGCCGGGTGAGGCGGGTGTGCTGCGGGTCGGCGTACCTCCGGACACCGGCCCCACCGTGCTGCGGACCCTGACCGCGGGCTTCGCCCGCCGGGTGCCCGATGTGCTGATCGACCTCCACGAACTCACCACGGACGAGCAGTTGGCGCGGCTGCGCGAGGGCGAGCTGGACGCCGGGGTGGTCCGCCACCCGTCGGACACGGTGGGCCTGGAGTCCGGCCCCGTGGCGCGACGTGAACTCGGTGTGGTCCTGCGGTCGGACCATCCCGCGGCGGCGGGTGACGGCATGGTCCGGCTGAGGGACCTCGACGGGGCGCCGCTGGTGATCTTCCCGCGTGCGATGGCACCGCGTCTCTACGACCACATGCTCACCATCTGCCGGGACGAGGGCTTCCTGCCCGGCTCGATCAGGCACGCGCGGAATCCGGACTTCGTGCACGGGCTGGTGCTGGCGGGGCGCGGCATCCACCTCAACGAGGCTCCGGTGACGCCGCTCACCGGCGGACTGGTCTGGCGACCGTTGGAAGGGGCGACGCTCGCGTGGCTGACCTCGGTGGTCTGGGTGCCGAGCCGGCACAACGAGGCGGTCGCCGCGTTCACCGAAGCGGTCTCGGAAGCCCTTGCCGAGGCCGGTCACCACATCGCGGACGCGCCCTCCGGCGGATGACGTGCGGCGCGCCCGCACAGCCGCTCGGCCGTCCGGATGGACGGGCTCCGGCCGTCCGGGATCAGCCCACGGACTCGGCAGCCGTCCTTCGCCCGCCGATTCCCGCGCGGCGCCGTCGCGAACACCTCGGCGTCGAACGCGGCCGACGCGCCCGGGAGTTGTCCACGCCCTCGCCCCGGCCCGCCGTCACGCTCAGATGACCTGGGAGTTCTCGCACCACAGCCGGGCGGGCCCGGGGTCGCCCGTCAGCGCGATCGCCGTGAGCGGCAGCCGGTTCCAGAGCGTCAGATAGAGATGCTCGGCGGTCGCACTCAACTCGCAGTCCGCAAAGCCCGGATGGGGTGTCACGTCCTCCCGTACGGCCTGCGGCGGTTCCGGTGAGAGCCGCACGGTCCAGATGGCGTCCGTGTCCGTGGCCCGGATCCGCAGGGAACACGGTGTGTCCGTACGCACCTTGCTCTTCGGGCGGGCGTGGAACCCGAGCAGCAGCTCGTCGATACCGTCCACCGCGTGATCGGCCGCCACCGGCGACGGTTGTCCACCGCGTGCCGACTCCGCGTCCACCCGGTGGATCCTGGTCTCGTGCGCCTGCCGCCGGGCCCAGAAGGCCGACGGCGACGGCGCGGGCAGGAAGGTCCAGCACTCCAGTCCGGCGGGTGCGGCCGTCAGGGCATCGGCCAGGAGGCGGTGGCCCTCGCGGAACCATGCGAGCAGATCCGGCCCGTCCAGATCGGGCTCCCCGCCGTCCGGGTGGTACGCCGTGTGGCCCTCGACGACGAACGCGGTCGCCCAGCGGTGCACCGTCCCGGTGTGCCGGAGCAGATCGCGCACCTGCCAGCCGGGACAGGTCGGTACGGGTGCCGCGGTACCCGCTTCCTGTGCGGCGGCTGCCAGCAGCTGTCCCTCGACGGTCAGGGACGTGATGTGATCAGCGATTTCCATGGCCGGATTGTGCCAGCGGTTCAGTCTCCCCGGGGTGGGCGGTGCGGGTCCGGCCGCCGCCCCGCATGAGGCGCGCGAACCAGCCGAGGGCGAGCGAGCGGTTCCCGACAGGCTCTGAGTACGGCTACTCAATCGCTCATGTGTGCGCCGCGTTGCGTGCCCCGTACCCCAGCGCCGCAGCGGCGGTGGCCAGCAGTGCGACCGTGGTGAGGGCCGTCGGGAGGGTGAACCAGTCGGCCAGGAAACCGATCGCGGGCGGCCCGAGCAGCATCCCGCCGTAGCCGAGCGTCGAAGCGGCGGCCACTCCACCGGGCCCGGCCAGCTCCCCGGCGCGGCCGACCGCGACGGGGAAGATGTTGGCCAGACCGAGGCCCGTGACGGCGAAACCGAGGAGGGCGGCCCACAGGGACGGGGCGAGCGAGCCGAGCAGCATCCCGGCGGCGGCCGTCACGCCGCCCGCGACGAGGGTCCGGGTCTGGCCGAGCCGTTCGAGCAGGGCCGTGCCGCTGAGCCGGCCGACCGTCATGGCCAGTGCGAACAGGGAGTATCCGGCGGCGGCGACGCCCGGACGGGCGTGCAGGTCCTGCGTCAGATGGAGGGCGCCCCAGTCCGCCAGGGCTCCCTCGCCGTACGCGGTGCACAGCGCGATCACGCCGAAAAGGACCACGACGCGGCGGGCCCGGCCGCCCGGCCGCCGCGGCTTCTCGGCGCCGTCGGTGGCGGGGGCGGGGACCGGGGCCGGATGGCGCAGCAGCGCCGGTCCGGCCGCCGCCGTGACCAGCAGTCCGATCACGGTGAGGGCGAGCAGGTGCGTGGCGGGGGAGAGGCCGCCCGCGACCAGGCCGCCGAGCCCGGCACCGACCATTCCGCCGAGACTGAACGCGGCGTGGAAACTGGGCATCACGGGACGCCGCAGTGCGGTGACCAGATCGACCGCCGCGCTGTTCATCCCCACGTTCAGCCCGCCGTACGCGGCGCCGAAGAGCAGCAGCACCAGGCCGAGGGAGAGTGCCGAGTGCGTGTGTGCCGGCAGGGCGATGCTCAGGGAGAGGAGGACCGCGCAGACCACGGTCACCGGATGGTTCCCGAGGCGTCGGCACAACCGGCCGGTGAACATCATCGTCACCACGGCCCCGGCGGATACGCCGAGCAGAGCGAGGCCGAGGGTGGAGGCCGAGGCCCCGGTCTGGTGCTTGATGGCCGGGATGCGGACCACCCAGCCGGCGAAGAGGAAGCCGTCGAGGGCGAAGAACAAGGTCAGAGTGGTACGAAGGCGGGCCGACGAAAGCGGGGCGGTGTCTCCGCCCGGTCCCCCCGGCAAGGCCGTCCGCAGTTTGTTTATTGGCGGCACAAAGTCAGCATAGGGGCGCCCCGACAACGGGCGCAAGGTGACCCGCCCGACGCGGTGGCAAGGGGCACGGGTGCGTCACCGGAGCGTCGGCGGCACCCACGGATCATGGGAGACTCGCCCCCATGAACGGCAAGGTGACCACCACCCGGACAAAACTGGAGAGGGGCCGCAGCGCGCTCGGACCCGCGCTGGAACTGGTCCACACCGGACGCGCCCCCACCCGCGCCGTCCTCACCTCCGAACTCGGCGTCACCCGGGCGACGGCCGGCGCGGTCGCCGCGGAACTGGAGGCGCTCGGGCTGATCCGGGTCGACTCCCGGCCGGGCTCCGCCGCCGGCTCGCAGGGCCGCCCCTCGCACCGTCTGGCCATTCGGGAGTCCGGGCCCGTCGCCATCGCCGCACAGGTGCACGCCGACGGGTTCCGGGCCGCGCTCGTCGGGCTCGGCGGACGGCTCGTCGCCACCGCCGCCGGTCGTGTGACCGTCACCGCGGACCCGGCGCAGGTCATCGGGGAAGTGGTCGATGACTGCGCCCGGTTGCTGCGGGACAGCGGCCTGCGCTGCGTGGGCGCGGGCCTCGCGGTGCCGTCCGCCGTCGCCGAACCGGAGGGCACCGCGCTCAACCCGCTGCACATCGCCTGGCCGGCCGGTGCCCCGGTGCGCGACATCTTCGCCGACTGCGTGCGGGAAGCGGGCATCCCCGGCCCCTCGTTCGCCGGGAACGACGTCAACCTCACCGCGCTCGCGGAACACCGGCACGGTGCCGGGCGCGGAGCCCAGCATCTGCTCTGTGTGGCGACCGGCCATCGCGGTGTGGGTGGCGCCCTCGTCCTCGACGGCCGTCTGCACACCGGGAGTTCGGGCCTGGCGCTGGAGGTCGGCCATGTCACGGTGAACCCCGAGGGCCGCCCGTGCCACTGCGGCGGTCGCGGCTGTCTGGACGTCGAGACGGACCCGCTCGCCTTTCTCGTCGCCGCCCGTCGCGAACCCGGTCCGGAGGAGTCGCTGCTCAAGCAGGCCGGCGACCTGCTGCGTACGGAGTACGAGGACGCGGCGGTCCGCGGCGCGGCCGAGGAGCTGATCGACCGGCTCGGCCTCGGGCTCGCCGGGCTGGTCAACATCCTCAACCCCGATCGCATCATCCTCGGCGGACTGCACCGGGCGCTGCTGGACGCGGATCCGGAGCGGCTGCGTGCGGTGGTGGCCGACCGCAGCCTGTGGGGGCGCAGCGGCAGTGTGCCCATCCTGCCGTGCACGCTCGACCACAACAGCCTGGTGGGCGCGGCGGAGTTGGCCTGGCAGCCGGTGCTGGACGACCCACTGGCCGCGCTCGCGTGACGGGTGGGGCGGGCAGCCGGGCGCCCGGCTGCCCCTCACGCCTCACTCGTCGGGCGGCCTCACCGCGCTCTCAGCCGCCGGACAGGCCCGAAGACGTCCTCGTGCGTCGCACACGGCCACGTTCCGCTCCGGGGATGTCGCCGAGGACCGTGCGGACGGTCGCTACCACCGCTCTCCCTCCCCGATTCGGTCCCGCTCCGGGGCGCTCAGATGCAGCACCTCGTAGCGGTCGCCGGGCACCTCTGGGGCGTCCTGCTCCCAGAGGGTGAAGTGCAGCAGTTCCCAGTGGCGCGGGTCCACCGCCAGCGCCGAGGCGACCGCTCCGGGGGTCTTCGCCAGCCTTCTGCTCTCCTCTCGTGCGGTCCCCACCGCGTCCGCGGGCGCGACCGACGCGGGGACGGCTGTCCGTCGGCGGGTGGCCGTACGGGGGAGCGCGGCCGACGCGGGCCCTTCCTCGTACGCCAGCCCGATCCAGTGCTGCACCTCGGGGCGTCCGAAGTCCTGGACGATGCCGTCGAATCCGGGGCCCCAGAGGAAGGAGTTCATGCCCTCGGGCGTCACCCACAGATAGAAGGGCGCGTACTGGTTCACCGGTGAGTGTTCGCCGCGTTCCCGGATCAGATACGCCTTGAGGCCGAGGCCCGGAAAGGCGTCCAGGAGTTGCCCCCTGGTCGCGACGCGGTCGCGGATGATCCCCATGTCGTAGTCGGCGGGAAGGGTGATCTCGTACTGCATGGCATGCATGGCCTGCTCCTTGGATCGGGTATGCGTCGACGTCGCCCCGCGGACGCGGGGGAAGCCGTGGGCCGCCGTCCCCGGCGGCTTCGACGACCGCGAGATGTGTCCGCACGCGCGCGGTGCGGCGCCGAGCCCACGCGTCCTTCGTCCGGCTCGGTCCGGACGGTGCCGTGGCCGTGGGTGGCCGGTCGGGCGGAGTTCCCGGGGCGGATGCTCGCGGTGTGCGGGCGCGGATCCGCCTCCCGGGTGTCAGACGGTGGTGTCAGCGGGGGCCAGCAGCGCGAGCAGCCCCCGGGCGCTCGCGTCGAACGCGTCCGTCGAACCGGAGGCACGGGCCAGCACATAGCCGCCCTGCACCGTCGCCACGATCGTCGCCGCCACGTCCTCGGGGTCCAGGGAGCGGCCGAACTCGCCCTCGGTCAGGCCCTCCTGAACAATCTCGGCGAGCCGACCGCGCAGCCAGTCGATCGTCTCCTCGACCGGTGCGCGCAACGCGTCACTGGCGATGACATCCGGATCCATCGTCAGGCGGCCGATCGGACAGCCGCGCAGCACAGCGCGCTCACGCAGGAGATACGCCGAGATCCGCTCGTACGCCGTACCCGGCCCGTCGAGCTGTTGCCCGGCCGTTTCACGCATCCGCGCGGCCGTCCGGCGGATGGCCGTGAGCGCCAGATCGGGCTTGCCCGAGAAGTGGTGGTACATGCTGCCCTGGCCCGCGCCCGCCTGCTGCTGGATGGCCTTGGGGCTGGTGCCCACGAAGCCGCGCTCCCACAGGAGCTCCTGCGTGGCTTCGATCAGACGTTCAGGAGTGCTCATGAGGAGACTGTACATACTAGTAGGTACAGTCTCTAGCGGCACGGCGGACGGGACTGGTCACCGGCCCACCGCGCGCTGCGTCACGGTCGAGGGCTGTGCCGGGCGCCTGCGGCGGTGCGCGCCGCAGGTGCGGCTCTCAGCCGACCACGGCGGACCGGGCGGCGAAGGGGGCTCGTCTCTCCAGGCAGATGACGGCATCCAGCTCGAACGGCCCGTCGGTGGTTGCTCCGTACACCGAATGCCGTGGTCCCGTGGTGAACGGGGGAGGGGCCGGAAGGGTGAACCAGACGACCTTTCCCGCCTCGCCCCTCGGATGAACCCCCCAGCTCTCGCTCACCGCGGCAATCAGTGCGAGCCCACGCCCCGACGTGCTGGACGCGCCGGCCTCACGCACGGTCGGCATCCGCGGATCGTGGTCATGGACGGACACGGTCAGCCGTTCGAGCAGCAGCTCGATCTCGACGGTGCACGATTTATCCGGCTGTGCGTGCCGGTGGACGTTGGTCAGCAGTTCGGTGACGCCTAGCGCCGCATGGTCGATCAAAGGATCGAGATGCCAGTAGCGCAATTGCGCCGAAACGATTCTGCGGACCTGACCGATCCGCGACGGCAGGGCCTGGAGCTCCACCGTGCAGTGCCTGCTGGGCTCGCTGATCACGGCTGCGACTCCCCGAAATAGGTCCGGAAGAAGACGAAGGAACGGATCCAGCAGATGGCCGTCTGCTGTTTCTGGCCCGGCGGCGTGGGTCACGGTGTCACCGCCGGTCAACCATGAGTGACGTGTGACCAATGTCGCTCAGGGGACATGGCCGCGCAACTCGCGGTGGTCCGGCGGCACCACTCCGTCAGATCATCCGGCCGCCCGCACGGCGCAGCGTTTCGAGGAACCTGAGGGCCGGCCCCGCCTTGTCCGGGCCGTGATTGCGCTGCCCCATCGTCAGCCGGTACCGCGTCCCGTTGAGGCGCGCCACGGCCGCATCGGCTCCGAAGAACCACGGCCTGCCCGCGCTCACCGCGGCCACCGGGGCGCTGTCGATCTCCCGTCCGTAACTGGTCAGCAGGGCGAGCCTGCCGTCCTTGACGATCACCTGCCCGGCCCTCGTGAGCGAGCGGGCCCACCGCTCGATCCGTACCCCCGACGCGTTGAACTCCGTTTCCGGCATGGTTGCTTCGCCCCCTTCAGAACGCTTCTCAGGGGAAGTGTGCACAAGCCGGGAGCGGCGCGCCAGGGCTCGTCCGGTTCGAACACCTGCTCTTCGTGGCGCCGGGCGACACCTGTTCTGCCCGCCCGCACCAAGGCAGGGCTATGGAACCTCAAAGTGAACGTTTCTGCAGGTAGGGGGAATATCGTGGGCGGTGCAGAGTCCGGTGATACGAGGAGGAACGCGCCGATGGGCACCAGTGAGCACACCCCCGCCGACCGGGCCATGGCGACGATCGACATCGACCGCTCGGACCCGGGGTACCGGGCGTGGCTCAAGGAGGCCGTACGCAAGGTCCAGGCCGACGCCAATCGCTCCGCCGACACCCACCTGCTGCGCTTTCCGCTGCCCGAGACGTGGGGCATCGACCTCTATCTCAAGGACGAGTCGACGCACCCCACCGGCAGCCTCAAACACCGCCTGGCCCGCTCGCTCTTCCTCTACGGGCTCTGCAACGGCTGGATCCGCCCGGGCAAACCGGTGATCGAGGCGTCGAGCGGTTCGACGGCCGTCTCGGAGGCGTACTTCGCCAAGCTGATCGGCGTGCCGTTCATCGCCGTGATGCCCCGCACCACCAGCCCCGAGAAATGCCGGCTGATCGAATTCCACGGCGGACGCTGCCACTTCGTCGACGATGCACGCACGTTGTACGAGGAGTCCGCCACGCTGGCCGCCGACACCGGCGGCCACTACATGGACCAGTTCACCTACGCCGAGCGGGCCACCGACTGGCGCGGCAACAACAACATCGCCGAGTCGATCTACCAACAGCTGAGCCGGGAACGCTACCCGGAGCCGACGTGGATCGTCGCCACGGCCGGAACCGGTGGTACCTCGGCGACCATCGCCCGCTATGTGCACTACATGCAGTTCGACACCCGGATCTGTGTGCCCGACCCGGAGAACTCCTGTTTCTTCGACGGCTGGACCCGCCACGATCCCTCGGCCACCAGCGACCGCGGCTCAAGGATCGAGGGCATCGGCAGGCCCCGGATGGAGCCGAGCTTCGTGCCCGGAGCCATCGACCGGATGATGAAGGTGCCGGACGCGGCCAGTGTCGCGGCCGTGCGCGCCCTGGAGAGGTCGATCGGCCGAAGGGCGGGCGGCTCCACGGGCACCGGGCTGTGGAGTGCGTTCAAACTGGTCGCGGAGATGGTCGGCCAGGGCGCCACCGGCAGCATCGTCACCCTGATCTGCGATCCGGGCGACCGCTACCTCGACAAGTACTACTCCGACAGCTGGCTTGCCGAACAGGGCCTGGACATCGCCCCGTACGCGCGCACCATCGATTCCTTCCTGGCCGGCGGCAACTGGCCCGGGTAGTGCTGTGGCCGGAAAGGTTCGCACGCGGTCCGCGGCAGCTCTCAGGCCGCGGGCCCGGCCAGCCGCCTGTCCAGCTTGTGCACCGCGTCCCGGAACGACCGGCCCACCCCCGACCGGCCCAGGCGCAGGGCGACGCGGAAGGGTGCGGAACCGTCCGCGGCGAACGTCCACCGCACCCGTGTGCCGGACCCGGCCGGAGTGAGCCGCCACTCCTCCAACAGGGCCCGCATCCCAGGGGCGTTCGCTTCGTCCACGCGGTAGGCGTACCGCTCGCCGGCCTCCGCCGCCACGATCGTCTCGCGCAGCACCGCGCCACCCCTGAGCCGGACTTCGCGACCCGCGCCGCCCTCGATGGGCCGGGCGGCCGTCACCGCGGTGAACCATGTCGGCCAGCCCGCCACGTCATCGGCGAGCGCGCGATAGACCGCCTCGGGGGGCGCGGACACCTCGGCGGCGAAGACCAGTCGCAGTGGAGCCGTATCGACGAAGTCGAGTTCTACGGAACGGAGTCGGCGTGACACGCAACGCACCTCCCGTGCGGTCGGCGGCGGACGGGGTCGCGCACACCATAGCTGGCGGGGCGTCAGATGTCCCGGCCCGCACGGTATTCAGATGTTCTGGCCCGCAAGGTCTTCAGATGCCCCGCCCGGCAACACGGTGGTGCGTCCCTGCTCGGAGAGGGACCGGGTACGCACGATCGGCAATCGGCCGTGCGTCCGCGCCCGCCCAGGGGGGCGTGCGGCCTTGTCCGTCAGATGCGTCATGGGGCACGACGCGGCGGGACCGCACGTGCCGCCGCGGTGATGTTGCGGGCCATTCCGCCGAACACCAACGAGTGGAAGGGCCACACGCTCCACCAGTAGGCGTGGCCGAGCAGCCCGCGCGGATGGAACAGGGCCCGTTGCCGATAGACCGTCAGCCCCTGTTCGTTCCGCCCGACCGACAGGTCGAGCCAGGCCAGGCCGGGCAGCCGCATCTCCGCGCGGAGCCGCAGGAGCTCTCCCGGAGCGATTTCCTCCACACGCCAGAAGTCCAGTGAGTCGCCGACCCTCAGCCGTTGCGCGTCCCGCCGCCCGCGCCGCAGCCCGACGCCCCCGACGATCCGGTCGAGCCAGCCCCTCACGGCCCAGGCGAGGGGGAAGGAGTACCACCCGTTCTCGCCACCGATGCCTTCGACGACCCGCCAGAGCGCCTCCGGCGCCACCGGTACCGTCAGCTCGCGTTCGTCACGGTAGAGGCTGCCGCCGGACCAGTCGGGGTCGGTCGGCAACGGGTCGCTCGGCGCACCGGGCACCGCCGCCGACGACCAACGCGTGTCGACCCGGGCATCCCTGATCCGCTGGAGCGCCAGTCGCAGCGCCTCGTCGAAGGCGATGGCACCACCGGGCGGATCGGGGACGTACCGGGCGATGTCGTGCTCGCGGCAGACCACCTCGTGGCGCAGCGACTCGGCGAGTGGCCGGGCGATGGAGGGCGGTACCGGTGTCACCAGGCCGATCCAGAGACTGGACAGTCGCGGGGTGAGGACGGGGACGGGAAGGATCACCCGGCGCGGCAGTCCGGCGACCTCGGCGTACCGCCGCATCATGTCCCGGTACGTCATGACGTCCGGGCCGCCGATGTCGAACGTGCGGTTCACCTCCGACGGCAGCCGGGCACAGCCGACGAGACAGCGCACCACGTCCCGCACCGCGATCGGCTGGATCGACGTCCGTACCCAGCTCGGGGTGATCATCACCGGCAGCCGCTCGGTGAGATGACGCAGGATCTCGAACGAGGCCGACCCCGATCCGATGACCACCGCGGCCCGCAGCACGGCCGTCGGCACTCCGGACTCCAGCAGAATCCGCCCCACCTCGGCCCGCGAGCGCAGGTGCGGTGACAGCTCCCGTTCGGGCACCCCGGACGGGGTGAGCCCGCCGAGGTACACGATCCGGCCCACTCCCGCCGCCCGCGCCTGCGCACCGAAGATCCGGGCCGCCTCGCGGTCCCTCTCCTCGAAGTCCGGACCGGTGCCCAGCGCGTGCACCAGGTAGTACGCCACATCCACGTCCCGCATCGCCGCCCCCATCGAAGCCGCGTCGAGGACGTCGCCCCGGACCACCTCGACCCGGTCCGCCCACGGGTGGTCACGCAGCTTCCGCGGGGTACGCGCCACCGCCCGCACCTGGTGCCCGGCGTCGAGGAGCGCGGGCACCAGCCTGCCTCCGATGTATCCGGACGCACCGGTCACCAGACAACGCAGCCGCATACCACCGGGGGATTCGGTCATCCTTCGAGTCTTGCACCGCGACGCCGTCCGGTGCCGGATGGGAGTACTGCGAACGGCGGCACGCGAACCACCCGGAATACCCGGACGCGCGGGACACGCGGGATACCCGGGACACGCGGGATGCCCGGGCGCCGGGCGAACGGCCGCGTCAGGAGAACGGCCGCGACGGACGGTCCAGCATGCCGTCGAGCACCTGGCCGAAGACCCGGCGGCCTGCTCCGGCGATCAACGGATCCGCCCATTTCGGCAGCCGTCGGACCGTCAGCTCCTCCACCCACACCACATGGGATCCGGAATCCGTCGGATACACATCGATCGATGCCCGGCCCCGTACCAGCGAGCCGCGTTTCTCCAGCAGGCAGAGCCCCGCGCGCCCGGCCGCGGGCGGCGTCCACCGCACCACTTCCATCGGATCGTCGAAGCCGAGCGGACCCACCCCCGTGCGCGCCACGAACACCGTTCCGAGCCCGCCGCGCTGCCCGAGGGGTGTGGTGATCGTGGTCAGCGGTACATGCGCGGCATGCCGCTCCCAGTCCGTCACCCGACGCCAGGACTCCGCTGCGGGCAGGGACGTGAAACGCTCGATCCGGAAGACGGCCACAGCACGATTTTAGGCCGTGAACGACCTATCGGGGGCTGGAGCGGAATCCGCGCACAACGGGCCGGATCAGGAATCCCCGGCCACGGCGCGACCCGCCACCAGCAGGCCCGGCAGATGCTCGGCGATCTCCTCGCGTGCGGCGGCCGACAGGCCCGCGTCCGTCACGAAGGTGTCCACCCGCTCCAGAGAAGCGAAGGAACTCAGGCCCACTTTCCCCCACTTGGTGTGATCGGCGACCACCACCACCCGCCGAGCCGACTGGATGAAACGGCGGTTGGTCTCGGCCTCCGCCAGATTCGGCGTCGAAAGTCCTGCCTCCACCGAGATCCCGTGCACTCCGAGGAACAGCACATCGAAGTGGAGCGAGGCGATCGCCTGATCGGCGACAGGGCCGACCAGCGAATCCGACGGAGTCCGTACCCCGCCGGTGAGCACCACCGTGGCCGCCCCGGTCCGCGCGCCGCCCGCCGCTGGGGACCGCTGCGCGGAGTGGAACACGTCCGCGACCCGGACCGAGTTGGTCACCACCGTCAGATCCGGTACGTCCAGCAGGTGCTGGGCGAGTGCGTACGTCGTCGTGCCGCCGGAGAGTGCGATGGCGCTGCCGGGTGCGGCCATGGCCGCGGCCGTCCGCGCGATGTCCTCCTTGGCGGTCAGCTCCAGAGCCGACTTGGCTTCGAAACCGGGCTCGTGCGTGCTGGCCTCGGCCACCGGAACGGCCCCGCCGTGCACCTTCTCGATCACACCCTGGCGGGCCAGAGCATCCAGATCCCGGCGGACGGTCATGTCGGAGACACTCAGCCTGCGGGTGAGTTCGTTCACCCGGACCCCGCCACGCCTGCGTACCTCGTCGAGGATCAGGGCGCGCCGCTGCTCCGCGAGCAGATTCTGATTCTCGCTCAACGCCCGTCCTGCCCTTCCTGCCCGCCGTCACCGTCCCTTCGGACGGGGCCATCCTGTCACGCGGTGTCGTCGACCGTCGCACTGGGGAGATTCCGTGAGAGCGGTGCGTGCACACCTTCTCCTGCCCGATCCTTGTGACTGCGCATCAGCACACCCCCCACGACCGAGAGAGCGAGCCGCCCCGTGCCACCTGCCCCCCATGCCCCGCAGACTCCGGGGCCCGCGCTGGAACTGCTGGTCCATGGCGTGGGCGGGGCCACCCCGCAGGAGATGCTGGACGACCCGTGCCCGATCCGGGTCACCGGCGACGCGACCGCCGCCATCTACCGGCACGCCGGCGACATGGACGCCGAACAGCATCCGGAGCGCTACCGCGACGGACCGATCGCCGAGGCCTACTGCTGGTCCAACCTCACCTCGGGCAACGGCTCCCGGGCCCTGTGGCTGCTGCTGCTTCCCTTCATGGTGGTCAACCTCGCCCACTGGATGCGGCCCACCGCCCGGGGCCGTACCCGTGCGGTGCGTCTGTACGGCGTGCTCGTCCGACTCGTCGCGCTCAGCCTCACGGTCCTGCTGACCGCGGCGGCCTGCGAGGTCGCGCTCGATCTGGTCGCCTGGCAGTGCGCGGGCGCACCCGCATGCTCGGACCGGAGGTCCTGGCTGGGCTTCCTGTCGACGGCGCACGGCGGCTGGTGGTCCCAGCCGGGACGCCGGCTCGCCCTCGCCTCCCTGATGCCCACCGCCCTGGTCGGGTTGCTCTGGTTCCTGTCCAACCGGACATGGAGCGCGTACGAATCGCAGCGCCCGCTCACCGGACCCGAGCCGGGCGACGCCGACACCGATCACGGCCCCGAAGCCCCCCGCGGTGCGGCCGGTGTCCGCCCGGCCCTCGGCCGGCCCGGATTCTGGTACGGCCGCCGCCTGGTCGCCCGGCTGCGCGCCGCCCACACGGCGGCCGGAATCCTCACCGTCGCCGCGTTCGTCGCGGGTGCCGCGGCCCGACACGACCGTGGGGCCGGCGGACCCGTGCCCGAGACCCTCGGCCGGCTGATCGAGGCGGCGCTCGTCCTGGGCGCGCTCGTCGTGCTCTGGGTCGTCTGCCGCCGCGGCCGCAGCGAACGGCGTCCCGACAACGGGCTCGACCGCGCTCTCATCACCTATCTGCCGGGCGCGGCCCTGGTTCTGCTCGTGCTCGCCGCGGTGTACGCGGCCTGGTCGCGCCCCGCCTGGGTCTCGACGGGGGCACTGCCCGGCGACCTCGCCTTCAGTGTTCTCACGCTCGGCCAGGCGGTGCTCGTCGTGGTGCTCGCCGCGGTGTCGCTGGGCCTGTACCGCCGGACGCCCGAACCCCGCACCGTGATGCGTGGACTCGGCGGGCCCGCCGTCGCCATGCTCGCGTGCGCGCTCGGCGGCGTCATGACCGGCGGGGTCGCCCAGCGTGTCGCCGACTGGCTCGACGGTTCCGGCACCCCGGGCATGAGCCGGGACGCCGCCATCGAGGGGCCGCCCGTGCTGCTCAGCTGGCAGGCCTCGGTCATCCCCGTGCTCCTGGTGCTGCTGGCGGTGCCCGCCGCTCTGCTGCTCGTCCGCACCTGGCTCGCCGCCCGTGCCCTGGAGCCCGAGATCGACCGGGAGTACGGAAACGACCGGCCGGACCCCGGCCGGACCCGGCAGATCGCCCGGATCCGGGCCACGGCAGCCCTCACCGACTCCGCGCCCTGGATCCTCGGCCCGGTCGCCGCTTCCGCGCTGCTGCTCGGTGCGGCTGCGGTCGGCGGGGCCTGGGCGAGCGGTGAGGTGCCCGGACTCGCCATGAAGGGAAGCGGGCCCTTCCTGGAGTCCGTGGCCGAAGCGGCCCAGTCCACCGGTTCCTGGATGATCGGGTTCGGCTTCATACTGTTCGTCACCTGGGGCCGACGTGCCTACCGCGACGCGTCCGCCCGGCGCACCATCGGCATCCTCTGGGACGTCGGCACCTTCTGGCCACGTGCCGCCCACCCCTTCGCGCCGCCCTGCTACGCGGAACGCGCCGTCCCCGACCTCGCGTCACGGATGTCCGGCTGGACCGGTCAGACGCGCGGCAGACTCGTCATCTCCGGCCACTCGCAGGGCAGCGTCCTCGCGGCCGCCGCGGTCTGGCAGCTACCCGCCGAGACCCGGAGCAGGGTCGCCCTGCTCACCTACGGGTCACCGATCGAGCGACTGTACGCGCGCTGGTTCCCGGCCTACTTCGGCCCCGGACCGCTGCACGTGCTGCACCGCTCCGTGGACTGCTGGCGCAATCTGTGGCGGGCCACCGACCCGATCGGCGGCCGGGTCCGGCTCGACGAGGGACCGGGGCCCGGGGTGGACCGGGGACCGCTGAAGGACCCCCTCGTCTACGGGCGCACCCCCGAACACCCCCTGCCCGAACCCATCCTGGGGCACTCGGACTACCAGGCCGACCCGGTCTTCGCCCAGGAGCGGGCCGCACTGCTGGACCGGTTGGCGCCGGTCCTGCCGCGCCAGAGCGACGGGGCAGGAAATCAGGAGGCCCCGCGGGCTCAGGGGAGTTCCGGCAGGTCCTCGGGGTAGAGCAGTGTCAGGTCGTCCGTGCTCGGCTCGGCGAGCTGGGCGACCCGGCCCGCATGCCGCTCCACCATCGATTCGAAGGTCTGCCGGGCGGTACGCCCGTTGCCGAACGCCGGGCCCTTGGGCAGCTCCGTGAAGTACTTCAGCAGCGCTTCCCCCGTCCCGGAAGCCAAGCTGTACTCGTGCTCGTCGGTCTGCTGCCCGACGATGCGCAGCAGCTCCGCGGGCTCGTAGTCACCGAAGGTGATCGTCCGTGAGAAGCGGGAGGCCACACCGGGGTTGACGGTGAGGAAGCGCTCCATCTCGTGGGTGTAACCGGCGACGATGACGACCACCGCGTCCCGGTGGTCCTCCATCAGCTTCACGAGCGTGTCGATCGCCTCCCGGCCGAAGTCCCGGCCGGAGTCCTCGGGTGACAGGGCGTAGGCCTCGTCGACGAACAGCACTCCGCCGCGTGCCCGGGTGAAGGCCTCCTGGGTGCGGATGGCGGTCGAGCCGATGTGCTCGCCGACCAGATCGACGCGGGACACCTCGACCAGATGGCCCCGCTCCAGCACCCCGAGCGAGGCGAGGATCTCGCCGTAGAGCCGGGCCACGGTGGTCTTGCCGGTGCCGGGCGAGCCGGTGAAGACGAGATGGCGCCGGACCGACGCGGCCTTGAGCCCCGCCTCCTGGCGGCGCCGGCCCACCTCGATCATGTCGGTGAGGGCCCGCACCTCACGCTTGACGCTCTCCAGGCCCACGAGCGCGTCCAGTTCGCCGAGAACGGCGTCCGAAGCACGGACCTGTGGGGCGGCGGGTACCTCGGCCGGGGCGGGCTCCGCGGCCCGCGGAACGGGTACCGCGCCGAGCAGCCCGGGGGCCGACTGAGCCGCCGTCAGCACGGTCGGCGCCGGGGGAGCGGGGGAGCGCAGCGCGCTCTCGTCGCTCGTGCAGTCCTCCACGACGGGCCCCACCCCCTGGCTGTCGCCTCCTTCGGCGAACTCGTATCCGCCGCGGGCACAGCGCTCGGTACGGCAATGGGTCAGCGTGGTACGGCAGCCGTCCATCACATGGAAGCCGTAGCCCTCGCTTCCGGTGACCCGGCAGCTGCGGAAGGTGCCGCGTCCCTCGGCGGAGACGTAGAAACCGGCCTCGGCGGGCGAGGTGACCGTGCAGCGTTCGATCGTCGGGTCGGCGCCCTTGGTGACGATCACCCCGGTCTGTGCCGCGTCGATGGTGCAGTTGTTCAGTGTGCCGCCGCTGCCGTGGTCGCGGAACCACGCGCCCGTGGACGCCTCGCGGATACGGCAGTCGTCGAGCTGGGCGGTCGCTCCGTCGCTCACCGACACCGCGGTGTTGCGGACCTGGGTGAGATCACTGTCGACCACATCGGCGCGCGACCCCCGGTCGAGCACGAAGAGGGCGTCCGGCACGTCGTGGACCCGGCAGGAGTCCAGTATCACGGTCGCCCCGTCGCTGACCCAGACCGCCGGGTAGTCGCCCGTACTGTCGTGGATTTCGCACTGGTTGGCGTCGACACGGGTGCCGGGATCCCAGACCGACAGTCCGTTGCGGCCGAACCGGCGCACCGTGGAGCGGGTCAGGGTGAGGACCGAACGGGAACGCAGATCCACGGCGTTCTCCGGGATGTCGTGGATGTCGCAGTCGGCGAGCGTCAGGACGGCGTCGGTGTCGAGCGTGACCCCGTCCGCCGCCGTGCGGTGCACCGTGCACTCGGTGAGGTGCGCGGACCCGCGAGCGGTCACCTGTATGCCGCTGCCCTTGACCTCGTACACCTCGCAGCCGACCGCTTCCAGGCCGCTGCCCTCGCCGGTGACGCTCAGACCCGCCCCCGACGCGTGGTGGATCCGGCAGCGCTCCAGCCGGGGATGCGCGCCGTCGCGTACCGAGACGCCGGACTGGCCGGCCGAGACGACCTCGCACTGCTCGAACACCCCGCCCGCGCCGTCGAGTACGGCGATGCCGACCCCGGCCGGGTTGTCGACCGTGCATCGGCGCACGGTCGGCCGTGCCGTACCGCGCACCTCGATCCCGGCGGCCGAGCGCGTGACGATCCGCAGATCCGCGAGCTCCGGCGCGCTGTCCTCGACGAGCAGGGCCGGAGCCGTCGAGTCCTGACCCTCCACATGCAGGTCCGACACGACGGCGGCGGCGCGGACGGTCAACGGCACGCCGTCGACCGGAGCGATCCGTACGGAACCGACCGAGCCCTCGGGGCCGCGCAAGGTCACCGCACGGTGCAGGACCAGATTCTCCCGGTAGGTGCCCGGCGCGATGGTGAGGACATCACCGTCGGCCGCGGCCTCCAGGGCTGCGGTGAGGGAGGCGTATTCGCCTGTGCGGCGCCGCCACCGCGATGTGCCGGTGTGCGTCACCTGGACCGTGCCCTGTGCCATGGCGCTGTTGTGCCCCCACCTCGTGCGTGTCTGATGCCCCTGTCGCCGCCTTCCGGCAGCGACGAACCCGGGCACGCCCGCCGAGGAAGCGGGCGGGCCGGTCCACCGTAGCGCGCGCGGCGGGCGGGAGTTGACCCGATCGGCCGCTGATCAGCTGCCGGTCCCGGTCCTTCCCCAGTCCGGACCGGCCTTCGCCCAGGCCCGGTCGATCCGTATGTACCGTCGCCGCATCATGCACCGGACGATCAGGCGCCGGCCGCCCTCGACCGCACCGACGGCGAGAAGTGTCACCCCGAACCCGGCCAGCACCGCGTGCGTATGCGCCGTCGGAGCGTCCATGGGGCGCAGCGCGGGGCGGCCGTCGAGATCTGTCCAGATCTCCACCTCGGCCCCGGGATCCGTCCTGCGGGCGGAGGTCGTCACCGTACCGCGGCGGTCCGTGCCGTCCGGGGCCTTCCAGCGCGCCACCACCGAGGTCTGTGTGGAGCGCTCCGAGGACACCTCGGGATCGACGACGAGAGGTCGTGGGGTCGGTGCCCGGCGCACCACGACAGCGGTCGTGGCGTGGCGCCGGGCCTGCTGGACCCGCACCGATTCCTGCAAGGCGTCGTCGGTGAGCGAACCGCACGCCCAGCCCAGCGCCGGCGCCGCCAGCACCATGAGAAGCAGCGCGAAAAGAGCCACCCACGCCTCGCGCCGGTCGGTGGCGCGGCGCAGGGGATTGTGACGCCAACGCCACACTCCCGTAACCGCTCGCACAGTCCCGCACCCCCTTCCGTATCCGTCTTAACCCGATACGGCGTGCTTCGCTCGCCGGAGCGGCGAAGAGAGAGCAACCTCACCCCGGTCAACGCATGGACCGCCCCCGCGAGTTCCCCTTCCCCGGGCTCCGTGCTGACGGACCGTCCGGGGCGCGCGTGCGACCGAGGTGGCTGTGGTGCCGGCACGCGCACACCGGAGCCGTCGTCGGATCCCCATGGTCCGACGACGGCCCCGTGCGGCCGTGCGGGATTTCTCTGCTCAGTACCCCCGGCCCTGGTACGGACGGTTGTACGGGTCCTCGTAGGGCGAGGGTGCCGGGGCGGGGCGTGGTGACGCCGGACGCATCGCCTCGTAACCGGTGCCCGGCGCCGGCCGCTGCTGTTGTTGCTGCGGCGGCGTATAGGGGCCTTGGTATCCGCCGCGGGTCGCGGTCGGCTGCTGCGGGATGTACGGCGCCGGAGCGTGCTGCAGCTGTGCGGGCTGCATCGGCGCGTAACCCTGCTGGGCCGGCTGCTGGTAGCCGTACGACGGCGTGGGAGGGGAGGGTGCCGCGGGAAGAGCCGGCAGCGCCGCCGGGAGCGCCGGCAGGTAGCTGTTGCCGGTGTCGTAGGCGGCAGGCACTCGGATCGGTGCGATCTGAGGAGTACCCCGCTCCGCGACCAGGGAGTCGTAGATCGGAGTGTCGGGGAACGACGGTGCGGCGTAGTAGCCACCGCCGTAGGCGGGGCGGGGGGAGGTCATAACACCTAAGTTAAGCCCACGATGTGCTGGTTGGGGAGTCCCAATCTTCGGGTCATCCGATTTACGCTGGTTCTGTTTGCCTGAACTGCCAAAACATCGTTAAAGCTTCTGTTAACAGCAAGGACATTTTTGCTGGAGGGCCGTCCCATGGCTGACGAGAAGTGGCGGGTGGGCTACAAAGGGCAACGCCCGCGTGGCACGCGTTGGGGCGGAGGGCTTCGACCCTGAGCGCCTGGAACCTTGCGATTGTCAGGAGACCGTTGACGGTAACCGACCGCGGCCTGCCGCCCGCCACCGCCGGCAGCGCGCTCGGTGGCTCCTGGGCCCACCGGCTCGGCGGCGTCGCCGCCCACCGGTTTCGGGAGGACATCCACCCCGCTGGGGTTGCCCCGCAACGGGCGCGCAGCACGGCGCCGCAGGTGATTCTCGACCCGCTGCCGACCGGCTGAGGAGTCAGTCCAGGCCGGTCGCCCATGCCGTCAGCGCGGCGAAGTCGTCGATGGCAAGGCCGTATCGGGGGTCGACCCGGTGCAGCAGAGCGGGACCGTCATGGTGATCCCTCACCCACGTCCGATCCGCCTCCGTGATCTCGTCGTCGATCCAGGCGAACGCCCGGCCTTTCGCCCACGCGACGATCTCCGGCGTCTTCCAGAACACACCGCCCCTGGGCTCGGCCCGCGGCGAGGACCAGGGAATGAAGGGCAGCTCGGGCAGTCCCAGGACCGGCGCGACGAAAGCGTTGGCCTCTTCCTCCCACGTCGTCGCCCACACCAGGTCGAAGGGAAGCGCGTCCAACGCCGGGCCGTGGTCCGGGTTGAGCCACACCCGCAGCGGTTTCACCGGCTTGTCCGGCAGCCCCCATTCAGTCAGCCGGCGCCGCTCGGCGGCCTTCCAGCGAGGTGTCAGAAGGCGGTGTGTCTCATAGCCCTCGGGCCGTCGGTGCGGCTTCGCTGCATACGGATTCAGCGGTCCGTCCACATCCACCATCAGCACGGGGCGCACCCGCCCACCCCCCCTTGCTCCTGCCCCGCACGGTACCGGCCGACGACAACACCGCCCAGTGAGCGGGGCACTGCTCATCGTGGACGGCGCACTGGTTCCCACCCGCGATCACGACACCGCCGAACAGCCGGGGGCACGGTCCCACACTCGGTCGATCGCCTCGACCTCCGCGCAGTCGGCCCGTTGGGCATCAGCGTGGCGGCCGTGAACGGCGACAGCCGGCGAATCCCGGCGCGTTCGAAGACGTCGTCCTCCCCCCGCGGTCCGGCTTCCTGGCCTCGGCCCTCGGAAGCGGGGAGCAGGATCCACCATGAGCCCGGCCGCAACGCGCACGGGCAGGTCCGCGGCCCACTCCTCCTCCAGGAAACGCACCCCGACGTACCGTCCAGCAGCCCCGATCACGACGACGGCGCATTGGTTCCCAGTGCTGTCGTCGCATCGACGCCCGCCACCAGCACGCGACCGTTGCGGGTCACACGGACCTCCTTGAACTGTGCAGATGCTACATAGTGTCTGACGTGCCCTCATGGGAATCACGTCAGCGTTCAGGAGGGAAATTGGGGCAGGAGTCGACTGATGCGAAAGCGAGAAATTGTCCTGTGCCGACCATTGCGGCAAAAGGTGCTCCATCAATCACCAGGTCGTCATCGACGCCGACACCTGCCCGGCCGTCGCGATCGGACGGGCGGGCAGGGCAACCGTAACGACTGCACGGCATGGGCCGGAACAGTTTTGTGGCATCGATGACGCACACCTGTGTCGCCAAATGATTCTTTCGCTCGGCGTCGGAGTGCTCTGACGAACATGGGCGAATGTGGACGAACCTAGTGACACGCCCTGTTCGGGGCGCTCGCCACGCGCTTGAGGTGCCCTCCCCCTCGAAGAGAGTAAAAATCCTTGTGAATATGAAACAGATTGCTCACGCCGCTCTTTCCCGCTCTTCCTCGACAGTTCAATCAGGGTGCGACGGATTCGACTGCTCCTCCGGCCGTATCCTCATGACAGATGTCGCTCTTCATGGCGACATCGGATTCGTCCTGGTCGTTCATCGCCGACGTGACGGATTGGTGGCCGAGGAAATCTACTGTGCGCTACGGGACTCCGACGGAACCTGGCAGGAGCCCGATCACCTCAGTGGCGGTCTCGTCGGAATTGATCCGCAAGTGGCCAGGGATGTCCAGGACGCGCTGCGTGGCGAGACCATGACAGGGATCTCGTATGCGGAATCGCTCGTCTACACCGGCCGGTTCGGTGGCGATGACGGATACGAAAGCGTCCGCTTCCTGGAAGTGCTCACAGCGCCGCGGATCGACCACATCGAGGTGGCCGACCGGGACCGGACAGGTGCTTCCGCAACCCGAAAGCCGACGCCTCACGCGCTGTCGATTCTGGTGGCCTTCCCCGAAGAAAGACTACTTCTGCGCACCGGCTCGGACGGTTCGGTGATCCACTTCGATGGGGCCGGAGGTGTTGCTGATGACGAGCCCGGCGCATTGTCCTGCGACACCGGGCTTTTCCGTCCTCGGCCTGAGCCGAGCAGTCGCAGGCGGGGAGAGTGGCTTGGATGAGGCTCGTGATGCGGGGAGGCGGGGAGGCGGGCGAGCATCGGAGCCTGCGATGAAGTCGCCGGGTTCGCGCGAATTCGCGGGCACGGTGGCGGGCGAAGACGTCGCGGCGTTTGATCCGCACGTGAAGTGACGGCCTGATCGCGATGGTTGCTCCTCGGCGGGCACGTGCCTTCGCGGTGCCCTGGAGTGCCCCGTTTCTGGCATGCTCTCGACAAACAGCGCACCACGCTCGCCGGAACGCCGAGCTGCGTGGCACCGGGCACCAGGCGCCTGCGTTCGGAGAGCGGCGAAACGGACCCCGTCACCTCGGTGAGGAGAGACGGCGTCACTTCGTCCCATCGACCGCACGGGCATTAGGTTGGCGGAGAAAGCCTTCGGGCAGCCGGACTCGCGATGGGGGCGAGCATGACCATGCTAAAAGGCGCCAATGTTCCGGTGGCGGCTCGCGCCGTGCGGGTCGAATTGGGGTGGCGGGCCTCCCCGGGAGCGCCGGACGTGGACGGCTCCGCACTCCTTCTCGTGTCCGGAAAGGTGCGCGGCGACGCGGACTTCGTCTTCTACAACCAGCCGTCCCACGCGTCCGGCGCGGTGCGCCACGAAGGCAAGCGGGCCGACGGCGGCACGGTGACGGACAGCCTCGCGGTCGACCTGACACGCGTCGAGCCCGCCATCGAGCGCGTGGTCCTGGCGGCCTCCGCGGACGGAGGCACCTTCGGCCGGGTGACGGGGCTTCACGTACGGATCACGGACGCCGCGGACGGCTCGGAGATCGCGCGCTTCGACAGCGCCGACGCGACGGTCGAGACCGCGTTCATTCTCGGGGAGCTCTACCGGCGCCAGGGCGCCTGGAAATTCCGTGCGGTCGGCCAGGGATACGACACCGGCCTCCAAGGTCTCGCGACGGACTTCGGTATCTCCGTCGACGAACCACAGCGGTCCCAGCCCCGCCAACCACCGCAATCGCCCCCACCGCCCCAGGCGGCAAAGAGGGTTGATCATCTGCCGCCCCCTCCGCCGGTGCTCCCGCCCGCCCCCGCGGCAGCACCACCGCCCCCTCCCGCCGCCCAGCCCGTGCGTCTGTCCAAGGTGACACTCACCAAGGACGCGCCGTCCGTCTCCCTCGCGAAACAGGGCGGCAACTCGGGAGCCCTCCGCGTCAACCTCAACTGGGAAGTGCGAAAGCAGTTCAAGGGCTGGGGAAGCAAACTCGGCAGAGCGGTCGCCCAGCACGCGGACCTCGATCTCGATCTGTGTGCCCTCTACGAACTCACCGACGGCCGCAAGGGAGTCGTGCAGGCCCTCGGAAACGCGTTCGGTGCACTCCGGCAGCCGCCCTATATCCATCTCGACGGAGACGACCGCACCGGTGCCCTCGCCGCCGGCGAGAACCTCACCGTCAACCTCGACCACAAGGACGAGCTCCGCCGCGTCCTGATCTTCGTCACCATCTATGAGGGCGCCCGGAGTTTCGCGGATCTCCACGCGAGCGTCACCCTCCAACCCCAGCACGGCGCCCCCATCGAGTTCTCGCTCGACGAATGCACCGTCCCGTCCACCGTCTGCGCGCTCGCGCTCCTCACCAACAACGGCGGAGACCTCACCGTGCAGCGCGAGGCACGCTATCTCGTACCCCAGCGCGGTGTGAGCCCGCAGCGCACCATCGACTACGCCTACGGATGGGGAATGAACTGGACGCCCGGCCGTAAATGACCCCCCGGAAGTCCGGCCGGCACTGCGGCCATCGGCCCACGGCCGACTGCGCTCAACGGTCCGGCGCGGCCTCGGGGCGGGCGTACGTGCGCCCCTTCCAGGCCGCGCCGCGCCCCCGGTAGTGCTGCACGGCCGAATCGACCGTCATGAGCAGATACAGCACGGCCGTGAACGGCAGCAGCGGCGCCAGCCACAGGGACTGCCGGTAGTAGCCCAGCATCGGCATGTACGTCCCGGCCATCACCGCCCAGGCCACCCCGCCCGCCCACGCCGCCACGGGATCGCCCCCCAGCAGCCCGGCGACGAGCGTGACCGGCGGCGCGAGATAGACGAGGGCGAGCCCCAGCACCGTCCCGACGAGCAGCGGCGGACTGTGCCGCAGCTGGGCGTACGCGCTCCGGGACACCATGCGCCACAGATCCGCCAGCCTCGGATACGGCCGCACGCTGTCCACCCGCTCGGCCAGGCCCAGCCAGATCCGCCCACCACTGCGCTGCACCGCCCGCGCCAGCGACACGTCGTCGATCACGGCCTGCCGGATCGACTCGGGCACCCGCGCCCGGTCCGCCGCCCCGGTCCGCAGCAGCACACACCCGCCGGCCGCCGCGGCCGTCCGCGTCCCCGCCCGGTTCACCCACCGGAAGGGGTAGAGCTGCGAGAAGAAGTACACGAAGGCCGGGACGACCAGCCGCTCCCAGACACTCGCCACCCGCAGCCGGGCCATCTGCGAGACCAGGTCGAATCCGCCCGACTCGGCCGCGGCGACCAGCTCCCGCATGCTGTCCGGCTCGTGCGCGATGTCGGCGTCCGTCAGCAGCAGATACTCCGGCTCGCGGGCGCGGGCCAGCGAGATTCCGTGCCGCACGGCCCAGAGCTTGCCGGTCCAGCCGGGTTCCGGCTCGCCGGGCGACACCACCGTCACCGGCAGGCCCCCGTACCGTACGGACAGCGAACGGGCTATATCGCCCGTGCCGTCCTCGCTGCAGTCGTCGACGACGAACACCTCGGCGACTCCCGGATAGTCCTGTGCCAGCAGTGACGGCAGACTCACCGGAAGCATGTCCGCCTCGTCACGTGCGGGCACGACGACCGCCACGGACGGCCAGCGCTCCGGCTCCTCGCGGCGCGGCAGCCGCTGGTCGGTCCGCCAGAAGAACCCCTGTCCCAGCAGCAGCCACACCCACGCGGCCAGCGAACCCACGGCGATCCAGGCAACGGCACTCATTCGCCGCAGTCTGCCCCACTGCGACGGAATCGCAAGGGCGGTCGACTATGGTGACCGGGTGAAGATCGCGCTCATGGACTCCGGAATCGGCCTGCTCGCGGCCGCCGCCGCGGTACGCCGGCTGAGGCCCGACGCCGATCTGGTGCTCTCCTCCGACCCCGGCAGCATGCCCTGGGGGCCGCGTACCCCCGAGGACGTCACCGTCCGCGCGCTGGACGTGGCCCGTGCCGCCGCCGCCGAGCGGCCCGACGCACTGATCGTGGCCTGCAACACGGCCTCCGTGCACGCCCTGCCGACGCTCCGCGCCGAGCTGGAACCCGCTCTGCCGGTCATCGGCACCGTTCCGGCGATCAAGCCGTCCGTCGCCGGTGGCGGGCCCGTCGCCATCTGGGCCACGCCCGCCACCACGGGCAGCCCGTACCAGCGCGGACTCATCCGGGAATTCGCCGGCTCCGTCGCCGTCACCGAGATCCCGTGCCCCGGCCTGGCCGACGCCGTGGAGCACGCGGACGAACCGGCGATCGACCGGGCCGTCGCCGCGGCCGCCGCACTCACCCCGCGCGACGTGCGGGCCGTGGTCCTGGGCTGCACCCATTACGAACTGGTCGCCGAACGCATCCGTGCCGCCCTCCGGCAGCCCGGTCTGCCGCCGGTCGTGCTGCACGGCTCCGCCGACGCCGTCGCCGCCCAGGCACTGCGCCGGATCGGGGCCGAACCCGCTCCGTCGGCCGAACCGGCCGTCGATCTCACCGTGCTGCTCGGCGGGCGCACCGCCGACCTGCCGGAAGCCGCTCTGGCCTACGCCGAGGGGCGGCTGCTGGTGGCCGTCAGCCCCGCCCGCTGACCCGGCCGGGGCCGTCGGACCCGTCCCCGGCGTGCGGAATGTTAAGTACGCTGCTTGACATGAGGGACCACCCCCGAAAACCGTGGCACACCGGAGCCCACTCCGACGTCTGGATCGGCCGGGCCACCAACAAGGTCCAGTGGGTGCTCGCCGCCGCAGGCGCGGCCTGTCTGGCACTCGGCGTCCAGCTGGCCGTCACCTCCAACTGGACCTCCGGAGTCGTGCCGCTGCTGATGTCCGTGATCGGCTGCGTCGCCGCGGGGCTGCTCATGCTCTTCGGCACCCTCGCCTTCGTGAACGTGGCCGTCAGGGTCGACGGGGATGCCCTCGAAGTGCGCTGCGGCCACATGGGCCTGCCGCGCCGCCGGATTCTGCTCACGCATGTGGTGGGAGCGGAGTTCGTCCCCCAGGTCACCCCGCGCCAGTGGGGCGGCTGGGGCTACCGCTGGCGCCCCGACCAGGGCACGGCCGTGGTGGTCCGCAGGGGCGAGGGGCTGGTGCTCCGGCTGGGTGACGGCCGGACGTTCACCATCACGGTCGACGACGCGGAAGCGGGCGTGCGGTTCATCCGTGAGCGGCTGCACCTGTCGGCGACCGGCGCTCCGGCCGGGGCTTGACCCACGACACGGCCACGGCCCTGAGACCTCCCACGCGCCGAGCCTCGCGGGCCGTGGACCATCAGGAGTCCGCGCCTGACGGGGCCGCGCCTGACGGGGCCGCGCCTGACGGGGCCGCGCCTCCCTCGTCCGTATTCGCATTCTCCCTGTCCGTTCCACGCGCCCCGTCCGTGGCGTCCGGCCCGTCCGCCCCCGCCGTACCGTCCCCGATGGGCTGCCGGGCCGACGCCAGCCCCGCGAGCAGCCCCACTCCCGCGGTCACCGGCGTGAAGCTCAGCGCGTTGCCGACGGCGGCCAGCACGGCGAGCGCGGTGAGCGCGGCGCCCGCCGTCAGAACGACGGCCGTGGTGCGGGGCGATTGCCACAGCACGTACAACACCCACCCGAAGGCCGCACCCAGCAGCGCCACCCCCACCACTCCCTGCTCGGCGGCCAGCTGGAGCGGTGCGGAGTGCGGTGTGCCGTCCGAGTTCACGGTCTGCTCCGCCGTGGAGCTCAGCTCGGCGAACCGGCCGGGGCCGACGCCCAGCACCGGATGGTCGCCGGCCAGCTCCAGCGCGTCCCGCCACAGCATCACCCTGTTCGTGGTGAGCGGACCCTCCAGGGACACCATGAGGCCCTGAGGCAGCGCGTCCGCGGCGACCGCCCATGACGCACCGACGACGAGCCCGCCGGCCAGGGCGAGCCCGGCGAGACCGAGCAGCCGCCGGCGCATCCGGGCGGCGGCCAGCGAACACAGCAGTACACCGAAGGCCGCCGCGCATCCGGCCACCGAGCCCAGCGCCGGCGCGGCGCAGGCGGTCCCGAGTGCCAGGAGCCGCAGTGAGAACCGCAGCGCCCCCGGCCGGGCCGCGGCTGCCGCGCAGCAGGCGAAGCCCGCGGCCAGCACCAGCAGCGCGGCAGCGGCACCGGCGTGACCGGGCGCCGTGTCCACCGCGGCTGTGGCACCCGGCACACCCTCACGGATGAGAAGCCACATGAGGAGCGCACCGACGGCGGCGGCCGCGGCGGTCGCCACCGGAAGCAGCGTTCCGCAGATCCGTCCGCAGGCGAAGCCCGCGGCGACGGCCAGCAGAGCCAGCAGAACGCCCTCCGGGCCGGTCTCGCGTCCGGCGGCGCTGATCAGCGACCAGACGGCACAGGCGGCGAGCAGCACCGCCCCGGCCGCGTCGGAAGCGCCACCGCGCTCCTGAGTCCGGTCCCGCCCCGCTTCTGCGACTGTCACGTTCGCCCCCCGACCTGTGACCATCCTGTTCACGCTCGGCCTGAACCGGCCGACCGGTGGGGGGACTGGCGGACACGGTACTGGCAGTGGACCGGATCTGTGCGGGAAAGCGACGGAACGATCCGGTACGGAGCGTTCCACCACCCGGTCGCGACTGCCGGGCGCACAGCCGGCCACCGTAGACTCCGCCAGGTGAGCGCCACCATCACTCCGGTCGACGACCCGCAGCAGCCCGCATCCGCCTCCACGCCCCTGCGGAAACGGCTGCTGTCGCGGCTCGTACGGCCCGCAGCCGCCGTGCTCTCAGGAGCGCTGCTGTACCTGAGCTTCCCGCCCCGCCCCCTGTGGTGGCTGGTGCTGCCCGGTTTCGCCCTGCTCGGCTGGGTACTGCACGAACGCGGACTGCGCGCCGCGTTCGGCCTCGGCCTCCTCGCCGGACTGGGCTTCATGCTGCCCCTGCTGCGCTGGACGGGCGAAGAGGTCGGGCCGGTGCCATGGCTGGCACTCGCCGCGGCCGAGGCGCTGTTCGTCGCCGTCGGCTGCGTCGGGATCGCCGCCGTCTCCCGGCTCGTCTGCTGGCCCGTGTGGGCCGCCGCCGTCTGGATCCTCGACGAGGGAATCCGGGCCAGGGTGCCGTTCGGCGGTTTTCCCTGGGGCAAGATCGCCTTCGGTCAGGCGGACAGTGTGTTCCTGCCGCTCGCGGCCGTGGGCGGCACGCCGCTGCTCTCCTTCGGGGTGGTGCTGTGCGGCTTCGGTCTCTTCGAGGCGGTACGCCGGTTCCGTTCCTGGCGCAGCACACGCGAGGTGCCCCGGGCCGCCGTCGCCGCCGTCGCCGCGACCGTCCTCGTACCCGTCGCCGCCGCGCTCGCGGCCCTGCCGCTCGTGGACGACTCGGCCGAGGACGGCACCGCGACCGTCGCCGCGATCCAGGGCAACGTTCCGAAGCTCGGACTCGACTTCAACTCCCAGCGCCGTGCCGTCCTCGACAACCATGTGCGCCGCACGGAACAGCTCGCCCGGGAGGTGAAGGCGGGCAAGGTTCCGCAGCCCGACTTCGTCCTGTGGCCGGAGAACTCCTCCGACCTCGACCCCTACCGCAACGCCGACGCCCGCATCCTGATCGACGACGCGGTGAGGGCGATCGGGGTACCCACCGTGATCGGCGCGGTGGTCGAGCCGGACACCGGCCCGCTGCGCAACACCCTCATCCAGTGGGATCCGGAGAAGGGCCCCGTCAGCACCTACGACAAGCGCCACATCCAGCCGTTCGGCGAGTACATCCCGATGCGTTCCTTCGTACGCCTCTTCAACTCCGACGTGGACCGTGTGCAGCGGGACTTCGGCCCCGGGAAGACGGTCGGCGTCTTCGACCTCGGGGGTACCCACGTCGGGCTCGTGACCTGTTACGAGGCCGCGTTCGACGACGCCGTGCGGGACACGGTGAAGCACGGTGGCCAGCTGATCGCCGTACCCAGCAACAACGCCACCTTCGGGCGCAGCGAGATGACCTACCAGCAGCTGGCCATGTCCAGGGTGCGGGCGGTCGAGCACAGCAGGTCGGTCGTCGTCCCCGTCACCAGTGGAGTCAGCGCGATCATCCGGCCGGACGGGACGGTCGTCCAGAAGACGAAGCTGTTCACCGCGGACGCACTGGTGGACGAGGTGCCCCTGAGGTCCTCGCTCACGCCCGCGACCCGGATGGGTGTGCTCCCCGAGGGCGTGCTCGCACTGATCGCCCTGACCGGGCTCGGCTGGGTCATCGTCCGTTCGGTACGGCAGTGGCGTAGCCGCTGACCTCGGAGGCGAGCCACGTAGAGTCGGCCCATGGCTACTCCTGATTTCATCCGTGAGATCCGTGCCACCGCGGGCCGGCAGCTGCTCCTGCTGCCGGGCGTCACCGCCGTGGTCTTCGACGACGAAGGCAGAGTGCTGCTCGGACGCCGCTCCGACACCGGCAAATGGGCGGTCACCGGAGGCATCTGCGAGCCGGGCGAGGAACCGGCCGCCACGGCGGAGCGCGAGGTGTACGAAGAGACCGCCGTGCGCTGCGTGGCGGAGCGGGTGGTGCTCACCAAGGCGCTCGCGCCGGTGCAGTACGCCAATGGTGACCGCTGCCAGTTCCTGGACATCACCTTCCGCTGCCGGGCGACGGGCGGCGAGGCACGCGTCAACGACGACGAGTCGCTGGAGGTGGGCTGGTTCCCCGTGGACGCGCTGCCGCCGTTGGACGAGTTCGGTCTCTTCAGGATCAAGCAGTCCATGGCCGACGAACCCGCCTGGTTCGCCCGGACCCCCCAGGAGTGACGCCGTACGCCCGCCGGGCGGGAGCGGATCGTGGCCCCGCCCGGCGAGTGCGGCTCAGAGAGTACGGGCGTCCGCCGCGGGCACCGCGGGTGCGTCCGGCTCCGCGGCGGCCCCTTCGATGTCCGCGAGATCCCGGTGCCGGGTCTCCCTCGCGCAGCCGACCGCCAGCACGGTGATGAGCGCAGCGGCGATGACGTACAGCGCGATGGGCGTCGAGCTGTTGTGGTCCGCGAGCAGCGCGGTGGCGATGAGCGGTGCCGGAGCACCGGCCGCGACCGACGAGAACTGCGCCCCGATCGACGCACCCGAGTACCGCATCCGGGTCGCGAACATCTCCGAGAAGAAGGCCGCCTGCGGTGCGTACATGGCGCCGTGGAAGATGAGCCCGACGGTGACGGCGAGCAGCAGGCTTCCGAAGCTCCGGGTGTCGATCAGCGCGAAGAACGGGAACATCCACGCTCCGACGCCGACCGCACCGATGAGATAGATCGGCTTGCGGCCGAACCGGTCCGACAGCGTGCCCCACACCGGGATGACCGCGAAATGGACGGCGGAGGCGATGAGTACCGCGTTGAGCGCCGTCTGCTTGCTCAGATCCGCTGCCGTGGTCGCGTAGACGAGGATGAACGCTGTGATGACGTAGTAACTGATGTTCTCCGCCATCCGGGCCCCCATGGCGATCAGCACGTCGCGCCAGTGGTGCCGCAGCACGGCGACGAGCGGCATCTTCTCTGCCGCCCCGGCTTCCGACCTGCGCTGCTCGGCCTGTGCCAGCGCAGCCTTGAACACCGGTGATTCATCGACGGAGAGACGAATCCACAAGCCGATGACCACGAGAACCCCGGAGAGCAGGAACGGGATGCGCCAGCCCCATGCTCCGAAGGCCGAGTCGGACATCAGCGCCGTGAGCGCGGAGAGCACTCCGGTCGCGAGCAACTGCCCGGCCGGCGCGCCCGTCTGCGGCCATGAGGCCCAGAAGCCGCGCCGCTCGGCGTCGCCGTGTTCCGACACCAGCAGCACAGCTCCGCCCCACTCACCACCGAGAGCGAACCCCTGCACCAGGCGCAGGACGGTGAGCAGTACGGGGGCGGCGGCCCCGACCGTGGCATGCGTCGGCAGCAGTCCGATGGCGAACGTCGCTCCGCCCATCATCAACAGGCTGAGCACCAGCAGCTTCTTGCGGCCGAGCCGGTCGCCGTAGTGCCCGAACACCAGGGCGCCGAGCGGCCGGGCGGCGAAGCCGACCGCGTAGGTGAGGAAGGAGAGAAGCGTGCCGACGAGCGGGTCGGAATCCGGGAAGAACAACTTGTTGAAGACCAGCGCGGCGGCTGACCCGTACAGGAAGAAGTCGTACCACTCGATGGTGGTGCCGATGAGGCTCGCCGCGACAATGCGCTTGAGGTTGGCGGTTGGCGGAGCGGACGCTGCGGAGGCCATGTGCACCACTTCCAGGTGGGGAGGGGACGTCTGCGTGCTGCCACAAAGTAGGAACACGCAGGTCAGTGGCACATGTGGTGGGGCACCATACTTTGGGGCCCGGGTGTGGTTGCGCTGTGCTTCGTGTCAGGACGGGAGTGTCCGAAGCCCAGGATGTCGCGCGCTTGCCCTCGTTGCGGCATACATCAATTGGGGTGTATTGACCCAGTGTTGCTGACTCCCGTGCTGGTTTGGTGCTGACCTGAAGTCCCATGTCAGCACCCCTCGTCACCCCTCCTGTGCTGACTTGGTGCTGACTACGGAGCGTTGAGCTCGACGATTAAGGGGATCTGCCCGGTGGATTTGACGACAGGCTGGTGTGAGACGGGCAGCTTTCGTTCCGCGGCGAGGTCGCCCACGTTGCGCGTGCCTCGCTATGTGCACCCGCAACTTCTACTGCTCTGATCTGACGCCGCGCGCTGATCCGCCACGGATTGGGGGACAGCCCTTAGCAGGTTCTTCGTCGGCTGGAGATGCAGGACTCTCGCCGCTTCTGACCTGTGCAAATGAATGCAGTCGCCCCGTCTTCGTCCGGCTTGGTCCGCCCCCGGTCCGGATCTCGGTGCCGAGAGACTCAAGGGTGACTCGTTGCTTCGGGTGACCAGATCGTGGGCTGGTGTCGTGATTATCTGGCCGGACAGGCACGTGGCGGTGGCCTGCAGGCCGGTGTGCAGACGCTGCGGCGGGGTGGCGCGGGGCCGCGATGTTCCGGGCCGTCCCCATCAATGAGCGCCTCCTTGCCGCTGAAGTCCGCTTCGGTCCACAGGAGGGGTTCCTTGAAGGTCTTCACTATCGCCCCTCCGCTCGCTCCGTGGGCGACGTGCTGCCCCGTGCCCGGAGCTCGCGGCGCAGAACCTTGCCGGTGAGCGTCTTCGGGAGAGGCGCGTGAGCGCCGTGACCGCCCCGACGGTGAAGGACGGCCGGTGCTCGCGCAGAGCCGCCAGCACCACTGGGGGGTGGTAGCGGTGGCAGAGCACGAGCGAGCAGCCCACGTACAGGGCGGCGCACACGTGACCGACGAACCTGGTGATGTGGAACAGCGGGGCGATGCCCAGCACGCCGTCCGCTCCGGACGAGCCCAGCCGGTCCTCTGGAGCGAACCCTCGATCGACAAGGGCCGCCGCCAGGCTGTCGGAAGCGCTGTCGAGTTCCCGCAGCGTCACGGTGCCGTCGAAGTAGCGGAGGGCGACGGCCTCAGGTGATCGTCCGAGCGGCGCGGAACGCGTCGAGCATGGTGGTGTACGGGGTGGTGATGTCGCTCGGAAGGTGGGCCGGGTAGACGTCCAGTCAGGGTCGCTTCCGCCCGCCGCTCATGCACGCTCTCCAGTGGGGTCGGCGTGGTCGTGGCTGTGGTCGTGCTCCCGGGCGTAGTGCCGACGCAGCAGAGCCTTTCCGTAGTCGCCCCCGTTGGGTGTACGCACGATCGTGTGCACGTGGTACGGCTCGGGCTCCTCGTTGTCGAGGAAGATCCCCGGGTGATTGTCGTACTCGACCAGGACGACAGGGCTGTGCACGCGGTAGTAGAAGGGGCTGCCCTCTCCCCAGTCGCCGATCCACGCCAGGTGGGTCGTGTGCAGGTAGGCGTCCAGCTCGGCCTGGCGGGCACGACGCGCGGCGTTCGGTAGCGGCCGGAGGTAGGGCTCGACCAGGCCACGCAGCAGCTCGCGCCGGCCCGCACTGAGATCGTCGCCCCGCACCCCCTCGTACGGCAGGACCAGGTTGTCACGACCCGCGCCGGCCCGATGGCGGCCGTCGACCGAGCCGGCCAGGGCCGCCGGCAGCTCGGGGGCCAGCATCGAGCCGTAGAGCAGAGCCTTGCTCCGTTGCCCGGTACTCAGGGAGGCCATGAACTCCCGCGCCCGGGTGCGGTGTTCCGCGAATATCTCGTCCGCGTGGAACTCGCAGCCGAGGAACGTCGGTGTCCCGACGAGCTGTCGCCCCACGATGACGCGGTGCACGTCGATGTGGTGTCCCTGCAGCTGCCAACCCCAGACGCCGTCGGCCGGATCACCGAAGAGCGTGAACCAGTAGCACCACTCGGTCAGCGTGTCGGCATAGCCGCCGGTGAAGGTGCCGAGGCGGCCGTTGAGGGCCATCGCAGCGCGCAGTTGGTCGAACCCTTCGGGACTGAGCGTGGCGCTGACCACCGCCATCGCCGCGTGGCGCTGGGGCTCGCCGAGTTCCTGCAGGAGCAGCCCGTGTTCGGGGAACGTCAGGAACGCGTTGATCCACAGCTGCCACTCGGTCGCGTCGACCGGCAACTGTGCCGTGGAGCGAGCCTCGGCGTCGAGCAACTCCAGATAGCCGGTCGCGGCACGCTCGGCGGCAGTGGCGTCGAAGCCGTCGTCACCGAGTGCGAACAAGTCCCCGAGCGGTGTGCCGTCGGTGGTGACACCGGTGAAGGGCTCGGCGGTCGTCTGCTCCACCGGGGGTAGTTCGGCGTCGCCGATGAGGCGCAGCATGGTGGACATGCCCTGCTGGTCGGTGAAGTCCACAGCGCCGCGCTTGAGCGGCAGACCCAGCGGTCGGGCACCGTAGACAGGGGTGGGTGCGTCAGACATCAGTGCTCCATTGCACGTGGTGGTGATGGCGCCCGGGAGCCGTCGGCTACCGGTGATGGGTCGGGCAGCGCCTCCCGGGGTCGTTGCGGCCGACTGCCGGACGGTGTGCGGATCACGCGCGGGCGGTGGTCACGCCGTAATGCTGTTCGTCGGTTGTCGTGAGGCTCACGCCCTGGTCCCAGGGACGCCCGTACACGGGGGCGGGGGCCAGAACGGCGAGGTGCTTCTCCACGCCCGGGCCTTCGTTGTACTGCCGGTGCGGAACCCCGGCCGGCAGGAGCACCAGTGTGTCGGGGCCGACCTGGTGCTTCTCCAGCGCGACCTCGACGGTCAGTTCGCCTTCGAGTACGAGGTAGTACTGGTCGAAGTCGTGGACGTGGGTTCCGGGCCCGGCCGAACCGGGTTCGAGCTCCGCGTAGTTGACCACCGTGCGCACCGAGCCCGTGACGGGGTCCGCCAACGGCTGGAGCCGGAAGCCGGGCATCGGCTCGACGAGCGCGTCGCCGTCCACGCGGCGCACGTAGCCCGCGCGGTCGGCGCGGTGGTCGAGCGGAATGTCGTCGGCCTCGTCGACGAGCAGTGCGATCTGCGCGCCCGGCGTCGGCGCCGGGATGATCATCTCAAAGTGGGTCTCGGTGCCGGGACCGGTGTTCCAGTTGCAGTGCGGCAGGCCGGCCGGGATGAACACCAGAGTGCCCGCGGCGATCTCGTGCACGTCGTCGCCCAGCCGGACCGTCATGCTCCCGCGTATGAGGTAGTACAGCTGGTCGCTTCGGTGGTAGTGGAGAGACGGACCGCATCCGCCCTCGTCTATGTGGCTGGCGATCAGCATGGCGCTCTCCTGGTGCGACAGGAACTGCGCGCGGTAGCCGGGAAAGCCGGTGTCGACGGCCTTCACGTTGTCGAAGGGGCGGATGAACTCCATCCCGGGCTCCTCTCCATACTCTTCGGACGGGTGGGTTTCGTTGCTATACGGCGCGCGCGGTCGGGGAACCTGCGCTCGCTCCGAGGACCGGCTCGTCGCAGGCGGCGCCGATGGTCGTGGTCAGCACGCCGACGCCGTCGATCTCGACCTCGACCACGTCGCCGTCCTGCAGAAACTCCTGTGGTGTGCGGGCGACTCCGACACCGGGCAGGGTTCCCATGGCGATCACATCGCCGGGCACCAGAGTGGTGAAGCGGCTCAGCGCCGCGATGACAGCGGCCGCGTGGAAGATCTGGTCGCTGGTGCTGCCGTCCTGCTTGACCTCGCCGTTGACACGGGTGCGGTAGCGCAGGTCGTCCAGGTCCCCGATCTCGTCCAGGCTCACCAGCACCGGACCGCAAGGGGCCTGAGCGTCACCGGACTTGGTCAGCGCGATGCTCTCCAGCCCGTGGATGAGGTCCCGGGCGCTGAGGTCGTTGAAGGGCATGATCCCGGCGACGTACTCCAGCGCACGGTCCTCGGGCACGTTGCGAGCGGGTGCCCCGATCACCAGGGCGACCTCGCCCTCCCAGTCCAGTTGCCGGGTCGCCGTGGTGGCGTGGACCGTCGCGCCATGGCCGACCAGCGAGGTCTGCCATTTGGGGAAGAACCATGCGGCCTTCGGCTCGTCGATGCCAACCTCCGAGCAGTGGTCGCGGGAGTTGAGGGCCAGGCAGATGATCTTCTGCGGGTCGGGGACCGGCGGAAGCAGGCTCACGTGCTCGAGAAGCGGCAGCTGTTCGTGGGCCCGGGCGGCGACCGCGGCGGCCGCTGCCGCCACGGCCTGCCGTTGCGCGGTTGTGGTCGTGGCCAACAGGGAGCGGACCGACGGGTCTTCCAAGGTGATGCCCGCCTCAGCTGCGGCGTCGGCGACCGGGCAGAGCCGGCCGTCGACCACGACGGCCCCCTGAGGGCCGGCCTCGGTCAGATGGGTCGCGAACTTCATAGCGCCTCCACGCCTGTGCGTCGCAGCAGACAGCACGTCCCCGGCCGACTGCCCGTACGGGGCAGCCGACCGGTGCCGGTGAACCATCGGCGGCGACTCTATTTCCAAAGGTTCGAAAGTCAAGGTGTATTGATCATGTGGTGCAGCGTTGATCGAGGCATTTAGCTCGAAAACACCAGGTGGTAACTAGAGTTCATCGAGATGTAAAGATTCGAAAATCTGCCTCAGAGCGAGGCTGCTACGCTCCGGTGCATGGTGAAACCAGGTGGCCTGCGGCGCGACGGGGGAGAGGTGCTCGACGAGTTGCGAGCCGACATCCTTGCCGGTCGACTGGCCCCCGGTACGCGGTTGAAATTCAGTGAGCTGACGCAGCGCCTGGAGTGCAGCGTCGCCTCACTGCGCGAGGCGCTGATCGCTCTGAGCGGCGAGTGGCTTGTCCAGGCCGAACGCAACCGTGGCTTCCGCGTCACACCGGTGTCGCCCGAGGCGCTCGTCGACTTGGGCGAGGTCCGGGTGGACCTGGAGACGACCGCACTGCGCCGCGCGATCGAACGCGGTGGGCCGGCCTGGGAGATGGGCGTGCTCCAGGCTCAGCACGAGCTCGAAGCGGTGCCCCTGACCGAAGTCGAGGGCGGCCCCATCGCGCAGCTGTGGTACGAACGGCACGAGCGGCTCCATCAGGTACTGCTGTCCGGCTGCGGCAACGGCCGCCTGCTGTCGATGGCGGATACCGTCCGCAGCGGCTTCGAGGTCTACTGGCGGGCTTTGGAGCCGTTGCCCCGTGGGTCGACCGACCAGTTGAACGCCGAGCACAGGGCGATCGTGCTGCCGGCGCTGGCCCGTCAGGCGGATACCGCGGTCGAGGCGCTGAAGGTCAATATCCTGGCCACCCTGGCCCCGATGCTCGACGCGCTGCGAGCCGGTTCGCGTGCCTGAAGTCACGGCCCGCTCAGTCGGCCGTCGCGTGTGCCGCGTGGGTGCCGAAGGCGCGCCCGTGATAGGTCAGCGGGGGTGCGGCCACGGTGTCCGCCTGAAGGACCTCGCCGAAGACGACGATGTGGTCGCCGCCCTCGATCAGCGCGTCCACTCGGCATGCCAGGAATCCGCCCGACCCGCCGATGCGCGGGAGCCCACCTTCGAGCACCCAAGGCACGCCGTCGAACTTGGAAGGCCCGCCCTTGCGGGCGAAGATGAGGGCTGTGGCCGGCTGGGAGCTGTTCAGGATGTTCAGGCCGAACGAGCCGGTGGCCTGGATGACCGTCAGCAGGTCCGACCCGCGATCCAGTGCGACCAACACCATCGGCGGGTCCATGGACAGCGACGCGAATGCGCTCACCGTCGTTCCGTAGGGTTGGCCGTCGGTCATGGCGGTCACCACGGAGACCGGGGTGCAGACCGAGGTCATGACATCGCGGAACCGCACTTGGATATCTGACAGATCGCTTGCAGAGGTCATGACGAGTCCTTTCGCGACTACCCGCTTGGATCCACGTTCGCGCGGTGCATCCCACGCGCTGCTCGCCGCTGCGTCCCGCTGCGGTGTCGGCGTCATGTGGTTGTTGGGGCGGGGCCGTTGGTGAAGCCCCGTGGCCGACAGGCGACTGAACGATTGTGCAGTCGAAACGTAAGCACGACCTGGAGTGGTGTCAAGGCGTCGCGTCGGCGCGGCCGATGCGGACGGTTCCCGGCGCCCCGCCCCTCGTTGATTAGTGACGTGCTCGCATGCGTTGACAGGGGGGCTGCGCCTGGTAGGTTCCCTGCACAATTGTTCAGGAGCTTCGGGGGCAGATCCCCCACCCAGGGCATGCGTCTCGGGCGGGTCCTGACACGTACCGTGATGAGGAGCGAAGAGAACAATGGCTGAGCCCGCAGATCCCGCGCAGATATGGCCGTCCCTCCGGGCGAGGATGCGTCTGCCGCTGATCGCCGCGCCGATGCTGCGCGTATCCGGCCCTGATCTCGTGGTGGCCGCATGTCAGGCAGGGGTGGTCGGATCCTTCCCCACCGCGAACGCCCGGACGCCGGAGCGTCTCGCCGAGTGGCTGACGGACATCGACAAGCGTCTCGACGGCACGCAGGCCGCGCCTGTCTGCGCCAACCTGATCATCCGTCAGCCTCACCTGAGCGACCACCTCGCCGTGCTGGTCGAGCACCGCGTGGACATGGTGATCACCAGTACCGGTTCGCCGGACTCGGTGGTGGAGCCGCTGCACGCGGTGGGCGCGTTCGTCTTCGCCGACGTGGCTTCGCTGCGACACGCACACCGTGCTGTCGAGGCCGGTGCCGACGGCCTCGTGCTGCTGGCCGCCGGTGCCGGTGGCCACACAGGCTGGATGAACCCGTTCGCGTTCGTGCGGGCGGTCCGCGAGTTCTTCGACGGCCCCATCGTGCTGGCCGGTGGTGTCGCCGACGGCGCCTCCCTGTTCGCCGCCCAGGTCCTCGGGTGCGATCTGGCCTACATGGGAACGCGGTTCATCGCTACGCGCGAGAGCATGGCCGGCGCCGGGTACAAGGCGATGCTCGTCAACAGCACCGCGGACGACGTGATCCTCACCCGGGCCTTCACCAGCCTGCCGACCAGCATTCTGCGCCCGGCCATCGTCGCCTCGGGCATCGACGCCTCCGAGTTGGACGAGAACATCACCGCGGAGCAGGCGCGCGCCATGTACGGGCCGGACGCCGAAGGCTTCGGACCGCGACGGTGGAGCGACCTGTTCTCCGCGGGCCATGCGGTGACGGGCGTGCATGACGTGCCTGAGGTGCGTGAGCTCGTCGACCGGATCACCGCGCAGTACGCAGAGGCCAAGGAAGGTCTCGTCGCGGCCGTGAGGTCGGGCCGCATCGGCTGACGCCTGTCGGCGCGGACGCAAGGCCGTGGAGGCGCGCGTCCGCGTCAGGCGCAAAGTTCGTGATACGCGGAGAGGAGAATCGTGGAGATCGCAGAGAGCGTCGCCGTGGTGACGGGCGGGGCATCCGGCCTTGGACTGGCGACCGCACGGCGGCTGGCAGGGGCGGGCGCGACCGTCGCGCTCATCGACCTGCCGTCCGCTGCGGGGGACGACGCAGTCGCGTCGATCGAGGGCAAGGCCGTCTTCACGCCGGCCGACGTCACCTCGGAGGAGGAAGTGCAGGGCGCCCTGGACCGAGCCGCTGAGCTCGGGCCCGTCCGGATCGCCGTCAACTGCGCCGGGATCGCCACGCCGGGCCGCGTCATCGGCAAGCACGGGCCGCTGTCCCTGGACCAGTTCAGGCGCGTGGTGAACGTCAACCTCGTCGGCACTTTCAACGTCCTGCGCCTGGCCGCTGAACGGATCGCGGCAACCGGTCCGATCGGAGAGGAGCGTGGGGTCATCGTCAACACAGCGTCGGTCGCCGCGTTCGACGGACAGATCGGACAGGCCGCCTATGCGGCCTCCAAGGGGGCGGTCGCCGCCATGACCCTGCCGATCGCCCGTGACCTGGCGGACAAGCTGATCCGCATCGTCACCGTCGCCCCCGGAATCTTTCTCACGCCGATGATGCAGGGTCTGCCGCAGGCCGCGCAGGACTCCCTCGGCGCGCAGGTGCCTCACCCGAGCCGCCTGGGTTCCCCATCCGAGTACGCGGCTCTGATCGAGCACATCGTCACCAATCCGATGCTCAACGGTGAGGTCATTCGGCTCGACGGCGCTATCCGGATGGCGCCGCGCTGAGGCGCGCTCGGGATACCGATCGATCCGACGGTGACCGAGGGCTTGCCGGTGAGTTCTTCGCCCATCCGGCCAGGTTCGAGTCGCTGCCGTCGAACTCGGGCTGCCAGAACCGGCGGGTGGACGCGTGGAAGACGTCGACCCCCGCCTGCGGCAACGGGACGAGGATCCGTTCCAGCTCGTGGGGGGTGTGCGCCAGGCGCGCGTCGTACAGGCCGGTCTTCCACTGGGACAGCCGGAAGAAGACCGGAAAGTCGGGTCCGGTCGCGGCGCGTACGGCTGCGATGACCTCGGCCGCGAAGCGGGACCGGGAGACCGGGTCGCCGCCGTAGCGGTCGCCGCGCCTGTTGGTCCGTTCCCACAGGAACTGATCGATGAGGTATCCGTGCGCGCCCTGCAGTTCTACGCCGTCGAACCCTGCCTGCTGCGCGGCCGCGGCCGCGTCGGCGAATGCCCGCACCACCTCGTCGGTGTCGACGGTGCCGAGTGCGGTGCCCTGAGGCGAGCCGTCCAGAGCGAGGCCCGAGGGACTGAGCGTCGGTGCGGTGGGTACCGGCCCGGTGCCGGTCGCCCGGGCGGCGCCGACGTGGCACAGCTGCGGGATGATCCTCCCGTCGGCGGCGTGCACCGCGTCGGCGACCCGCTTCCACCCGGCCAGCGCGTCGTCGCCGTAGAACCGGGGCACCTGGTCGCTGGCGCCGGCGCTGTCGTGCCCCACGTAGACGCTTCAGTGACGATCAGCCCCACGCCGGCCTCGGCGCGGCGCGCGTAGTACCGCACCACGTCCTCACCCGGTATTCCCCGGGGCGAGAACTTGCGCGTCATCGGTGCCATGACGAAGCGGTTGGCCAGTGTCAGCGAGCCGACGGCAAAGGGCCCGCCCAGCGCCTGTGACACGCGGTCGGCACCGTGGCCGGGTCGCTGCGGCGACTGAAGGTCCTGGGTACGTGCCATGTGAGGTGCTCCTGACGGGTCGTAAGGGCGGAACGCGGAGCCGGGGTGCTCGATCCCTGGCCACGTTCTTGACGCGTGTTGCAGCGGCTCCTAGGGTGACTGCACAAATGTTCAGTCTGTGGACCTGGCCGTCGGCTCCTGCCGCAGACGCGGTGCCCACCCACGGGACGACCCGACACGCGCTCTGCCTGAGTCCCTGGCTGCCCCAACCCCTCGGTGCCGTCATGCACCGGCAGCACCGGGCGGCTGCGCCGGAAGGTCAATTCCACCCATCGAATGAGGACAAGCATGGGCACGCTCAATGAAGAGCAGCAGGCACTCGACGAGCTCCTCGACCAGTACCTGCAGCGGGTCAACGCGAACGTGGGCGAGGTGAAGCCCGTGCCGGTCAAGCGCACATCGCACCACGAGTACACGCTTTCCTACCGGCACGTCACCGACGACCTCATCCGGCTCTTCGCTGTCGCCAACGGCGACACCAACCCGCTGTGGCAGGACGAGGACTACGCCGCCAAGTCTCCGTGGGGCGGGATCGTCGCCCCGCCGCTGTACATCTACACCGCCTCCGCCACCACTGTCTTTCCCGAGCCTCCAGAGATCGACGGCTTCGACCTCTTCTTCGCCGGCAACCGGGTGCGGATGCTCCGCCCGCTGCGCCACGGCGACTCGGTGACGGCCGAGGACGTGTGGAAGGGCGTGGAGAACCGGTCCCGACCGGGCCGTCCGCACCGGACCCTCGTCTTCAACGGTCAGCGCCGCTACGCCAACCAGCGCGGCGAGTTGGTGGCCACCCTCGACTGCCGCGTCGTGGGGACGGTGGCGCTGCCCGGAGCGGCGCGCGAGGAGCGGCAGCCCGGTGCGGACCGCCCGCTGATTCCGTACACCGAGCAGGACCTTCAGGAGATCTACCGGCACTACGACCAGGAGTTGGCCGGCAGCCTGCGCCGCGGCGCGGAGCCCCGGTTCTGGGAGGACGTCAAGGCCGGCGACGACATAGGAGTCGACCTCAAGGGGCCGGTGGACATCCTCGACGTCGCCTCCTTCGTTGGTGTGGCGGGCGTCGGCATCGCCCACGCCCGCAAGTGGGAGATGATTCGCACGGAGCTCGACCGCTCACCGGTCGACCCGCAGACGGGCGCCTACCACTTCCAGATGGACTGGCACATGTGCGACACCTCCGCTCAGTCCGTCGGCATGCCCCGCGCCATCAACTTCGGCGCCTACATGGACATGAACGCAACCCACCTGGTCAACAACTGGATCGGCGACCATGGTTGGGTCCTGGAGTTCGACACGCGGCTCGGTGCCCCGATGTTCTCGGGCGAGATCATGCGTACCACCGGCACCGTCGTGCGCACCTATGAGGAGGACGGACGCGGCCTGGCGGAGCTGGCGCTCAAGGTCGTCGAGCGCAGTGGCGTCGAGCTGATGACGGCCCGCGCGATCGTCCAGCTCCCCCACCGGGCAGACCTGGACGAGGTCGTCCGGCGGGTACTGGCCGGATCGGACGCGACGGCGTGAGGACCTTCAAGGAACTGCTGCTGTGGGCCGAGTCCGGCTACGGGGACAAGGAAGCCGTCGTCGACCTCGACCGCGGGGTGCGCTGGACCTACGCCGATCTGAACTCCCGTGCCCGCAGCGTCGCCGCGGGGCTCTCGGACGCGGGCCTGGTCAAGGGCGACCGTATCGCCTGGCTCGCCATGGCACCCGGGTCCGACCTTGCCGCCCTCACCCTCGGGGCCAAGAAGGCCGGCCTGGTGCTCACGGTCATGAACGGACGTGCCTCCGTCGAGCGCCTCGCCTGGATGATCACCAACGTGGGGGCGCGGCTGCTCGCCTACACGGCGGAGACGGCCGAGCTGCTCGATCGTGTGCGCGCGGCCGGCATACCCACCGTCGAGCGCTTCCTCGCGCTCGACGAGCCCGTCCAACCCGAGCACCTGAACATGGACGCGGTCTACGGGCAGTACGGGGACGCGGGCGAGCCGGCCGTGGACGTTCAGCCGGACGACATCTCGCACGTCATCTACACCTCGGGATCCTCAGGCCCGCCCAAGCCGGTCATGTTCACCGAGCAGAACTGGCTGGAGAGCCAGCGGAACATGGCCTACGCGTGGTCCGTCTTCCACGAGGATCACTTCCTCAACTACTTCCCACCGCACTTCGCCGCGTGGCTGAGCGTCCAGACGACGTCGGTCATCGGCGCGGCTTCACAGGTCTGCATGCGGTTCGACCCCCTGCGCGTCGCAGCCGCCCTCACCGAGGAGCAGTGCACCCACCTGATCACCACCCCGACCATGGTCCGCATGCTGCGCGAGCTGTACACCCGCGATCCGGGCACCTTCGCCGGAAACCGGATGCGCGTGGGCATGCTCGGTGGAGAGACGATCACCCAGGACGTGCTCGACGCGGTCGGGGAGATGTTCCCCTCCCTCCAGCTCATGGGGAGCTTCGGAGCGACGGAGAGCGGCGGTGCGATGATGCACACCGGACTGGGCAACGAGCGAGTCCGGCACGACGACGGACGGCTCGTCGGGAAGCCGATGCCGGGCATCACCGCGGAACTCAGGGATCCTGACTCCGGCGAGCTGATCGCCGGGCCCGACCGGCCTGGTGAGCTGTACGTCCGTGGCCCCATCGCCTCCGGCATCTGGGGAGACGAGGAGCTGACAACACGCAACTTCCCCGACGGCTGGTGGCGCAGCGGCGATCTGCTCGTGCGCGACAAGGACGGCTACTTCTCCTTCGCCGGCCGCGGTGACAACGTGTTCAAGAGCGGCGCGATCAAGATATCGACTGAAGACGTGGAGACGGTACTCAAAGCCCATCCGCAGGTCCTGGACGCCGTGGTCGTCGCAGTCCCCGATGACCGCTTCGGCTCGGTACCACACGCCTTCGTGCGCCACCGGGGCGAACTCGGGGACCGTCAGCTGGTCCAGTGGTGGAGTGAACGTGCCGATGCGGACGCTTTTGCGCGCCCGCGGCACTGGACCCTGATGGGGGAGGAGCCCTTCCCGATGGTCACGACCGCCAAGGTCGACCGCTTCGGACTGCGGCAACGGGCTGTCGCGCTGGGAGAGCAGGCTCGGTCGGAGGCGTAGAGCCGAAGGCCCGCGGCGTACGCACGCCGCGGGCCCAGGGCGCAGCTGAGGGAGTTCAGTTCACGCGCTCAGCATGCCGGCCGCGCAGGAATGCGAGGAGGTAAGTCTCGCACTCCCTGCGCAGCACTTTGTGCATTTTCTTCCAGTCATCTTCCTGGATCCACTGAAGGCAGTGCCCTTCGACTATGGCTCGCGCATGCCGGGCAGCGGCGTCGACGTTTTCGACTTGGAACTCGCCGGCCTCGGCCCCGACACGGACCACGCTGGCGAAAACGGCGCTCATGTATTTCCGCCACAGCTTCATCGTCTCGCCGAGGTCCGGGTTGCGGATGCCGAACTGCATGAAATCCATGTAAATCATGATGTGTTCGCGATTGGATTCGGCGCCGTTGAACATCGCGTCCAGGAGCGCGGAGAGCAAATCCAGGGGATCTTCGATTTCCTCGACATGGTCGCGAATTCTCTGCACGGCCTGATCGAAGGCCCACTGCATCGTCGCCAGCAGCAGGTTCTCGTGGCTGGAGAAGTGGTACACAAGGAGCCCCGGGCTCACATCGATTTCCCGGGCGATCGCGCGCAACGAGAGCTGCTGGACACCTTGTCGCGCGATCGCGGCATACGTTGCCTCGATCAGCCGGACTTCATGGGGCGAAAAGGCCCCGGGCTCCGGCAGGTCGACGAGTTTCGGCATGGCGCTGAGAATACCTTGCAGCCCCCACGGCAGGCCGCGGGGGCTGCAAGGCTGCCGCCTTTCGGGCCGCTGGGCGAACTGGACCGTCAGATCAGGGTCGGGCTGAGCCGGGACGGCCGCGTCACAGCGACCGAGCTCGCGCAGCGATTCGGTATCGGAGACAGTAGGGCCGCCCGCCGACTGCGCCGGCTCGTGGAGACCGGCGCTGTCATGCTGCGCTGCGAGGTGTCCCCGTGTGCCGTGAGCCGCCCGATCACCGCGACACACGATCCGGCCGGTCAAGCACGGCGCACGCCTGCTGGACCAGGAGGGCCGGGCGCACAGCACGGTGCCTGTTGGCCTCAAGACCCACACCGCCCGTCCGTGGCCCTCTCCCGCGCGGGGCAGGGCACACGAAGGCCCCGGGCAAGAATCAGCTGCAAACCGATCCGTACCCGGGGCCCATGGATCCACTACGGCGTCACCCTGCGGGCACGGCGGAACCCTTGAGGCGGCGGCCGAAGAGCTCGAACATCCGCGTCCACGCCGCCGCGGCGCCCTCCGGGTCGTGGGACGGCGTGCCCGGCCACAGGAATCCGTGGCCGCCCTTGGCATGGACCTCGATCACCGCCTGCTCGCCGAGCTGCTCCAACTGCATGATGAGAGGCTGCTGTTGGGGTAGTGGGACGACGGCATCGGCCCCACCGAACGCGGCGTAGACCTCGCCGGTGATGTCCTTGACCCGTAGGTGAGGTGAGTCGGGCGAGTCCGTCACGGTGAACGCCGGGTGCAGCATGGCGCCGGCGGTGAAGATGTCGCCGTGTCCGGCCATGACGCCGATGACGGTGCGGGCGGTGTGGCAGAACCCTACGCAGCCGAAGGGGCCGTCCGCTGCCGCAGCATCGCCGCGCACTGCCTCCACCAGGGCGAGGGAGTCGCCGACCATTTGCTCGGGAGTCGTGCTGCCGATCACACGGTCGAACCGCTCCCGCTCCGGGCTGTCGGGGTTCATCACCTCCGCCAGGTCGAAGGAGATCTCCTCGCCCTCACGGTGGTAGAGGTCGGGCACCGCGACGTAGTAGCCGTCTTCGGCGATGCGGCGCGCCGTCTCGTATATGCACTCCCTGAGCCCCGGACCGTCGTGGTAGCACACCACCACCGGATGAGGGCCGACGGTGCTGGGGTGCCACACCCGTGCGGTCATCGGACCGTCGGCGGTCTGCGCCACGACACGGCTTTGGATCATGTTCACTCCCGGGATGCGAATCGTTCCGAAGGAAATCGGCCGGCGGGCCGTCACAGCCTGTGGTAGCGACCTGCATCAGCAGGCCCACGGCCCGCCTGCCGTGGAGGGGACTGCTACTCCGCCTTGCCCGAACCGACGTCGGCGGTGCGCAGGCGCGGGGCCACCCGGGTTCCGAACAGTTCGTGCGAGCGGGTGAGGTCGGCCCAGCTGAACGCGGCGAAGTCGGCCCAGGCGAAGAGCGATCCGATTCCGGCGGCCCGGCACTGCTCGATCAGCGTGTCGGCGACCGTCTCGGCGGAGCCGATCACGTAGTCCTCGGGGTTGTTGACGAGGGCGGCGGCGCGGGAGTCGGCAAGCTCCATCTTGCTGCCCTCGCCGCGGAGCAGGATGGGTACGAGATTCTGTGCGGCCTCGAACTTCTCGCGGGCCTCGGCGTCCGTCTCCGCGACGAAGACCCTGCGGCGCAGGCCGAGCATGGACGGTTCGGTGGAGTGCCCGCTGGCGTCTGCGGCCTCACGGTACGAGCGGGCGAGTGCCACCACGTGCTCGGTGGGAACCCAGCCGGTGAGGAGTTTCCAGCCGCGCTCCGCCGTCCTGGCGGCGGACTCGGGGGACATGACGGTCACCCACACGGGCTCCTGGCCCACCGAGGGCTCCCAGCGCGGGACGATTCCGAGCTGATCCACGTTGTAGAACTGGTCGTGCAGCGTCACCGGCTTGCCGGTCAGTGCCTGCTCCAGGAAGTCCACGCCACTCTCGTAGCGAGGCCGTACCTCGTCGGCCGGGTACCCCGCCATGACGGTCTCCGTGGGGCCGGAACCTGGTGCGATACCTGGCTCGAACCGCCCCTTGGAGAGGTAACGCAGCATGCCGATCTCGGCGGCGTAGCGCCAGCCGTGGTGCAGCGAGAGCACGCTGCCGGCAGTGGAGAAGCGCAGCCGCTCCGTCTTGGCCGCGAGCGCCGCGATCGCCAGGTGCGGCGACGGGATCATGGAGTTGTTCATGAAGTGGTGCTCGGCGAACGAGACGCCGTCGAATCCCCACGCCTCCGTCTTCGTCAGGATGTCGAGCCAGTGCTCGAAGGCGTCCTCCATGACCTCACTGGTCAACTCCGCGTGCGATTCCACGTACTTCTCCGGAGTCATGATGTAAAAGCCCCAGCTTTCAATCATTGCAGTCGCCTTTCTCAGGGCATTCAGGGTTGGGCGGTACGGGAGACGCGGGCAGGCGGTATTTCGGCCGGGTGACGACGATCAGACCTGCGATCTCCGCGTGGGAGAGAGCTCTGAACGCGTGCCCGTCGGCGCAGCCGGCTCTCCTCGCCGCTACGGAAACGTCGTCGAGCCGGCACCGTACGAGCCCAGGCGCTGAACGACTGTGCAGTGACGATAGTCCTGCCCCGGGGGATGTCAAGGGGTGCGGCGGGGGTCCGTTCCGCCCCCACCTGGACTGTCGGGCGGACCTATTGACGCGGCGACAGGTCCTGCATACGGTGCGGCTGCACACATGTTCAGTGGCTGGTCGAGCCTCGGTGGGAGAGGTGAGATGGCCATCGCGCCGCCCTGCCCCGGCCGCGCGCCGGTCGGCGGCGCTCGGGGTTACGAGCTCGCGCCGCGGCCGAGCCTTCCCTGTCGGGAATGGTTTGGAATTCCTTCCGCCTGCACCTGTCGAATTCCCGTGAAAACCGGGCCCTTGACGGGACTTCCCGCGTATACCTAGGCTCCTGAACATGTGTACAGGATGTTACGAGCGGTGTGTCGCACCGGCCCGACAACCCGTCCATAAATGAGCCGCGCCGTCCGAGTCCCTGGCTCGACGGCCGCAAGGCAAGTCACGCGGAGGTAGCACTCGTGAGTGAACACAGTGGTGGCGCGCTGAATGGCGTGCGTGTGATCGATTTCGGTCAGTACGTAGCCGGCCCCTTGGTCGCCCAGCTGCTGGCCGACTACGGCGCGGACGTGATCCGTGTCGACCCGCCGACGGGGCCGCTGTGGAAGCACGAGGGCAACGCGATCCTGCAGCGGGGCAAGCGCAGCATCGTCCTCGACCTCAAGGCGCCGGGTGACGCCGAGACCGCCCGCCGGCTGGTGGACTCCGCCGATGTGGTGATCGAGAACTTCCGCCCCGGTGTGATGGACCGGCTCGGTCTCGGATCCGCCGAGTCCCTGAAGCGCAACCCCGGCTTGATCTACTGCTCGATCCCCGGCTTCGCCTCGGACGACGAGCGCGCCGGCCTCTACGCGGACGAGGGTGTCGTTGCAGCCGCAGCCGGCCTGTACCCGCCCCAGGACGGCGACTGGACCGAGCCGCCGGTGGTGAACACGCTTCCGCTGGCCTCCGTCTCAGCCGCCCTCATTTCGGCGAACGCCATCGCCGCGGCCCTGATCGCCCGCGAGCGTGGCGGCCGCGGCCAGCGCGTGGAGGTCTCGCTCTACGACGCGGCCTTCGAGCTGACCCGCACCTTCATCGACCGGACACCCGGCCGGGAGCACAGGCCGCTGGGCACCTTCGGCGGCAGCCACGCGTACCCGATCGCGCGCGCCTACGAGTGCGCGGACGGCCGCTTCGTCCGGGTCACTTGGCTTGAGGGCCGCCAGGTCGGCGACTTCGCCCGCATCATCGGAACGTACGACGAGTGGGAGGCCCGCGGTTTCCTGGACGCGGGCGTCCAGCGTGTCATTGCTGACAAGGAGTTCGTCGAGGCGCTGGCCGGCGAGATCGCCGCCGCTTTCAAGACCCAGACCGCCGAGTACTGGGAGCGTGAGGTCGGAGCGATCGCCGACCTCGTGATGGTCCGTTCCAAGCGCGAATGGCTGCTCTACGACGAGCAGGCGCGCGCCATCGGCGGCACGGTCGACCTGGTCGACCCTGAGCTCGGCGTCACCCGGCAGGCCGGTAGCCCGGTCATGATGACCGAGACCCCGGCCTCCCCCCGGCCCCGACGCGCGCTGGACGCCGACCGCGCCGACATCCTCGCAGAGCTGGACAGCCTGCCCGCCAAATCGGCCGCGCCCGCGGATGCGCAGGCCGTCGAGCTCACGTCCGCGCTGGAGGGTATTCGTGCGGTCGACATGACCGTTCTGCTGGCCGGCCCCAACACGTGCCGGATCCTGGCCGAGTACGGAGCCGAGGTCATCCACGTCGGCAACCCCAACTTCCATGGCATGAACGGATTCCACTACGAGACACACGGTGGCAAGCGCACTGTCCTTCTCGACCTGAAGAAGCCCGGCGCCCTGGACGTCTTCCGCGCCGTGGCCAAGGACGCCGACGTCATCGCGACCAACTTCTCCCAGGCAGTCGGCCAGCGCCTCGGGGTCGGCGAGGACGCCGTCCGCGCGTTCAACCCGGACGTCGTCTACTCCCGCCTCTCCGCCCACGGCGTCTTCGGCCCGCGCGCGGAGTACCGCGGCCACGAGGAACTCGGCCAGGCCGCCACCGGCGTCCTGATGCACTTCAGCAAGACGCTGGCCGGGAACATGGAGTTCTTCCTCATCAACGACAACGGCACCGGCCAGATCGCGGCCTTCGGCGTCATGGCTGCGCTCCTCCACCGCCTGCGCACCGGCACCGGCCAGTTCGTCGGAAGCTCTCTCGCCCAGACCAGCGTCGCCTGGATGACCCCGTACATGGTCGACCACCGCACACGCGACTGGGACAGCGACCCGGGCGGCCTCGACTTCCGCGGCTACGACCCCCTCAACCACGTCTACGAGGCCAGTGACGGACGCTGGCTCTACCTCGCAGTCAAGCCCTCCACCGACCTGGCCGCCCTCGCCGTGGTCGCCGGGCTCGAGGGCATCGACAAGGTCGAGGCCGACGCCCTCCAGGACGAGCTCACCGCCCGCTTCTCCCAGAAGCCGGCCCAGACCTGGGTCACCGAGGTCAACAAGGCGGCCCCGAGTATCGGGGCGGGCCTGGTCACCACCCTGGAAGAGGTCGCCGCAGACGAATGGGCCCTTGCCCACGGCCTCATCCAGCCGCGGGAGTTTCCCGGCGCCGGCAGTGGAACGCTGGTCGGTCCCCCTCCCCGCTTGTCCCGTACGCCGGCGAGGATCGGCTTCCCGGTCGGCCCTCCCGGCAGCGACACCCGCGCGGTGCTCAAGGACTTCGGCTTCGGCGACCGCGTCGACGACCTCCTCGCGCAGGGCACCGTCAAGGAGCCGGCGACCGAGAACGCGTAGCCATCGCGTCGCCCACGCATGCCCACGGGCGCCGGTCTCCCGGCCGGCGCCCGTGGCGCCCCACTTCGCATCCCACCCGAGAGGTCCCAGTGACGAAGCCCCTGCCGACGGAGACCCACAGCCACACCACCGCCGCCGGCTTCACACAGAAGCTGGACGTGTTCCGGCCGACCGGGGAGAGCCGGCGCTGCGCCGTACTCGTCTTCCACGGCGGTGGCTGGCGCACGGGGACGCCGCAGGACGTGCACGACCGCGCCGGCGCCCTCGCCGAGCGGGGCTTCACCGCGATAGCCGCCGATTACCGGCTGCTCGACGCCGCCCCGTGGCCCGCCCCCGTCGATGACCTGCGCACCGCCCTGGGTTGGGTCCGAGCCCACGCGCACGAGCTGGACATCGAACCGGAGAACATCGTCGTACAGGGACACTCCGCGGGCGGCCACCTCGCCCTCATGAGTGGCACGCTCGACCGCTCCGAGCGGCCTGCGGCCATCGTTGCCTACTATCCGCCGGTCGGATTCCACCCGGTGGCCCCGCCTGCCTCGAGTCAGCTCCGCCCGGAAGACCTCGTTCTCGACGAGGAGGGCCGCATGCCGAGTTGGATGGTGTTCCCCGCCGGTGGCGAGTCCGCGCAGGACCTGGACGCCGCCAGCCCGATCGCGCGGCTGGACGGCGGCTTCCCACCCACCGTGCTCCTGCACGGAACCCAGGACATGGCGCTGCACCACCGATCGAGCCTCCTGCTCCACTCCCGGCTCAGCGCGCTGGGCGTGCCCAGCAGCCTGCACGTGTACGCGGGACGCATCCACGAATTCGACCGTGCTCCCACGATGCTCGCCCACACCAGCCGCGACGTCGCCCTGTTCCTCGAGTGTTATGTGACGGACCGCAAGCGCGTCGAGGCCGAGGCCGAGCTCTACCCGTTCCCGCCCAGGTAGCACTCCCCGCCGCCTGTCGCGACGTCACTTTCACTCATGCATCGCACAGTTGGGGAGACCGAGACACATGAGGGCAGTGCTTTTTCACCACTACGGCGACAGCTCGAACCCGGTGCTGGAGGAGGCCCCGGTCCCCGAGCCCGGCCCGGGGCAGGTCCTGGTCGAGGTCCGGGCCACGTCGTTCAATCCCGTCGAAGCCGCGATCCGCGCCGGACACATGCAGTCGGCGCTCCCTCTGCGGCTGCCCCACACCCCGGGCCTCGAAGTCGCCGGCACGGTCGCGGCCGTCGGCCACGGAGTGGGCGAGTGGGCCGAGGGCGCCGCTGTAGCGGCCTTCCTCCCACTGAACGCCGCCGGAGCCTCCGCCGAGTACGTGCTGGCACCCTCCGGACTGCTCACGTCACTCCCCGACGGCGTCGACCCCATTGCCGCGGCAGCCGTGACCGCCGTCGGGCTGACCGCCTGGCAAGCCTTGTTCGGCCACGGCGGGCTGAGGAGCGGACAGCGGGTGCTGGTCAACGGTGCGGGCGGAGCCGTCGGCGCGTACACGGTCCAACTGGCGAACAAGGCCGGGGCCGAGGTGACGGCCACCGCCAGTGCGCGCAGCGCCGACCGGGTACGCGGCTACGGAGCGGACGCCGTCATCGACTACACGGCCACGCCCGTCGCCGAGGCCCCCGAAGGGCCGTTCGACCTGGCCGTCCATCTGGCCCCGAGCACCGGTGAGGAGGCGGACGCCCTCGTTGCCCTCGTCGCCGACGGTGGCATGTTCGTCAGCGCGACGACGGCTGCGTCCACGGATCCCGGTCGTGGCGTGCGGTCCGTCCGCATGGGCACTCGCAGCGACGCGGGTCAGCTCGCCGAGCTCCTCGCCCGCGTCGGCTCCCGAGAGCTGCAGCTGTACGTCGCAGACCGGCGCCCGCTCGCCGACCTCCCCGCGGTGCACGCCGCGGCCGACCGGGGCTCGCTCGGCGGCAAGACGGTCCTCATCCTCTGACGAACCACCAGGTGCCACACGCCCGCTGGGCGTGGGTGCCTCTGTCCGGCAGGTGAGTTCCCAGCGCAGCGCAGTGCGACCCGAAGGAGAGGGCACCACGATGACTGCTCCACGGATACAGCTCGCCGACCTTCCCGGCGTCCGAGTCCTGGCGGACAGCCTCGGCTTCGTCGAGAGCCCGCGTTTCGCCGGTGGTGAGGTCTACTTCTCGGACATGAACGCTGTACGTGCCGCGGACCTGAAGGGGAACGTGCGCCTGGTCGCCGAACTCCCGACGCCGCTGGTGCTCGGCATCAGCCCGGCGCCGGACGGCGCGGTGTACGCGGCAGCCGCCTTCGACCGGAAGATCTACCGGATCGCCGGCGGGAAGTACGAGGTGGTCGTCGACCTGTCCGCCGAGACCAGCGCACCCGTCAACGAGTTCGCCCGGCGCTCCGACGGATCCTTCCTCGTCGGGTCGATGGGTTTCAATCCCGTCACCGAGGGCTTCGGCACCCCACGTGCCGTGCCCATGTTCCTGGTCTCGCCGGACAGCGTGATCGCAGAGACCGGTCCCGAGGTGCTCTTCGCCAACGGGCTGGTGCTCAGCGAGGACGAGCGAACACTCTGCATCGTCGAATCCCTGACCCGCACGGTGCACCGGTTCTCGCTCGGTGCTGACGGCCAGATCCTGTCCGACGATCCCGTGATCCTGCTGGAGCACAGGGAGCCGGACGGCATGAGCCTTGACGTCGATGGCGACATGTGGTGGGCGGACATGACCAATGGGGCGGTCGTCCTGTCCGGCGAGGATGGAGCGACCAAGGCTGTCGTGGAGTTCCCCGACCCGCGTACACCCTGCTGCCTCGTCTTCGAGGACAACGGCCAGGCCAACTACGCCGCGGCGAAGGCCGGCATCATCGGCTTGACCAAGACCACAGCCAAGGAGCTCGCACGCTGAAGATGCAGGAGCAGCCAACCGGCGCCGTCGGCCAGTGCCGCCGGCGTGCCGCACTGGCCGTACTCCTTCCGTCGTGGCGCAGGGCCGCTAGGACGACGGTGGCCAGTCAGCAGGCCGGTCGGCAAGGTCGCGCGTCAGATTCATGACCTCCTCCAGCACGCCTGCCTCGTCGGCGGTCGCGAGGAGGTCCTCGGGGAGCATCTCCCGCAGGATCACAAGCCCTGTGTAGAGGGCGATGAGCATCTCGGCTCGCACCCTGCGGCTCTTCGGGGCCTCGATGTCCGGCGAGACCACCGATCGTTCCACCGCCGCGATCCCGGCCAGGAGGGAATGACGGCGGAGCCGGTCCGTCACCGGGTCCGCACCCGCCTGCCGCAAGACCAGCATCCATGGATGGACGTGCCCGTACTCTGCCCAGGCGTCGGCACGTAGCCCGCCCATCAAGGACTCCAACAGCGCTTGGTCCTCGGGGAGTTCGTCCCCCGAGTCCTCTGCCGCCTGGCCGTCGAGGAACTTTGCCACCTCATTGACCACCTCGACGTACAGGTTCTCCTTCGACCCGAAGTAGCGCTTGATCATGGAGACGTTGACCTCGGCGTCAGCAGCGATGTCCCGAGTCGTCGTGCGCTCGTAGCCCAGCACCGTGAACCGTCGGCGCGCCGCCCGCAGCAGGCGCCGTCGTGTGGCGTCAGCATCTCGGCGGCGTGGTGCTGGTTCAGTCACTTCCTCAGCCATGCCCCCATCATCTCCCAGGTCGTATGCGGCTCTCGACCTATGTAATCACGCGTTTGCTAAACGGCGGGCCGGGATCCTATGCTCCCTGGAGCCAAGTAATCGCTTGTTTACTTAGGGATTCTCATGACATCTCAGACGACGGCGTCGTCAGAAGACACCGACCTGGGGGCCGGAACATCCGCGTTCCGGGCCAACCTGGAGATCATCGCCGTGGCCCTGGGGGCCCTGATGGCGTCGCTGACCCAGACCCTCGTCATCCCCGTCCTGCCGGTGATCTCTCAGGACATCGGTGCGTCGACAAGCCAGACCCAGTGGCTGCTGACCTCAACCTTGCTGGTGGCAGCGGTGGCCGTGCCCATCATCGGGCGCTTCGCCGACATGTTCGGCCGCCGTCGCCTGCTGCTGCTGAGTCTCGGCGGCCTTGCGGTCGGCTCGCTCATCGACGCGCTCACGACCAACGCCACCGTGATGATCATCGGTCGCGCCATAACAGGTGTTGCCTCGGCGGCCATCCCCCTCGGCATCAGCCTGCTCGCCAGTGTCCTTCCGGCCAAGCGGAAGGGTTCTGCAGTCGCCCTGATCAGCGCGATGCTCGGCATCGGTGGCGCCCTGGGGCTGCCGCTGGCCGGTGCCATTGCCGACAGCGTCGACTATCACGTCCTGTTCTGGATCGGGGCCGTGGGAGCCGTTGTCAGCATCGTTCTGACCGCGATCCTTGTTGCGGAACCGCCCACGCAGGGGGCCCGCTCGATCGACCTGCCCGGCATTGTCCTGCTGGCCGCTGGACTGACCTGCCTGGTCCTTCCGCTGTCGCAGGGCGGCACCTGGGGATGGGCGGACGCGAAGACCCTGTCCTTGCTCGCGGTGTCCGTCGTGCTCCTCGTGTTGCTCGTGATCGTGGAGAAGCGCTCCGCGGCACCACTTATCGACCTGCACGCACTCTCGGCCCCTCCGGTGGCCCTCACCGACCTGGCGAGCATGTGCTTCGGCTTCGCTCTCTTCGCCACGTTCGTCGGCACCGCGAACTACGTGCAGGCGCCTGAAGCCACCGGCTACGGCTTCGGATCGTCGGTACTCGTTGCCGGACTGTGCCTCTTCCCGAGCGGCCTGTTCATGCTTCTCCTCGCGCCGGTCACCGCCAAGCTGAGCACACTCTGGGGCGCTGGCCGTGTCCTGGCCCTCGCCGGGTTCATTGTCGCCGGCGGGCTCATCGTGCGGATCGTGCTGACGGACAGCCTCTGGCAGATCGTCCTCGGCACCGCCATCATCGGAGCCGGCACCGGCATCGGCTATGCGGCTCTGCCCACCCTCATCAACAACTTCACCCCGCCCGAGGACCTCGCGGCCGCGAACGGCATCAACACTCTCGCTCGCTCCATGGGCAGCACATTTGCCAGCGCCGCGGGCGGTAGCATCCTCGCTTCCATGACGATCACGCTCGGGAAGTTCGAACTCCCCTCTCTCGACGCCTACCGGGTTCTGTTCGGCATCTGCGCCGCAGCTGCACTCCTGAGCGCAGTGTTCGGTCTGGTGATCGCGCGATCTCACTCCACCTGGACAGCGGGTGTCGCCCCGCAGGCCGAGAGGAACTAGCGGGCGCCGGTCCGCACGGTGGCTGACACTCACTCGTGCGGACCGGCATCGACTTTTGCCAGAAGGGCGCCGGGCTCTCGATGTGAGGCGAAGATTCCACGCAAGGCGACAAGGCTGCACCATCTTGCCGACAGTGCCATGTATGACGAGTCCGGCGAGTCAGATCAACTAGTGCACAGTCTCTGTCCGGTGCGACGTCTGCTCCGCGGACCGACTGCAGCAAGCTCGAGGTGTGTGGGCAGGGCGACGGACTGCAGCCGAATCGCGTACGACGCACACGCCCAGCGCGCTGCCAGGATCCCTACCGAGATCACCCCAGGAGTCGAACGCTCATGTGGCTCGTCGAACCGTCATGACCCCCGTGCACACGCCCTCTCTCCCTGCGCTGCGTGGAACGACCAGCGACATGACGACAGTCCTCGTTGTCAGCCCTCACACGTTGGAGCGCCGCTGCTACAGCATGCTCTTGCAGAAGCAACCGGATCTCGAAGTAATCGGTGAGGCGTCAGGCGGCGATGACGTTTTGCGCAAGATCACCCAGCTGCGTCCCGACGTGGTGCTGATGGACATTCAGATGCCGGATCTCGAAGGTATCGAAGCCACCCGCCACATCAGGCACTCAGGCAGTGCATCCAGGGTGCTCGGGATAGGTGCCGACGACTTGGACGGCCACATCTACGCCGTGCTGCGGGCCGGCGCCAGCGGCTTCTTGCTCAAGGACGCCTACGTGAACGAACTCGTCGCTGCGATCCGTGTCGTAGCCGTCGGAGACAACGTCGTCTCACCTCCGCTGCTCCGGCAACTCCTCGACACCATTCCAGACCAGTTCCCCATCCTGGGCCCCACCCAGGAGCAGCGGCTCGCCACCCTTACGCCACGCGAGCGCGACGTTCTCACCGCAATCACGTGCGGCTGGACCAACGCCGAAATTGGCGAGCGCCTCCACGTGGCTCCGTCGACAGTGAAGAGCCACGTCAGTCACCTCCTCACGAAGATCGGCGCGCGTGACCGCGTACAAGCGGTGATCTTCGCCTACGACATCGGATTCGTCAGGCCCGCCGCGTGATCGCTCGGGTTGCTTCAACCTACTCGTCCTCGCCCGGCGGGACACCCTCGAAGGTGCGGGCATACAGGTCCAGGACACGCTGGGCCTTGGCGCGGAAGTCCGGATCGCGGGTGAAGATCCAGGACCGGTACTGCCAGGGCTTGAGCGCGTCCTGGTGCAGCCGGCGGCGCACCGTGGACGCCGAGATGCTGTCGGTGATCTCGCGCGCGGTCAGCTCGGCGGCCAGCTCAGGGCAGGACCAGCGCGACAGTGGCATGAGGGTCTCGGCAGGTAACTGGCAGGCCGGCGCCTTGGCCTCGGCGACCTGCACGGGAGTGAAACGGGCCGGGCGCCCTGAGCGCTTGCCGTCGGCCAGGGCCGGCAGCCCGCCGGCGGCGTACCGGCCCCGCCACTCACGAACCGTGTCCAGGTGCAGGCCCGTCTCGCGGGCGATACGCGCGTTGGAGCGCCCCCGTGCCGCGTGCAGGACGACCTGCGCGCGCAGGCGCATCCGATACTCGGCATGTCGTCGTCAGCGGGTGCCCGCCTCGGCGCGCGTGCAGAACGCGGCGAGCTCGTGGGGGTTCTTGGTGTAGACGTCGATCTTGCCTACCGTACCGTCCTCGACCTGGTGGATCTCGACCATGGTCAGCGCAAACTCCTCACCGGTGGTGTGGGCCGTGAGCGTTCCGGTGAGCGTTCCGACGACGCCGGCCGGGCCCTCGAACACTTCGGTATCGGTGACAGCGACGTTGGCCTAGCCCATCATCGCGCCCAGGATCGACTGCACGAACACCTCACGGCCCCGGTGCACACCGCCATAGGGAGCTGGATCGGCTCGTCGACGATCACGTCGGGGTCGAACCTGGCCAAACTATCGAACCTGATCGGTGAACTGTCCACCCGCAGCGACGCCTTCCGCGTGATGGGGGGATCCCACCACGTGCATGTCTTCCGTCAGAGCACCAAACGCCTCAACCATCCGCTCGTCGGTGACCTGGAACTCGACCTGGAGACCATGAGCCTTCCGGACGAAAGCGGCCTGAGCATGGTCGTCTACAGCGCGCCCCCCAAGACCGCCGCCGAGGACGGCCTGAAGCTGCTCGCCGGCTGGTCCGCCACGACCGGACAGGACCAGGATGCGGAATGCACGAGCAACCCGTCGATCGACCGACCCCGGCAGCCCTGACGGGCGACACCGGCCCACCGAAGGTGCTGACTACCGAGGCGGTGCAAGCGTCCGAGGATCTTCCCACCACTCGGGGGGAAAAAGATCCGTCAACCCCCGAAGGATTTTCGAACGCGGCCACTCAGAGAGCGGTCCCGTGTACGCCGTGCGTGTCGATGAGGGTGAGTTCCTCCTCGGTGAACGGGGGGAAGTCCAGGGATCCGACGTTGTGGTCGAGCTGCCATACCGAACTGGCGCCGATCAGGGCGCTGGTCACCTGCGGCCGGCGCAGCACCCACTGCAGGGCGAGCTGTGCCAGGGACTGTCCTCGTTCCCGGGCGAGTTCGTGCAGGGCGGACGCCCGCTTCCGGTAGGTGTCGTCGATGACGTCCGGCGACAGGAAGGCGCTGGCGCGAGCTCGGGCACCTTCGGGGATGGAGTCGCCCAGGTACTTGTCGGTGAGCAGCCCCTGCGCGAGCGGGCTGTACACCACGAGCCCGAAGCCGTCTCGCGCGGCCAGGTCCATGAGGCCGTTCAGCTCAGGTCCCCGGTCGAAGAGCGAGTACCGGGGCTGGTGCACCACGAGTGGCACGCCCGCGGAACGCAGCAGGCCGGCCGCCGCGTCGGCCTGCTCGGGCAGATAGTTGGAGATGCCTGCATAGAGCGCCTTGCCCGAGGTCACCGCGGTCACCAGGGCGCCGACGGTTTCCTCCAGCGGTGTCTCGGGGTCCGGGCTGTGGCTGTAGAAGATGTCGACGTAGTCGGTCCCCAGGTCGCGCAGGCTGTGGTCGAGCGAGGTCAGCAGGGACTTGCGGGAGCCGCCTCGCTGGTAGGGGCTCGGCCCGATCGGGTTGCCGGCTTTGGTCGACAGGATCAGCTCGTCCCGGTAGGGAGCGAGGTCCTTGCGGAGCACCTGACCGAAGAACTTCTCGGCCGCGCGGTGCGGGGGACCGTACCGGTTGGCGTTGTCGAAGTGGGTGATGCCCAGGTCGAAGGCGCGCAGCACGATCTCGCGCTGCGTCTCGTACGGGTAGTCGGTGCCGAACTTCTGCCACAGGCCGAAGGAGAACGCGGGAAGCCGCAGGCCGGAGTGGCCGGCGCGCCGGTAGGGGAGCCGTTCGTAGCGGTTCGCCGCCGCCTGGTGAGGGGTGCCGTTGGCCGACATGGGAGGTATCCGTTCGTCGTACGTGGGTGATGGCCGGGAATTCTGTGTGCCCGCTCGACCGGCTGCCGCCCCCCGCCGGGCCCGTCAGGGACAGGTCGCCGACGAGGCCGACGAGCTCGCCCTTGCCGATGCCGTGGGGCCGTAAGCGTTGAGTCCGTACTCCTGACCGGGCATCTGATCGTGCTCGCGACAGCGCGCCGTGGCCTTGGTGCCGGTCCGGACGCGGCCTGATGAGGCTCTTCGGTCGGCAGTAAGTATAAGTTGGCGAATCAAACAGGACAAGATAAATAGTGAGTGGGTGAAGGTTATTGAGGATGTAATAGAAGATATATAGCGCAATGCTCGTCTGTGGATGATAGTCGCCTCATCAGCGAGTGAGGGAGAATTTCAGGTGCGCTCAGCGACCACGAAGGCCGTCACCACGTCGGCGAAGGAACTCGACATCGCCCTACGGGGCGGCGCGAAGATCGTCGTCCTTGAGGTCGATCGGGAGCCAGGAGACCCCGCCGAGGAAGTGGACTCCTATCCGACGGGACACATACCTGGCGCTCACTACGTCTCCTTCGAGAGGGATCTTGTCGGCCCGCGGACCGAGACGTCCGGCAACAGCCCGCTCCCCGACCCGAGCGCCCTGCAGGAACACTTGAGGATCTGGGGGGTGGACGATGACAGCACGGTCGTCGTCCACACACGCCGCAACCCCGCCGTCGCCGCCCGTGCCTGGTGGCTTCTTCGCTGGGCCGGCGTGGAGAACGTGCGGTATCTGAACGGTGGCCTCGCCGCCTGGCGGGAGATCGGCGGGGCACTCGACGTCCACGTGCCTGCGCCGACCGCGGGGAAGGCCGTCGTACGGCCCGGTGCGCTTCCGGTCCTGACAGCCGAGGACGCCCGACGGCTCGCCGCCGCGGGGCATCTGCTCGACGCGCGTGCCGCGGCGGCGTACCGAGGTGACCCGGACCGGGCGGGGACCGGTCACATCCCCGGCGCGCACAGCGTCCCCGGAGCGGCGAACTTCGCCGGGGACGAGTTGCTCGACGCCGGGGCGCTGCGCGCCCTGTACACCGCACACCTGGACGGCCGCGAGGTCGGCGCGTACTGCGGCAGCGGGGTGTCGGCGACGACGACCGTGCTGGCACTCGCCTCCCTCGGCGTCGAGGCGGCGCTGTACCCCGGCTCGTGGTCCGCGTGGATCAGCGATCCCACGCGTCCGACCACGACCGGGGGCAGGCCCGGCGTCGACCCGGCGCCGACCGGATGACAGGAGGTGTCGGGAGCGTGGTGCTTCCGGCACCTCAGCCGCGGTCGACCATGCCGGGTGTCGGGAGCGCGGTGCTCCCGGCACCTCAGCCGCGGTCGACCACGCCGGGGCCGCCCGACAGATCGCCGGTGAACAGGCCGCGCAGCTCGGCCTCCTCCTCGGCGGTCGGGCTCCAGCGGGAGGCGAGGACGTTCTCGTCGAGCTGCTCGGGCACGGTCACTCCCGCGATCACGCTCGTGACCGTCGGCTGGGCGAGCAGCCAGCCGAGTGCGGCCGCGCTCGGGGTGATGTGCCGGTCGCGCGCGAACTGCTCGAACCTCGCCAGCGCCGCCCAGGGCGCGGAACGCAGCAGGTAGCGCTTGAGGTTGGTGATCTTGGCGTCGTCCGGCGCGTGGTCCGCGGAGTACTTGCCGGTGAGCAGCCCGTTCTGGAGCGGAAAGTACGGGATGAAGCCCAGGCCGTGGTGGCGCAGCGCCGGAATCAGCTCTTCCTCCGGCCTGCGCCACAGCAGGCTGTACTCGTCGGTCGTCGACACGTAACGAGTGAGTCCGTGCGACCTCGCGACGTGCTGCGCCTCGACGATCTGCCACGCCTTGAAGTTCGACGCGCCGATGTAGCGCACCTTGCCCGACGTCACCAGCGTGTCGAGCGCGGACAGGGTTTCCTCGGCCGGTGTGTACGGGTCCGGGAAGTGGATCTGGTACAGGTCGATGTAGTCCGTTCGCAGCCGCCGGAGTGACTCCTCGACCGCGGCGACGATGTACTTGCGGGATCCGGGGCGGGCATAGGCGGGACCGCGTTCCCGGCTGAGGTTCAGCCCGAACTTGGTGCCGATGACGACCTGTTCCCGGCGGCCGCCGAGCGCGGCGGCGAAGAGTTCCTCGCTCTGGCCGGGGCGGTCTCCGTAGCCCTCGGCGAGGTCGAAGTACGTGACGCCGAGGTCGATGGCGCGGTCCACGATCGCGGTGACGGCCTCCTGGCCGGTCGCGCGCATGCCCGAGCGGCCGAAGGTGCTGGCGCCGATGCCGATCTCGGACAGGACGAGGCCGGACGTGCCGAGCTGACGGTGTCCGTCGGGAAGGGGGAGGGCGGGGGGCATGGTTCTCCTCAATGGACGTCGTCGGTGTCCAGCAGGCCCTGCAGGGTCGAGGCCTCGTACTCGGTCCGGAAGATGCCGCGGCGCTGCAACTCCGGCACGACGAGGTCGACGAACAGGTCGGCCGGTCCGCGGTGGTACGGGGGAAACAGCTGGACGCCGTCGAGGACCCGCTCCTCGAAGTTCTCCTCCAGCCAGTCGGCGACGGCCCGGGCGTCACCGACGACGGCCGGCTGCTGTTCGTGCCGGGCACGCTGGACGTAGTGGTACAACTCGCGCAGGGTCGCGTCCTCGCCGATACGGGTGGCGAGGATCTGCCGCAGCAGTTCGCGGTCGTTCCTCACCTCGCGTGCGCGGTCGCTGATCAGCGGCTTGAGGGCGTCGTCGCCGACCTCCTCGACATCGACGACGTCGAGCACGCGTTCACTGTCGCGGACCCGCGACAGGTCGACGCCGAGCGCCTCGGAGAACGCCGCCGGCAGCGCCTCCGTGAGCTGGAAGGCGTTGATCTCGTTGAACTTCGCCTGCGCCTCCCGGACGGTGCCGGCGAGGTAGAAGGTGATCCCAGGGATGATCTTGAACTTCTCCGGATCGCGCCCGTTGGCTGCGACACGCTCCTTGAGCCTGCGGTACTCCTCCTTGCCGCGGCTGATCCCGAAATACGGGGAGAAGCGCACCTGCGCGAAGTCGGCGCCGTAGCGCAGGGATTCCTCGGAGAGCCCCACCTGAACGATCGGGATATGGCTCTGTACCGGCGGTGGGACGTTCAACGGGCCGCGTACGTCGAAGTGTTCACCGTGGAAGTCGATCTCGCGCCAGGAGCCGGGCTTCACCAGGGTGCCGCCCGTCCTGTCGTCGAGCAGGAAGTCGTCGTCCCAGCTGTCGTGCAGCAGCTGGTTGACGACCGAGGTGAACTCCCGGGCGCGGGCGTACTTCGTCTCCTCGGTGGGAACCGGGTTCTTGCCGTAGTTGCGGACCGGGTCGCCGTCGCGGTCGATGCCGAAGACGACGTTCAGCGCGGTGCGTCCCCGGTTGAAGTTGTCCAGAGTGGCCAACTGCCGGGCGACTGAGTAGGGATGCTCGAAGGAGGAGTTCACCGACATCACGAACCCGAGGTTCTCCGTGATCGCCGCGGCGTGGCCGGCGTAGACGAAGTTGTCCCAGCGGAAGATCCGGTTGAGGCGGTCGGGTTCGCTGCCGAGGGCGCTGCCCGCGAAGACGTAGTCGAGCTTGCCGCGCTCCGCGGTACGGGCGATGTCGAGGATGACGCTCGGATCGCGCAGGCCGAAGTTGGTGGCTTCCGGCAGCCGCCAGGCGTCCAGGTCCCAGCCGGTGCCGTAGGCCGCGAGACCGAGGCGGAGTGTGCGTCGGGCGCTCATGCGACCTCCTCCTCGTTCTCGGCGGAGAAGCGGTTCGAGGGGACGTCCAGACCGAAGTGGCCGCGGAAGGTGTCGGTCGTGTAGTCGCTGCGGTGCACACCGCGCTCCTGGAGGATCGGCACCACCTCGCCCGTGAAGCGCTCCAGCTGGCCCCACAGGAAGGGCGAGCTGATGTTGAATCCCTCGGCGGCACCCCGGTCGAACCAGTCGATGAGGATGTCGGCGACATGCTCGGCCGTACCGATGACCAGGGGGAAGTTCCCGGCGATGGCGGCCCCCAGCACGTCCCTGACCCGGACCCCGCCGTTGTCCACGCTACGGCCGGTCCGCCCCGCGAGCGCCGTCAGCAGCTTGCGGCCGTAGGCGTTGAACTGCTCGGCGGTGTCCGGCTTGACCGTGCCGTCGATGCCGAGCGGCCTCAGATCGGTGCCGACCCGCTCCGACAGGGAGCGGACGCTGCGCACGCCCTTGGGAAGCGGGAAGGGGGCGGCGGCGATCCGGGCCCCCTCCGGGCCCGCCCAGAACGCCTCGTCCTGATCCCCCTCGACGATGTCGTCGTCGTACGGGAGCAGCGCGTTCAGCTCCTCGTACAGGTCGATTGCCTCCGTGCGGGTGTCGGCGATCAGCGGGGTGATGCCCGGCATGAAGAAGATCGGGTCGACGCGTCCGCGCAGACGCTCGGCCCGCCGCCGCACGTCGGTGTTGAACGCGATCGAGTCCTCGGGTGTGGCCGGGCCGGTGAAGTTGACGTCGGCCCACTTCGCGGTCAGTTCCCGGGAGAGCTCGGAGGCGCCGGCGTACAGCAGCGGGATGTGGCCCTGCGGCGGGCGTTCGAGCGGCAGCGTGCCGGAGACCTGGAAGTGCAGGCCCTCCCAGTCGAGCCGGTGGACCTTGGATTCGTCGATGTAGTGGCCGCGCTTCTTGTCCTGGAGGTAGGCGCCCTGCTCGATGCTGTCCCACAGCCGCTGGGTGACGTCGATGAACTCGTCCGCACGCTCGTAGCGGGCGGCGCCGCCCAGGTCCGGGAGGCTGAAGTTCTGGGCTGCCAGGTCGGAGGCGCCCAGCACGACGTTCCACGCCAGCCGCCCGCCGCTCAGGTGGTCGAGGGAGGCGGTCAGCCGGGCCAGGATGTAAGGCTCGTAGAACGTGGGGTGCGCCGTGACGACGAGCCCGATCTTCGAGGAGTGCAGGGCGAGCTGGGAGGCCAGGGTGAACGGCTCCAGGCGTCCGGTGTTGTGGGTGGTGATCCACTGTTCCTTGACGATGTCGCCGGGCAGCGTGTCCCCGAGGAAGAAGAAGTCGAACTTCGCGTCCTCGACCAGGCGTAGCGCCTTGGTCGCGTACTCCAGCTCGAAGGCCTGCGCCGTGGGCGCGTCCGGGTGTCGCCAGCCGCCCCAGTGTGTGCCGTTCAACCAGTGCATGTAGCCCAGGTGGAGCTGTCGCTCGGGCATGGTGTGGTCCTTGTCTGTCGCGGATTTACGAGGGCAGGGCCGCGCTGGGCTCTGCCGCGCCGGGGATCGACGCCAAGAGCTGCTTGACGTAGTCGGTCCGTGGCCGGGTGAGGATGCCGAGGGCGGGGCCGCGCTCGACGATGTGCCCGTGGTGCAGGACGACGATGTCGTCGGAGACCTCCGCGATCACGCCGAGGTCGTGCGAGATGAAGACGTACGTCAGGGCGAGCTCGCGTTGCAGCGAATCGAGCAGGTCGAGGATCTGGCGCCGCACGGTCACATCGAGGGCGGAGACCGGCTCGTCCAGGACGACGACGTCCGGTCGTGGTGCCAGCGCGCGCGCGATGGCCACCCGCTGGCGCTGACCACCCGACAGCTCGGCCGTGTACCGGTCGGCGACCGAGGCGGGCAGCCCGGTCACCTCCAGGAGCTCAGTGATCCTGCGCGCACGTTCCCGCGCGGAACCGTAGCGGTGACCGGTGAGCGGCTCGTCGAGGATGGCGCGGACCGTGGCCCGGGGGTTCAGGGACGCGTAGGGGTCCTGGTAGACCATCTGCACCTTGCGGTAGAGGCCGGCCTGCCCGGCGCCGCGCCGGTGGTGGACGACGGGTTCGCCGTCGATCTCGACCGAGCCGGCGTCGGCCGGGGTCAGGCCGGCGAGGATACGTACCAGGGTGGTTTTTCCCGACCCCGATTCACCGACGATCCCCAGCGTGGTTCCCTTGCGCACCTGGAACGTCGCCTCGGACACCGCCGTGACGGTGTCCGAGGCACGACGGGACGTGAAGGTCTTGCCCACTCCCTTGGCCTCCACCACCACCGGGGAGCCCGCGGGCACGGTGCGGAAGTACTCCAGTCGTGCGGTCGCAGCCCGCGGACCGGAGAACCCGAGCGAGGAGGAGCGCAGGAGACTCTCCGTGTACGGGTTCCCGGGATCGGCAACGACGTCGTCGGTCCGCCCGCTGCGCACGATCCGCCCGTCCTTCACCACGGCGATGTCGTCAGCCCGCTCGGCAGCGACCCCGAGGTCGTGGGTGATGAGCAGGATCCCGAGGTCGTCGGTCTCCACCAGGCTCGACAGCAGGTCGAGGATCGTCTTCTGCACCGTCACGTCGAGCGCGGTCGTCGGCTCGTCCGCGATCAGCAGCCGGGGCCGGGTGCTCATCGCGGCGGCGATCAGCACCCGCTGGCACATCCCCCCGGACAGTTCGTGCGGATAGCGCGAGTACAGATTTCCGGGGTCGCGCAGTCCCACTTTCGCGAAGAGGTCGATGACCCGCTCGCGGCGCTCCGCGCGGGACGCCAGGCCGTGGGCGCGCAGCGGTTCACCGGCCTGGACACCTACGGGTATCAAGGGGTTCAGGCCGAGCAGCGCGTCCTGGGGTATGTAGCCGATCTCCTTGCCGCGGACGGATCGGTACTGCCGTGGGGACAGCCCGGTGAGGGTACGGCCGTCGAGGGCCACCTCGCCCGCGGTGACGCGCCCGTTCTCGGCGAGGGTGCCGGTGACGACCCGGCCGAGGGTGGACTTGCCCGAGCCGGACTCGCCGACGACGGCCCGGATCGATCCGGCCGGGACGTCGAGGCTCACGTCGTCGAGAACGGGGGTCGTGGCGCGGCCGGGCAGCGCGAACTCGACACTGATGTTGCGCAGACTCAGCAGCGCGGTCCTCCCCTGGTCAGGCGACGACACGGGTCCTCCCTCGGTTGAACGATCTGCCGATGCGGTAGACCGCGAGCACGGTCAGCACGATCACCAGGCCGGGCAGCAGGCTCAGCCACCACTGGACTCCGATGAACGTGCGGCCCTCGGCCACGAGCAGGCCCCACTCGGGCGTCGGCGGGGGCGCGCCCAGCCCCAGGAAACTCAGCGCGGCGACGGTCAGGACCGCCGTGCCGATGTCCATCGTGGCCGCGGCCAGTACCGAGCGGGACGCGTTCGGCACGACGTGCCTGAACAGCCGGTAGACGTAGCCGTGCCCGGTGAAGACCGAGGCCTCGACATACGTGGCGTTGCTCACCTTGAGGACCTCGGACCGCATCAGACGGGCGAACCCCGCTGTGCTGTTGATGCCGATGGCGATGGCGATGTTGAGTGTGCCGCGCCCCAGGGCGGAGATGATCGCGAGTGAGACGATCAGGCTCGGCACGGCCAGCATGATGTCGATGATCCGCATCAGGATGCTGTCGACCCTGCCGCGCAGCGCGCCGGCCGCGAGACCGAGCAACGAACCGCTCACCAGGCCGATGAGCACGGCGATCACGGCCGCCTGGAGCGACAGCCGGGTGCCCCACACGGTGCGGGTGAACTGATCGCGGCCGAAGTCGTCGGTGCCGAACAGGTGGTCCAGGCTCGGTTCCAGCAGCATGTGCGACGCGTCCTGCCGGAGCGGGTCGCCGGGCACGAACAGGCCGGGGTGGATCGCGGCGGCCAGGATCACGGCGACCCACAGGTACGCGGCGAGCAGTCCGGGCGAGCGGAGCAGTTCGGCCAGAGGGCCGCCCAGCCTCGGCGAGCGCGCGGGCGGTCGTGTCGACGCCTTCCCTTCGGGGGGCGGCGTGCCATGCGTCTTCACTTCGAGAGCCGTCATGTCACCCGTCCCATCGGATCCGCTTGTCGAGCAGCGGGTAGAGCGCGTCGACGACGAGGTTGACGACGACGAAGATCACCGCACTGATCGTGACCGCGACCAGGACGACGGGCATGTCCCGTCCGTTGACCGCGTCGACCACGAGCCGTCCCACGCCGAGCCGGGAGAACACCGTCTCCGTCAGCACCGTCCCACCGACCATCACGCCGACGGTGGTTCCCAGCGACGTGATGACCGGCAGTGCCGCGTTCCTCAGGGCGTGCCGGACGACGATGTCGAACTGGCTGAGCCCCCAGTTGCGAGCGGTCTCCACGTACGGTGAGGTCAGAGCGCCGCGGAGGTTGGCCGTCAGTAGTTGGGAGATGCTGCCGCCTCCGGCGACGGCGAGCGCCACCGAGGCGATGAGCAGTCCGCCGAACCCTGGGTCACTGACCGCTTTGATCCAGTGCAACTGGAAGGCGAACAGCTGGAGCAGGACCAGGCCGACCAGGAAGGGCGGCAGGGACACCGCGACGGGCGGCAGTGAGATGAGCAGTTCACGCGCCCACTTCCAGTCGGTCAGTTCGATGACCACCGACAGCGTCACTCCCAGGACGACGGCGAGCAGCAGGCCGAGGAAGGCCAGCTTCAGCGTCTCGGGGAAGGATTCGAAGTACACCTCCACCGCAGGCCGGCGCTGGTAGATGCTCTGGCCGAAGTCGCCGTGGAGGGCTCCGGTCAGAGCGTCCCAGTACTGCACGTACACCGGGCGGTCGAGACCGAGCAACTCACGCTGCTCGGCCAGGAGCTGCTTGACGTCGGCGCCGTCGGCGCCTGCCGTGAGACCGCCCGCCGCGTCACCGGGCACGATGTACAGGAGGAAGAACGCTCCGGTGAACGCACCCCACACCACGATGACGCCGTACAGGAGCCGAAGACCGTGTCGTGCCATCGGTCTACTTCTTCGTGAGCCAGGCATTGATCAGGTACTGGTCGAGGCCGACGGGTGTGATGTCGTGCAGCCGGGGCGAGTAGGCCCAGATGTCGACGTCGTTCGACACGGGGATGTCGTAGGCCTGCTCGACGAGGATGCGTGAGGCCTCGTCGACCAGCTTCTGACGCTTGGTCCGGTCGATGGTCTGGTTCTGTTCCTGGAGGAGCCGGTCGAGCTCCTGTCCCTTCTTGTCGCCGTCCGCGATGAAGCTGCGGTTCGACCCGGTGGTCGTCCCGTAGTTGGCGCGCAGTACGTCCGGGTCGGGCGACGACGCGTACCAGTAGGCGATGTCGTACTCGCCGCTCAGCAGCTTCTCGTTCGCCTCGGCGGGCAGCGGTGGGTCGAGGACGAGCTCGATGCCCAGCTTCTTCCACTGGTCCTGGAGCACCTGCCAGCCCGCGTCGTCCTCCGGCGCGCGCAGCGACAGCCTTTTCCCGTCGGCGTCGACACGGATGCCGTCGGAACCGGTCTTGGTCCAACCGGCCTGCTTGAGCAGTGACTTGGCCCGCTCCGGGTCGTACTTCAGCAGCGCGCTCTGGTCGGAGTAGTAGGGGTTGTCCTTGCTCAGCGGACCTGTCGCTGCCTGGTCGACACCACCCGAGTCGATCTTGACGAACTCGTCCCGGTCGGTTCCGACCTGCAGAGCCTGCCGGACACGGACGTCCTTGAGGAACTTCGACGACGTGTTCACCGGAAGCTCGGTCCCGGTCGCCGGGTTCAGCGTCTTCGAGATGGTCAGCCCGGCGCTCTTGAACTGCGGAAGGTACTTCGCGTTCACCCAGTAGATGAACTGCAGCTCGTCGTCGCCGATGACCGCGCCGTTGCGGACCGAGTCCTCCGGAATGATCTTGTAGACGACTTCGTCGAGATAGGCCGGACCGTCGTGCTCGAAGTACTTCGGCGCCCAGTCGTAGTCATCACGCTTCTTCAGCACGATGCTCTGGTTCGGGACGTACTTCTCCAGGTAGAACGGGCCGGAGCCGTCCAGCCACTTCTGTCGCTCCTCCACCGGGAGCTCGGCCGTCTTCTGCGAGACGATGCCTACGTACGCACGCGACAGCGAGACCAGGAAGGCGGCGTTCGGCTCGGCGAACTCGACGGTGATCTCGTGCTCCGAGGGCGTCTTGATCGTACGGATGCCCTGCACGACGGTCTTGGCGCTGGAGTGGATGCCCGGCCGGTTCAGGCTCTCCAGGTTGGCCTTCACGACCTTCGCGGTGAGCTTGGTGCCGTCGTGGAACGTCACGTCGTCACGCAGCTTGAACGTGTACTGCCGTGCGTCATCGCTTACGGTCCAGCTCGTGGCCAACCACGGTTCGACCTGCTTGGTCTCGGGGTTGTAGAACACCAGCGAGTCGGCCAGGGCGCGAGCGACGGTGCGCCAGACCTGGTTGACGACGGCGGAGTCGACACCGCCGGGGTCGGCGCTGAGACCGATGTTGAGTGTTCCTCCGTAGCGGTCCTTCTTGGCGACCTTCGCTCCGGCCGCACTCTGCCCGTCACTGCCCGAGCAGGCGGTGACAAGGAGCGACAGTGCGGCGGCCGTTGCGGCGAGCCAGCGCCACCGGCGTGAACTGGACACGACCTGTTGTTTCCCTTCGATCGACTCAGAGACGAGCGCTCAGTGATGGCACTGCTATGGGCGAGCAGGCAGCGCTACATAGCCGCGCGCCTATCTCTCTCTGATTTATGTATTCGATGCATATGAAGTTGCGAAGCAGCTTCCATGCCCTGTGCGACGAAAACGTGTTCGGCTCTGCTCAGCCAACTACCCGTACCAGGATTTCCCCTGGTCAGGCTTGAGGTGTGGCCTGGCCTGGAGTGTGCGCCGGAGAGTGGCGCGATACTTGCTAGGTGCGGGTATCTCGTAGTCGATATGGTGGCACGAGTACGCTTTAAGTATCGTGACAGCAGTGTTGCAGTCTTCTGAACGGGGAAGCCGACGTGGTGTTTGACAGGAAGTACAGCGACGAGATCCGCCAGCGCGCGGTCGAACGTGTGCAGCAGCGGCGCCGCGACGAGCCTCAGAACCGCTCGATCGTGCGCGAGGTCGCCACCGAGTTCGAGGTGGGCCCGCAGTCCTTGCGCAAGTGGCTCGCACGCTACGACGACGGCAGTTACGACTACGACTACGAATCCGCCGAGGGCCACGGAGACGGCGGGGAGTCGCGCACGCCCCCGGCCGGACGCCAGCAGCGCAGACCGGGCCAGCGTGAGCTGCTCGCCAGGATCGAGGAGCTGGAACAGCGGATCGTCGTCCTCCAGGAGGACAACCGCTCGCTCACCCGTGTCGTGTCGCTGCTGGCGGATCAACTGAGGGTGGCGACCACGACCGGTGTCCAGATCCCGGACTCCGTGATCGGCCACTCGCCACGCGCCTAGAATCCCGCGATGAACGACAAGACAACCGTGACCAGTAATCTGCACGGCCGGACCACCGACGTCCGCGGCCGCTACGTCATCGGCGGCCCCGGATTCGAGATCGTGTCGGACGGCTCGGTACGCAGCGGAGGCCGGGGCGAGGAAGCCGGCTCACTCGACCTGCTCGTCGCCTCGCTCGTCTCCTGCGCCCTGAACGCGTTCCGTCAGGACTTCGTCGAGAGCGGGCAGCCGGAGCGTCAGGTCGAGATCTTCGCCCGGATCGAGCGCAAGGCCGCAGGAGACTACCTGGGCACTCTCATCATGGAGTGCTTCATCGACGGCGTCGACAACATCACCGCGGATGTGCTCGTCACCGAGTACAAGAAGCGGTGCCGCATCTACAACGCCCTCAAGGAGAGCCTTCCGGTGGTGTTCGTCCCGCATGCCTCGGGATCGCTGCGATGACGCCGGCCAGGACCGACTGGGTCGTCGACGCCGCGACGGCGTACGCCGAGCGGCATCGGTCGGTGTTCATCGAGGTCATGCCCTGGCGGGTGATGGCGGAAGGAGTGGATCCGGTCTCTGGCAGCATCCCCGGCGCGTTCCGGACCTCGGTCAAGGCCGACTTCGCCGGTACCCCAACGGCGGTCAGTGGTCACCTGCCGCTGCCGAGCCGCACCACGGTGCGCGCCACCCTGTTGGCCCGGGGGATCGGGCCTGCTGACGACCTCGTGCTGTACACCCGACGGATCGAGGAGTTGTCATCGGCCACCCGGGCGTGGTTCGTCCTCACCTGGGCGGGTTTTCGTTCGGTGCGTGTCCTGGACGGGGGTCTGCCGGCCTGGGTCCGTGCGGGCGGCCCGACGGCCCGTCTCCGGGCAGCGCCGACACCTGCCGCGGTCAACGACCCGTTCGAACCGGTGCTTCCCCCCGACGGCGGCCGTCGCGTCCTCGGGATCGCGGATGTCCTGGAGATCTCGCGCTACGGCACCCTGCTCGACTCACGGCCGGCCGCTTCGTACAACGGCGTGGTGGACGACCGGAGGACCGGACACATTCCGCACGCGATCCACGCTCACTCGACCGAACTCGTCGCTCCCGACGGGCTGCTCCGATCACCGACAGAACTGCGCAAGTGGTTCCTGTCCCGTCGGGCGATCGGCGGCCACGAGGTCGGTGCCTACTGTGGCGGCGGAGTGTCCAGTTCCCTGCTGGTCTTCGCCGGGGCCCTGCTGGGCCAGCAGGTGGGCCTGTTCGTCGACTCCTGGTCCGCATGGGAGCGTGATTCCTCTCTGCCCGTCGAACAGGGCACTGCCCTGAGCCGGTCCGCCGCCGTCGACACCGACTGTGCGTGACGCGGAGACCGCCCGGCGGGGTGGCTGCGGACGGCCTCGAATCCGCGGCGCCGGCGCACTCGGGCGGGCGGAGATGCCCCGGGGTCGGTGAACCCGAGGACCGGCAGGCCGGCGCTCCGTGCCCGGTATGCGCCCACGACGATCGACCGCCTGTTGGCGGGGCCACGGCGACCACTGCTAGTCTTCCGGCGGCCGTGCGAGAGAACGAGGAGGTGGTACCCGTGAACGCAGTAGTGACATGGGTGCTCCCCTCCGGGGTCACGGTCGGACGATAGGTCGTCCGGGAGCGCCGTATCTGAGCACTCCCGAAAGGCACGACCGTGCAATTCACTTCTGAACAGCGTCTCGACGACGGCGTCCTCGCACGCGAATTCACCCTCGGCGAGATCCCCGGCATCCTGTGGACGCCTGGATCCGCACCTGCCCCGCTGATCCTGATCGGCCACAACGGCGGCTTGCACAAGCGGGAATCGCGGCTGGTGGCCCGCGCCCGGCACTCCGCGGCGTACGGCTACGCGGTGGCCGCCATCGACCACCCCGGGCACGGCGACCGGCCCCGATCCGCCGTCGATGAGCAGGCCCGCGCCGACCTCCGCCGGGCGATGGCGGCCGGCGAGCCGGTCGACGAGATCTTCGAGTCCTTCATCGTCCCGCTGGTCGAAAAGGCGGTCCCGGAATGGCGGACCACCCTGGACGCCCTCCTTTCGCTGCCCGAGATCGGCGGCCCGGTCGGGTACTCGGGGATGACCGCCATCGGCATTCGGCTGGCGCTGGTCGAACCACGCATCTCGGCCGCCGGTTTCTTCGCCGGGGGTTACGTGCCCCGCGCCCAGCGCGAGGAGGCCCGGCAGATCACCATTCCGCTGCAGTTCCTGCTGCAGTGGGACGACGAGGGGAACGACCGGCAGCTGGCCCTGGATCTGTTCGACGCCTTCGGCACCAAGGAGAAGACGCTGCACGCCAATATGGGCGGGCACGCCGGCACCCCGTGGTTCGAGGTGGCCGACGGGGACCGGTTCTTCGCCCGGCACCTGAAGTGAGGCCGGGCCGTCAGGCCGGCGACGGACGGTAGGCGATCGGCCGGCCACACCCCATCCATCTCGGAGGCGGCAGAGGAGGGGAGGCGACTCATTCCGGGGGCGGCAGCAGTGTTCCCAGCGGTCCGAGGTCGAGGTTGAGGTCGTCCATGCTCAGTCCGTGCTGGGCACAGAGGTCGTTCATACGGTCGTGGAGGACCAGCAGCGTCGCCCCCAGCCGTTCCTCCTGCTCCTCGGTGAGATCTCCTTGGTCGACCCGGTGGAGCGCCTGCCGCTCCATGAGCTGGCGCAACAACTCGACCAGAGTGAGGACGAGTTTCACCAGATCACGTTCCACGTGGTCGGGATCGGTGCTGATCCGGTGTGGCAGGTGATGACCGGTCCCGGCGGGGGCGGCCTCATGTGGGCCGGCCGGCAGCAGGCGGAAGGCGCGGGCCGCGGCGTCCGTGACTTCCTCCAGCCGGCGCCCCACGTCCTTGGGCTCCTCACTCGCCATGGGCACTCCCGGGCGGCGGTGTACGAATGGACATGATCAGGGCGCGGAGCGAGATGCGCACAAGGTCGATGTCGGCGATGGAGAGCACCACATCACCGGTCAGGACCACACCGCCACTGAGCAGCCGGTCCAGCAGGTCGACGAGTGCGACCTGGCGGCTCGCCAGAGGCTCCACCTGTGAGGAGGCACGGGGCGTGCTCATGGACCTGCGCCTTCCGCCGCGTCGTCGCCTGCGGCGGGCGGCATCGCGAAGGAGTACGGAGCCCAGGGGCCGGTGATGTCGACCCGCACCCCCCAAACGCCCTCGGCGGCGCCGCTCACCTCGGCGCGGAACTCCTCGGCACGGTCGAGCGGCACGAGATAGGCGTCGTTGACGATGTTCTCGCCCGGAGCAGTGGCCAGCTCGCCCTGCTGCACCCGGTGCCTGGCACGGTCGGCGGCATGCCTGCGTCCCGCGGCCTCGACCCGCTCCGCAACCCGCTGCGCCGCCCGGTATTCGTCGTCGCGCACATGCTGTTGGGCCTTGCGGGTCCGGAGGTAGGAGCGCCCCGGGCCGAGGTCGTTCGCGGCTGCCGATCCGGCGTCGGCCGGGGCGGGCCGGTCGGACGCCTCCACGAAGATCTTGACCCCCCACTCGATGTGCGCGGCCAGTCGGGACAGCCGGTCCGCGAAGGTGCTCCACTCGGCGTCCAGGACGCGTCGCGCCCGGTCGTCGTCGAGGTACACGGTGGCGAGCCGCAGCGGGAGGACCGTGGTGCGGGAGGCCAGCTCCTCGATCACTCCGTGGTGGGCGCGGGCCACCGCCTCCAGCCACTCCAGATCCTCCAGGTGGCGCTTGAGGGCGTCCTCCTGGAAGTCCTGGGAGGACACCTCGCTCACCGCGAGCACCAGCTCGTCACCGGGGGTACCCCGCACGAGGTGGACCGGGGCGCCGGCCACCCCGGTGAGTGCCGCGGCGACCTCGTCGAGCCCGTCGGTGTGACGGGCCACCGCGTAGGCGTAGGTGACGCGCTCAGTCATCGCGCGCCTTCTTTCCGCGACGGCCGGCCCTGGGTTCCCGCTCGCGCGCGCCGGCCCCGTCGAGTGCCGCTTCGGCTCCGGGGACAGCCTCGCTCTCCGGAAGTTCCTTGCCCCGCCGCAGCGCGTCGATCTCCGCCCGGAGGCGCTTGTTCTCGTCCGCCAGGGACCGTTCTCCGCGGGCACGGGACGAGAGCGCCGGATCGTGCTCCCACCAGTCGATACCCATTTCCTTGGCCTTGTCGACGGAGGCGACCAACAGCCGGAGCTTGATGGTCAACAGCTCGATGTCGAGCAGGTTGATCTGAATGTCGCCTGCGATGACGATGCCTTTGTCGAGTACACGCTCAAGGATGTCGGCGAGATTCGCGGACGAGCCCTGGCCGTAGGGCGGCGCCGCCCTTGACGGATAGGAGCCGAGCCTGTTGGCCATCGGATCGGTCACTGCCCCGGCCTCTCAGTTCCTTGCCAGTACTCCGTGATCTCCTCAAGCCGGTCGAGGAGTTCGTCCTCTCTCCGGTCGAACTCCTCGTCGTCGATGCGCCCGGCGAGGAGGTCCGCCTCCAGCGCTGCGAGTGCCTGCTGCACCGGCGCCGGGTCGTAGTACTCGTTCTCGGCCGCTTCGAGGACACGGCCCACCACCCAGCCGACGCCGCGCACAGGCGCCAGGGGCAGTGTCACGAGGTGAGTGAGCAGGCCCATCGGATGTCCTTCAGACGAAGCTGTACGGAGGGAGGGGGCCGTTGAGCCGGAAGTCGAACTCGTCCCCCATCTGGTTGGCGAGGCTCAACTCCGTGGTGAGGAAGCCTTCTTCCTGACTCGCGGCCACCAGGAACGAGGCGCTGAGGAAATCACTGCCGGTCGGCTGCGAGATCTCCTGTTCCCGGGCGAGCGGCCGGAGCGCCTCGATCACACCTTTGGCCAGTGCGTCCTGGCGCGCCTGTACTTCGTTCGCGACCAGTTCACCCAGCGCGAGCGAGGCATCGGGGCCGGCACCGCCGCTTCGGATGTCACGGTTGAGCTGCCGGGCCTCGTCCGAATCCCGCAAGATCTGACGCAGCAGGGCTTCCTCGTCCTGCGCCACCTTCAGGTGGTATTCGGTGCAACCCTCAAGTGTCTGAAGCCTCTCCACGTACTCGGCGGCGCGGGCCTCCAGTGCGGCTCGTACGGCTTCGTCGTCCTCCGCCGTCAGGCCGAATCTCAAGGGCAGCACCGCGCCGTCCGCCATGAGGCGGTTCTGGACCTCATGATGCGCGGTGATGTCGCGCCGCTTGGGGCGCAGGTCTTCCGGCGCGTCGCTGACCACTGCACGCAGTGGTCCCTCGGTGACCGTGCGCAGAGTCGAAGGCGGTTCGCCGATCCCCGTGATCGAGTCGAGATGGAGCGGATGCTTCTCGCCGACGATGGAGTAGACGTACACGGCCATGGCTCACTCCTCCTCGCGTTCCCGCGTGCGTCGCGCGGGCCGCCGCGCCGGTCGCCGGTGCCTCTCCACGGGTTCCTTCCGCTCCTCCTCGCCTTCGTCGTCCTCGTCCTCCGCGTCGCTTTCCCGGCCACCCTTGAGGGTGTCGGTCACGGCTTCCACCGCACCGGTGAGAGCACCCTTGGACTTGCCGCGTGCGCCGCTCTCCAGCGTGTCCCCGACGATGTCGGTGAGCTGCGCCGGCTGCTTGCTGCCCGATTCGAGGTCGAGGCGGTTGCAGGCTTCCGCGAAGCGCAGGTACGTATCGACGCTGGCCACGACGATGCGGGCATCGATCTTCAGAATCTCGATTCCGACGAGTGACACACGCACGAACACGTCGATGACGAGTCCGCGGTCAAGAATGAGTTCCAGGACGTCGTAGAGGCTGCCACTGGGTCTCGATACGCTGCCACTGCCTTGCGGCACCATGGTCATGGTGCCTCCCTTCACCGGCCGGCCTGTGGCTTTCAGTCCCGTCGGTCGATTTGCCCTCGGGTGTAACGACGCCTTCTTTCGTACGCCACCAGGTCGCCCTCCCTGTCCAGTGTTACGCGATAGGTGGCCATCACGCTGGTCGTCGCAGGGACGCGCTCCAGCTCCAGCACCTCCACATCGGCCGTCCATCCGTCCTCGGTCGGTTTCAGGGCCGACACCGATTCAGGGGGGCGTCCGAGCAACTCCTGCAGCTGTTCCGCCGCAGCGCGCATGGCGGCTGCCGGCTTGGTCCTTGACCGCCGCTTGGCGGGTTCTGCGGCCACGATCGACCTCCGATGTGGAGGGGGCGGCATTCCATGCACGCGCATACAATTTCATCATATAGGGACATAGCTGACATCTGTGCGGGCGGTCTCATCGCGCCCCGCCGTGTCCCGTCTCTCCTTCTCAATGGCTCATGCCGGAAGGATCAGTTCATGAACGACACGACCAAGATCGCCCTCGCTGCCGCAGTCGCGGGTGGGTACGTGCTCGGACGCGCGAAGAAGGGAAGACTCGCCTTCGCCATGGCGACGTATCTCGCCGGAAGACGGTTCGGGCTCGATCCGCAGCAGCTGGCTACAGAAGGCCTGCGCCGACTCAAGGATGTTCCGCAGATCGCCGAGCTGAACGAACAGGTTCGGGGGGAACTGCTGGACGCCGGACGGCAGGCGCTCGCCGCCACATTCGACCAACGTCTCGCGGATCTGGCCGATTCGCTCCACGATCGCAGACTTCGCCTCGCTGACAAGGGCGAAGAGGAAGAGGGAGAGCCGGAGGAAGAAGAGCAGGAAGAGCCTGAAGCGGAGGAGGAAGAGGAAGAGCCCGAGGAGGAGGAAGAGCCTGAGGAGGAAGGGGAGGAAGAGGAGGAACAGCCCGAAGAGGAAGATGAGTCCGAGGAGGAAGCGCCGCCGCGCCGGCGAAAGGCCCCTGCGAAGAAGGCCACCCGGGCGGCACCCGCGAAGCGTGCTGCGAAGAGGCCCGAGAGGAAGCCGGCCCGGAAGGCCGAGCCCCCGGCGAAGAAGGCTCCCGCCAAGAGGGCCCCCGCGAAGAAGACCCCCGCGAAGAGGGCACCCGCCAAGAAGGCCCCCGCGAAGAGGGCACCCGCCAAGAAGGCGCCGGCCAAGAAGGCTACGGCGAAGAAGACCGCCGCGAAGAAGACGGCCGGACGGCGGAGGTAGGGCCATGGCCACGAAAAGCAGAGAAGCCTCGGGTATGGAGCTGCTGCGCGACGAGTTGGTCGACTACGTCGGCGCCGAGGTGGGGAACCTGGCGGACAAGGCCGGAGACAAAATAGCCGGCCTCACCGATCAGTTGTTTGATGTAGCCCAGAACGGGGGTGGGCTCTCCGGTGTGCTTTCCGGCGGCGGGATCATGAAGGCTCTCATAGGCGGCAAGGCCAAGGGGATCAAAGAGTCCGTGCTGGGCAAGGCCAAGGACCTCATGGGTGGGGGAGGCGGCGGCGGTAAGTCCGGCGGCGGCAAATCCATGAACATCCTTGAAGTGCTCGACGTGGGCGTGCCGGTCCGCACGGCGTACGACTACTGGACCCAGTACGAGAAGTTCAGCACCTTCACCAAGGGTGTCCGCAGTGTGTCGCGGCATGACGAGACCGAAAGTGACTGGAAGGCCAAGGTCGGTCCCTCGACGCGTGGTTGGAAGGCCACGATCCAGGAACAGGTGCCGGACGAGCGCATCATCTGGACTTCCGAAGGTGCCAAAGGAACGACTCGCGGATGTGTCAGCTTCCATGAACTGGGCCCCGCGCTGACACGGATCGTGCTCGTGGTCGAGTACTACCCCTCTGGATTCTTCGAGAAGACCGGAAACCTCTGGAGGGCTCAAGGGCGGCGCCTGCGCCTGGACTTCAAGCATTTCGCGCGCTACGTCTCCTTCGCCGATGGGGAAGTCGAAGGATGGCGTGGGGAAATCCGTGACGGTGAAGTGGTCCGCTCTCATGAAGAGGCCATGGAGGAGGAAGAGGGGGAAGAGGAATACGAGGAAGAGGCCGAGGGGGAGGACGAAGGGGAGTACGACGAGGAGGCCGAGGGGGACGACGAAGGGGAGACGGAACAGGATGATGCTCCGGACGACGATGACGAGGAGGAATACGAAGACGAGGAGGAGTACGAAGAGGAGGAAGGATGACCCTCAGCGCGCCGGGACGTCCTTCGCCCCGCGCACCGGCCGGGACGCCAACCCGCTTTTGAACAGCTGACTTTGTGGTACCTGCCCGGTGCGCCGCGTGTTCTCCTGTGCAGCCTCCCTCGGTGCGCCTCGGGCGTCCGCGCTCAAGGCACACCTTCGGTGTCTGCGAGGTCCGGAGTTCTACCGGTCCGAGGCCCCGGAGTCCCGCCGGTCGACGGTCTCACCGCGGATGACGCGAGGAGCCCCGGCTTCTCCCTCCGCGTCCTCGTTCCCCTTCACCGCCTTGGCCTCGGCCTTGAGGATGCGGGCCGACTTGCCCGCCGAACGCGCGAGGTCGGGCAGCTTCTTGGCACCCAGGACGAGTATGACCACGATCAGGATGATCGCGATCTCGCTGATTCCGAACATCAGTCTTCGCCGCCCTCGTCCTCGTCGTCACCCTCGAAGAAGTCCCCGACCTCGTCGACGACTTCGGCGGCGACCATCCCGCCGACGACGCCGACCGCCAGTCCGGCCGCGCCTACCGCGATGGCCGTACCCACGCCCGGGCCGGACCGGTGACCCCCGTCGTGACGGTGCCCGTCGTCATGGCCCTGCCCGTGGCCGTGGTGGTGCCCGGCGTACGGATCGCCGTGCCCGTAGGCAGAACCCGCCGCGTACGCCGACCGGTGCTCGATCAACTCCCGCAGCCAGGATTCGACGATCGCGCACCAGTCCCGCTGAGGGTCCGTGTCGTGGCCGACCGTGAACCGGGTGAGCGCGTCGTGCCCGCCGGAGAAGAGCCCGCCGCGTTTGTCGGCCTCCAGGACGACGTCCATGCCGCCCGGGGTGGCGAGGAAGGTCACCTCGATCTCGTTGACCGCGTGCGCGTACTGCGGCGACGGGGTCAGCTCGATCTCCTGGTAGAAGGGGAGTTGCTGGTTGGTGCCACCGATGCGGCCGTACTCCAGATCCGCGGACTTGAAACCGAATCCGAGCTGCCCGAACGCTCCGAGGATCGCCTCCTGCACCGGCAACGCGCCCACGGTGAGCTGGTCCAGATCACCCTTGTCCTTGGCGCCGGCCACCGACAGCTCCGTGCGGATGCCGAGGACGATGCCCAGGCCCTGCCCGTACAGCTCGGTGACCGGCGTCTCCCAGGGCAGTGCGACCGAGAACGGCAGGCTGCGCCGCTCGCCCTCGGCCAGCCGGAAGCCGCCGCCGACGGTGAAGCGGTCGAAGACGACGACGCCTTCCCGTTCCCCCTCCTCGTGCTCGGCCTCCACCCGGGCCACGAGTTCCAGCGTGATGTGCTCGATGTCGAAGTCGGCGCTGCCGCCCACGAGATGGACCTGGCCGGACAGGGGACCGCCGGGGACGGCAGCCCCTGCGGTGAGGACCGTGTCGACGGTCGGGCCGCCCACACCGAGTGAGCCGAGCAGTCGTTTGAACACCATCGAGGCGTTCACTCCCTTACGTGCGTACGAGGGGCGCGAGGGAGCCCGGAAGTGTCAAGGCAGGCACCCACGCTCTACAGGCGTGTAGAAGCATAGAGCGGGCGACGGGGCTCCGAGACCTTCGTGGACCTGGAGGGCGGGAAAGTCCGAAAAAGATCGCCCAGACGGTCCGGGCAGCCGCTTGACGAGCGCGTTTTGCCGTGCCTTTACCGTAACTCCGGAGTGCCGGCGCGCCACTGCTGCTCCGGTGCTCGTCCCCCGTTCCGGTGGTGATCCTGTCCACGAACAAGGGGGTGACCTACGTTGGCTGCGTTGCAGTCATCACGAAGGAGGACACACATGACGATCGCACTCGGTCTCGGTCTCCCGCAGATGAAGCAGTACGACATCGGCCGGGACGTGGCCACCGTGGCACGCGCGGCGGAGGAGACCGGATACGCGAGTCTGTGGGTCTTCGAGCGCGTCCTGTTCCCCGAGCCTGCCACCCAAGGGCTGTACGGCGTACCGGGCCTGCCGTGGCCCGACCAGTACCGCAGTGTCGCCGATCCGCTGGTCACGCTCACGATGGCCGCAGCATCCACCGACCGGGCCCGGCTCGGCACCAGCGTCCTGGTCGCACCGTTGCACGTGCCGTTCCAACTGGCCCGGTCGCTCGCCTCGCTGGACGTCGCGAGCGGCGGGCGAGTGATCGCGGGGCTCGGCACGGGATGGTCCCTGGACGAGTACGCGGCCGCCTCCGTAGCGCCGTTCGGGCGTCGCGGCGCGGTCCTGGACGAGCTGCTGGACGTGTGCGCGGCCGTCTGGGGGCCGGACCCTGTCGAGTACGAGGGCGAGTTGACCACCATCGCACCGTCCGAGGTCGGTCCGAAGCCGGTTCGCCCCATCCCGGTCTACCTGCCCGCGAACAGCCCGCGCGCCACGCGTCGTCTGGTGGACCGGGCGGACGGCTGGATGCCCGTGGCGGCGGGGGCCGCCCGGCTGGCCGAGGAGTGGCAGCGGGTCCGGGATGTGGCCGCCGAGCGCGGTCGGGAACGGTCGATCGATGTCTGCGCCCGTGCCAACGCGCGGTACAGCGCGAAGCCGTTCGAGGGCACGGGCCGACAGCCCTTCCAGGGAAACGTGGCCCAGATCGTCGAAGACCTGGCGGTGCACGCCGGGACGGGCGTGACAGAGATCTTGCTGGACCTTCAGAGCACGACACGTGACGCCGCGGAGCTGATCGATGTGGCGACCGAGGTGTACGAAGCGGCGCGTGCGGCGGGCGTCTGACGGTTCCGCGAAGGCGCCGTCCGGAACCCCTCCGGCAGTCGCGTCTGACGTCGTTCCGCAACGGTGTCGTCCGGAACACGTCCGGCAGCCGCGTCCTCGGGCTGCCGGACGCCCCCTGCTGCCGCATCCGCGCCCGCGGGCGCGGCAGCAGGGGGCCGGCTCCGTGCCGCTTCCGTCAGCTCTCCGTGTCCTCGGTGCCGCGCTCACCCTCCGCCTGGGACGGCTGTGTGCGCATCGTGGCGGGGTGCCGCTCCTCGGCCGGATTCATGTCCTCTTCCAGACGCTCGCCCTCTGCCTGCGACGGCGTCGTGTACTCCTCGTTCTCGCGCATGACCGCCTCCACGGTCGGGACACTTGCATACAAAATGAGCGTAACGCCTCGCCGGTTCGGCAGCCCGGGCTGTGCTCGGGGTCTCCGCGTGGACTCCCGTCCACGGGCACGTCAGCACGCGCCGTGAGCGGGACGACTACGCGTGGGCCTGTCGGGGCGCTCTGGCCTCCTGGACCCTGGACCACCCCGCCGACCCGGACAGCGTCGGGTCGCGGCCGTTTCGAGCGCCTGCGAGCTCCTTCGCCGGACCTCCGACTGACGACGCACGGTCGGCCGACGGTGGACCTCCGGCGGACGCCGGACCGACGCCGGAGCCCGCGAGCGGATTCCGTGTGGACGTCGGGCAGGCCCCGGGGGTCTCACCCGACCGCGTCGGCGAACGCGGGACGCCTCCTTCTCCCCATTGGGCCGTGGCCACGGCCCAGTTGCGTGGCCACGGGGGCCATGAGTCCGTGGAATCGAGCTCTGCCCGATTCCACCCCTCAGGAGGAGACATGCACACCGAGCAGCAGGGCCGCTCGGCCGACACGCTTTCCGTCGTCTACACCGTCCACGTCATCGAGGGCGGTGAGCAGGGGTTCCTGGACGCGTACGAGCGCATCCGGAAGTCCGTCGCCAGCGTGCCGGGACACATCATCGACCGGCTGGGCGAGCCCATCGACGACTCCCGCCAGTGGGTGATCACCAGCGAGTGGGAGACCCCCGCCCACTTCTTCGCCTGGCAGCAGGGCGAGGACCACCGGGCCCTGCTGGCTCCGCTGCGCGTCTGGGTCGACCAGACCCAGTCGCTCAGGTACCGGGTCATCCAGGAGACCGTGGGGGTGGAAGCATGACGCACCACCCCACCACCGGCCCCGTCGCCGTCCTCGGGCTCGGCACGATGGGCACCGGTCTTGCCTCGCGCCTTCTGGAGCAGGGCGTTCAGGTGCGTGTCTGGAACCGCACCGCGGAGCGGGCCGAACCGCTCACCCGGGCCGGCGCCGTGGCCGCCGCACATCCGGCCGATGCCGTAGAGGGCACGAGCGCCACCATCTGCACGGTCACCGACGGCGAAGCCCTCTCCACCGTGCTGCACGGACCGAACGGGATGCTGAGCAGGGGCTCGTACCCCGGCGCCCTGGTCTGCGCCAGCACGGTCGCCCCCGAAGAGGTCCTCCGTCTGACCGGCGACCTGCACTCCGTCCTGGACGTCGGCATGCTCGGCAACCGGGAACACGCCCGCAACGGCGAGCTGCGGCTGTTCGTCGGCGGGGAGGAACGGGTCTTCACCGCCGGGCGGCCGCTGCTCGAACTGCTGGGCAAGGAGGTCGTCCACCTCGGCGAACTCGGTTCCGGCATGCGGATGAAGCTGCTCCTCAACCTGCTGATGGGCATCGAGGTACAGGCCCTGGCCGAGGCCGTCGAACTGGCCGTCGCCACCGGACTCGACCGGCAGCTCGTCCTGAGCACGATCGCGGGCAGCGGCTTCGCCTCGCCCGTCATGTCGTTCAAGTCCAAGCGGCTGGCCGCCGGGCGCTTCGACAAGCCCGACTTCCGTCTCAGCCTGATGGCCAAGGACCTGCTGCTCGCCGCGGACCAGGCCGCGACGGCCGGACTGCGGCTCCCTCTCGTCGCCGCAGCCGCGCGGACCCACGTCCGCGCCATCGACCAGGGACACGGCGACGAGGACTGCGTCGCGGTCGCCCACGCCCTCACACCGAACCCGGGAACGCACACGTGATCATCGACATCCACGGACATCTGTCCCCTCCGGAGGCCGCCCGACGCTTCCCCATGCCTCCCAGCCTGACCGACGTCGACGGAATGCTCGCCGCCCGCGCCGAGGCCGGGATCGACCTCACCATCATCGGCAGCCCGGTCGGCGCCGGCGCGATGGCAAGGGTGCCGGGCGTCGACAACTACGCCCAGCCACGAGACCGGCTCCGAAGCTTCCACGCCTGGATGTCGGGGCTGATCGGTTCCTTCCCGGAGCAGTTGCGGGGGTACGTGTACGCGAACCCGTTCGGCGACGACGATCACCTGGAAGGCGTCCGGGAGACGCTGGCGGATCCCGCCTTCGTCGGCCTGATCACCACCTCCAGCGTTCACGGAGAACTGCTCGGCTCCCCGCGGGCCGACTCCTTCTTCGCGCTGGCGGCCGAGGCCAGAGTGCCGGTCCTCGTGCACGCCCCCGCCGAACCGATCGGCACGGACCGGGTCGACGACCTCGGCTTCGTGGAACAGATCGGCCGGTTCGGCGACCTCACCATGAGCATGGCGATGATCGCGTTCGCGGGATGGCTGGACAAGTATCCGGACCTGCGGCTGATCGGTGCCACCGGCGGCGGCGCGATGGCCCTGCTGCCCGAACGCCTGCAGACCGCGGCGCGCCCCCGGCACTGGGGCGGGGGCAAGCCGGCAGCGCCGTCCTCGTCCCCGGCGCCCCCTTCCGCACCGGCGCCGGCCTCGGCCGCACCGCCGGCCTCCGGTCCGCCGACGGCCGACCCGGGCGGTGCGCTCCAGCGCATGTACGTCGACACCAGCACGTTCAGCCCGACGCACCTGGGCCTCAACGCGGAGGTGCTGGGGCCGGAACGGATGCTGTTCGGCACCGACTCGCCGCCGATGTCCGTCCCGCTGCAGGAGCTCAAGCGCCTGATCGAGAAGCTGCCGATCGACAAGGCTTCCCAGCAGCTCATCCTCGGCGGCAACGCCGAGGCGCTCTTCGACCTCAGGAGCCGTCCGTGACCACAGTGGAGGATCCGGCCACCGCGGCCGAGCGGTGCACACCCGAGTTCCGGCGGAACCCGTACCCGGTCTACGCGAGCCTCAGGGAAACGGCCCCCGTCTGCCCCATGCGACCGCCGCACGGCATCGACACGTACCTGATCACGCGGTACGCGGACGCCCGGGCGGCCTTGGCCGATCCGCGGTTGAGCAAGGACATGTACGGGGCCGAGGACGCCTACCGAAGGATCTTCGGTGACTCGTCCCTGGCTCTGGACGACCACATGCTCAACTCCGACCCGCCCAAGCACACCCGGCTGCGCAAGGTCGTCGGTTCCACGTTCACCCCGCGCCGCGTGGAGGCGCTGCGGCCGCGGATCCAGGACATCGTCCACACGCTGCTGGACAACTGCGAAACACGGACACCGGTCGACCTGCTGCCCGCGTTCGCGTTCCCGCTGCCGATCATCGTGATCTGCGAACTGCTCGGTGTGTCGCCCGACGAACGGCCGGAGCTGCAACGCCTGTCCACCACGGTGGCGCAGACAGGATTCAGCAAGGAGTCCAAACAGGCGCAGCAGGAGGCGGAGGAGAAGCTGCACGCGTACTTCGCGGATCTCATCGCCCGCAAACGCGGCCGTCCCGGTGAGGACCTGCTCAGCGCGCTCGTCACGGCACGGGACGAGAACGGCGGGCTCACCGAGCAGGAGCTGATCTCGACCGCGTTTCTGCTGATGTTCGCCGGTCACAAGACGACCGCCTACCTACTCGGCAACGCCGTCCACCATCTCCTCACCCACCCCGCGCAGCTCCGCGCCGTGCAGGGGAACCCGGAGCTGGTCGAACAGGCGGTGGAGGAACTGATCCGCTTCGACGGCTCGGTGGAGAGCGCGACCTTCCGCCACGCGACCGAGGACGTGGAGATCGCGGGGACACGGATCCCGAAGGGCTCCCTGGTTCAGATCGCGCTCAGTTCGGCCAACCGCGACCCGCTGAAATTCGATGCTCCGGACGAGTTCGACGTGAGCCGGCCCGAGCCCGCGCTCCGTGCCCATCTTGGCTTCGGACACGGCATCCACTACTGCCTGGGAGCGTCCCTGGCCCGGCTGGAGACGCAACTCGCGCTCACGGGCCTGTTCAGCCGGTTCCCGAAGGTGGCACTGGCGGACCCCGAGTGTGAGGCGCCCTGGATGGAGGTTCCGTTCCCGGCCTTCCGCGGTCTCGCGGAGCTGCCCGTCGTACTCAAGCCCGCCGGATCGTGACCTGGCGGTGTGAGGACACCGGCCAAAGGACACCGGTCCCGTCGTCAGGGCCGCCCCGGACACCCCGGGGCGGCCCTGACGCCTCGGGGTGCTCGGTTCCGGGCGCGGCCGGCGCCGGCGTTCCGACCACTGCCGTGACCGTTCACGCCCCCGCCGGCGGCCTGCGCGCAGCGTACGCGCCCGCACCCGCCGCCAGCAGGATCACGCAGCCCGTGAAGACCAGCCCGGCCTGGCGCAGCCCCAGCCAGGTGGCCATGGCGCCGACCCCGACCACCGGTACCGAGATCCCGGTGTAGGCGACGACGAAGAACGCGGAAATGGTGCCGCCACGCCGCTGCACCGGGGCCGCGTCGCTGACCAGGGTCAGTGCCCCGCGGAAGGCCAGACCTTGGCCGGTGCCGCCGCACAGGGCCCCCAGGACGAGCAGGGGCAGGGACTCGGCGATCAGCGACGACGCCACCAGCAGCAGGCCCACGACGAGGATGCCGCATCCCGCGGGAAGCGCCCGGCGCGCGCCGATCCACTGTGTCAGGGACTGCCCGGCGGTCGACGCGAGAAAGACGCAGAACACCACGGCGCCCGAAACAGCCAGGTTGCGCACACCCAGCGTCCGCGCGGCGAAACTCGGCGCGACCGCGGTGAACAACCCGAGAAGCGCGAAACCGGCGAACGCCGCGAGTGCGGCCGGTGTGAACACACCCTTCACCTCGGGCGGCACCGTGACTCCCTGCGGTGTCAGCCGGGGCAGGCGTTTCGGCTCCGCGACGGTCTCCGGGAGGTACCAGGTGACCACACACGCCACCGCCACCAGCCCCAGGTGGGTCCAGAACGGCAGCGTCAGCGGCCACGGCGTGTACTGCGCGAGAAGGCCGGACAGCAGCGGTCCGCAGCCGAGACCGCCCATGTTCGCCGCGGTGGCGGCGAACCCGGCCCGCGCCTTCTGGCCCGGGCCGGCCAGCTCGATGACGGCCGCCGTCGCCGCGCCGCTGAGGAGGCCGGCCGCACAGCCGGACAGGAGCCGTCCCACGAAGAGCAGCGGCAGGCCATTCTCCAGGAGGAAGCAGCCCGCACTCGCGGCCGACAGAACCATGGCGCACATGAGCACCGGCCTGCGGCCCACGGCGTCGGAGTAGTTCCCCATCACCAGAAGCACGGTGATGACCGCCACCGCGTACACGGCGAAGACCACGGTCACCACCAGTTCGGAGAACCCGATCTGTTCCTGGTAGAGCCCGTACAACGGCGTGGGCAGCGTGGTTCCGGCCATCCCGATGGCGAAGACCACGGCCGCCGCCGCGTAGCCCGGTCGACGACCGTCGCCTGCGTCCACTGCCCTCTCGGGAACGGTCACGCGCGCCACCCCACGAGCGGCACCCGGGCGCGGAGGCCCGGCACGAGGGGGCGAGGCACCCCGGGCCGGCGGGTGGCGGGACGGATCCGCGGGATCGTGCGAATCGTCAGTCCCAGAGCGCGTACGTCACGTTCCGCGGCGTCTGCGACGGCCTCTCGCCGGTGTACGTGAGCTGCAGCCGGGTGAAGTGCTTGAGCTCCGGATGCTTCTCCCAGGACTGCGGGCGGTCGAGCCTCACGACGACGGGATAGGAGTGGAACGTGCCAGCGGCGCAGTACGGCTGACAGTCGTTCACCGCGTCGAGCCCTCTGCCCTCGGCACCGGTGCGCCCCCAGTCGGTCCACCGGAGTGCGATGAGGCGGTTGTTGCCGTCCCCGCAGGCGATCAGGAAGTCGCCGGGGCGAACCTGCGAATGCGAGAAGCAGTCGACGGCCACGGCCCGGGACGATTCGGGCGCCGCAGCGGCGGACGCGGACGCGGATGCCGGTACCGCTGCAGCCGCGAGCACTGTGACGGCACACAGCATGACCGCTGTGGTGAACTTGTTTCCTTGCATATCGGCTCCCCAGCTGCCTCTTCCGAGCGCGGGCGACTCTCCCGGTGCGCCCGAGCCGCCCCGTACGCCGCGGGCTGTGTGCCGGAAGCGGTCGACGGTGGTGGGCGCCCCCGTGTGAGCGGTTGTTCCTGAGTCGACGCTACGACCGTCGCCGGACATGCACCACCTGTGCGGTCGACCGGGCGCCGACCACGTCTCCGGGAGTCCCGGGGAGCGTCTCTGGATCGCGCGAGAGCCGTTGTCCCGAGCACGTGGCCGTCGCGGTGTGCGGGCGTAGTCTGGCCGTAACGCCTGTGCACCGCGAGTCGAGTGACGGAGGCGGCGTATGACCGACCCCCACGGCTTCCTCAAGACGCCCCGTCGGCCCGTCCCGGCGCGCCCCGTCGAGGAACGGCTGAGCGACTGGAACGAGGTCTACGCCGGGCAGGCCCGGCTTCCGCTCGTGTCCGAGCAGGCGGGGCGCTGCATGGACTGCGGCATACCGTTCTGCCACAGCGGCTGCCCGCTGGGAAATCTCATCCCCGAGTGGAACGCGTACGCGAGGAAGGGCGACTGGTGGGCAGCGGCCGAGCGACTGCACGCGACGAACAACTTCCCGGAGTTCACCGGGCGACTGTGCCCGGCACCGTGTGAGGACGCCTGCGTGCTCACCATCAACGCCGATCCGGTGACGATCAAGAATGTGGAACAGGCGATCGCCGACGAGATCTGGGCGCGCGGGTACGCGACTCCGCAGCCGCCCGGACGGCTCAGTGGCAAGACCGTCGCCGTCATCGGCTCCGGCCCCGCGGGGCTGGCGGCGGCGCAACAGCTGACCCGCGTCGGTCACGCCGTCGCCGTCTACGAGCGGGCCGACCGCATCGGTGGGCTGCTGCGGTACGGCATTCCCGCGTTCAAGATGGAGAAGCACCACCTGGACCGCCGTATCGAGCAGATGCGGGCGGAGGGCACCACCTTCCGTACCGGCGTGGATGTCGGCAGCGATCTCGACGCCGGCGAGCTCACGGAACGACACGACGCGGTCGTCATCGCCGTCGGAGCCACAGGGCGGCGGGAACTGTCCGTCCCCGGCCGTGAGCTCCTGGGCATCCACCAGGCGATGGACTATCTGACCCTCGCCAACCGGGTCGCGCAGGGGGACCGCGATGTCCCCGTGGTCTCCGCCGAGGGCAGACATGTGGTGATCATCGGTGGCGGGGACACCGGCTCGGACTGTCTGGGCACCGTCCTGCGTCAGGGCGCCGCCTCCGTGGTGCAGCTGGACATCCATCCGGAACCCGGTGACACCCGGAGGGACACCGAGCCGTGGCCCGTGTATCCGAAGGTCTACCGGATATCCCACGCTCATGAGGAGGCCAGGGGGCAGGAGGGGGCGGATCCGAGAGTCTTCTCCTGCGGCACCCTCAGCTTCGAAGGAGACCGGTCGGGCCGAGTGCGCGCGCTGCGCCTGGCGGAGGTGGAGCCCGAAGGCAGGAGGCCGCGGCCGGGGACGGAGCGTGTGATCCCGGCGGATCTGGTTCTGCTCGCCCTGGGCTTCTTCGGTCCCGAGCGGGACACCGGCCTGATGCGGCAGCTCGGGCTCACGCTGGACGACCGGGGGAACTTCGCCCGGAACGCCGCCTTCGCCGCCGAGACCGCTGAGATCGCCGAATCCGTCGACGCGACGGGGGCCGGGTCCGCCGAAACGACTGAACGGGCGGAGACCGCCGAAACAATCGAATCGGCCGGGCGGCCGGCCCGTACCGGGACCGGCGGGGTGTTCATCGCCGGTGACGCGGGCCGCGGTCAGTCCCTCGTGGTGTGGGCCCTGGCCGAGGGACGGTCCGTCGCGGCTGCGGCAGACCGCTATCTGAGCGGCGCCACGGCGCTTCCGGCGCCCATCGGTCCGCAGGACCGCCCGCTGGTCGCCTGACACGTGCACGGCGCAGGGCACAGGACGCAGAGCCGAAGGCGGAGACGGGGCGGGGCACGCGGCGGAGACGGGGGCGGGGCGGGGCACGCGGCGGGGGCGGAATCCGCCGGGCGCGGGGGCTCGCGGGGAATCCACGCGCGGACGGCTGGGAAACCGTGTCTCGCAGCCACGTCATACTGGGCCGCGGCGGGAGCCGGAGAGGCGGAATGATGACCCAGCAACCAGCGGAGTACGACGTCCTGGTGGTCGGAGGCAGCGGGGTGGACACGGTGGTCCGTGTCGACTCCCTGCCGGTCCCGGCGGCCGACTCGGTCCACGTCGGTCCGATCGAGGAATGGCCGGGCCACACCGGAGGGAACGTGGCCCTCGGAATCCGGGCGCTCGGCCTCGACGTCGCCCTGCTCGACTGCATCGGCGACGACTGGACGGGCGCGCAGGTGCGTGAGCGGCTGGCCGAGGGGGACGTGGAGTTCGCCCCGCTGATCTCTCCCGCGGGCACCCGCCGCGCGGTCAACCTGGTGGACGCGACCGGACGCCGGATGTCCTTCTACGACAGCCGTGACCCGGCCGAACTGCGCATGCCGCGGGACTTCTACCTCCCCCGGCTGCGGCGCACCCGACATGTCCACCTCTCCATCATGAATTTCGCGCGCTTCCTCTACGACGACATCGAGGAACTCGGCCTCCCTGTCTCCACGGATCTGCACGACTGGGACGGACTGTCCGACCACCACCGGGAGTTCGCGCTCCGTTCCGACCTCGTCTTCCTCAGCGCGGCGGGCGTGGGAGAGGACGCCATCGCGCTGATGCGCGAGATCATCCGCGAGGGCCGGGCGGACACCGGCGTCGTCACGGCGGGTGCGGACGGCTCGTACGTCCTTACCCGAGACGGCGGTTCGGTGCCGCACCACGTCCCGGCAACCGCCCCGCCCGCACCCGTGGTGGACTCCAACGGTGCGGGTGACGCCTTCGTCTCCGGGTTCCTCTACGGGAGACTCACCGGCCGGAACGTCCTGGACTGTGCTCACCTCGGAGCGGTGGCGGGTGCCCACGCCTGCACGGCTCCGGGATCCACCGCCCTCGTCTCCGAAGCCGCCCTTCTGGCATCGGAGCAGGTCAGGAACGGGGTTCGGTAGCCCTCGGAACGGGCTGGACGCCTCGGGCAGCGACCACGCGACACGCGGCCCGGGGCGGCACGCCCGGTGTGCTGCGTGTCGCCCCACGAGGACACCCGGCCCGCCGCGCCCCACGAGGACACCCGGCCCACCGGGTGTCCTGATCGACGGCGGGATGAGCGGCAACATGCGCCCCGCCCTGCACGGCAGCCGCCACGAGGTGTTGGCGCCGGACCGCCCCGCACACCACCACCCCGACGCGCCCGACCGGTCGGCAAGCACGGTGGGAGTGGTGACGTGATCCAGGAAGGGCGTGACAGCCCTTGGCACGTCCGTCCGGTGGGGTTCGGTGGGCCGAGGCGCTGTGGCGGCGTACGGGCGGGCATGGGAAGGAGATGGCACGAGTATCCGCACCCGTGATCAACCTTGTCCGGCGCACGACCGAGCCCGTCGGAGCGCAGACCCTGCGCTCCACGGCGGCTGCCGTCATCGCCTACGCCGTGGCGGTGTGGACCCTTCCGCATCCGGCGCCCCTCACGGCGCCGCTCACCGCGCTCCTCGTCGTACAGGTCACCCTCTACGCGACCCTCACCACGGGCATCCGCCGGGTGAACTCCGTCGTCGTCGGCGTGCTCATCGCCGGCGTGCTCAGCTCCCTGGTGGGACTCAGCTGGTGGAGCCTCGGGCTCACGATCTTCGCCTCGCTCATCATCGGGCGACTCGTGCGGGTCGACGAGTTCGTACCCGAGGTGGCGATCAGCGCGATGCTCGTCCTGGGTGTCTCGCAGGTCGCCAACACGGCGTGGGACCGCGTGCTGGAGACGCTGATCGGCGCGGGCGTGGGAATGCTGTTCAACCTGCTCTTCGCACCGCCGGTGTGGGTGCAGTCGGCCGGCACCTCCATCGACAGCCTGGCCCGCGCGATGGGAGGCATGCTCCGGGCGATGGGGGAGGACGTGAGCGGCCACATCCCGGTCCGGCGCGCGGCCGACCGGCTCCACGAAGCGCGCCGACTGGACCACGACATCGTGGAGGTCGACGCCTCGCTGCGGCAGGCGGAGGAGGGGCTCACGTTCAATCCGCGTGTCCGGCAGGGGCTGCTGTACCGGGTCGTGCTGCGCACCGGTCTGGACACGTTGGAGATCTGTGCCGTGGTGCTGCGGGTGCTGTCCCGCACCCTGACGGACCTGGCCAAGGCCAGGACCGAGGAGACGCTGTTCCCCGCCGATGTGGCCGAATCCCTGACGGAACTGTTCGGACAGATGGCCGGTGCCATCGAGAGTTTCTCGGAGCTGATCACCACGCCGGTCGCGGAGAACGCCGAGGAGGCGGAGGACCGGCTCGCCCACGCACTGACCGTCAGCCGCGCGACCAGGGACCGGGTGGCGCACCTGCTTCTCGAAGACGTCCAGGAGCATCCCCGGCAGTGGCAGCTGCACGGTGCGCTGCTCGCGGAGGTCGACCGGATCCTGGACGAGCTCGACATCGACAAGCGGACGGAACGCCTTGGTGCGGAGCTCGACCGGCGCTCGGCACACCTGCACGAACGCCATCCCTGGCTGCGCGCCGTATCGCGCCGGCTGCGGGGCACATCGGGCCTGAGCGGCAACCGCGGCTGAGCGGCGGCCGGTCCCGGCAGGGCCAGGCATGACGGGTATGGGCCTCACAGGTATGGACCCGACGGGTAGGGGCCTGACAAGTTCGGGCCTGACACGTTCGGGCCTGACAGGTACGGGCCTGACAGGTACGGGCTTGGGCTTGGGCCATTATCCGGAAGCCGGAAGGCGTTCGACGGCGACCAGCGCCGCGTCGTCGCCGAGGCGGCCGCCGGCGTGCCGGACGAGATCGTCACAGAGCGACTTCAGCAGCGTGTCCGGAGCCTGGCCGCACCGCGAAGCGGCCCGCTCCCGGAGCGGATAGAAGGCCCCTGACCGGTCCCGGGACTCGATGACACCGTCCGTGTAGAGAAGCAGAGTGTCGCCGACATCGAAGGGGAAGGTCTCCGCGTGGTGCTCGGTGACCAGCAGGTGCGTCAGACCGAGCGGAAGGGCGGGCACACGCACATCGAGCGGGATCACCTCTCCGGCACGCAGCACGAGCGGCGGTGGATGACCGCAGCTGACCAGACGGATTTCGGTGGCGGAATCGGGGATGTCGAGAACGGCAGCGGTGACGAAGGACTCCGCAAGGTTCTCCTCCTCGTCCTTCTGCTCACCTCCGTCGGCGGCACCGTTCTCATCGGGTGCGATGCTCACCTCCAGATGGGCCACCAGATCGGGCAGCTGCGTCTCCTGGCGGGAGAGGGCGTGGAAAGCCCCCAGCACGCTGGCCGCCTCGCCGATCGCAGCCAGCCCCTTGCCGCGCACATCACCGATGATCAGGCGGGTTCCGTCGCGGGTGCGGGCGGCCGCGTAGAGGTCGCCCCCGATCTGCGCCTCCTCCTCCGCGGCCAGATAGACCGACGAGATGCGCAGCGGGCCACTGCGCGCGGGCAACGGACGCAGCACCACGCGCTGGGCCGCCTCGGCCACCGAACGCAGTCGGTTCACCGCCTGTTCGTTCCGTTCTCGCAAGTGGGCGAAGAGGGTCACAACGGCGGAGATGAGCACGAGCGCGACGATCTGGTAGGTGTGGTTGAGGTCGTTGAAACTGGCATGCGTGAGGGCCACCAGGGACTGGGCCAGTACGGCGACGACACCGACGAAGGCGGTCATGCGTGGCCCGGTGAACGAGGCCGCCACCGCGGGCGCCGCTACGAGGAACGGGCTGAGCTGGACGTTCGGTGGCGAGATGATGTCCACCACCGTGACAACGGCGATCAGCACGAACGGCATCGTCAAGAGCGCGTTCCTGCGTCCTCGGGATTCGCGGAACGACTGCAGCAACCGCCTCCAAGCCATGCTTCTGGCTTACCTCACGCCGCCCGCCGCCGCTCATTGAACGACTGATCGGTAGGGCCCGGCCGCCTGCGTCGTCACGCTGCGTCCATCTGCGTCGATGCGGACGGTGGGTTCTTTCGGACGCCTTCCGCAGCGCGCGACGCACCTCTTCGCGCCGTTCATCCGGTCGGGCCGGAGGAACCGGAGCAACGGGCTGCCCTGCACCAGGCCCTGCACCAGGCCCCGCCCCGCCAGGCCCCGCCCCGCCAGGCCCCGCCCCGCCAGGCCCCGGAATCATCGGTCAGAGCGGCGCGTCGGCACGGGTCTCCGGCTCAGATCACCGGGCGGAGACCTTGTGGACGGTGGTGTCGTCGGGGTTCAGCCGTCGCCCGTCCGCGGACAGTACTTCCAGCGGGTGGAGGCGCTGTCCCTGCCGGCGGTCGACCAACTGTGAGTGCGGTTCACCGGGGGCGAAGAAGTTCTGTTCGCCCCACTGCCGCAGCGCCACGATGACGGGGAAGAGGGCCCTTCCCCTCGGAGTCAGTACGTACTCGCGGTAGGCGCTGCCGTCCGAGGCGGGGACGGATTCGAGGACACCACCGGCGACCAGGGTGCGCAGACGCGCGGTGAGGATGTTCTTCGCCACGCCGAGGCTGCGCTGGAACTCCCCGAAGCGCCGGCTTCCGTCGAAGGCGTCCCGCACGATCAGCAGGGACCACCAGTCGCCGATCGCGTCCACCGACCGGGCAACGGGGCATTCGCTGTCGTCGAAGCGCGTCCTGGTCACCATGGCGTCCCTCACTCTCACAACGGTTGCAACATGCTACCAAAAGGCTTACGGTCACCACTGGTAGCAAGATGCAACCAGGTGGACGGAGGGGTGCTGATGCCCGGCAACGGTGAGGCTGTGACACGACAGGCCGAGGCCCGAAGCGAGGAAGGTTCCCCGCCCGCCCTGTCCCGCGGCGTCGTCATACTGTTCGCCGTCGCCTGCGGCGCCGCGGTGGCCAACGTCTACTTCTCCCAGCCGCTCCTGGTGACCATGGGTCACGACCTCGCCATGAGCCCGGCACTTGTCGGCAGCGTGGTCACCCTCACGCAGGTCGGATACGGGCTGGGGCTCTTCTTCCTCGTGCCGCTGGGCGACGTGGTCGACCGCAGACGGCTCATCGTGGCCCAGTTGCTGCTCCTGGTGGCGGCACTGGTGGTGGTGGCCGCCGCACACACGGCGGCGATGCTGCTCGCGGGCATGGCCGCGACGGGGCTTCTCGCGGTCGTCACGCAGACGCTGGTGGCCTTCGCGGCATCACTGGCCCCTCCCGCCGGGCGCGGACGGATCGTCGGTCAGGTCACCAGCGGCGTGGTCATCGGAATCCTGCTCGCCCGCACCGCATCCGGTCTTGTGGCCGATCTCGCGGGCTGGCGCTCCGTCTATCTCGCCTCGGCGTCGCTCACCGCTCTGCTCGCCCTGGTCCTGCACCGAGTGCTGCCGCGCCACAGCGACGCCCCGCCGACGCCCCTGCGCCACGGACAGCTCCTGCGCTCCACGATCACCCTGTTCGCACAGGAACGACTGCTGCGGCTCCGGGCCCTGTTCGGTCTGCTGATCTTCGCCGCCTTCAGCACCCTGTGGAGCAGCGTCGCGCTGCCGCTCAGCGAGGCCCCGTACTTCCTGTCCCACAGCGCGATCGGGGCGCTGGGGCTGATCGGTGTCGTCGGCGCCCTGGCCGCGACCGTGGCGGGCCGCCTGAACGACCGTGGACTCTCCCGGCGGACCACCGGCATCGCCCTGGCACTGCTCGCCGCCTCGTGGCTGCCCTTGGCCTTCACCCGCAGCTCGCTCTGGGCCCTGGTCGTCGGGGTGATCCTTCTCGATCTCGCCGTGCAGGCGGTCCATGTCACCAACCAGACCCTGATCTACGCGCTGCGCCCGGACGCGGGCAGTCGGCTGATCGGCGGATACATGGTCTTCTACTCGGTCGGCAGCGCCACCGGTGCCATCGCCGCGACCTTCCTCTACGCGGCAGCCGGCTGGGGCGCCGTATGCGTACTGGGTGCCGCGTTCAGCTGCCTCGGGCTCGTGCTGTGGGCGTTCACTCGGCACAGCACCCCGGACCCCGCCGCCAAGGTGGCTTCTTCATCGTGAAGCGTCCCTCGGGGGGCAAGGCGCAACGACGTCACCGCCTCCCCCTCAAGGACCACTACGCCACTTCCTGGTCCGCCGACTGTTCCACCATCAAGGCAACGGCCAGGACTACGAGCCGGGCAGGACGCCAACGCCTTGAGACGTGGCATGGCCGGGGACCGACGGCCGCCGCACAAGAGCTCATCCAGCTCGCCGCCTACTACCAGGAGACCGGTACCACCCCCGCCGACCTGCGCGATCACCTCCACGCAGGACGCCGCTCCACCGTCGCCACCATCTTCGACCGCGCCGCCGAGCGGGGCGAGATCGACCCCGAGCACGTCACCGACCGCATGATGTCCCTCCCCTTCGACCTCCTGCGCCACGAACTGCTCACCACCAACACCCCTGCCTCCGACGCCACCCTCGAAGAGATTGTCGACACCCTCTTCCTTCCCCTCGTCCTCACCCCCACAGCCGCAGCGCGCGAGTCCGCGACACGCTGACGCGAACGAACGTCAGGGTCTTGGAAGGGGCGTTCCGGTTCGTCCCATGCGGGAGCGGCAGTCGCGCGGCTGGGAGCGGGACGTGTGCACCGCCAGGACTCCCGGAGGGCCGACGGACCGCGAACCGTCCGGCTGACACACTGATCCACCCGTGAACACGCGGGGCCGGGGCGCCTGACAGTGCCCGGCCCCGCCGCTCCATGCCGCACCATGAGGAGAGCCCCACCATGGCCCAGTTCGACCTGTCGCTCCATGAACTCCGCGCCTACCGGCCGCAGATCGACGAACCGGACGACTTCGACGCCTTCTGGTCCAGAACCCTCGCCGAGACCCGGGCCCATGACCCCGCGGTCTCCTTCGAACCGGTCGACACCGGGCTGACCGGACTGCGCACCTGGGACACCACGTTCGCCGGTTTCGGCGGCCACCCGATCAAGGGCTGGTTCAGCGCCCCCGCGCACGCCGAGGGCCCGCTCCCGCTGATCGTCCAGTTCCACGGCTACAACGGAGGCCGCAGCCTCCCGCACTGCTGGGGCATGTGGCCGCTGGCCGGTTTCGCCCACTTCATCATGGACGTGCGCGGTCAGGGCAGCGGCGGCAACGTCGGCGACACCCCCGACCCGGTCGGCTCGGCCCCCTCCCACGCCGGCTTCATGACCCGTGGCATCGAGGACCCCGAGAACTACTACTACCGCCGCGTCTACGCCGATGCCGTGCGCGCCGTCGAAGCGGCCCGTTCCCACCCGCTCGCCGACCCCGCCCGCACGGTGGCGCTCGGAGCCAGCCAGGGCGGCGGCATCAGCCTCGCCGTCGGCGGTCTCGTCCCCGACCTGGCCGCCGTCGCCGCCGACGTACCGTTCCTGTGCCACTTCGGGCGGGCCGTCACCCTCACCGACGCCAACCCGTACGCGGAGATAGCCCGCTACCTCGGGATGCACCGCGGCAAGGAGGACACCGTCCTGCGCACCCTGTCGTACTTCGACGGGGTGTCCTTCGCCGCCCGGGGCCGCGCCCCCGCGCTCTTCTCCGCCGCGCTGATGGACCAGACCTGCCCGCCCTCCACGGTCTTCGCCGCCCACAACGCGTACCCGGGCGAGAAGGAGATCAAGGTCTACCCGTTCAACGGGCACGAGGGCGGTGCCATGTTCCAGGAGGCCGCCCAGCTCCGCTGGGTACCGGAGGTCCTCGACCGGAGGCGATGAGCCCCGGCGCCGCCCGGCCGCGTGGTGTGGATCCTTCCGCTCGGCCGGTTCACCGTCTCCGAGTGGCTCACCTTCCTGTGGGCCGCGGCGGGTGCGGGGTGCCTCGCCGCCTGGTGGGGCGCCGCGGTGAGCCTGCGGCGTACCGCGGGCCTGCGCAGGCTCTTCCGCCGCTCCAGCACGGCGGGGGCGGTGCTGAGGGGCTGGCGGTCCGTGGGCCGCAACTACGGCGAGGTCACGGTGGTCTTCGACGACACGGAGGGAGTGCGCCATGAGGTTCCGGCCGTCGTGGAACGCATCGCTCTCCGGCGTGACGTCCTCGCCGTGTACGACGCCGACCGCCCCGACGATCCCGCCCGCACCCGGGTCGCCGTTCCCCGCCGAAAGCTGCTGAACCCGACATGAACCGCTCGTTGTCGTCCCTGCGCAGGTTCTTCACCGTGCTCAGGCTGGTGGCCGCCCCGTTCGCCGGCCTCGCCTTCGCCGCACTGGTTCACGGCGCCATGGACGGCCCCCGCTGGCTGTTGCTCATGGGTGTGCCGGCGACGGCCCTGGTTCTGACGCTTCTGGGCCATGCGGCCGAGTCGGCCCGGACGGGCACCGCGCTCAGCGAACTGCGCTCCGGCGGACCGCGCGCCTTCGCACCCGCCGTGGTCGAGGGCGTGAAAGCCGTGAACAAGAAGACCGGCCGGACGGCTTCGGACGGGCAGGCGGTGGAATCGGTCTTCGCCTTCGATCTGACCGTCGTTCCCGACAAGCTCCCCGCGTACCGGATCGTGGTCCGCCACCCCCTCGACGTACAGGGCCTGCTGCACCGGTCCCGGGCGGTCGTCGAGTACGACCCCGAACAGCCCTGGCGGGTCGTCATCCCCAACAACCCGCCGCGCGAATGGCTGGCCCGCGCGAACACTTTTTCCCCGCCTGCGGCGGTGAACAGCCGTGTCGGCGGCCGGCCGGCCGGCATCGGGACTCTGGTGGCGGGCGTGGTGTGCGCGGCCGTGCTGCTGGCGCTCCTGCGGGCGGCCGGCTGAACCGGCGCGCGGAATCCGGCCCGGCTCAGCCGTTGCGCGGATACCTCCTGAGTACCTTGCCGTTGATGTCGGCCCGCAGGTAGGCGCCGCCGTACTCGTCGCTGACGTAGACGCTGAGGGTCGGCCGGCCGTTGTCGAACGGGGATGCCGGGTCGACGATCACGTAGTGGGTGTCGGGTTCGGTGACACCCAGTTCCTTGTCCGCCCGGCGCATCAGCGCGGGCAGGGTGTCCCAGTCGAACTTTTCGAGGTCCACCGGTGCGGCGTTCTGCGTGAGTGTGCCGCCCGCGCGCTCGCGGGTGGCCTTGCCGTCGCTGTACGCGTAGACGTCGTACAGGCCCTTGTCGCCCTTCACCGGGGCCTCGGCGCGCGCGTGTTCCTCGAACAGGGTGAACGAGCTGACCCGGGTGCCGCCCATCACCGGCTTGAGCGCGGCGATGACGGACCGTGCTCCGTCCGGCGTCAACAGGGACGCGGGCCGAGTCTCCTTCGGGCCCGGGGATTTCTCGGCAGTGACGGACGGGCCGGGGGTGGGCTGTTCCGCGGCGGACACCGGGCCGCCGGAGGCATCCGTGTCCGGGACGGGCAGCAGCGCCCATACGAGGACACCGGTCAGCGTGGTTCCCGCGAGAGCTGTCGAGATCGCGACCGCGCGGCTCCGCCGCACGCGGCGGTGTATGTCCCGCGCACCCAGTGACGCGGGCTCCCGACGCGTCGGCGTGACGTCCGGGGTCCGGCCCGTCCCGGCTGCGGCGACGGGCGGGCGGACGGGTGCGCCGGGCAGGGCGGCGGTCGGGCCCGCGGGCCCGTGACCGGGCGGCACAGCGTCGCGCAGTGTGGGGTTGTGGCCCGGCGGCACCGCGTCCCGCGGCTCGGGGGCCGTGCGCGGCGTCGTCGGTGCGCGCTCCGGTGCGATCACCGTGGCCAGCATCCGGTCCAGTTCCTCCGGCGTGGGCCTCGCGGCCGTGTCCCGGATCAGCAGCGCGGTGAGCACCGGGGTCAGCGGGCCGGCCCGCCGGGGCGGCGGCACCTCCTCGTCGAGCACGGCCGCCAGCGTCGCCAGCGTGGTCGCCCTGCGCAGTGGGTGCACACCCTCCACGGCGACGTACAGCATCATGCCGAGCGACCACAGGTCCGAGGACGGCTCGCCCTCCGCGCCCCGAATCCGCTCCGGCGCCATGTAGTCGGGGGAGCCGATGAGGGAGCCGGTCGCCGTCAGGCTCGTGGACTCACGGATCGCGGCGATGCCGAAGTCCGTGAGCACCGGGCTGCCGTCGGCACGCAACAGGACGTTGGCGGGCTTGACGTCACGGTGGTGGATACCGGCGGCATGCGCGGCGCGCAGCGCGGACAGCACTCCGCGGCCGAGCTCCGCAGCCTCGACGGGGGTGAGGGGGCCCTCGGCGAGACGCTCCGCGAGCGAGGCCCCGGGCACCAGCTCCATCACGATCCACGGGTACGGGTGAGCTCCGCCGTCCACGATGTGGTGGATCGTGACGACACCCGGGTGGTCGAGCCGGGCCAGCGCACGGGCCTCGCGCATGACCCGCGCCCGCAGCAGCCGGGCCGACTCCGGATCGTTCTCGGCGAGTGCGGGGTCCGGGGGCCGTACCTCCTTGAGCGCCACATCGCGGTGCAGAGCCAGGTCATGAGCCCGCCACACCGTGCCCATACCACCGCTGCCGAGCCTGCTCACCAGCTCGAAGCGGTCGTCGATCACCCGGCGCACGGGCCCCCCAGCGTTCATGGAGGAGAGGTTACGGGGCGGGCCCGCGGCGGGGCACACCCACCCTGTGCGCCTCGGGGGCCGGCCGCAGGGCACGGTGGCCGATCCGTTCCTCGCGGGCCGGCGCGAAGGGATCGTCGTGATCGGCCCCCGCGGTGTCCGGCGGAGATGGTCCTGTGGCACCACTCGCCGGCGGAGGTCCTGCTTGCGGTCCACTCCTCGGCTTCCGGGTGCTGACGGCGAACTGTCCGGCAGCGGTCCGAGCCGCCGAACTCCTGCGCCCGCGACGTGACTGCGGTCATCCGGGGCGATCGGCCGCTGCCGGGCCGACGCCGGCCGCGTCCCGTGTGATCCGGGCGCCGGAACGCGGAACGGCCGACGGCTTGCCACTCACTCATGGAAGAGCGGCAAGACGTCGGCCGTTTACCTGAGACAGGTACTGAGGGACGCAGGTGCTGCGTGACCGGGCGTTACTTCGACGGGCGGATGTTCTCGCCGCCCATGTGGCCCTGCTGGTTGCTCTGCTCCTCCAGCTTCCGGGCCTTCTCCTGGAGCCGCTGGCGCTGCTCAGGGTCGGTGGTGCGCTCCGCGGCCTCGGTCATGTGCCGGGCCTTCTCGCGCAGCTGCTGCGCACGGTCACCGGATTCACGTGCAGCGCTCATCATCGCTCCTTGTGCGGTTGGGAAGAGCTTGCTCCATCAGAGAACCAGCGTCGTCGATCCGCCGCACCTCGAATCGTCACTCAGGGTTACCGTGTGCCGTGCGGCGGTCCGTGGGGTGGTGCGGCGCTGGCATGATCAGGGGCATGAACGAAAGCATCATCGCCGCGTGTGACGGCGCATCGAAGGGAAATCCGGGACCTGCGGCCTGGGCGTGGGTCGTGGCCGATGCGCAGGGGCGACCGGAGCGGTGGGAAGCCGGCCCGTTGGGGACGGCCACCAATAACGTCGCCGAACTCACCGCACTGCAGGAGCTGTTGGAGTCCACGGACCCTTCCGCGCCGATCGAGGTACGGATGGATTCGCAGTACGCGATGAACGCGGTGACGAAGTGGCTTCCGGGATGGAAGCGCAACGGCTGGAAGACCTCGGCCGGAAAGCCTGTGGCCAACCGGGACCTGGTGGTCAGGATCGACGCCCTGCTGACCGGCCGGACCGTGAAGTTCGTCTACGTGCCCGCCCACCAGGTGGACGGAGATCCGCTCAACGCGCTCGCCGACCAGGCGGCCAGCGAAGCCGCGGTGGCGCAGCACCCCGCCGGTACCGGACACGGCTCGCCACTGCCGACGCCTGCTCCCGCGCGGGCGACCGCGGCGCGGCGCGGAGGTGCTTCGGCGAAGAAGGCGGCGGGCGCCGGGCGTCCCGCACGCTCCGGCGGAACCATCCGGGCCAGGTTCGCGGGCCGCTGCCACTGCGGAAAGCCGTATGCGGCCCAGGAGATGATCGCCAAGAATCCGAACGGCTGGGGCCACCCGGAGTGCCGCGCCACAGCCTCCTGAGGCGCGGTGCGCCGGGCACGCATCGCCCGCCGGAGCCGCTGAGCAGCCACGCGAAACGGGGCTCGCGTGCCATGATGCGGCTTCGGCGACGGCGTCCGCAGTGCTCTGCCGATGCCGTCGGCAACACCACTGCACGCTGGGGGGCGTATGGGAAGCACGGGTACGGTTCTGCGCGAGTTGCGCGGGGCGCAGAAGACAGCCAAGGGGGTGTCACTGTACTCACGGTACGTGAACCGGCCGGCCGGACGGGTGCTCGCGGCCGGTGCGTACCGCATCGGACTGACGCCCAATCATGTCACCCTGATCAGTGCGGCGTTCACCTTCTCCGCCGTCGCTGCGGTGGCTCTCGTCCGGCCGTCGTGGTGGCTCGCCGGCACGGTGTACGCGGGTCTCGTCATCGGCTTCGCCCTCGACTCGGCCGACGGGCAACTGGCCAGGCTGACCGGCACGGGAGGCCCGGACGGCGAATGGCTGGACCACGTCGTGGACTGCGCCAAGATGATCCTCGTGCACACCGCCGTACTGGTCTCGTTCCGGCGGTTCTTCACGCTGCCCGGCGAGGGCTGGCTGCTCCTGCCGTTGGGTTTCCTCTTCGCCGCCGTGCTGACCTTCTGCGCCGGTCTGCTGCGGGAACAACTGGGCAGGGCGGCCGCTTCGCCGACACAGGGCGGCAGCGCCACGGCCCCGGTGTCCCGAGTCCGGGCCGTGGCCCTGCTGCCCGCCGACTACGGGGTGTTCTGCCTGGTGTTCCTGCTGCTCGGCGACCGGACCGCGTTCCGCTTCGGCTATGCGGTGCTCGCCGCCGTGCACGCACTGTTCCTGGTGGCGTTTCTCGTCAAATGGTTCAGGGAGCTGAAAGCGCTCCGGGCTGCGGATTGACGAGCGTGTCCAGCGCCCTGCGCAACTGGGTGCTGGATGTGTGCACGGTGTACGGGAAGTACACCACCTCGACGCCGACCTCGGCGAAGTCGCGCTCCAGCCGTCTGCCCTTCTCGGTGTCCCGCCAGTCGTCCCCCTTGAAGATGACGTCGAACCTGACCTGCTGCCAGGTCTCGACCTTGTCGGGCACGGTCTCGACGAACGCAGCGTCCACGTAGCGGACGCTGCGCACGATCTCCAGCCGTTCCCGAAGCGGAATCACCGGCTTGTGGCCCTTGGCCAGCGCGGCCATCTCGTCCGAGACGACTCCCGCGACGAGGTAGTCGCACTGACTGCGGGCATGCCGCAGGATGTTGAGGTGCCCGACGTGGAAGAGGTCGTAGACCCCCGGCGCGTAGCCGACCCTGTGCGCCATCCGTTCTCTCCCCCCACGGTGAACGTGATGTCCGTGTCCCGCGGCAGTTGTCCGGACATGGCGTCCGGTGCCGCGGGATATCGGTATCGGTGGTGATGGTGCAACGACCTTACTGTGAAGACCACTTGCGCATCTCGTGAACGGATAAGCTCACTTTTGGGGCTGTTCCTTGGGGGAACACCGGAAGTTCCGGGGGGAAGGCGAACGTCCATGGCCGATGCCGATCGTCACAAGCCGTTCGAGGGCCGCACTCTGCTGCTCGTCTCGACCAATTACGCACCGGAGGTCACGGGCATCGGCCCGTACGCCACGCAGCTCGCCGAGCACTGGGCCGCCTCCGGGGCCCGGACCCACGTACTGACCGGAATGCCGCACTACCCGTCCTGGCGCACCGAGGCGCAGTACCGGGGCGTGTGGCGGGTCGCCGAGAAGAGGGCCGGGGTCACCGTCCACCGTCGCAGACATTATGTACCGTCCCGTCAGACTGCTTTGCGCAGAGCGGTGTTCGAGGCCACGGTGCTCGGTCACGGCCTGCTTCCGCCCGCGGTACCGCATCGGCCGGACGCGGTGATCTCCCAGGTACCGAGTCTCGCCGGCGGTGTCATCGGGGCCCTCCTGGCGCGTCGCCACGGCGTCCCGCACATCCCCGTCGTGCAGGACCTGATGGGTGCCGCCGCCGCGCAGAGCGGGATGCGCGGCGGCGGCCGGGTGGCAGCGGTCGCCTCGGTGGCCGAACGCCACGCGCTGCGCGGCGCCGCGCTCGTCGGTGTCATCCACGAGAGCTTCGTCCCGCGCGTCACCGCGTACGGCGTGGACCCGGCACGCATCCGCACCGTACCCAACTGGTCGCATGTGCACCCGCCTTCGGGCGACCGCGCGGCAACCCGCGCGCGGCTCGGCTGGAGCGAGGGCACCCCCGTGGTCCTGCACTCCGGGAACATGGGGCTCAAACAGGGACTGGAGGTCCTGGTCGACGCCGCCCGGCTGGCACCGGAGATACGCGTCGTGCTGATGGGGGACGGGAATCAGCGCCAGGCGCTGCTGGGCCGGGCGACCGGACTGCGCAATCTCGACTTCCTGCCGACAGCCGACGCGGACGAGTTCACGGACATCCTCGCCGCCGCCGACGTGCTCGCGGTGACGCAGCGGGCATCCGTGCTCGACATGAGCGTCCCGTCCAAGCTCACCTCGTACTTCGTCTCGGGCCGCCCCGTCGTCGCCTCGGTCGCCGAGGCCGGAGGCACCGCACAGGAGGTCCAGCGATCCGGCGCCGGTATCCTCGTCGCCCCGGAGGACCCCGCCGCGCTCCTGTCCGCCGTGCGCAAGCTCGCCGAAGCGCCGGCCGACGCGGACCGGCTCGGCGCCAACGGACCGCTGTACGTCGCACGCCACCTGAGCCGAGAGGCGGGCCTCGCCCGCTTCGACGCACTGCTCACCGAGGCCCTCGCGGACGCACAAGGGAGACCACGCCGATGACCGAGCCCATCCGCACCCTGGAGGACCAGGACGAACCCGCGCTGCTGCGGGACCAGTTCCGTCAGCTCCTGCGCTACCGCGCACTGCTCGCCTCCGGCGTGGTCCTCGGGCTCCTCGGCGGCGGCTGGCTCGCCCTGAGCGGCGAGGAGAGCTACACATCGACGGGCGAGGTGGTCGTACGCTCCGCCGCCTCGGACCCCTTCGCCGCGGGCGCCTCCGCCGACAAGGGCATCAACATCGGCTCCGAGCGGCAGACCGCCGTCAGCGACACCGTGGGCACCCTGGCCGTCACCACCCTGGCCAGGCACGACGACCGGGTCGAGCTCGGAAGGCTGATGTCGGGTCTCCAGGTCACGAACCCGCCGAACACCCTGGCGCTCCGCTTCTCCTACACCGGCCGCACCCCCGCCCTGGCGCGGGCACGGGCACGGGCGCTCGCCGACGCCTACCTGGAGATCCGCAGGCAGCGCACCGAGGACAGCATCGCCAACATGGTCGACGGCTACCGCGCCCAACTGGAGCCCCTCACCGAACAGCGCGACCAACTGGCGGAGCAGGCCGGCACGAGTAACGACGTGACCAGCGCACGGGCCAACCTCGTGGTCTCGATCTCCGAACTGAGCAGGAAAATCGCGGAGCTGCGCGCCCTGGACACCACTCCCGGCTACCTGACGAAGAAGCCCGCCGCGCCCTCGGAGCCCACCGGAGCGGGGCTGCCCCTGCTGCTGGGACTCGGGGGCGTCGTCGGGCTCGCACTCGGACTCCTCCTCTCGTGGGTGCGCCTCGTCTTCGACCCGGCCGTCCGCTCCACCCGGGAACTGGTCCGCTCGCTCGGCGCCCCGCTGCTCGGCACCCTGCCCCGGGAACGCGCGTCCGCGGACACGCTGCTCGCCATCGGGCGCGGCGGAAGCCGGCTCGCCGAGGAGTACCGGGCGGTGGCCTTCCGACTCGCCTACGACCCGTCGTTCGACCAGCGCCGCAGACTCCTGGTCACGGCCCCGCGCGGGGACAGCCACGCGGCCGCCGCCGCAGCCGTCAACCTGGCCGCCGCCTTCGCCGAGATGGGACGGTACGTACTCCTGGTGGAGGCCGACCTGCGGACCCCTTCGCTGGCCAGGGACCTCGGCCCGGCCGTGCAGGGGGCCGGGCCGCGCTGGGCGCCGAACAGCCGGCGGCCCTGGCCGTCGGACAGCCGGATGAACGTGGACGTGCCCGGTTCGGGCGCCTTCACCCTGATCGCCGGCCGGCGCACGGACAACGTGCCGCGTGCCCTGACCTCCGCGCCGGTCGGACGGATCGCCGCCGAGGGCGACCGGCCGGGCGCGGTCGTCATCGTGCTGGCCCCGCCCGTCCTCTCGTACGCGGACGCCGTCGCGCTGATCGACCGGGTCGAGGGCGTCATGGTGGTCTGCGACCCGCGCGAGGTGCACCGCAGCGACCTGGAACGGATCCGCGAAATCATCGGGGCGGCCGGCGGCTCCGTGCTCGGAGTCCTGCTGCACCCCGGCCGGGGCCGCCACGAACGCCGGGCCGCGAAGAAGGCTGCCGGGCGCCGCGCGGGCGGCGGGCCCGGCACCACGACGGGACGCGACAACGGCGGCCCGGAGCACACCGGTGACCCGGCCGAGACACTCGGCCTGCGTACCTTCGACTCCACCGCAGGACACAGATGAAGGCACGGACCGCGATCGTCTGCTCGGTCGCGGACCAGGGCGTGGCGGCGCTCACCAACATCCTGGTGCTGGTGACGGCCGCCAGGCTCTCCACCGTGGCCGAATTCGCCCGCTTCTCGGCGGTCTACCTCGTCTTCACCGTGCTGCTGGGCACCTCCGGTGCCTACACCGGGCAGCCGCTCGTGCTGCGGCGCGGCGAGAGCGACGAGGTGCGCGGGGCGTGCCGGTCGGCGGTCGTCTTCACCCTGCTCGCCGCGACCGTGCTCGGTGCCCTGCTCGCCACCGTCGGCCTGACCCTGTTCGGGGCGGCCACCGCACACGCCCTGCTGATGCTGGGGCTCGTCCTGCCCGTGGTCCTGGGGCAGGACACGATGCGCTACGCCTTCTCCACCCTGCACCTGCCGCACCTGGCGCTGGCGGGCGACGTACTCAGGCTGGTCGGTGTGCTGGGCGCGCTGGCCGTCCAGCCGCACGGCGCGCCGGCCGCCCGGCTCGTCGCAGCCTGGGGACTGTCCGCGCTGCCCGCCCTGCTGCTGTCGGCCGTTCTGCTGCACCGCAGGGTGGCCGGGACACCGCTGCGGCTGAAGGTCCTGCTGCGCCGTGGGCATCTCGGGCGCCGCTTCGTGGTGGAGTTCGGGGTGGGCAACGCCACCAGCCAGCTCTCCGTGCTCGGACTCGGCATGGCCGCCACGCCGCTGGTGGTCGGCGCCCTGCGCGGCGCCACCACACTCTTCGGGCCGCTGAACGTGCTGTTCACCTCGGCCACCGGCTTCGGCCCGCCCCTCCTCGGCCGGCTCGCCTCCGAACGGCGCAGGATCCGCGCGACGGCGACGCTCGCCGCCGTCCTGGCGGCCACAGCCGCCGGCTGGGCCACCGCACTCGCCCTGCTGCCCGACGCGATCGGCCGCCATCTGCTCGGCGCCACCTGGCCCACGGCCGCCTCCCTGCTCCCGGCGACGGGCAGCCAGTACGCGGCGATGGCCGTCGGCACCTGCGGACTGCTGGCGCTCCGCCTGCTCGACCCCCGTTCCACCCTCTCCGTCCAGGTGGTCTTCTCGCTCGCCGCCGTCGGCTTCCTCACCGGCGGGTACGTGCTCGGCGGGGTGCCGGGCGCGGCCTGGGGACTGTGTCTGGGGTCCGTCTGCAAGGCGGTCGCCACCTGGACCCGCGTGGCCCGGCTGCGACGCCGCACCGCGGTGGAACGGGCGCCCGTCAGCGCGAACGCGGTCCGCTCCGGCTCCTGAAGCTGGTGACCAGCAGGAGACAGAGCGCCGCGATCGCCAGCTTCCCGACCGATTGCAACAGCGGCCCACGCAACAGGATGAAGGTGTATCCGGCGACCAGCGGCACGGCGACGGCCAGAACGCTGCCGGGCCCCGGACCGTCCCGGGACACCGCGCGCGCGTACCGCCGGTCGGTGCGTGCGGCGGCGTACCCGACGAGCGCGAGACCGCCGACCGTGCCCGGAGCACCGAAGTCGACCCAGAGCTCGGCCCACAGCGGCGCCGACAGGTTGGTCATGTTCATCCCCATCCACTGACCGACGCGCACCCCCGTGTCCTCCGGCTTGCCGTCCCACAGCGACCGGGGCACGAAGAAGAGCGCGGAGCCCGCCAGTTGACGCCCATAGGTGTGGCCACCCGTGTCGACCCAGGTGATCGCGTTGGCGAACATCACCGTCTGGTCGTAGTCCTTGGTGGCCAGCGGCTCGAAGACCGATGACGATTCCACCGGCCGGTACCCGGCACTGTCGTAACGGAACCGGTCCGCGTACGGGAACAGCACCAGCGCCCCGACCACCCCCATGGCCAGCACCGTCCGGTACATCGCCGCACTGCTCGGGAACGCGGTGAACAGCAGCGAGACCAGAACGGTCAGGAACCAGTAACGGGCGTTGGAGACGGGGTTGTTCACGACGACGTTCAAGGCCACCAGAGCACACCAGGCCAACGCCGTCGACGGCGAGCGCCGCGCCCGGCGCGACGTCACGAGCCGGCGGGTGCAGAAGAGCAGCGCCAGCAGCGCGGGAACCGTACCGAATCCCTTGAGGAAGGCCGATCCCACCTGGGACCGGCCCGACCCCACCCCGACCGCGACCGAGGCGCTGATCTCCTCGCGGCTGGTGAAGAAGATCGCGGGCCCGCCCAGCTTCAGGATGTAGTAACCGCTCGCCGCGAAGGCCAGCACCACCAGCAGCCTGAGCCGCACCGGGTGCGCGACGGCCGGACCGCTCCCCAAGCGCCCGGTGGTCCCGCGGCGCAGCGGACGCCGGGACGCCAGCAGCGCCCCGAGGTCGAACGCGGCACACCCCACCAGCACCAGCGCGATCGCCGTCACCAGGTCCGAGCGCGGCCCCACCATCGGCGTGGGCGTCCGCCCGATGACCGTCTGCGCGAACGGAGCCACCCCCATCGCGATGTACACGAACATCCAGAACACGCCCTGCAGCAGCCGCCGCCGCGTGGACAGGATCATCGTCGCGAGCCGCGCCCCCGCATAGCAGGTCAGCACCAGTTGCAGCCAGTACGCCGTGTCCCGGACGCCCGCCCCCGGCTGCGCGGCGATCACCGCGGGCAGGAAGCAGACCAGACCGAGAATGAGCGGCACGGCCAGGGCCCGCGACAGCATCGCCCACGACAGCGGAACCGCCGGCGGCTGGACCGGGTCTCGCGGGCCGTGCTCCGGGACGGGTGCGGACGGCCCCGCCTCATGCACGGACGTCATCTGCTCCCCGTTCCGTGGACCTGTGAACACTCTAACGAATCAACCCACTTGGGGGGTTTGGACGACTAGTCTGCGAAGGGTCCGCCGAGGTCGAGGGGAACCCTGGTGAAGATCCTGCACGTCGTCACACTGCACACTCCGGACCACGCGTTCGGCGGTCCGACCAGGGTGGCACTCAACCTGTCGAAGGTCCAACGGGCCGGGGGCGACGACGCCCGCATCATGGCACTGGGCGACGGCTTCGAGGGCCGGCTGCCGCGCGAGGTCGAAGGAGTACCGGTCCATCTCTTCCGGGCCCGCCATCTGCTCCCCGTGTTCGAGGTCAGCGGCATCACCTCCGGCGCGCTGCTCCTCGCCGCCCGTCGCATGATGCGCGGCGCCGATCTCGTCCACGTCCACCTGATGCGCGATCTGGTGACGCTGCCCGCGGCGCTGATCGCACTGGCCACCCGCACCCCCTTGGTCGTCCAGACCCACGGCATGGTGGACCCGACCGAGAAGCGGGTCGCCCGACTGACCGATCTGCTGGGGGTGCGCACGGTCCTGCGCCGCGCGGACGCCGTGCTGCACCTGACCGAGCGGGAACGCCTCGATGTGAACGCGGTCGCCGCACCGGTGCCGTTGACCCGCACGGTACGGCTGGTCAACGGCGTGCGACCGCAGGAGCCAGGGCCCGCCGGAGAACCGGGGCGCCCGCCGAACGTCCTCTTCCTCGCCCGGATCCAGGAGCGCAAGCGCCCCGAGGACTTCGTCGCCGCGATGCCCGCGGTCCTGGCCGAGCATCCGGACGCCCGGTTCGTGCTCGCCGGGCCCGACACCGGAGCGCTGTCCGCAACCCTCGAACTCGCCCGCGGACTGGGCGTGATGGGCTCCCTCGACCCGGTGGGACCGCTCGACCACGAGGAGGTCCTGGCCGCGGGGCGGCGGGCCGATGTGTACGTCCTGCCGTCCATCGAGGAACCCCTGGGGGTGTCCGTCCTCGAAGCGATGTCGGTCGGCACTCCCGTGGTCATCACCCGTACCTGCGGCCTCGGCCCCGATGTCGCGAGGGCCGGGGCGGGACGGGTGATCGACAGCAGGCCCGGCGAGGACGCGCAGAACGCGGCCAAGGTCGCCGGGGCGATTCTGGAACTCCTGGAACCCGAGGCCAACGCCCGTGCCGGACATGCCGCTCGGAACCTGGTCGACGAGCACTTCACCATCGACGCCGTGACCCGGACCCTCCGGCGGACCTACGAGGACGTGGTCCGCCGGAAGGCCCACCGGATCACGCCGTCTTCCCCTCACGGGACTTGAGCGCGATCTGCCATCGGTAGAAGCTCATCGCCAGCGCGAAGTCGAAGCCCGCCCGTCCGTCCAGGAAACCCCGTCGGTACACATACATGTACGCGAACGACACCAAGGGCTTGAAGGGGGCCTTGTGGAACAGCTGTCCCTGGCGCGACTTCACCTTCCGCACCTGCTCCTTGACCTCGGGATGCAGTTCCAGCCAGGCCTCCCAGTCCGAGTACCGGTTGTGCCGCTCGAACCAGGCGGTGACCGGATCGAGGTCCTGGTGCTCGATCGGACCGCGGAGCGAGCCGACCGACTCGGCGACCGGCTGGTAGTGGCCCTCGACCTCGCCGATGCCCGGCGCGTCGAGGTCCCCGACCTCCGGGTACCGGCAGCGGGTGCGGTCGGTGAGTGACCGCTTGCGGATGGTGTAGCCGTGGCGCAACCGCTTCCCGGAGAACCAGTAGCCCAGCGGGATGTCGTACGCCGCCGGTTTCGGCGCGCCGGGATCGGCGAAGATCTGCCGCAGTTCGGCCAGCAGACCGGGGCTGAGCCGCTCGTCGCCGTCGAGCAGCAGAATCCAGTCCAGGTCCGTGCGGACATGGTCCAGGCACCACTGCTTCTTGCGTGGATGGCCACCGTCCCAGGTGTAGGTGATCACCTCGGCACCGCACTCCTCGGCGATCTTCACGGTGTCGTCCGTGCTGTGCGAGTCGACGACGACGACCGCCTCGAAGTGGCCGAGCACCGACGTCACCGCTTCGGCGATGTTCAGCCCCTCGTTCTTCGTGGGGATCGCCACGGCTATCGGCAGCTTGCTCATCCGTGCCCTCCTTCGGGCAGCCAGGCGTAGCAGCCTGTGGAGGTGAAGACCCGGGCCGCCTGGGGGACGGTGATCCCGGCCCGCTCGCCGGAGGAGCCCGACACCAGGTTCTTGCCGTTCGCCCCGGTGATCCGCCAGGTGCAGTTCGGGCCGGGAGTGACGTCGCGGTATCGGCCCGGCCGGATCTGCTCGTCCTTGTACGTGCCGTCCGCGTACCCGCGCGCGGCCGTTTGCACCAGCTCCCGGTGCTGGGTGCAGAGGTGCTCGACGGCGGGCTCCGCATCGGCGATCTCGCCCGTCACGATCGCGCCGACGGCTGTGTCCCGGTCGACCTTGACGAGGTAGGTCAGCTTGTCGCAGGTCTCCTGGCCGGTCTGGAGCACGGCGGCCGGATCCATGCCGGTGGGGACGCGGTCGACCAGGTATTCCTTCTGCTTCTTGGTGAAGGAGCCGGTGGCCGGGGTGAGCTGATCGCTGGGCAGCTTCGGCGGCTCGCTCGTCCGCGGGGCCGGGGAATCGCCGGGCGCGACGGTCCCGGGACCGGCCGAGGGGGCCATGGCCGGGGATCCGGAGGCGGACGGCCCTTCCGCGCCCGGCGCTCCGTGCTTGTCGCCGGACGAGCCGCAGGCGGCCAGCACCGCCGTCAGTACGACGACGACGCCGGCCAGGAACGGACGCCTCATCCACTCGTCCTCAGTGCGTAGTGGGCACTGACCTGCGAACTGCTGAGCGCGGTCGGGTAGACGGCCGTCTCGTCGATCTGCCCGGCGAAGAAGTTGCTCGTCGGCTGGTTCGGCCAGTTGTTGAGGTTGTCCCCGGCCACACGCCAGTAACCGCTGTAGTTCTGGTTGGTGGTGTACTGGGTGTTCGAGACGCGGAGCTGCCCGTCCACGTACAGCGCCATGCCGCCGGTTCCCTGCGTGGCGACGACATGGTGCCAGGCGCCGTCGTTGTAGGCGGCGGGCGTCGTGATGGTCTTGGCGCCGCTGTTGTAGATGCCGAAGACCAGCCGCCCGTTATCGCTCATGTACACATGCTTGTCGAACTGGGTGCTGTTCTGCATGGTCACGTTGCCGAAGCCGATGATCTTCCCTCCTCTGGTGGTCGTGGTCTTGATCCAGGTCTCCACCGAGAACTTGGTGGGCTGCGCATGACGCTTGTTGCTGTAGGCGTACTGGTTCGATCCGTTGAAGCCGATCGCGGTCGACGCGCCCGCGACGGCGGCCGGGGTCTGCCGGTAGGCGGGGGAGTTGCGCAGGAATCCGTTGTCCAGGCCGCCGCCGGTGTCCGCGGCGAAGGTCGACGTGCCCTCGTCGTACCGCCAGTACAGCGAGGCGCCGTCCGCCAGCACCTTGGCGGAGTACTTCGGGGCCGTCGACGCCACGGTGGCCGACACGGCGGGCGACTTGGCGCTGGTGTTGGTGCCGTCGCTCGCACTGATCCGGTACGAGTGGGTCTCACCCGCGGCCACGGCCGTATCGGTCCATCGCAGCTGCGGCCGGTCCCAGAACAGTGAGTACCCCGTCGTGGTGTACACCGGGGTGGTCGCACCGTCCTTGTAGATCCGGTAGGTGAGCTCACCGTCGTCGGCGTCGAAACTCGTCTGCCAGTTCACCTCCACCTTGCCCGGGGTGACGGTGGACAGACTGACGTTCGGCACCCAGGGCGTTCCGGTGTCGGGACCGTCGGCGAACCGCGTCAGGCCCTGCTGCGCGGAGCCGTTGACGGTGGTGAACTCGCCCCCCACCCACAGGTAGTGATGGCCGCCCTTGTCCGTCTGCGCCATCACCCGCGGTCCGACCGGCTCCCCGATGCCGTCGTTGGTGTCCGGGAACCAGGGAAGCAGCTTCGGATCGTCGACGGACTGGGCCAGCAGGTGCTTGCGCGGCTGGTCCGGGAACTCGCCCATGCTGGCGCAGTCGTGCGCGTGACTCCCGCTGTACAGAACGCCGTTGTGCACGAGTACGGCCTGGGTGGCGCCCAGGCAGGTGTCCCGCCAGCGCTGCTCGAAGTTGCTGAGGTCCAGGGCGATCCGGCCGTCGAAGACACCTCCGCCGGTGCCCTCGTTGGCGGTGTAGAACCCGGTGGCGTCCGTGGTCAGGTCCTGCACCGTGGAGGTGTCCGGAATGAAGCCTGCCGGGTAGCTCTTGGTGACGGTCCCGGTGGTGGCGTCCACGACGGCCAGTGCGTGCGAGGTGGTGCCGTTGACGGTGAAGAAGTCACCACCGAGCAGTACGTGCTTCTGGTCGGGCGTCAGTTCCAGAGCCCGTCCCACCTCATCGGTGTCGGCCTTCCACGGCTTCAGCGCGGCGCCCGTGGTGACCGCGGCGAACTTGTTCCGGGTCTGCCCCGCCACGCTGTTGAAGTCACCGCCCAGATAGACGGTGTCGGCGGTGACGGCCAGCGCCCGGACCGTCGCGGACACGGCGAACTTGAAGTCCTGGCGCGGGGTGCAGGTCGCGGTGTCGATCGCGGCGATATTGCTCACTCCGACGCCGCTCACCGCCCCGAACTGCCCGCCGACGTACAGGGTCTTCTGGTCGGGGGAGAGCGCGAGTGCGCGGACGGTCGCTGTCCCCGACGAGAGCGTGAACGACAGGCTGCAACCGGTCGGCGCACCGGTCGCCGCGTCGAACGCGGCGAAGTTCACCGCCGGCTGGTCGGATGTTCCGGCTGCGGCGCCCGGCGGCCGGATGGTGGAGAAGGTCCCGCCGGTGTACACGACGCCGGCGTCCGACGCGGCCATCGACCAGACGATGCCGTTGGTCTGCCAGGTGGTGAGGTCGTCCGCGGTCAGGGAGACCGGCGGTGTGAGGGCCGCGGCCGGGGAGCCCCCGGACGCGGCGGCGGTCAGGGCTCCGGCGAGCAGGCAGAGTGCTCCGGCCGCGGCGCGGGCCCTGCCGCGTCCGAGGAGTCTGCGCCCCGTACGTCTCTTCATCATTCAGCTCCGAAGGTGGGAACGAGCTGCGGCCGGGAGGCCGCGGTTGTGGGCGGTGCGGTTGCCGGTCGTGCCCGGACCTCTCATCGGTCCACCCGCACAGCCGCTCCGGCGAGTTGGTCGGACAGTTGGCGGATGTCCGCCTCGACCATGATCCTGGCGAGTTCCCGCGCTCTGACCGACGGTTTCCAGCCGAGTAGTTCCTCGGCCTTGGCGGCATCACCGATGAGCGCGTCGACCTCGCTGGGGCGTTCGTACTTGGCGTCGTAGCGGACGTGCTCCCGCCAGTCCAGGCCGGCGTGCGCGAAGGCGTACTCCAGGAACTGCCGGACGCTGACGCCTTCACCGGTGGCCACCACATAGTCGTCCGGGCTGTCGCACTGCAACATCCGCCACATCGCTTCGACGTACTCGGGTGCGTAGCCCCAGTCGCGCACGGCGTCGAGGTTGCCCAGATGGAGGTGGGCCTGCAGCCCCGCCTTGATCCTGGCCACGCCACGCGTGATCTTCCGGGTCACGAACGTCTCACCACGGCGCGGTGACTCGTGGTTGAAGAGGATGCCGTTGACCGCGAACATCCCATATGCCTCACGGTAGTTGACGGTGGCCCAGTACGAGTAGACCTTGGCGACGCTGTACGGACTCCGCGGGTGGAACGGGGTCTTCTCGTTCTGCGGCGGCGGGGTGGCGCCGAACATCTCCGACGAGGACGCCTGATAGATCCTGGTGTCGACCCCGCTCGCCCGGACGGCCTCCAGCAGCCGGATCGTGCCGAGACCGGTGACATCACCGGTGTACAGCGGAGCGTCGAACGAGACGCGGACGTGCGACTGCGCACCCAGGTTGTAGACCTCGTCCGGCCGGATGTCGCGCAGCAGATTCACCAGTGCGACGCCGTCGGCGAGGTCGGCGTGGTGCAGGACGAACGAGCGGTTCTCCTCCTCCGGCCCCTGATAGATGTGGTCGATCCGCTCGGTGTTGAAGCTCGACGAACGGCGTATCAGTCCATGGACCGTGTACCCCTTTTCGAGCAGCAACTCGGACAGGTACGAACCGTCCTGCCCGGTCACGCCGGTGATGAGCGCGGTCTTCGCCACGACTCCCCCTCCGCCTTCGCCTGAAAGGCTGTAGATTCTCGCCGAAATATCGGAATTGAGCGATCTGCGGCACAACGTCACCGCGGGCTGCGGCTGCTGGCACAATCCGAGCCATGACGACTGATTTCCCCGGCTCTCCCCAGGAATCCGTCCGCCCGCACCTGCGGCCCGGCGCCCGCATATTCGTCGCGGGCCACCGCGGTCTCGTCGGTTCGGCGGTGGTACGCCGCCTCGCCTCCGCCGGACACGAGGTGGTCACCCGCGAGCGTGACCGTCTCGATCTGCGTGACGCGGCGCGGACCGAGGCGTTTCTCCGCGACGTCCGTCCCGACGCCGTGGTGCTGGCCGCCGCCAAGGTCGGCGGGATCATGGCCAACCACACGTATCCGGTGCAGTTCCTTGAGGACAATCTCCGCATCCAGCTCAGCGTCGTCGCCGGAGCACATGCCGCCGGGGTCGAGCGGCTGCTCTTCCTCGGATCGTCCTGCATCTACCCCAGGCAGGCGCCGCAGCCGATCCCCGAAAGCGCCCTCATGACAGGCCCGTTGGAGCCGACCAACGAGGCGTACGCACTGGCCAAGATCGCCGGAATCGTGCAGACCCGGTCCTACCGCCGCCAGTACGGGGCCTCGTACATCAGCGCCATGCCCACCAATCTCTACGGGCCGGGGGACAACTTCGACCTGGAGACCTCGCACGTGCTGCCCGCGCTGATCCGCCGCTTCCACGAGGCGCGACGGGACGGCTCGCCGACGGTCACGCTCTGGGGCTCGGGCAGCCCGCGCCGCGAATTCCTGCACGTGGACGATCTGGCCGCCGCGTGCCTTCTCCTGCTGGAGCGCTACGACGGCGACGAGCCCGTCAACATCGGCTGCGGGGAAGACCTGACCATCCGTGAACTCGCCTTCATAGTCAGTCAGGTGACGGAATATCAGGGAAGTGTCGTATGGGACACGTCGAAGCCCGACGGTACCCCGCGCAAGCTGCTCGACGTCTCCCGGCTCACCTCCCTCGGCTTCGCACCGCAGATCCCGCTGCGCGACGGCATCGCCCACACCTACGCGTGGTGGCTGGAGCGGCAGACCGTGCAGCTCTGAGCGGGCCCGGTGGTCCCATCGGCACGGGCCGGCCGCCGGCACTCGACGACCGCCCGTCCCTCCGGCCCCGTACGGCCGGTGGATTCGTACGGCTCGCATCCTTCGGCCGCCGCTCTCAGTACGCCCCGCGGCCGTCGGCGACGGCGCGCAGCGTACGGGCCATCAGCCCCATGTCCGTAGCCACCGACCAGTTGTCGACGTACCACAGATCGAGCGAGACGGTCTCCTGCCAGGAGAGGTCCGAGCGCCCGCTGACCTGCCACAGCCCGGTCAGCCCCGGCCTGACCGCGAGCCGGTGGAGCTCGCGTTCGTCGTAGCGGGACACCTCCTCCGGCAGCGGAGGCCGTGGACCGACCAGCGACATGTCACCCCGGAGCACATTGAGGAGCTGTGGCAGCTCGTCGAGAGACGTCCGGCGCAGCAGACGGCCGATCCCGGTCACCCGGGGGTCGCGGCGCATCTTGAACATCGGGCCGTCGTTCTCGTTCGCCGAGACGAGCTGCTCCTTGCGGTTCTCGGCGTCCACCACCATCGTCCGGAACTTCCACATGGTGAACGGCCGGTTGTGCCGCCCGTGGCGGATCTGCCGGTGGAACGCCGGCCCGTCCGAGCCGAGCCGTACCGCCGCTCCGATGAGAAGCAGCAGCGGTGCCAGGACCAGGAGACCGAGTGCGGCGCCGACCCGGTCCAGCACGGCCTTCACGACCATCTGAGGTCCCTGGCGCAGTGGCGGCGCGATGTGCAGCAGGGTCAGTCCGGCCGCTGTGACGGGACTGACCCGGCAGGCCGCGATGCCCGAGAGATCCGACAGAACGGACAGCGGAAGCCCGCCGTCGTGCAGCGCCCGGAAGAGGCGGTGCAGCCGCTCCTCGGAGAGCTGAGGCCCGGCCACCACCAGGGCCAGATCCGCGTCATGGGCGAAGGCGCCCCCCAGTACCGTCGACGCGTCGTCGTCCGCCGGTGCCGGTGCGAGCCGGCCCGGCACCTGGACCTCGCACGTCAGCGGTGCGGTCCCCACCGGTATGGCGGCGACGACCGCGTACGGATGGTCCGCGCGTGAACCGAGCAGATGTACCGCGCGGTCCACTCCTGCGGCGTCGCCGACGACCAGAACCCGCCGGGTCTCCCGCCGCCGCGGCCACGGCAACCGCCGTAACCCCCCGGCCGCAAGGCCCACGAGCAGGCCGGGCAGCAGTGCCGCGACCGCCGTCGCGGGATCGTCCGCATCACCGGTCACGGTCTGCAGCACGGCGAGCGCGCCGATGAGCAGCAACCAGTCACCGGTCGTGCTCAGCACCCCCGGCGAACGGCCCCCCGGCCGGTCCGCGTACCGGCCCCGGGCGGCCCGCACACCGGTCCACACGAGCGCGCCCACCGAAGCGGCGAGCGCGGCCCCCGGCTGCCCGCCGGCCCGCAGCACGAGCCATGCCGGAATGCCCAGGCCGAGAAGTTCGACCCCGACGACGACCGGCCGACACCGGCCCGGTCTCCTCCGGGCCGCAGCCGGCTCGCGGCGTTCGCGCTGTACGGTCGGCGATCTCCACAGATCTTCGAGTTCCTTGCTGCGAGACGGATGCGAAGCAGCCCGTGGACGAGGCGCCCCCGCCAGTCCCACAGGTCCTGATCTGTCCGAATCGGGTAGCTCGACATGCCCCATGAACCCCCCAGCCACAGTTGCATCGCCACAAACGGGGCGCATCCGCCGATCCCACGGACTGACGGATGCGCCCTAGCTCGGTGCACGATATCCACACACGTGCCATTTCGCTGGAGTTCCAGTGAAGTTCAGACATCTGTACCGACTCCGAACTCATCCCGTTCCGTGCGGGATGTGGCCTTCTGCGGGTGAGTGTTCGCATGGGGAGGTGGTGGAATCGGACCGTGTGCGGACATGTTCGCCACGGGGTGCATGGTCGCACCGATGGGCCCGTCTGGGAGGATGGCCCGTCGGGTTTGCGACATCCGGCCATGAGCGAAAGTGGGGACGTGCGGTGACTCCCGCGGAGAAGAACTGGGCCGGAAACATCACATTCGGGGCGCGGCGGCTGAGTGTGCCCCGCTCGGTGGCCGAGCTGCGGGATCTGGTCTGCGCCTCGGACTCGGCGCGTGCGCTCGGAACCCGGCACTCCTTCAACGCCGTCGCCGACACCCGGGGCGATCTGGTGTCGGTCGCCGGGCTGCCCCGCAGGGTCGAGATCGACCGGGAGGCCGGCGCGGTGACCGTCTCCGCGGGGCTGCGCTTCGGGGAATTCGCCGACGAGCTGCACGAGAACGGGTACGCCCTGCACAATCTCGGTTCGCTGCCGCACATCTCCGTCGCCGGTGCCTGCGCCACCGGAACCCACGGTTCGGGAGTCGGTAACAGGTGCATCGCGGGGGCCGTCCGGGCGCTGGAGATGGTCACGGCCGACGGCCGGATCGTGTCCCTGCGGCGCGGCGAAGCGGATTTCCCCGGAGCGGTGGTCGCCCTGGGCGCGCTGGGCGTGGTGACGGCGCTGACGCTGGACCTGGTGCCGTCCTTCGACGTACAGCAGTGGGTCTACGAGGATCTGCCGGAGGCGCGGCTCACCGACAGTTTCGACGAGGTGATGTCGGCCGCGTACAGCGTCAGCGTCTTCACCGACTGGCGTGAAGGGCCGCTCAACCAGGTGTGGCTCAAGCAGCGGGTGGGTTCCGAGGGGCCGCAGCGCGCGCCCCGGGAGTGGCTCGGCGCGCGCCTCGCTGACGGCCCACGCCACCCGATCGCGGGGATGCCGGCCGAGAACTGCACCCGCCAGGAGGGCGTGCCCGGACCGTGGCACCGGCGCCTTCCGCACTTCCGTCTGGAGTTCACCCCCAGCAACGGTGACGAGCTGCAGTCGGAGTACTTCGTGGCCCGGCAGGACGCGCCCGCGGCGTACGAGGCACTGAGCCGGCTCCGGGAGCGGATCGCTCCTCTTCTGCAGATCGCCGAGATCCGTACCGCCGCGCGCGACGACCTGTGGCTGAGCCCGGCGAGCGGCAGGGACTCGGTGGCCTTCCACTTCACCTGGGTGCCCGACACGGCCGCTGTCGCACCGGTGCTCAGGGCCGTCGAGGAGGCCCTGGCCCCCTTCGGCGCGCGGCCGCACTGGGGCAAGGTGTTCACCACCGCTCCCGAGACACTGCGCACGCTGTACGGGCACTACGCCGATTTCGAGCGGCTGGTGGCCCGATTCGATCCGCAGGGCACCTTCCGCAACGCGTTCCTGGCCCACCACTTCCCGAACTGAGCCGTCCGGCCCAAGTGGGGCCGGCCGCCGGGGTCAGAGGCCGTCGAGTTCGTCCTTCGACCGCGGCCGGGCGTTCCGCGCCAGATGCTCCACCACATCGGCCAGCTCCTCACAGGCCCGCTCGATGCGCCGGCGGATGTTGCTCTGCTCGGTGACGACGGCCGAGAGCAGAAGCGCGGTCAGGGCCACGCAGCCGTTGTACACGGTGAGGTTGACCATCACATGAAGGACCGAGTGGCCTTCGAACGGTCCCACGCCCTGCGTTCCCGCCACGACCGCGAGGACCGACACCAGAAAGGCGCATGGCGCGCTCCCCGCGAGCTGGAAGCGCAGGGCCGCCCAGATGAGCAGCGGAAACACCAGGTAGATCATCGCCCATGGGGTCCGGGTGGCCACCAGCGAAACCGCCACGGAGACCACCACGAGCGCGCTCGCCTCGATCCACCGGTCGGTCACCCGCGGCATCCGGGCCCTGCGGAGCACGAGCAGCAGAGGGGTGACGACCAGTACGCCCATCGCGTCACCCGACCACCACGCCGCCCAGACCGGCCAGAATTCACCCAGCGGCAGGCCGTCGTCCAGCACCAGCGTGCCCGCGCCCACGCTCGCGCTGATGACCATGCCCGCCAGCGCGCCGAGGAAGACCAGCATCACTCCGTCACGCAGCCGGTCCAGCTCCTGGCGGAACCCGGCCCTGCGGAGTATGAGGAAGGCACAGACGGGCGCGAGGGTGTTCCCCGCCACGACGGCGAAGGTGAACAGCGAGACCGAGCCGTCGAGCGTGGCGACGACGAGCAGGGCGCCCAGCGCGATACCGGGCCAGACGCGCAGGCCCAGGCAGAGCAGCGCGCTGAGTGCGATCCCGGTGGGTGGCCAGAGCGGTGTGACGACCGCGCCGTTGATGTACACCCCGCGGATCAGACCGAGCCCACCGGCCAGGTAGTAGGCGACGGCGACGGCCAGGAGACGCAGTGCGGCCGACGTCGTATGTCTGGTTCTCTCGCTGTGGATCACACTTTTCATCAGACACCGACCCGGACGAGTGTCGGCTGTTTGACACGCTCGGCCCGAGTACGGGCCTCATCCGCTGCCGGGGGCGCTTCCGTGGCGCAGGACGAGAACGGCGGCGTCGTCCTCGTGCCCGGTCCGCTCCGCCGCCCGCAGCACCGCGTCGGCCAGTTCACCGGCGCCGTCCCGGACCCGGGACACCACCAGCCGCTCGACCGCTTCCAGACCGTCGTCGATCGGGAACGACGGGCCTTCGATGACGCCGTCCGTGACCAGGACGAAGGCGCCGCGGCCGGCCAGCCGTCGTCGCGTGACCGGATAGCGCTCGCCCGGCTTGATCCCCAGAGGAAGGCCGCCCTCGTCGGAGGTGAGGCCGGACCGTCCGTCGGCGGTGGCCCACACGGCCGCGACATGCCCGGCCCGGGCGCTCCGGAGCTCCCGGGTGACCGGGTCGAGGCGGGCGAACGTACAGGTCGCGAAGAGGTCGGAGCCGACCGACAGCAGCAGGTCGTTGGTCCGGCCCAGCACCTCTCCGGGGTCCGTGGTGGTGGCGGCTATCGCGCGCATGGCGATGCGGATCTGCCCCATGAGGGCGGCTGCCTCGACGTCATGGCCCTGTACGTCCCCTATCGCGAACGCCAGCGATCCGTCGGGCAGCAGGAATCCGTCGTACCAGTCACCGCCGATGTCCAGCCCGCTGCGGGCCGGCGCGTACCGGGCGGCCGTCTGCAGACTCGGGCAGACGGGCAGTTCCGCGGGAAGCATCCCGCGTTGCAGTGCCTCGGCCAGCTCCACCTGCGCCTGATGCAGCTCCACCTCACGGCGTGCCCGTGAGGTGAGCTGTTGCAACGTGCTGAGCAGTTCGCCGGCGCTCGCCGAACGAGCAGGACGACGCCGGTTCATTGGCCGCTCCGCACTGGGTGGAAGTGACGTGACCCATAGTATTTCGACGGTGCGATCCCCGCAGGACGAGCCGGAACGCGCGAACCGGTCCGGCCGGGTGGATCCTGGGGGCAGGGAACGTGCCGTGGCGGCGGACCGAGGCCGGGCACGGGCGCGGGCGCAGGAGGTGCGCGATGACTCGTACGCTGGAGTGGAAGGTCCGAGTGGGACTGTCCGAGGAGGACGGCACGACCCGGGCCGAGGCGGTGCTGGACACCGGTTCCGAGAAGGTCGTGGGACACGGCGTCGCCCGTTGCAACCCGCAGGACGTCGACATCCCCGCCATCGGTGACGAACTCGCGGCGAGTCGTGCCATGAAGGACGTCGCCGCGCAATTGATGAAGGTTGCCGACCAGGAGATGGAAACGGTCGGGGCCGGACCCGCGAACGGGCCCGTCGCACCGCCGTACGCATGGTCCGACACCACGGCCTGAGCCCCTGGAGAAGCCATGCGCCCCACGTCTCGCAGAGCGCGGCCGGCACGGGGCACGCGCACGGCGCCGCATCCCGCCCGCTGCCGTTCCGTCACCTCCGCTCCGGCGGAGGCGGCCGATGCGTGAGATTCTTCCGGCGCTCAGCCGTTGGTACAGCGCGGGGGAACCGTTCGGGCTGGCCACCGTCGTCGCCATCAGCGGCAGTGCGCCCTGCGGTCCCGGCACGGTGATGGCCGTGGGTCCGGACGACCATGTCGTGGGCAGTGTCTCCGGCGGCTGCGTCGAGGGCGCGGTCTTCGAACTGGCCAAGGAAGTCGTGGAAACGGGCCGGGCCCAGCTCCGGAGCTTCGGCTGCGGCGACGAGGACGCCTTCGCTGTCGGACTCACCTGCGGTGGCGAGATCACCCTTCTCGTGCGTCGTGTGGCAGCGGAGCACGACACCACCTTCGGTGAGGTCGCCGCAGCGGTCGCCGTCCACCACCCGGTGGTTCTGGCCACCGTGACGGACGGGCCCGCCCCGCGCGGTGCCACCCTCGCCGTCCGTCCGGACACCGTCCGCGGTTCGCTGGGAACGAGCGGCCTGGACGCCGCGGTCACCGCCGACGCCCGGGGTGAACTCGCCCAGGGCGCAACCGGTCTGCGGCACTACGGCTCCCACGGCGAACGGCGTGAGGACGATGTCACCGTGTTCCTCCAGTCGTTCGCGCCACCGCCCCGGATGCTGGTCTTCGGCGCGATCGACTTCGCCGCGGCGGTGGCGCGGATCGGTGCGTTCCTCGGCTACCGCGTCACCGTCTGCGACGCCCGTCCCGCCTTCGCGGACCCTCGCCGGTTCCCGGACGGTGCGGAGGTGGTCGTCGACTGGCCGCACCGGTACCTTCGCGGCACGGAGACCGACGGACGGACCGTGATGTGCGTTCTCACCCATGACCCGAAGTTCGACGTGCCACTGCTTGAGGTGGCCCTGCGCACCCCGGCCGCGTACATCGGTGTGATGGGCAGCCGCCGCACCCACGAGGACCGCGTGGCCCGGCTGCGCGAGGCCGGCCTCGGCGATGCGGAACTGGCGCGCCTGCGCTCACCCATCGGCCTCGACCTCGGCGCGCGCACCCCCGAAGAGGTGGCCGTCTCGATCGCGGCGGAGATCGTGGCCCTGCGCTGGGGCGGCACCGGCGGCCCCCTGACGGACACGGCCGGGGCGATCCACCCGCGGCAGCCGAAAACCGCGTGACCCGGTGCTCCGTGTGAGGCCGTGGTTCGGGTGCCTTGAGGAGGACGACGCCCGGCGGGCGCTTCTCGACGGCAAACGCGTTTCGGGCGGCACGCCCGGCAGCCCTTCGCGCCGGGTGTGCCGGTCGTGCCACGTCGGGCGGCTGCCGGAAGAACCGTAGCGTTGAGCCCGGAAGCGACCGATACCGCGATGCCGGGGGCCAGGGGGAGCCATGTGCTGGAGTGCCACCGCCGATCTCGTCGCGGGCACCGGCATCGCCGTCGTCGGAGTGGCGTGTGTGGCGCAGGTGCGCCGGGTGCGTGACCTGCCGCTCGCGGCGCTTCCGCTGCTCCTCGGGATCCACCAGATCATCGAGTCCGTGATCTGGCACGCGGGCGGCGGCACCGGGCCCGCCACCCTCGCCTGGGCCGTCATCGCTCTTCCCCTGTTGCCGTTGTGGGTTCCCCTGGGTGTGCTGTGCGCCGCGCCGCCGCATGCCCGACGGCGGCTGCTGATGCCCCTCGCGGCCGGAATCGCGACCGCTGTCCCACTCGCGTACTGCCTGGCGAACCGTCCCGTCACGGCAGAGATCCGCGGGCACACCCTCGGCTACGTACTCGACCTTCCCGGCTCCGGTGTGCTCGTCGGCGGGTACCTCCTGGCCACGGTGGGCTCACTGCTCCTGTCCGGCGAAGACCTACTGCGACGTCTCGGTCTGCTGGTCGCGGCCGGGTCCGCTGTCTGTGCGGCGCTCTGGCGGCTGGAGTTCGTCTCCACCTGGTGCGCCTTCGCGGCGGTGTGCTCGGTGGTCCTGCTCGGCTGGATCCGCGGTCGCGCCGTGGGCCGGGCCCAGAGCGTATCTCTTTGATCGGCCCCGGGATCCACGGCATGCTCGCCGGGATCGCCCTCGTCTTCGAGCAGCATCACCCTCGCGCGCTCGGCATTCGTCACGGCCGCCGGTTCATGTGAGAACCATCAGCGCACGGTTGAGCGCGGCGCCTGCGGCTCTCAGGCACGCCCACCGGCTCCGGCCGGGCGCGCCGACCAGTGCGGACCGCTTGTCCGGTCTGCGGTCCGTGGTCCGCGATTGATGCCGCATCGTGCGGTGCTGTGGTGATCGGAATGCCGGAACACAACCCGCACCTCTTCGGGGCCCACATCGTCCGCGGCAGGGTGAGGCCTCCGGCCGCGGTGCCGGAAGGCGGTCGTCAAGGACCGATCGCCGGTGGGCGTACTGCCGTGACCAGGCCGCTCTCGTACGCGACGATCACCAACTGCGCGCGGTCGCGGCAGTCGAGCTTGGTGAGCAGATGGCCGACGTGGGTCTTCACGGTGGCGATGCCCAGGTACAGCCGTTCGGCGATCTCGGTGTTGGACAGGCCGCGGGCGATGAGGGTGAGGACTTCGCGCTCGCGCCCGGTCACACCGTCCAGGGTGTGCGGCAGTGATCGCGAGGGGTGTGGGCGATGCGCGAATTCCGCGATCAGGCGCCGCGTCACGGCCGGTGCCAGCAGCGCATCGCCTCCAGCCACGACCCGTATCGCCGCGATCAGTTCGCCGGGCGGCGTGTCCTTGAGCAGGAAGCCGCTCGCGCCGGCCCGCAGCGCGGCATAGACGTACTCGTCCAGGTCGAACATCGTCAGCATCAGCACCTTGACGTTCGCGCTGCTGGGAGAACCGCAGATCTGCCGGGTCGCCTCGATGCCGTCCATCCCGGGCATCCGTACGTCCATCAGGATCACGTCCGGCGGGTCCTGCCGGGCGCAGCGCACCGCCTCCGTCCCGTTCGCCGCCTCCGATGTGGTCACCAGGCCGGGTTCGGCATCGACGAGCACGCGGAGGCTGCCGCGCAGCAGGGCCTGATCGTCGGCGATCAGGACCCGGACCGGATCTCCGGACGGAACAGCGGGCGGAACAGCGGGCGGTTCGGCGGGCGAGCCGGCGGGCCTGGTCATGTGCTCTCCTCGTACGGCAGGGACGCGTGCACCGCGAAGCCGCCCTCCGGACGCGGTCCGGTGGTGAGGGTTCCGCCGTACATGGCGACGCGCTCGCGCATGCCGACGATGCCATGGCCGCCGGTCGTCTTCGTCAGGGGCGCCCGGCCTCCGCCGTCGTCGGTGATGTCGATCCGGACGTCGCGGCCGTTCGCGACGACCTCCACCTGGCAACGGGAGTCCGGGGCGGCGTGCTTGGCGACGTTGGTGAGCGCCTCCTGGACTATTCGGTAGACGACCAGAGCGACTCCGGCGGGCAGGTTCTCGACACCGCGCATCGTCAGCTGCGCACCGGCCTGCCCGACGAGTTCGGGAAGTGCGGCAGCGCCGGGGACCGGGCCGAGAGAGGCCGGCTGCCGCTCGCCCTCGGGAGTGCGGAGCACACCGAGCATCCGGCGCATGTCGTTCAGTGCGGTGCGGCTCGTGCGTTCGATGACCTGCAACGCGTCGTGCGCCTCCTGCGGTCTGACATGCAGGACATGGTTGGCGACACCGGCCTGGACCGCGATCAGGCCCATGCTGTGGGTGACGACGTCGTGCAGTTCGCGGGCGACCCGCAGGCGTTCCTCCGTGACGGCTCGCTGCGCGAGCTGCTCCACCGCCCGAATGGCGAACGCGCGTCTCTGCCGCGCGGCCCGTCCCAGCTGCCAGGCGCCGAGCAGCGCGGTGAAGCCGAGCAACAGCAGCCCTGGGCCGCCGCGCCACCAGTATGCGTCGCCCGCGTGCGTCGCTCCGGCGGCACCGGCCAGGGACAGGGCCGCCAGCGCCAGTCCGGGCAGCCACCGCTGCCACCAACGGTGTGACGGCACCGTGAGGGCGACGGTGTACATGGCGAACGCCGCCGCCAGGAACGGATCCCAGGTGGCGTCCCGTACAACGGCGACGACGGTAACCGCCAGCACGAACACGAACACGGGCAACGGCCAGATCCGCCGCACGGCGACGGGCGCGGTGGCCGCCGCGATGAGTACGAGCCGCTCCCACGGCACCGGGGCCGGGGAGGGCGCCGTGGACGACGGCGCATCGGCCGTCGAGCCGGTCAGCAACAGCGCGGCCGCGTACACGCATACGAACACGCAGTCCAGAGCGATGTGTTGGCGTCGGCTCAGCCGCGGGGCCAGGATCGGATGATAGTCCGGGTCCACCTCAGTAGTTCGTGCTCGCACCTCTCGACCCTATCCAGGCGCAAAGCCCGCCACCTCCGTCCGGCAGTTGAACCTGGCGCTCCTCCCAGGGGCGGAGGCACAGGCTCCTATGCCGGCCCCCTCCACCCGTGGGTGGAGGAAAGGCGGTAGGCCCTGGGCCGGATGTGGCAGCGGCCTTTCGTCCCGGAACATCGCCGACATGATCGAAGCGACCGACCTGACCAAGCGTTACGGGAACACCACGGCGGTGGACGGGCTCAGTTTCCGGGTACGGCCCGGCCTGGTGACCGGATTCCTCGGCCCCAACGGCGCCGGAAAGTCCTCCACGATGCGCATGATGCTGGGCCTGGACCGCCCGACCGCCGGCGAGGTGCGGATCGACGGCGCACCGTACCGACAGCTGCGCGATCCGCTGCGTACGGTGGGCGCTCTGCTCGACACCAGGGCCGTGCACCCCGGCCGGACCGCACTGAACCATCTGCGGTGTCTGGCCCGGAGCAACCGGATCCCGGCACGCCGCGTGCACGAGGTGATCGAGCTGGCCGGGCTGGCGAGCGCCGCGCGCCGACGGATGGGGACGTTCTCGCTGGGTATGGCCCAACGACTGGGAATCGCCGCGGCGTTGCTCGGCGAACCGGCCGTCGTGGTGCTCGACGAGCCGGTCAACGGGCTCGATCCGGAGGGCGTCCTGTGGATCCGGCGCCTCCTGCGGGACCTGGCGGCCGAAGGGCGAACCGTGCTGATCTCCAGTCACCTGATGAGCGAGGCGGCACTCACCGTCGATCATCTGCTCGTGATCGGCCGCGGCCGGCTCCTCGCGGACACCGGCATGACCGCGTTCATCGACGAACACACGGAAGCAGGGGTGCGGGTGCGTACTCCGGAACCGCAGCGGCTGCTCGACGTGCTGGCCGGCGCTGGGATCGAGGTCACCGAATGCGCGGACGGGAGCCTGAGTGCGGCCGCCGGCCCGGAGCGGATCGGTGAACTGGTCGCGGCCCATGCGGTGCCGGTGCACGAGGTGGCACGGAGTCACGCATCGCTGGAGGAGGCGTTCATGCGGCTGACCGCCGAAGCGGTCGAGTACCGGGCGGAGCAGCCGGGAGGAGCACAGCGATGACCAGCAACTCGCCCAGGGCGGTGCTCGCCGCCGAATGGACCAAGGTGTGGACCGTGCGCTCGACCGCTTACACCTTGCTGCTGGCTTTCGTGCTCAGCACAGGTATCGGCACACTCATCGCGTCCAACTGGCGCAACGACATCGAGCACGTCGTCAACTTCGATCCGCTGGTCGCCGCCCTGTACAGCGTGACCCTCGGGCAGCTCGCCCTCGTCGTGCTCGGTGTCCTGCTCGTCGGGGCCGAGTACTCGTCCGGTTCGATCAGGACCTCGCTGGCCGCGGTGCCGGGACGCGGTCTGTTCTACGGCGGCAAGGTGCTGGCCGGCACTCTGACGGCCCTCACCGCCTCGACGGTGATCGTCCTCATCACGTTCGTCGCGGCACAGGCGGCGCTCGGCCCGTACGGAACCGACCTCACCGCGGACGGAGTGCCGGCCGCGCTCGCCGGGGCAGTCGTCTACCTGACCCTGATCTGCGCCTTCTCCATGGGGATCGCGACCGTCGTGCGCAGTTCGGCGATCTCGATGGGCATCCTGCTGCCGTTGTTGTTCCTCGGCTCCCAGGGGCTCGGCAACATCCCCGCTCTGAAGCCCGTCCTGCGGTATCTGCCCGACCAGGCCGGCCTGGAACTGATGCACATCGCGGGGCCGTCGAACGACGGACGCTACGGACCCGGTTACGGATCGGGGGCGGCTCTCGCCATCCTGCTGACCTGGACGGCCGCCGCCCTGATCAGCGGCTACCTGGTACTGCGCCGAAAGGACGCCTGACGGGACAACCAGCCGGTCCCGCGTCGCCAGGTCCTGTGGGGAAGCCCATCGGCAGGCCGGCCGATACGACCGGGCCATCACCGACCTCACCGCCGCTGTCGACGTCGGCCTCGACCGGTACGAGGCCGGCGTCGCCCCTGCCTTCTCCCGGCTCGTACTCGCCTTTCCCGGTCAACCGGCCAGGTCGAGGACGTCATGAACCGCTGCAACTGCCGATGGTCCACACCCAGGCGCCCGGCCGTCAGCTGGATCGGCTTCCGCAGCCCGTCCTGCCCGTATGCGTCGCGGCCGTGGCCTCGGTCGGCCGAGAGCTGCTTGAACGGGCGGTGCAACGACCTTCCGTAGAACTGCCGTTCCCCTTTTTCGTGGGCAGGAGAACGGCAGTTCACGGGCGGGCGGGTGACGCCTGTTACGGATTCGCCGTACCGCTCGCGCGGGGCGCGCGCGGTGCGTGCCGGGCGGCAGATTGCGCCAGGGACGGTGTCCGTGCAGCGTCGCGCGGATGCGTGCTGCGGGCAGGAATTGACAGGTACTCGGACGGTCGGGATGTGTGCCGGTTACAGACGCGCGTGACGGAAATGTCCGTACTTGGTAACACGCATGGGTGCGTCTTTCGTGACTCGGGCAATCGGGCCACAGTGTGCGTTCTCGGCAGCACGCCGAGACCGAACAAGGCTCGGGCCGTACGGTCCGAGCCCGCATCAGAAGGGGTCTTCATGTCCCGTTCCGCACGACGGTTCACCGCTGCCGTTCTCGCTTCCGGCGCGTTGGTGGCCGCCGCCGCACTGCCGGCGATCGCAGACGAGCACGACCACGGATACGGTCACGGCCACACCAGGATCGACCCGCGTTCGTCCGTGGTCCTGGGCGAGGTCCAGTACGACAGCCCCGGTCGCGACAACGGCTCCAACCGCAGCCTCAACGGTGAATGGGTCACCGTCACCAACACCGGCCGTCACTCGGTCAATCTCCGCGGCTGGACCCTGAGCGACGAGAGCCACCGCACCTACCGCTTCACCCTGCGGCTGGCCGGCCGCTCCTCGGTGCGTGTGCACACCGGAGTCGGCCGTGACACCAGCCGCGATGTCTATCAGGGCCTCCGTGCGTACGTCTGGGACGCGAGAGACACGGCGACCCTGCGGGACGCGCGCGGTCACCGGGTCGACTCGAAGTCCTGGGGTCGTGACCGCGACGGTCGTGACCGCGACGGCCGTGACCGGGATGGTCGTGACCGGACCGGTCGTGACCGCGACGGCCGTGACCACGACGGCCGTGACCGGACCGGCCGTGACCACGACAGCCGTGACCACGACGGCCGATATGGACAGGACAGTCGCAACGGTCGCAACAGTCACGACGGTCGTAAGGGTCACGAAGGTCGTCACTGATCCGGCAGGCGACCGCTCCCCGTCCCCGGAACGGCCGTCCTCATCCTGAACGCGGCGCCCCGCGGCCCTCCCGGCCGCGGGGCGCCGCACGCGTCAACGATCACCGGAACGCCGGGCGGGCGCGACGAACGGCGTCGCCCTTCCGGATTGGTGGAACACGCGGGACCACGGTGCCGAACCGACGGCTTTCCCGGGACGGGCGATCGTGCGCGGCGGGTGACGCATGTCGAGGTCAGGACTCGTCCGCCGCGGACGGGATGTCCTGCTCGGTCCACAGGGCCTTGCCCTCGCTGCTGAACCGGGTTCCCCACTGGCTGGCGAGCTGGGAGACGATGAACAGCCCGCGTCCGCCCTCGTCGACGGTCCGCGCATGGCGCAGATGGGGTGACACCCGACTGCTGTCATGCACCTCGCAGGTGAGTGTGTGGCAGAGGATCAGCCGCAGTTGCAGCGGAGGGGTGCCGTAGCGCACGGCGTTGGTGACCAGTTCGCTCACGATGAGTTCGGTCGCCTCGATCGTCTCCTCGTCGAGGTCCCAGCCGTCGAGCCGGTCGCGCACGAGCGTACGGGCGATGGCGGGCGTGGTGCGGTCGTGGGCCAGCTCCCAGGTCGCGATCCGTTCGGGCGGTACGACGCCGGTACGGGCCAGGAGAAGCGCGGCACCGTCGGGACAGGCGTCGGCCGGAAGGTTGTAGACCACCTCGTCGCACAGGCGCCGCAGACTCCGGCCGGGCCGTGCGAGCACATCGCGCATCCGGTCCGTGGCCGCGTGCTCGGCGAGACCGCCGGTGAAGAACGCCAGAAGGCTGCCTTCGTCGAGTGCGAAGGAGGCGGTGGCGAACGGTGAACTGTCGGTGGAGAAGAGCGGGGGCCCCTCGGGCACGTCCAAGGTGGTCGTGTTCCCGTCGGGCGTGACGAGCAACGGCGCCGGGTGCCCCGCCCTCGCGACGGTGCAGGTGCGGGAGAAGGGATCGTAGACCGCGTACAGGCAGGTGGCCCGGAGTGATACCCGGCGCAGCCGGTCGCCGGGCGGCAATGACGCCCGTTCCATGGCGAGGCGGCCGGCGGTGTCCGCCAGCCGGGCCAGTACCTCGTCGGGCTCCAGGTCGAGACCGGCCAGGGCGTGGATGACGGTCCGCAGCTGCCCCATCGTGATGGCCGTCTGGAGGCCGGGGCCTTCGACGTTCCCGATGATCAGCGCGGTGCGTGCGCCGGAGAGACCGACGGTGTCGAACCAACTGCCGCTGTTGCGTCCGGGAAGCAGGACGTGCGCCGTGTCCACGGCGATCCGGTCACCGTGGCGCTGGGGGAGGAGCCGTCGCTGGACCGTCGACGCGATGACATGGTCGCGTTCGTAGCGCCGTGCGTTGTCGATGCTCAGCGCGACGTGCGCGGCGGCCGTCAGAGCGAGCGGGACATCGTCCTCCTCGTAGGGCTCCGTGCCCCGGCACCGGTAGAAACTCGCCAGGCCGAGAATCGCGCCGCGCAGCTTCAGCGGGACCACGATCAAGGAGTGGGCCCGGGTCGCCTCGATCACCCGGGCTGTGTCGGGGTCCGCGTCGAGCCACGGTGTCCGGGGCCCGATCTGGACGAGGCGGGGCCGGAGATCCGACGCGGCCAGTGCGTAGGGCGTACGGGCGGGCAGTCGGCGCATCTCTCCGACCAGGCCGTCCTGGTGGCCTTCGAATTCTTGGCTCCGGACCGCCGCTCGACGGAGCGGGACATCCGGCCCCAGCGGGCGGATCGGCGGGTCCGAACCGCGCAGGACGTCGTCCACGACCTCGACCACGGCGAAGTCGGCGAACACCGGAACGACGGCCTCGACGAGCCCCTCGCAGGTGGCCGCCACATCGAGCGACCTGCCCACCCGTGTGCGCACCGCGGCGAGACACGCGGCCCGGGTGCGTGCCTTCTCCTGCTCGGTGACATCGACGACCGCAGCCAGCAGCCCGAGGGGGGTTCCCTGGGCATCCTCCAGGCGGTTGACGGACACCCTGAGGCTGCGCATGGGGCCGGAGGCCCCCCGGACACAGCCGCGGACCACGTGGTCGCGCACGGTCACGCCGCTGTCCAGTACCGCGCGCAGCACCCGTTCCGACTCGTCCGGGCTCTCCAAGTGGTAAGCCTCGGTGAAGTGACGCCCCACGAGGCGTTCGGCCGGGACCTGGCCGGTCAGGGCGTTCGCCCGGACCACCCGCAACTGCGTGTCCAGCACGTGCAGGCCCACCGCGGGCTGGGCGAACAGGGTGTGGAGGATCGCCGCGCCCATGCCGTGGGCCGCGGTCGACGCGCTGCCCGGTGCGTCGGCGTTCGCCACGAACTCACCCCCATCGGCTGCGTCTACCTGTCACCTGTCGAAATCAGCGGCCAAGGGCTGTCCCGTGATCCCTGGTGGATGAGCGAGCGGCGTCGAATGCGGTGCGTCGCAAGGCGGAGGCACGTTCGCATACCGGATGCATGCGGGCGTTCCGACAACGCTGCGAGGCGCCGTAGCTGTCGTCGTGCGCCCGCCAGGGATCACGGGACAGCCCTAGGGACAAGAGTCGGACCACCTCACGTGCTCCGCCACCGCAGAGGGGGCAGACGGGGGAGCGACAGGTCGATCGGCTCGGCGGGACGGGAGGCATCCGGCGCCTCCCGGGCGGGCATCCCGTCCCGGGGGGCGACGTGGACCGGGCGGAACTCCGGAGTGGCCGGAGTGGTCGTGGTCCTGCCTCCGCTACTTCCGCATGACGGCGGGCTCCTGCCGGCGCAGCAGGCGGGTGACCACGAATCCGGAGACGACGGAGAGCACGATCAGCATCCCCATGTTCAGCAACCACGCCGCCGGGGAGTGATCGAACAGCGGATCCGAGCTCACCCTGCCCGGCACGATCCGGGCGAGCCCGATGGTCCCGCCCATGGCCGCGAGCGCCCACCGGGACGGCACCAGCCACGCGAGCTCCTCCAGACCGGGCACCCCGTGCAGTTTCAGCAACGCGCCGCAGAAGACGACCTGGACGATCGCGAGGAGCACCAGCAGCGGCATGGTGACCTCCTCCTTGCGGACCAGTGCGGAGACGACCAGACCGAGCATCATCGCCGAAAACGACAACAGGGCCACGGCCAGCGTGATCTCGACCAGGGGTGGCAGGAGAACGCCCTTGCCGCCCGGGGCGTTCAGATCGACGCCCACCAGGCCGACCAGGGTCAGCACCACGGCCTGAAGGACCGTGATGGTGCCCAGGACCACCACCTTGGACATCAGATACGCCGATCTGGACAGGCCGACGGCCCGTTCCCGCTGGTAGATCGCCCGCTCCTTGACCAGTTCCCGTACGGCATTGGCGGCGCCGGTGAGCACGCTGCCCACGCAGAGGATCAGCAGCGCGTTGATCGCCGTCTCCTGGGTCAGCCGGCCGCCGGCCAGAGCCCGGGTCATCGCTCCCATCACGAACGGCAGGGCGATCATGACGGCCAGGAAGGTCCGGTCGGCACTCAGCGCAGCGGCGTAGCGGCGGACGAGCGTGTGCAGTTGTGCGCCGCCGCTCCGGGCCTTGGGCGGCGGCGCGATCGGGGCTGCCGCGACATGCGGCGGCGGGGGCTGGGGGGTGCAGTCGGCGATGTACTGCTGGTGGGTCGGGGACGCGCGGAACTGCCCCGACCAGTCACGGTCCCGGTCGCTCTCGAACGCCTCGAACGCCTCCGGCCAGTGCTCGAACCCGAGAAAGGCGAGCGCGTCGTCGGGGGGCCCGAAATAGGCGGTCTTCCCGCCGGGGCCGAGGACCAGTAGCCGGTCGCAGACGTCGAGGCTGAGCACACTGTGCGTGACGACGATGACCGTACGCCCGTCGTCGGCGAGCCCGCGGAGCATATGCATGAGTGAGCGGTCCATTCCGGGGTCGAGCCCCGACGTCGGCTCGTCGAGGAAGAGCAGCGACGGTTTCGTCAGCAGCTCCAGCGCGACGCTGACGCGCTTGCGCTGGCCGCCGGAAAGGCTGTGGATCGGCTGGTTCGTGCGCTTCTCCAGCCCCAGTTCGCGGATCACCTCGGTGACCCGGGCCCGGCGTTCGGACGGGGCGGTGTCATGGGGGAAGCGGAGCTCGGCGGCGTATCCGAGGGCACGGCCCACGGTCAGCTGGGTGTGCAGGATGTCGTCCTGCGGGACGACCCCGATGCGATGGCGCAGCTCGGCGTAGTCGCGGTACAGGTCGCGCCCGTCGTAGAGGACGGTGCCTTCGTCGGCCGGGCGGAGGCCGGTCAACGCGTTGAGCAGTGTCGACTTACCGGAACCGCTCGGACCCACCACGCCGAGCAGGCACTTCTCGCCCACCGGGAAGGAGACACCGTCGAGCAGGCGCTTGCGGCCGCCGTCCACCGTGACCGCCAGGTCCTGTACGTCGAGTGAGACTTCGCCGGTGTCGACGAACTCCTGGAGCACGTCGCCGATCAGCGAGAACTCGGAGTGGCCGATGCCGATGATGTCGCCGGCGGCGACCGGGGCGCGGCCGACCAGCTGGCCGTTGAGGTACGTGCCGTTGTACGAGCCGAGGTCGACGATCTCGTACGTTCCGTCGTGATGGGCCCGCAGCTCTGCGTGGCGGTGCGAGACGGTCAGGTCGTCGACGACGAGGTCGCTGTCGGCGCTGCGGCCGATACGCACGGTATGGACGGGTCGTGGCCGCACGGTGGTCGGCTGCCGAAACGTGACGGTGGCCGCGGGCATGGTGACGGTGGTGGGACGGTCGGCCGGATGCGGTGCGGGGGGCGAGGGTATGTGTTGGCTGACCAGAACCGCGCACGGCCCGTCCGCGGGATCGCCGAACCGGATGATGCTGCCGGGGCCCACGCCCGACTCATGGATGCGCCTGCCGCCGGTGTAGGTGCCGTTCGCGCTGTCCTCGTCCTCCAGTGACCAGTGATCGGCGACGGGCCGCAGCACCGCGTGGTGCCACGACACCCGTGCGTCGTCGAAGACGATGTCGCTCCGGGGGTCGCGTCCGACGTGGTAGTCCCGGCTCGGACTCATCACCGTGGGCCCCGCGTCGGTTTCAAGAACGAGTTCGGGCGCGGTCGTGACAGGCCGTTCTCCCATGCCCAAATTCTAGCGATACGTCCCGTTATATGCCCGATGCGTCCTGTCGGACGGCCAACGGCCGTTCGACAGGACGCATCGGCCGACCCGCGATCCGCCCGGATCGTCGCCGGCACCGGGCGCTGTCGCGCCGCACGGCCGGGGCCGTGTCCGCCCCGTTCTCGGGCAGGTCGGGTGGCGGCCCCGGCCGCACATCTGACTCAGGCGTCCAGCGCCGCGGAGACCACGGCCTTGGCCTCCTCCTGCACCCGGCCGAGGTGGTCGGCGCCCAGGAACGACTCGGCGTAGATCTTGTACACGTCCTCGGTGCCCGAGGGGCGGGCGGCGAACCAGGCGTTCTCGGTGGTGACCTTGATGCCGCCGATCGGAGCGCCGTTGCCGGGCGCGTGGGTCAGCACGGTCGTGACGGGTTCACCGGCGAGGGTGTCGGCCGTGACCTGCTCGGGGGAGAGGCGCGCGAGTACCGCCTTCTGCTCGCGGTCGGCGGGTGCGTCGATCCGGGCGTACGCGGGCTCGCCGAACCGGGCGGTCAGTTCCGCGTAGTGCTCCGACGGGGACGTGCCCGTCACCGCGAGGATCTCCGAGGCGAGCAGCGCCAGGATGATGCCGTCCTTGTCGGTCGTCCACACCGACCCGTCCCGGCGAAGGAACGAGGCCCCGGCGGACTCCTCGCCGCCGAAACCGAGGGTTCCGTCGACCAGCCCGTCCACGAACCACTTGAAGCCGACCGGCACCTCGACCAGTGCGCGGCCGAGGTCGGCGGCGACCCGGTCGATCATTCCCGAGGAGACCAGCGTCTTGCCGACGCCCGCGCCGGCCGGCCACTGCTCGCGATGCGTGTACAGGTGGTTGATGGCCACGGCGAGGAAGTGGTTCGGGTTCATCAGCCCGGCGTCGGGCGTGACGATGCCGTGCCGGTCGGCGTCGGCGTCGTTTCCGGTCGCGATGTCATACCGGTCGCGCTGCCCGATCAGCGAGGCCATCGCGTACGGCGACGAGCAGTCCATCCGGATCTTCCCGTCCCAGTCCAGCGTCATGAACCGCCAGGTCGGGTCGGTCAGGGGATTGACCACGGTCAGATCGAGCCGGTGCTGTTCGGCGATACGGCCCCAGTAGGCGACCGACGCGCCGCCCAACGGGTCCGCACCGATGCGTACCCCGGCCGAGCGGATCGCGTCGAGGTCGAGCACGGTGGGCAGGTCTGAGACGTAGGTGCCGAGGAAGTCGTACGTCCCGGTGGTCGATGCCGCCCGCGCGCGGGCGTAGGGGAGGCGGCGCACGTCCTTCATCCCGCCCGCGATGATCTCGTTGGCCCGTTCCTGGATCCAGCCGGTGGCCTCGGAACCCGCCGGACCGCCGTTCGGCGGGTTGTACTTGAAGCCGCCGTCGCCGGGCGGGTTGTGGGACGGGGTGACCACCACACCGTCGGCGAGCCGGGAGGTCCGGCCCCGGTTGTGCGTGAGGACGGCGTGCGACACCGCCGGAGTCGGAGTCCAGCCGTCGGCCGGGTCGATGAGCACCGTCACGTCATTCGCGGCGAACACCTCGATGGCGGTGACACGGGCCGGTTCCGACAGCGCATGGGTGTCGGCGCCGAGGAAGAGCGGTCCGTCCGTGCCCTGTCGTGCCCGGTATTCACTGATGGCCTGGCTGGTGGCGGCGATGTGGTCCTCGTTGAACGCGGTGGCCGTGGACGACCCCCGATGGCCGGAGGTGCCGAACGCCACCCGCTGGCCGGGCTCGGCCGGATCCGGGTGGAGCGTGTAGTACTCCGTCACCAGCCGGGCCACATCGATGAGATCCTCCGGCCGGGCCGGCTGTCCAGCTCGTTCGTGCGGCATGTGCCCACTCCTCCGTATCGGTCGGTCGTTGCGATCTTCCCCTCCGCCATTTTCGCGGGTGGCCCGCACCGGCCGACGACTGCCCCGCCGCGGACGCGCACCGGCGCGAAAGGCGGAGCCGGACGGGACGGGCGGCCGGAATTCCGTGGAGAAGCGGCTGGTCCGGGGCCTATGGTGCGGGCACGAACACGAACAGTCCACCGCGGCTCGTGAGAAGCGGCGGGTTCTGACCGGAGGGGAAGAGACGGGATGGCACCGAATGTGTCCGCCACGGCCGACCGCGTCCTGCTGCGCGAGGCGACCGCCGAGGACGCGGAGCCGCTCACCCGACTCTTCCTCGCCTGCCGCGCCGCGACCATGCCGTACCTGCCGAAGGTGCACAGCGACGAGGAGACACTCGCCTGGATGACCCACGTCGTGCTGCCCGGAACAACGGTGTGGGCCGCCGAGACCGGCACCGGGGAGCTGCTGGGATTCGCCTCCCTCGACGGAACCGAGCTGGAACACCTCTACCTGCGACCGGACGTGCGGCGGCGGGGCATCGGATCGCTCCTCCTGGCCAAGGCACGGGAGCTCGCCCCCGACGAGCTGAACCTGTACGCCTTCCAGCGCAACTCCGACGCCCGGGCCTTCTACGAGCGGCACGGCTTCACCGCGGTCGGGTTCGACGACGGCAGCCGCAACGAGGAGAAGGAACCGGACGTCAGATACCGGTGGACCGCGCACAACTGACGGGCCGCCCCGTCCGCGTACGCCGACGACCGGCTGAGCACGGGTCCGCAGTCGGGGCTCAGCCGCCACGGCGAAGCCCTGCGCCCGTGTCGCACCGATCCGGCTCCACCGAAGGACATCGCGGCCGTCAGCTCCGCGGCCGTCAGCTCCGCGGCCGTCAGCTCCGCGGCCGTCAGCTCCGCGACCGGCCGCGGAGCTGAGACCGTGCGGGGCCGGCGGAGAGGTGCGGATGCCCCGTGCGCAGGCTCCCGGCAGGATCGCGAGCGGGCGGGGGCTGCGGCACAGTGGGCCTATGGACGATCTGAATGCCCTCGCCGACGAGCACCTGGCCACGGCCCGCAGCTCCGCGCACGGCCGCAGCGCCCACCGCCTCCTGCACGAGGACCCCCTGCGCCAGACTGTCATCGCCCTGACCTCGGGCTCCGCACTCGACGAACACAACGCACCCACTGCGGCCTCCCTCCAGGTGCTCCGCGGCAGGGTGCGTCTCACGGCGGCCTCGGGCGACGTGGAAGTGGGCGCCGGCGGACTTCAGCCGATCCCGCAGGAGCGGCACGGGCTGCTGGCGCTGGAGGACGCGGTGGTCCTGCTCACGACCGTCAACGAGTGACGGCGGCGTCCACGAATTCCGGTGGTGTCCGACTGCCCTCCCCGGCGGGGCGACGTCCGGCACCCACTCACACGGTGCGCTCCATGCACAACAGATCGTCCCGCGCGTCCCACCGATCAGTGGTTACGAAGCCGAGCCGCTCGTACAGGGTGATGGCACCCGTGCGCCACTTCCACACGGAGAGCCGGACCGTGCCGACGCCGCTCTGACCGGCGTGCGTCAGAGCGGCCTCCATCAGACGGGAAGCGATGCCGCGCCCACGGAACTCCGGATCGGTCCACAGCCGCTTGATCTCCGACCGTCCCCCGACGTGGGCCGTGACCACGACACAGCCCACGGCGACACCCTCGTCCGTCGCCAGCAGGACGGTGTCGTCATGGAACGCCGTCCGCGGGTCGGAGATCTCCGCGCGGTAGCGGGCGGGCAGATCGGCCGCGTCGGCGACGGCTTCGCCCTTCTCCGCCTGGGTCCGCAGATGGTAGGCCGTCAGCAGCCGCGCGGGCCCCTCCTCGTCGGCAGGACTCCGCCCGGGCCACCGGGACACGGCAACTCCGGCTCGATCGGTCATGGCCCCAGCATCACACGCCCGTTCCCACGAGCCCGCGCGGGCCCGTCCACCGGAGCCGGACGCGCGCCGGCCCCGGACACCCGCGAGCGTCTTCGCGCCACCCGTACCGGACAGGCCGAAAATGGAGGGTGTCGCGCGGTCGGGGTGGGCAGTACAGGTGTACGAGCTCGGACGAGGGGCGAAGCGGCCGGTGCTGAGGGCCGTGTGACGTGAGGGAGCAAACCGTGTGGCAGTTCTCCGACGATCGTGGACAGGTGTCGACCGCCGGGCGGCGCCCGACTCGGGTGCTCGCCTATGTCCAGGCCGGGGCGACGCTGTGGGACCACGGCATACGTCCGGACGCGATATTCGGATCCGATCACGACAACGGAGTTGTGCCGGACGCGGCGAAGACCGGGTCGCTGCCGCTCACCGAGGTCGGCTATCTCGGCGCGGGCAGCACACTGGATGTGGACACCCTGCTGAGCGGCGGGCCGGATCTGGTCGTCGCCGTCAGCTACGGCGGCGGTCATGTCTACGGGCTCGCCCCGGAGACCGCCAAGCATCTGGAGGAGCAGGTCCCCGTCGTCGTCATCGACGTGGGACAGGCGCGCACCCTCGCGGAGATCGGTGACCGGTTCGCGGAGCTGGCACGATCGCTCGGCGCGCAGGAGGGCACGACGGCGTCCCAGGATCTGGACACCGCACGGGACCGGCTGCGCGCGCTCGCGGACGGACCGGACCGGCCCCGGGTCGTCGCCCTGTCGCCGGCCGGTCAGGATCAGGCACATCTCGCGCGTCCCCGCATGTGGCCCGAACTGCGCGTGCTGGCCGAGCTCGGCGTCGGCCTCGTGGAACCGGCCGACGGACCCGGGGCGAACTGGTCCACGGTCGGCTGGGCGGACGCCGCGGACCTGCACCCGGACATCGTGCTCGTCGACACCCGGGCCAACGCCACCCCGCTCGGCGAGCTCCGGGTGCACGAGCAGTGGTCGGCGATCGCGCACGCCGCCCGGGTGCTGCCCTGGAACCCTGAGCCGGTGTGCAGTGCCCAGGCCCACGCACGGTTCCTGACGCTCGTGGCCGACGCGTTGGAGGCCGTCGCCCAGGGGCGATGACGCGCAGGTGGCCGTGGGGCGCGGTCGCGGGCTGTGCCCGCCGTGTGTGCCGTTGCCCCGTACGGACGCCACCGATCGCGCCGGCCGCACCGGTTCGTCAGGCTGATCCGGAGCGCCCCGAGCCGACACCGTACGTTGCCAGGAGCAGACATGCAGCAGGACAAGCACCCGCCGTACCGTCCCGTGGTCTTCCGTGACCGTTCGGCGGGTTATGCCTTTCTGACCCGGTCCACCGCATCGAGCGAGCAGACCATCGACTGGGACGACGGCAACAGCTACCCCGTCATCGACGTCGAGATCTCGGCGGAGAGCCACCCGTTCTTCACCGGGAAGGCGCGCGTGGTCGACTCCGAGGGGCAGGTCGCGAAGTTCGAGCGCCGGTACGGGGAACAGGGGAACACGGACGCCTCCTGACCGCGTCCCCACGGCAGTCGGCCCGTACTCGGCCCGTACTCGGCCCGTACTCGGCCCGTACTCGGCCCGTACTCGGCCCGTACTCGGCCCCGAGGGGACTCGCGTGCGGCCCGGCCCGGACCCGACGGGCCGTACACGGCCGAAACAGCCCCCTGCCCGGCCGAACCGCCCCGCCTCCCGCACAGCGTCCTCCCGCCCCCTTCCGGGGCCGGAGGGCGTTGTGCGTCCACGCGCCCTCCGGACATCCCTTGATGCCTTCGCCCACCCGCGCCACCGATGCGACCGACCCCCGCGCCGCGCGGGCGGCAGCATCGGGCTCAATGTGTGGGGAGGCCGCACCGCCTGCCAGGACACCTTCGTCACCGCACTCCAGGAGATCCCAACCTCATGCTCGACAGACTCGACCTGCTGGTCATCGGCGAATGCGTAGCCGACATCGTCCGGGTACCGGGTGAGGCCGACCGGATCCACCCCGGAGGCAGCCCGGCCAACGTCGCCTACGGTCTGGCCCGGCTCGGGCACGGCGCCACCCTGCTCACCCAGCTCGGCCCCGACGACGACGGGCGGTTGATCAGGAACCATCTCGCGGGTGCCGGGGTCGAGGTCCGCACGGACGGAGCCACGGCGCCCACCCCGTCCGCCGCCGTGACCCTGGACGGGGACGGCCGGGCCACGTACACCTTCGAGATCACCTGGACACTTGCCCCGACCTCCCTGGACAGGCCGCCCCACCACGTCCACACCGGATCCATCGCGGCGGTGAGCGAGCCCGGAGCGGCCACCGTCCTCGCCGCAGTCGAGTCGCTGCGGACCTCCGCGACCGTCAGCTACGACCCCAACGTGCGCCCCGAGCTGATGGGGAACCACGACGAGGCCGTTCGCAAGGCCGAGCGTTGCGTCGCGCTCAGCGACGTGGTCAAGGCCAGCGACGAGGACCTGGAGTGGCTGTATCCGGGCCAGGATCCGGGGGCGGTCGCCGAGCGGTGGCTCGCCACGGGCCCGGCCGTCGTCCTCGTCACCCGGGGAGGTGACGGCGCCCTCGCCGTCCTCCCCGGCGGGCATGTGACGGTCGACGCGTTCGCCACCGATGTGGTCGACACAGTGGGGGCGGGTGACGCCTTCATGTCCGGCACCCTGCACGCGCTCGCCACCCACGGCCTGCTCGGTACGGACGGCCGCACGCGGCTGCGCTCGCTGGACAGGGACACCACGACCGACATCCTGCGCCACGCCACTGCCTCCGCCGCCGTGACCGTCGCACGGGCCGGAGCCAACCCACCGGACGAGGCCGAGCTGAGGGCGGCACTCGCCCGGGGCTGAACACGACGGTGCCAGCGCCCCCGCGCGGCGGTGGCACCTGTGGCGGCAGGGCCGGCCCGAGGCCCCGGGCCGCACCGCGCCGCTCCGTCCACCGGGCCCGTCCATGACCCGTTCGGCCCAGTGGACGCATCCTCCCGGGGGCTACGGCCGTTCGACAACCGGTAGACGTGATCGATTACGGAGGAGAGTGCGGAACATGGGGCGGGCCGACACGGGGATCGCGGTGACGGGAGTAGGACTGGTGACTCCCGCGGGCGCGGACGAGCACACCTTCTGGGCAGGGCTGTGCGCCGGAGCCTCCATGGCCCGGAGCTGTGACGAACTGGCAGGACTCCCGGTCGACTTCGGCTGTCCGGTCGACGGAACCGACCTGGACGAGGCCGTCGGCGGGCGCTCGGCCTGGCGGATGGCACGGTTCGTGAAGATGGCACTGGTCGCCGCCCGTCAGGCGGTGACGGACGCCGGGCTGTCCTCGCGACGGTGGGACGGCGGCCGGGTCGGAGTGGTGCTCGGCGTCGGGGTGGGCGGGGTGTCCGCGCTCGTCGACAACGTGCGCAGGCTGGACGGCGGCGGACCGGATGCGGTGTCGCCGCTCCTCGTCCCGATGATGATGCCCAATGCCGCCGCCGGTGAGGTGGCCATCGCCCTGCGGGCCCACGGCCCCAGCCTGGCACCGGCCACCGCCTGCGCGTCCGGGGCGACCGCGATCGCCGTCGCCCGTGACCTGCTGACGAGCGGCCGATGCGATGTCGTGGTGGCCGGCGGGGCGGAGTCCGTACTGAATCCGCTGGTGGTGAGCGCCTTCGCGGGAATGGGGGCGCTCTCCCTGCGCACCGCTGATCCGGCGGGGGCGTCACGGCCGTTCGCCGCGGACCGGGACGGTTTCGTGATCGGTGAGGGGGCCGGTGTGCTCGTACTGGAGCGGGCCCGCGACGCGCACGCCCGCGGGGGACGGCCGCGCGCCCTGCTGGCCGGTGCGGGCTCCGCCACCGACGCGTACCACCCCACGGCCCCGGACCCGGAAGGGGCGGGGGCGCGCAGGGCCGTGGAGGCCGCCCTGGACGAGGCGGGGTGGGCGGCGGACGAGGTCGACCACATCAATGCCCACGGCACCTCGACCCCACTGAACGACGCGATGGAGACCGCGGTCATCTCCGGACTCTTCCCCCACCGGCCGTCGGTGACCGCCCCGAAGGGGGTGCTCGGGCACACGCTCGCCGCCGCCGGCGCGATCGAAGCGGTGGCCACCGTACTGACCCTGGAACACGGCCTCGTCCCGCCGATCGCCAACCTGGACTCGCTGCCGGACGGCTTCGACCTCGACTGTGTGCTCAAGGAGCCCCGCAGGCAGCACGTCGAGCGGGCACTCAGCCACTCCTTCGGCTTCGGTGGACACAACGTCGTGCTCGCCTTCCGGCGCGCCGAGCCGGACGGCCCGCCGTGGACGGCCCCCGGTGTCCTCACCGTCGGCTGATCGTTGTTGTCTCATGACCGCAATCCTCGACAGCCCCTCTGCCGAACGGACCAGGGAACTCCTCACCGGTGTGCTCCTCGGCGACAACGTCCGCCAGGAGCACGGCTTCTGGCGGCGGCTGATCAGTACAGAACCGTTCCGCCGTCCGGAACTCCGCACCCCCGAGGAACGCCTGCGTCTCGCCTACGACCGGCTGCGCGTCCTCAATGACAGTCTCGACAGCGGTGCCCGGCTCGCCGCCGACACACGTGCCCTCGCGGCCCTGCACGAATGGCTCGGCCCGGTCGACCCGGCCCTCGCCACGGTGGCGGGCATCCACTACAACCTCTTCCTCGGCAGCCTCCTCGATCACGAGGGCGACGGCGGCCGACGCGATCTGTCGGACTTCCTGCTGCTGCGCGGCATCGGCACCTTCCTCTGTACGGAGGTGGCGCACGGCAACGACGCGGCGGCCGTCGAGACCACCGCGGCGTACGACCGCGCACGTGACGGGTTCGTGCTGCGCACGCCGCACGCCGGCGCCCAGAAGTTCATGCCCAACACCACGCCGGCAGGCGGCCCCAAGACCGGCCTCGTGGCCGCGCGCCTGCTCGTTGACGGCGTCGACCAGGGTGTCTTCCTCTTCCTCGTGCCGCTCACCGATGCGGTGCGGACCCTGCCGGGCGTGCGGGTGCGCACACTTCCCGCGCGCCTGGGGAGCCCGGTGGACCACGCCCTGACCTCCTTCGACCAGGTCTTCGTGGGGCGCGACGCGTTGCTCGGCGGGGACCACGGACGGATCGGTGACGACGGCGAGTTCACCAGCGCCGTCGCCAACCGCAGGCGCCGCCTCCTCACGTCGATCGGTCGCGTCACCTCCGGCAAGATCTCGATGAGCGCCTGCGCGGTCGGCTCCGCGCGCGCGACGCTCGCCGTCGCCGTCCGCTACGGCGGTCACCGGTACATCTCCGGGCCCCGGGGATCACACCAGGTGCCGGTGATGGCGCACCGCAGTCACCACGGTCCGCTCGCCCGGTCCATGGCCGCCGTCTTCGCGATGAGCCTGCTGCACCGCAGGGCGCTGGACCGCTGGGAGGGACTGGACGAGGACTCTGCACCGGACCGGGCGGAGGCGGAGCGGCTGGTCGCCGTAGCCAAGGGATGGATCACCTGGCAGGCCAGGGACGTGATCGTCGAATGCCGTGAACGGTGCGGTGCCCAGGCGCTCCTGGAGAACAACGGCATGAGCGCGCTCGTCACCGGGGTGGAAGGCGCCATCACCGCCGAGGGGGACAACCTCGCCATCCACGCCAAGGCGGCAGCGGAGATGCTCTTCGCCACCGAACCGGCCGTGTACGACGTCCCCGTGGGCGGCGAATCCGGTGACCTCTCCGATCCACGGTTCCTCGGCAGACTCCTGGCGGCGCTGGAGAAGATCTGGTTCGACCGGGCCAGGCACGGAATGGGCCGCGCACCGCACGGAGACCCGCTGGCACGGTGGAACGCCGCATCCGGTGCCGCCCTGCGCGGCGTCGAGGCGCACGCCCACCGGCAGGCGGCCGAGGCGTACGCGGACGCGGTGGCGGGCCTGCCGTACGGGCCCGCCCGCGAACTGCTGGTCGAGCTGCAACGGCTGTTCGCCCTCGACCGGATCGCCCGCGGCAGCGGTGATCTGCTGGCTGCGGGGTATGTGACGGCCGCGCAGGTCAACGCGCTGCCGGACCTGACGGACGAACTGATCGCCACCGTCGCCGCGCACCTGCCCGTGCTCGCCGACTCCTTCGCGCTGCCGCAGGAACTGCTCGCCGACTGGCCCATCGCGGGGCCCGACTACGTCGACGCGTACGACGATCCGGCGGGCGGCTGGCACCTGGACGCGGGCCGGACGCGCGACCGGGGGGAGCGATGAGCGCCGCGACGAGGACGGGAACAGCCGTACGGTCCGGCCGGGCACGGGAGGCGGCCGAGGCCCTCGGCGTCCGTGCTGTGCTGCTGGCCTTCTGGGGTACGCCAGCCGTCCTGGCCCGGTGCTGCGCGTGGTTCGGGAAGCGCGGTGACGAATCGGTTCGCCACAAGGCGTAACTGGAGGGACTCCACCCAGTTGATTCGGCGTCGGGACGATTCCCGCACCGTCACCGACAGCCGTACCGAACGATGGAGAGGAAGCTCATGCGTGCGATTCATCCCAGGATCACCGAGGTGCTGATCCACACCTTCAAAGTGCCCGCTGCCGAGATCCACCCGGATTCCACGATGGACAGCCTGGAGATGGACTCCCTGGCCGTCGCCGAGTTCGCCGTCCTCATCAGGGAGACGACGGGCGGCGACGGGGACTTCGACAAGCTCCCCAAGGGCGCCACCCTGGCCGACATCACGCGTTTCATCGACACGACAGCGGACAGCGGGACACCGGCGGGCGGCGAGGCACCGATGAGCAACACCCGATGAAAAGGCCCGACATCGCCGTGACCGGCCTGGGAATGATCACCCCGGTCGGCAACGACACCGAATCCACCTGGAAAGGTGTGTGCGCCGGAGTCTCACCGGTGCGTACCGTCGCGGCACTCGAAGGGTGCGCGGTCGACTTCGCCTGCACGGTCGACGGTATCGATCTGGACGCCGCGATCGGCGGCCGTACGCCCTTCCGGATGGGCAGGTACGTCAAGTTCGCCGTACTCGCCGCCCGGGAGGCGGTCGCCGACGCCGGACTCGACCCGGCGGGGTGGGAGGGCAGCAGGGTCGCCGTCGTCGTCGGCACCAGCAGCGGAGGCTCCTCCGCACTGACCGAACAGGCCGTCGTGCTCGACCGGCACGGACCGGACGCGACCTCGCCGTCGGGCATCCTGCTCACCATTCCGAACATGCCCGCGGCCGAGATCGCCATCCAACTGCGCGCCACCGGTCCCAGCATGGCCCCGTGCACCGCGTGCTCGTCCGGCGCCACCGCGCTGTCCGTCGCCCGCGATCTGCTGGCCATGGGCCGGTGCGACATCGCGATCGCCGGCGCCACCGAGTCGATCATCCACCGGGTCGCCATGACCGGCTTCTCCCGGTCCGGAGCCGCGGCCGGGGCGGACGGCGACCCGGCCGGGCGCTGCCGGCCCTTCGCGGCCGACCGTTCCGGGCTGGTCATGGGCGAGGGCGCCGCCGTCATGGTGCTGGAACGGGCGGACGACGCCACCGCCCGGAACGCCGCGCCACGGGCACTGCTCGCGGGCACGGGCGCCACCACCGACGCCTACCACCCCACCAGGCCGCACCCCTCCGGCGCGGTGGCCCAGGCCGCGGTCGAGGCCGCGCTGCGCGACGCGGGCTGGGCCGCCGAAGACGTCGACCACGTCAATGCCCACGGCACGGCCACACCGGCCAACGACGCCGCCGAGGCCGCCCTCATCGGCCGGGTCTACCCCCACCGGCCGCCCGTCACCGCCCCCAAGGGCGTGCTGGGGCACTGCATGGGGGCGGCCGGAGCGATCGAGGCGGGACTGACCGTGCTGACGCTCCAACGCGGCGTCGTCCCGCCGATCGCCAACCTCGACGCCCCGGCGCCCGAGTTCGACATCAACTGCGTCACCAAGCAACCCCTGCGGCAGCCCATCAGGCGCGCCGTCAGTCACTCCTTCGGCTTCGGCGGACACAACGCCGTGATCGCCCTCCAGCATCCGTAGGCACCGGGCGGGTGGTGCGACGGGACACAGCCCGGCGTACCACCGGTCGCACCGCCGGTGAGCTGCGCGGAGGCTCGTGATAGCTTGCCGGAGCCAGTCGAACTCCACGTATGGGGTCAGGGAATCCGGTGGGAATCCGGAACTGACGCGCAGCGGTGAGGGGGACGGGCGGGGCCACAGCCACTGGGACCACCCTCGGGAGTCCTGGGAAGGCGCTCCGTCCGCAAGAACCCGAGTCCGAAGACCTGCTGGCACCTGCCACCCGGTAACGGGTGCAGGCTCCGTACGGCGGGCTCCGCGCATGAGCCCCATGACGCAGAGGGACTCCGTGCCGCCCATAGCCAACCCTGTCCGCACCGTCGCCCTGTTCGCGACGGGACTCGTCCTGTTGACCGCCTGCGGGGGCGGGACGAACCACTCCGCGGCGAAGTCGGATCCTGTCGACGGATACCCGGTGACGCTGAAGAACTGCGGACGGACCGTCACCGTCGAAGCCCCGCCGCACCACGCCGTCCCGGTCGACCAGGGATCGACGGAGATCCTGCTGTCCCTCGGTCTCGCCGACCGGCTGGCCGCCACCGCGACCTGGACCGACCCGGTGATGAAGGGCCTGGAGAAGGCCAACGCCACGGTTCCCAGGATCGCGGACAACCGGCCGTCGTCGGAGAAGGTCCTCGACCAGGAACCCGACTTCATCAGCGCGTCGTTCGAGTCGACGCTCTCCAAGGGCGGTGTGGCCCCCCGCGAACAGTTCGAGGAACTCGGCGTCCCGACCTACGTCTCGCCCGCCGACTGCACCGGCAAGGACAACAGCGGCAGCGGCGACGGAGCCCGTACGTCGCCACTGACCATGGACGACGTGTACGAAGAAGTCCGCGACCTGGCCAAGGTGTTCGGGGTGCCGAAGCGCGGCGACCGTCTCGTGGCAGAGCTGCGCGCCCGGGTGAAGAAGGCGACCGAGGGCATCGACGCCTCCGACACCACCCTCCTCTACTGGTTCTCCGACTCCAAGGCCCCGTACCTGGCCGGCTGCTGCGGTGCACCCGGTGTCATCACCCGCGAACTCGGTGCGAAGAACGTCTTCGACGACACCCGTGAGGAATGGCCGCAGATCAGCTGGGAGACCGTCGCCGACCGCAACCCCGATGTCCTGGTCATCGGCGACCTGACCCGCCGGACACAGACCGCCGAGAGCGCCGCGAAGAAGATCGAATTCCTGGAGTCCGACCCCGTCACGAAGAACATGGACGCCGTCAAGCACAAGCGGTACGTCCTGCTGAGCGGCCAGGCCATGAACCCGTCCATCCGGACCGTCGAGGGCGTGGAACGCGTCGCCGCCGGGCTGCGCACCTTCGGGCTCGCCGGGTGACGAACACGGGACGGGCCACCCGGGCGGATGCCCCGCGGGCCCCCGAAGCACCCCCGCGCGGCGGCGAACGGGTACGGGCGGGGGCGGAGATGCTGCGCGGCGGAGCCCTGTGGGCCGGTGGCATCGCACTGCTCGTGCTGTCCGTGGCGGTCGCGGTCACCATCGGTCCGGCCCGGATCTCCGTCGGCGACGTCTGGTCCACGGTCGCCGCCCACGTCGGCTGGGGCCGGTCGCCGCTCACCCCGATCCGGGACGGCATCATCTGGAACCTCCGCATGCCGCGCACGCTGCTCGCCGCGGTGTGCGGCGCCGGGCTCGCGGTGTGCGGCGCCGTCATGCAGTCGCTCCTGCGCAACCCGCTCGCCGACCCGTTCGTCCTCGGCGTCTCGTCCGGCGCCTCGACCGGCGCGGTCGTGGTCGTCGTCCTCGGTATCGGTGGGGGAGCGGTGTCGATCTCGGCCGGCGCGTTCCTCGGGGCGCTCTGTTCGTTCTCCCTCGTGCTGCTGCTGAGCCACACCCTGGGGGGAACGACGGACCGGGTCGTCCTCTCCGGTGTCGCGGCCATGCAGTTGTTCTCCGCGCTCACCTCCTTCGTCGTGATGACCTCCGCCGACGCCGAGCAGACCCGCGGCGTGCTGTTCTGGCTGCTCGGCTCCCTCAGCGGGGTCGGCTGGACCGATGTGTGGGTCGGCTGTGCCGTTCTCGTCGCGACCCTGGCCGTCTGTCTCGGCCACGCCCGGACGCTCGATGCCTACGCGTTCGGCCAGGACGCCGCCGCCGCACTCGGCGTGCACGTCGCGCGCACCCGGATCGTGCTGCTCTGCACGACCGCGCTGCTGACCGCCGTACTCGTCAGCTCGGCCGGAGCCATCGGCTTCGTCGGCCTGGTCCTGCCGCACGCCGCCCGCGCGCTCATCGGCTCCGGACACCGGCGGCTGCTGCCCGTCACGGCTCTCACCGGGGCCGTGTTCCTGGTCTGGGTCGACACTCTCGCCAGGACGGCCCTCGACCCGCAGGAGGTGCCGGTCGGAGTCGTCACGGCTCTCCTCGGCGTGCCCGCGTTCGTCCTGGTCCTGTACCGCACCCGGAGGGTCACATGACGGACGGAGCCGCCGAGGGCCTGCGGGCCGAGCGGGTCAGCCGGGAGGCGGGCGGGCGCCTCGTCCTCGACGGGGTCCGTCTCGCCGCGCCGCCCGGCGCCACCATCGGGCTCATCGGACCGAACGGATCCGGCAAGTCGACCCTGCTGCGGGTACTGGCAGGAGTGCTCGCCCCGCAGCAGGGGACGGTGACGCTCGACGGCAGGCGGCTCGACGAGATCGGCCGCCGAGGGGTGGCCCGGCGGGTCGCCGTGGTCGACCAGCACGCCACCACACAGGTCGAGTTGAGCGTCCTTGACGTGGTGGGCCTCGGACGCATCCCGCATCGCAGGGCCTGGTCGGCACCCGGCCGGGCGGACGACGACGCGGTGCGCGAAGCCCTGGAGCGGACCGGTCTCGCCGACCGGAGCGACCAGTCCTGGCACACCCTGTCCGGAGGCGAGAGGCAGCGGGTCCAGATCGCGCGCGCCCTGGCCCAGCAGCCGCGTGAACTGCTGCTCGACGAGCCGACGAACCACCTCGACATCCAGCACCAGCTGGAGCTGCTGTCGTTGATCACGACACTTCCCCTCACCTGTGTGATCGCTCTGCACGACCTCAATCTGGCGGCGATGTTCTGTGACCGGATCGTCGTCATGGCGGAGGGGAGGGTGGTGACCGCCGGAACCCCGGCTGAGGTGATCACCGAGGAGCTGATAGCCGAGGTCTACCGGGTCGGGGCGCGGGTCACTCCCGACGGCCCGGACGGACGGCCCTCCGTGCGCTTCCTGCCGGAGCGGGCGGCGCGGACCGATTGACGGGGCCGGCCCGGGACCGGCCGGGGCCGCGCCCACCGTGGTGAGCGCGGCCCCGGGACATCCGGCGCGGAGCGGGCCCGTCCTGCGGCCGGGCCCGCTCCGTCCTCTAGGACTTCTTCAGGGTGAAGTCGGTGGTCACCGTTCCCTTCTTGACGACCTTGACGGTGGTCACCGTCGGGGCGTAACCGTCCTTGGCGACGATCACGGTGAGCGGGTTGTTGCGGGCGTCCAGCCAGAGGGCGTAGTGGCCGTCCTTGTCGGTGATCAGGGTGTACGAGGACGCCCACGAGTCGACCTGGACGGTCGCCCCCGTCAGGGGTGCCGTGCTGCCGTCGGACGCCTTGCCGAGCACCGTCCCGGTGATCTTGCCCCAGGTGTTCGGCGGGGCCACCGTCATGGTGACGGGGACCGGCGCCGTCGCGTACGGGGTGTTGGAGGAGAGGGCGATCTGAGCGGTGAACTCACCCGGCTGGGTGATCTCGTCGACCGAGGCCTTCACCGACACCGCGACCGAGACGCTGGCGCCCGGAGCGAGCTCGAACTCCGAGGAGCCCAGCGACAGCCAGCTGACGTCGGAGCCGCCGGTCTGGTCGTAGCCGGGGAGCAGTTCGACCGTGCTGACCGGGTTGCCGCTGCCGATCGCGCCGCCGACCTTGTAGAAGCCCGGGGCGCCGCCGCCGCGGAAGGTCGCGACATCGGCGTTGGGCAGGGACGACCACGTACCCGCGGCCGGGTCGTAGGCGTAGCCCACGTTGGTGAGGGCGTTGCCGCTGACGCCGGAGGAGATCAGCAGCAGGCCGTTCGCCGCGGTGGACGCGGAGCCCCACAGGGTCTTCGGCATGTCCGGCAGGGCCGACCAGGAGTCGGCAGCCGGGTCGTAGACGTACGCGGACTTCAGCTCGCCGTCGTCGGTGACACCGCCGGAGCAGTACAGCAGTCCGCTGATGGCGCCGCAGGACTCCCAGGCGACGATCTCGGGGTAACTCGCCGCGGTGGACCAGGAGTTGTCCGAAGCGTCGTAGACCGTCACCGAGTCGGAGCCGCAGGCGTCGGCGGTGCAGCCGCCGACGGAGTACAGCTTGCCGTCCAGGACCGCGGAGCCCGAGCCCGCCAGCGGAGCCGGCGAGGAGGCACCGGTCGTCCAGGTGTTGGTGGCGGGGTCGTAGATCTCCAGCTTGGCGTCCGGGCTCCCGCCGGCACCCCAGCCGCCGACGGCGTACAGCTTGCCGTTGATGAAGCCGTGGGCCGGGGCCTCCCGGGTGTCCGCCGCGTCGGCCAGCTTGGTCCAGCCGCTCTCGGCCTCGTAGGAGTACAGCGACTTGATGTCGGCCGAACCGTTGTAGCCGAAGGCCGAGTAGATCTTGCCGTTGTCGGCGGCGACGGCGTTGTCCTCGATGGTGTCGGGCAGATCGGCCACGGTCTCCCAGGCGTCGCCCGCCTCGGCCGGAGCCGCCGTGGCACCGGACTTGCCCGCCTGGCTCTTCGCCGACAGCGGTGAGTAGTCACCCTTCTTGCTGATCAACGGCGCACCCGAGGCCGCCGGGGTGTAGCCGCCGGTCTTCTCGGCCAGCTTGACGGTGGCGTCGGCACCACCGGTGTTCTTGATCGTGAGGGTCTTGGTCGCCGAACCGCCCCAGGCCACCGACGAGTCGATCGCAGCGGGCGTGACCTTGAGCTCGCCGGCCTTCAGGGAGAAGTTCTTCTCGACGGTGGAGTCGGCGGCGAAGGTCACGGCCTTGGAGGCCGAGGTGTACTTGGACTTGGCGACGGCCAGCGTCTGCTTGCCGACCGGTGCGAAGGCCCAGTAGAAGCCGTCACCGAGGGCCGCGTCGTTCGGGGTGGCGGCCGAGGTGGTGCTCACGGCGCCGGTTCCGGAGCCGGTCACAGTGGCCCCGCTGATGCCGTCGCCGGTGTTGGCGTCGTCGACCTGCCCGACGACCAGACCGCCGGGGATGGGCGACACGCCGCGGGCGCCGATGAACACGTCGTCGACCTCCCACCACCAGCCGAACTTGCCGGTGAAGTGGAACCGCACCCGCACATCGGACTCGCCCGCGTAGTCGGTCAGTGGGAGCGTGATCTTGGAACCGGTCACGGCGCTGGTGAGCGAGGAGACCGCGGACCAGGTGGTGCCGCCGTCCGAGCTCACCTCGACCTTGGCGGTCTGGCCGGAGTACGACTTGTAGCTGGTCCGGTAGCTGAGCTCCGGCAGGTCCGTGTCCGAGAAGTCGTAGGACGGGCTGGTCAGCGTGGAGTCCTGGGTCTTGCCGCTGCCCGCGTCGTCGCTGTCCACGATGGCGAAGGCGCCGGTGCCGCCGGTGGTGTTCTTGCGGCTGCCCGGGTCGTCGAACTGCCAGCCGCCGGTGGTGCCCTCGGCGTTGCCGACGGTCCAGCCCTCGGGGGCCGAAGCGGTGGAGTCGAAGGGCTCGGTGGTGCCGTCGTCCACCGCTGTGTACCCGGCCGCGGTGCCTGCCCAGACATCCACCGGCAGGCTCACGTTGGCGGAGACCGCCGAGTCGAGCACGGTGATGATCTTGGTGGCGCTCTGGTAACCCGGGTAGTTGCTGGTGACCTTCAGGGCGTACTTCTTGCCGGCCGGGAGGTTCACCGAGTACGTGCCGTTGAGCGGGTCGGTCTCGATGGGCGCGCCCGGCAGCCCGTCCACGGAGATCTCGGCGTAGAGCGGCCAGCCGTGCCCGGAGCCGTCGGTGACCTTGCCGGAAACGGTCTGGGTCGGGACCGGCGTGAGCGCGAAGCTCTTGGCGACCGTGCCTCCGTCGGTGATCTCGACATCGGAGAAGGTGGCCGTGGTGTAGCCGTAGGCGTCGACCGTCAGGTCGTAGGTGCCGGCCGCCAGGGTCAGCGAGTAGGTGCCGTCCGCCCCTGACTTGGCCTTGGAGTCGCCCGCGGTGATCTCCGCGCCGGTGACCGGGTCACCGGTGGTGCTGTCGGTGACGGTGCCGTTCAGCACGCCGTGCGGACCGTTCTGGAAGGCCTGGACACCGTTCGGGGTGCCGAGGCCGGTCGGACCGTCCCAGCCCTCACCCGCGGTGCACAGCTTGGCCGGGGAGCAGGAGCCGTTGTCGCCGTCGGTGACGTCGTTCAGACCGCTGCCGCCGGCCGCGTAGGGGTAGGCGGCCGGGTAGGTGCCGGCGGTCGGTGTGCCGGCCGCGGCGTAGGCACCGGCGATGATCGGCGAGGAGGCGCTGGTGCCGCCGTAGACGGCCCAGCCGTCACCGCCGTACGTCTGGTAGACGGAGACGCCGGTCAACGGGTCGGCGACCGCGGAGACGTCGGAGACCGCGCGCTTGTCGCAGTCGGTGGTGACGCCTTCCTGCCAGGCCGGCTTGGCCTCGTAGACCGAGCAGCCCGAGCCCGGACCGCCGTAGCTGTTGTTCCAGACCGACTCGGACCAGCCGCGGCTGGTGGAGGAGTCCTGGACCAGCGCGGTGCCGCCCACGGACGTCACGTACTGCGAGGCCGCAGGGTAGGCCACACCGTAGGCGTCGTCGCCGGAGGAGGCAACCACGGCGACACCAGGGTGGTCGTAGTGGGCGTCGAGCTCGGTGGTCTCCGACGGGTCCTCGCCACTGCCGGGGGTGCTGGTGTACCCCGTGCCGTACGAGTTGGAGATGAACTTGGCGCCCTGCGCGACCGCTTGGTCGACCGAGGCGCCGATGTCCTCGAAGCTTGCGGAGTCGGCTTCCACCAGGACGATGTTGGCGTACGGGGCGGACGCCGAGACCATGTCCAGGTCGAGCGAGATCTCACCGGCCCAGCCGCTGTTCGGAGCCGGGTAGTCGGTGCCGCCCCGCTGGTCGACCTTCTTGAAGCAGCCGTTGGCCGTGGTGCAGGCAGGCAGCCCGTACTGAGCGCGGTAGACCGCCAGGTCCTCTTCGGCGGTCGGGTCGTCGTAGGCGTCGACGATGGCGATCGTCTGGCCCGCGCCGCCGTCGGCCGGCAGGTTGTAGGCGTCCTGAAGCGCGGAGGCGCCCCAGCCGCTCGGGGTGGTGTCGCTGGGCTGGACGCCCTCCTTGGGCGTCACGTCGGTGCGGCGCAGAGCGAAGCAGCTCACCTCGCCGGGCCCGGGTTCGGCGCAGGAGGCCTCCACGGACGGCTTGGCGGTGGTGTCAGAGCCCGCGGAGGTCGCCGCGACGGCCGTCGGGGCGGTGAGCCCCAGTACGGCGATGGCTGAGGCGCTGGCCAGGGCGGTCAGCCCGGTCCAGACCGATCTTCTTCGTCTCGCTGAGGGTCTGGCTGCCGGTCTGGATATGCCGGTGACAGTCAATTGCGTGTCTCCCATGTGATGCACGGGTCGACCACACGCTTTTCGGGTCGACGGCGAATAGTTTTCGCCGTTCAACAATTGGTCGGTATCCGGGAGACGCCTGTCAATGATGTTGCTGTTAATGATTTATTTCTCCGCGACGTCAAAGGGGCTCATTTACCGGCAAGTCGAGAGGAAAGCGGCGCCCGCGTGATGTCGATCGAGCGGCTGTTCCGGGATATTCTCCGCGTCCTGGGTGAGATCGGCCGTTACCGGATATCGCCGGTGGCCGGGGTGATGCCCGGGACGGGATCGGTGACGGTCCGTCGCTGGTCGCCGTCGCGACCCGGCTCGGTCGCTGCCGTGCGAGTTCGTACCGCAAGCGCTCCAACCTTGGCTCACGCAAGGGGAGTTGTTCATTCCGCACCAGGGGGCCGGGGTGGGTGCGGCTGGGCGGTACGTGATCGGAAACCGGTCGAAAGTCTCGGGGAGGGTGGGGGTGGAATCCAGCCAACCGGTGGCGGCCGGACGCCCGTCGGGCTCGTGCGAGACGAGCGTGACCAGCATTTTTCCGGCGGTGGACGGGGCGGGGCGATCGCTTTCGGACAATGAACAATGTACGTTACACGAGTGAGGCATTTTTCTGCTGTGGAACGGTTTTTGGAAATTTCTTCTCCATTTCGGCGGTCTTGTGCTCAGGTCCGCCGTTCGGGCAGAAAACCACTAAACGCCCAGAGGGCTCGGCAAGGTTTATCGGCGATGCGTGGGTGGAAATTCCGGCGGGGTTCGAAAGGTAAACGCGACACAGCGGATGAAGTCGTCCGGGACGAAAGCGCCCGCGGCCGCGGGCGCCGGGCACGGCCGACGGGGGATCCGGGTTCGGCGCTCATGGCCGTCAGGCTCAGGGAAGGCTGCCCCTCCGCGAACAGGGGTGCGTACAGGGCGTAGCCGAGTCGGCCGGCGGCGAGGAAGGCGAGGCGACTGTCGCGGACGAACGCGGGAGCCACTGTCATGGAGGCCAGGAAGTCCTCGATCTCGTTCCTGCTGGCCACGCCTTCCGGGCCATAGGGAAGGGCTGTCCCGCCAGGGATGACCGGACAGCCCTTGGGGCATCTCGTGCGGATCTCCGCGGGCTCAACAGGGCTACGCGGCCTCCGGGCCCGGCGGCCGCGGTCCTGACGGGCTGTAGTGGCGGTAGAGCTCCTCTTCCTCCGCCACGGACAGATGCGCGTCCGCGTCCACCCGGGGAGCTCCCACGACACGCTCCTTCGGATACGCGACGTGCAGATCGGAACCCACGCGACGGGCCCCGGCGAGGGGGACGAAGCTCTCCTTCATCCCGAACAGACCGGTCTTCACCGTGATCCAGTCCGGACGGCCGGTGTCGTCGTCGACGTACACCCGGCCCACGCTGCCGATCTTCTCACCCGTCGCGTCGTACACCGTCAGGCCGTCGAGCTCTCCGGGATCCGTGAAACCGCCGGCGGCTTCCATGTCCGATTCCTCCTCGCCCGGGCGCGGCCCATGGCTGGGCTCGCGGCGTGTCCGGGATCCATCGCGCCGCACCCGTGCGGAGGGCGCAACCGCCCGCGTTCCCGCAGGCCGCCCACGACGTGCCCGGCGGCCGTCCACAGGGGAGGCAGGGGAGGCACACACACCGCTTTCGGGTTGGCCCGGTCGGGTGGCGTTTCCCGGAGTCGGACTTCGGTGTCCGTCGGCCCGCGCCGCACCGGGGGCGGGCCGACGGACACCGGCGCATATGATCGACCTGCCGACTGACGACCGTCGTCCTGCCGCGCCACCGGGGGTGTCTCATCCGTTCCGTACGCATTCGGCTGCCCGAACAGCGCGGCGAACTGCTGACCCGGCGCGAGGACGGTCTGGACCTGCACCATCTGGTGTGGCGGCTCGGTCCGGGGTGGCGGGTGTGCAGCAGCGCCGTGCTCGGCGGAGGCATCGGGCCGCGCGCCTGGATCCTCAACGCCCAGGTGCCCGGCGGCTATCCGCGCCTCGACCCCGACCGTCACCTCGCCGAGATCGCCGCCGCGGAGCGCCTCACCGGACCCGGCGCCGGACTGATGACCGCCGCCGATGTCACCGCGTACACGGTCGCGGCCGACGACGGCGTGACGGCGACCGCCACCTGCGGACTCGGCGTACGGGGGTGGGCGGCGGCCCCGGCCGAGGACACGGAGGAGCCCCCGCGCCCGGGCACGGTCAACGTCGTCGTCACCCTGCCGGTGGCGCTCTCCGACGCCGCGTTCGTCAACGCGGTCGCCACGGCGACCGAGGCCAAGGTCCAAGCACTCCTGGACGCGGGACTCGACTGCTCCGGCACCCCCACCGACGCCGTCTGCATCGCCGCCCCGTCCCCGGGCGCGGCCCCCGGTGAACCTTTCGCGGGACCGCGCTCCCGCTGGGGCGCGCGACTCGCCAGGGCCGTGCACGCTGCCGTCCTCGACGGCGCGCTGCGGCAATCCTGAGAGCTCACCGTGGCGCGAGCCGACCGGGGCGCCGCCGATGAAGGGAGTCCTCTCATGACCTCAAGCGCTGCCGATGCCACCCCGCAGCGGCCGACCGTCGCCGTCCTCGGCACCGGAATCATGGGATCCGGCATGGCCAGGAGTCTGCTGAGGGCCGGACTCGACGTCCGTGCCTGGAACCGTACGAGGGTGAAGGCGGCCCCGCTCGCCTCCGAGGGAGCCACGGTCGCCGATACGGCGGAGGAAGCCGTGCGCGGTGCCGATGTCATCCTCACCATGCTCAACGACGGCTCCGCCGTCGCCGACGCACTGACCGCCGCGTCACCGGGGCTGCACGTCGGCCAGGTGCTCCTCCAGAGCTCGACCGTGGGGCTCGAAGCCACCACCGATCTCGCCCGCCGCGCGAGCGAGGCCGGCCTCGTCTACGTCGACGCACCGGTCCTCGGTACGAAACAGCCCGCGGAACAGGGCACGTTGACGGTCTTCGTGTCCGGTCCGTCCGCCGCCCGGGCGGTGGTGAACCCTGTACTGGACGCGATCGGGCAGCGCACGGTCTGGGTCGCGGAGACCCCCGGAACGGCCTCGCGGCTGAAGCTTGTCGCCAACACCTGGGTGATCGGCATGGTCAACAACATCGCGGAATGCCTCAATCTCGCCGAAGGGCTTCGGATCGATCCGCAGATGTTCCTGGATGCCATGAAGGGCGGCCCGCTGGACACCGGCTACCTCCAGGGCAAGTCCGCCGCCCTTCTCTCCGGTGACCTCACCCCGAGCTTTACCCTGTCCAACGCGCTCAAGGACAGCCGCCTCATCCTGGACGCGGCACAGGCGGCGGGGGTGCGACTGGATCTCGTCGCCGCGTCGGCCGAACGGTTCGCACGCGCCGAGGAGGCGGGGCACGGCGACGAGGACATGATCGCCACCTACTACGCGGGTCGCGCCCCGGAGAGGGACGGCGGCTGAGCCCCGCCGTCCGGGCGGCCGGGTGCCGGTGCCGCCCACTCCGGCACCGCCGCCGGACCGCCCGCACTCCGGGACGGCGTGTGCAGTCGTGGACCGGTCGGGGCGGCAGCCGGAGACCGCCTTCGCCCGGATCACTCCTCGACGAGCATCCCGTCGCGGAGCTTGCGCACGATCCTGCTGATCAGCCGTGACACATGCATCTGCGAGATGCCGAGTTCCGCGCCGATCTGGGACTGGGTCATCTCCTGGCCGAAACGCATGTCGACGATGCGGCGTTCACGGCCGTCGAGGCCGCCCATCAGCGGTGCGAGCGTATGCAGATTCTCGACCGCCTCCATGCCGGGATCGGGTTCGCCCAGTACGTCGGCGAAGGTGCGCTTCGGCGTGTTCCGCAGATCCGCGTCCGTCGGATCGGCCGACATGTCCAGCGAACCCGCCGTGTACCCGTTCGCCGCCACGATGCCCTCGGTGACCTCGCTCTCGGTGAGCCCCAGCTCTTCGGCGAGTTCGGCGACGGTCGGGTCACGGTCGAGCCGGGTGGCCATGGACTCCTTGGCCCTGGCGATGTCGACCCGCAACTCCTGGAGCCGGCGCGGGACATGCACCGCCCAGCTCGTGTCCCGGAAGAATCGTTTGATCTCGCCGGTGATGTACGGGATCGCGAAGGTGGTGAACTCGACCTCGCGGGAGAGATCGAACCGGTCGATGGCCTTGATGAGCCCGATGGTGCCCACCTGGACGATGTCCTCCATGTCGCCGCCGCCGCGGTTGCGGAACCGGCCCGCGGCGAACCGGACGAGGGAGAGGTTCATCTCGATGAGGGTGTTGCGCGCGTACTGGTGGTCGGGGGTTCCCTCCTCCAGGAGCTGGAGGCGGTCGAAGAACAGCCGGGACAGCTCACGTGCGTCCGGCGGGCTGATCTTCCCCGCGTCCTCGATCCATGGCAGGTCGCTGGTGTTCCCGGCGGCCTCTCCCGCCGGCGTCGACCGTGCGCCCCCCGCTCGTTCCGTACCGGCGGTCCGCGCCGTGTGCGCCGTCATCTCGTCACGCTCCCCGGGTCGTAGGTGAGGTGGATGCGCCTGCCCCCGAAGGGAGTTCTCATGCGCGAGAAGAGGGGGCGATCTGCGAAATGGCGTCAACGGCCGAGAACCGTCGTGTGCGCGTCGGTGTCCGCGCGGGCGACGCGCGCCGGACAGCGGAACCGCCCCACCGGTACGGGGGAGCCCGGTGGGGCGGTCGTCTCCAGAGTGCCACACCGGACGGCACATCGGGGCCGACCGGGGCATATCCAGCGATGGTTGAGTCGAAATCGACGGTGGCACGACCGCGGAGCGGCGCGCGCGGGGCTCAGTCGCGCGGGTAGCCGACGATGGTGTGTGTGACGGCGGGGGAGTCCTCGGTGGTGTAGTAGTGGCTGCTGAGCCCCGAGAACCGGGCCGTGTCACCTGTGCCCAGGAGATGCGGGACGTCATTGACGACGAGTGTCACCTGACCGGACATCACCAGCACGTACTCCACCGAGTCCACACCGTGCGAGCTGACTTGGCTCTGGGCGTGCGGATGCAGACGGGTGCGGTATATCTCGATGCGGCCGGGCTCGTGGCCGGAGTAGAGCAGATTGACGGAGGTCTCGTCCGCGGGTTCGTCCAGCGAGGCGGCGCGGATGATCTCCGGCCGCAGCAGCGGCTGACGGAGCAGATCCGTGCAGTTCGTGTCCAGGACGTCGGCGATCCGTACCAGCACCTCGACCGTCGGATTGGCTTCGGCGCGTTCGATCTGGGACAGCAGCCCCTTGCTGACACCGGTGGCAGCCGACAGCTCGCGCAGGCTCCACCCACGTGCCAGCCGACGGCGGTTGAGGTTCCCGGCCAACGCCGCCCGTACCCCGGAGGCGGCGGACGGCTGCGTCTCCGGGGGATGCGCGGGCGCGGGCAGGCCGATGGTGAGAGGCGGCTCGGACACCGTTCCTCCTCGCTGTCGGTGGTACGTGCAGGTCAGCGGCACACTCTACCGGCGGGGCCGGCCATCGGTCAGAGCTGTGTCGTCGTGGCCCGTGAGTTCGGGCAGCGCGTCGATCATGCGCCGGGTCCACGGGTGCCGCGGATCGTCCAGTACCTCGTCCGTGGCGCCCTGTTCGACGATCCGCCCCCGATGCATCACGGCCACCCGGTCGGCGATCTGCCGCACCACACCGAGGTCATGGGTGATGAACAGCACCGCGAAGCCCTCGCTCCGCTGGAGCGAGGCGAGCAGATTGAGCAACTGGGCCTGGACCGACACGTCGAGCGCCGCCACCGCCTCGTCGCAGATCAGCAGCCTGGGCCGGGCGGCCAGCGCCCGTGCCAGGGCGACCCGTTGACGCTCGCCGCCGGAGAGCGCGGCCGGGCGTCGCGTGGCGTACGAGCCCGGCAGCCCCACCTGTTCGAGCAGCGTGATCACCTCGGCCTCCGGGGCGCCGCGCCCTCGCCGGCCGGACGCGGCGGCCAGCGCCTCGCGCAGCGTCGCGCCCACGGTGCGCAGTGGGTTGAGCGAGGAGTACGGGTCCTGGAAGACGATCTGTACCTGTCCGGCCAGGCGCCGCCGGTCCGCGGTGCCGGGAAGACGCCCAGGGGGCAGGGCGACGCCGCCCACGGTGACCGCGCCACCGTCGAAGGTCTCCAGCCCGATCGCGATCCGCGCGAGTGTCGTCTTGCCCGAGCCGGACTCGCCGACCAGGGCCACGACGCCGTCCCGGGGAACGGTCAGACTCACGTCGCGCAGCGCGGTGTGATCGCCGGCCGAGGACCGGAACGTGCGGTCGACGGAGCGGACGACCAGCGCGGCGTCCCGGGCGTGCGCCTCGTCGTCCGGGGCGTGCCCGGACCCGGACGACGGCATGGCGGCGGCCCGCACCGGCGGCGCGGCGAGCGCGTCGCCGATCTCCGCGAGCCGCACGCAGGCCGACAGCCGCCGCGTTCCGGGCGAGCCGTCGTCCGGTGCACCGGCGGCGGACGGCGGCGCCAGCAGCACGACCGGTTCGGTGCGGCACACAGCGGCCGCATGGGCGCACCGGTCGGCGAACGGACAGCCGCCACTCCTGGCGCCCGGTGCCGGCACGGAACCCGCAATGGCCGGGAGTTCGGCGTACCGCTCGCGTACGGACGGTTCGGAGGCCAGCAGGCCGGCCGTGTACGGATGCAGCGGGGCCGACTCCAGTTCGTGGGAGCGGCCGTGCTCCAGCACACTGCCCGCGTAGAGCACGTACACCCGGTCACAGGCGGAGAACGCGACCCGCAGGTCATGGGTGATCAGGACCAGTCCCATGCCCCGGCCGCGCTGGAGGCCGCGCAGCAGATCGAGCACGGCGCGCTGGTTGGCGGCGTCCAGCGCGGTGGTCGGTTCGTCCGCGATCAGCAGCTCCGGGTCGCCCGCGAGCGCCGCGGCTGCCGCCACCCGCTGGCGCATGCCTCCGGACAGCTCGTGCGGATAGCGGTCGGCGACATCGGGGCCGAGCCCCACCTCGGCGAGCCGCCGTTCCACCGCGGCGCGCCTGGCCGCCTTCCCCGCCCGTCCCCGGAGCGGGCCGTCGAGGCCGCGCAGCCCGTCCGCGATCTGCCGTCCGCAGGTGAGCTGCGGGTGCAGCATCGTGAACGGGTCCTGCATCAGCAGCGTGACGCGCCGTCCGCGCAGGGCGTGCCGCTCGCGCGGCGTCAGGGTGAGGACTTCCTGCCCGTCGATCCGTACGGACCCGCCCGTCACTCCGGTCCCGGTCGGGAGCAGACCCGCCACGGCCCGCATGGCCAGGGACTTGCCGCTGCCGGACTCGCCGACGATGCCGATGCACTCGCCCCGGCCGACCTCCAGCGAGACACCGTCCAGGATCGGGACCGGGCCGCCCGCCCCCGCCGTGGCCGCGACCCTCAGGCCCTCCACCGAGAGCAGCGGGCCGGTGCCAGGTGCCGGGTGGGCGGCGGAAGGGCCGGGTGTCGCCGTGCGCGCTGTCATCAGGACCTCCCACGGTCGGAGAACGCCTCGAACAGCCGGTCGCCGAGGAGGTTGAGCGCCACGGCGGCGGCGATGATCAGCAGGGCCGGTGCCAGGGCGGCGGACGGGTTGTCGTACAGCAGGGTGCGGTTCTCGGAGAGCATCCGGCCCCAGTCCGGGGCGCCCGGCGGCACACCGAGTCCCAGGAAGGACAGCGAACTCAGCGCGACGATCGCCCCGGCGAAGTTCAGCAGGGTGTTGGCCACCACGACGGGCAGCACGTTGGGCCAGATGTGCCGGGTCATCACCGTGAACCGGGACAGACCCAGTGTCTGTGCCGCTTCGACGTAGGCGCGGTGGCGTTGCTCCAGCACGGCGGACCGCACCAGTCGGATGTCGGCGGGTGACGTCAGCACGACGAGGACGCCGACGGCCAGCGCGTAACCGCCACCGCCGATCCCCGCGACGACGATCGTCACGAGCAGGGCGGGCAGCGCCAGCAGCAGATCGGCCCAGCGGCGCACGACGGTGTCGATCCAGCCGCCCCGGTAGCCCGCGACGAGCCCGAGCACATTGCCGATGACCATCGAACCGAGGGCCACCAGCGCCGCACCGACCAGTGTGCTCCGTGCCCCGGCGATCACCATCTGGGCGATGTCCCGGCCGAGTTCGTCGGTGCCGAGCGGGTGGCCGCCGCCCGGCATGGTGGCACCGGTGGCGAGATCCTGCGCGTCCCAGTCGGGCAGGACCAACTGGCCGAAGGCCGCGGCGCACGCGAACAGCACCAACAGGACGGAACAGCAGACGGTGAGCGGTGAGAACCGGCGGTGGAGCGATCGGGTCTTCAACGGCCCTCCTCCTCACGGACTTCCAACGACGCGGCGATGGAGACCGGTGACCCGGGCGTCTTCTTCCTCACGGGCGGTGTCCTCGTCACGGGGGCGCTCCGCAGCCGTGGATCCAGGAGCGGTTGTACGAGGTCGGTGACGAGGTTCGCCAGACAGACCAGGGCGGCGATCAGCAGCGCCTCCGCCTGGACGACGGGGATGTCCCGGAAGGTGACCGAATCGACAAGCAGGGAACCGAGGCCGGGCAGCGCGAAGACCTGCTCCACCATGACCGTCCCCGCGAGGAGATAGGCGAGGATCAGACCGATCCCGGTGAGCACGGGAACGACGGTGCCGCGCAGCACGTACCGCATCAGGATGTCCCGCTCACGCACACCCCGGGCACGGGCGAACGTGACGTGCTCCCGTTCGAGCTCACGGATCACCGCGGCCCGGGTCAGCTTCAGCAGGACGGCGGTCACGGCGACTCCGAGCGCCAGCGCGGGCAGCACCAGATGCATCAACCGGTCGGTACCCGAGCCCTCTCCCGGTCCGTACGCAGGGAACCAGCCGAGCATCAGGGAGAACACATAGATGAGCAGCAGACCGCCCGCGAACGCGGGAGTGGACAGCGCGACCACACCGAGACTCTGTACGGCCCGGTCGGTGAAGCGCCGGCTCCGCAGGCCCGCCAGGACCCCCAGCGGCAGACCGAGCAGCAACGCCACGGCGAAACCGAGACCGACGAGCTGTCCCGTGAGCACGAGCCGGTCGCCCAGCGCGGCGGCGACGCTCTCCCCGGTACGGATCGACGTGCCGAGATCGAGACGGACGGCGTCGCTGAGCCAGTACCAGTACTGCACGGCCAGCGGGCTGTCGAGGTGGTAGCGGGCCCGTACGGCGGCCAGCGCCTCGGGGGTCGCGCTGCGCGGCCCGAGCAGCGTCTGGGCCGGGTCGCCCGGCGCGGCCTGGAGCAGCGCGAACACGGCGACGGACAGGACGAACAGCAGCGCGAGCGTGCCGCCGAGACGGCGGACCACGAGGCCGAGGGGGAGAGCCGCGCGCAGCCGCGAGCGGGCGGCGGGCCTCATCGCCCACCCCCGGCCGGGTGGAGGGCGGCCGGGCCGGAGGGCGCTCGGGGGGTGGCACCTTCCGGCCCGGCCTCGGAAGCCGTGCCGGGGATCCGCTCGGGGGAAGCGTCTCCGGGCACGGCGGTCTGGTGGAGGGCCCTTGCGGCCCGGTCCAGGTGGGTGGCGAGCCACTCCTCGACGCGCGCGGCGGCATCGAGGAGGTGGGCCTCGTCGGTGAACTCGTGGCCCTCGTCCGGGTATACGTACAGTTCGACGGCGGCGCGTCCGGCACGCAGCAGCGACCGGTACAGCTCGTGCGCCTGGCCGACCGGAGTGACCCGGTCCGCTGACCCGTGCACGATGAGCGTCGGTGTGCCGCCGCCGCCGTGGGCGAAGGCCGCGGAGCGCCGGATCAGTTCGGCGTGCGCGTCCGCGCCACCGATCCGGTACGTGCGGTCGTAGCCGCCGCCGATGTTGCTGGTGTGGGTGAAGCTCAGCCAGTCGGTCGGCGCGGAGACGACGACCGCCGCCCGGAACACATCGGTGCGGGCCGCGGCCAGAGCGGCGAGGTAGCCGCCGTAGCTGTGCCCCAGGACGGCCGTACGGTCCGGGTCGGCGAGCCGGGCGTCGACGAGGTGGCGCACACCGGACAGCACGTCGTCCAGGTCGGCGCCGCCGACGTCGCCGACCACGGCGCGGGCGTGTTCCAGCCCTCGGCCGCTGCTGCCGCGCGGGTTGGGGAGCAGGACCAGGTACCCGGCGGCGGCCAGCGCCGGCGCGAGCCCGAGGACGTCGCCGGGCGCGTATCCCGCGGACCACAGCCAGGCGGGGCCGCCGTGCACGAGGACGGCGAGCGGGCGTGGCCCCGCGTGCTCGCCGGACGAGAGAACCAGGCCCCGTACCGTACGTCCGTCGGCCGCGGACCAGGAGGTCTCCTCGGTACGGATCGCGGCGACTGCGGGGTCGGCGGGCACGTTCAGCGCGGTGACGGGCACCCAGTTCCAGGCGTCCGGTCCGTCGGTGCGGGCGACGACGGCCTCGGCCGGGCGGCCCGGTGCGTCGAGCACGGTGGCGGCCAGCCGTCCGTCGCCGCTGAGCGAGAGCTCGGGCTGGAAGCCGGCCCCGCCGAGGGTCACCGGCCCCGACCAGAGGGTGCCCGCGGTGTGCCCGCTGTGTCCGACGCGGGAACCCGTCCCGTCCCAGCCCGCGAACCACAGCGAGCGGGACGCGGGAGCGCCGGAGTCGTCGAACCGCAGCCAGGTCGCGTCCTCGACGCCCGGCACCGCCTCGGTGCGCCCGGTCGTCAGGTCGGCGACCACGGGCTGTCCGGACACGATGGAGATCCCCTCGCAGACCGCCGCGGTCCGGCCGTCCGCCGAGACGGCGGGAGCGCCCAGCTGCCCCTGGGGTGTGTGCAGGGTCCTGGCCGTGCGGGCTTCGAGATCCAGAGCCGCGAACCGGGCGCCGTAGTAGCCGGCGGGCAGCGTCTCCTCGGAGACGGTGGCGACGGCGGTGGCGCCACCGCGCCAGGCGACGTTCCACACGGTCAGCCCGGCCGGTCCGGCCTCGCGCACCGTGCCCTCAGCGAGATCGACGAGATGCAGTGAGCGGCGGCCGGTGCCCGGGGCGAACCGTTCGGGCGCGGGGACGGCTCCGAGACGTACCGGCAGGCCGAGATGCATGCCGTCGCGTTCCGCGCCGTCCCGCGCGCAGAGCAGCAGCGCCTGTTTTCCGTCGTCGGAGACGAGTAGTTCCTCCACCGAACCGGGTGCGGCGGCGATGGTGCGGACGACTCCGGAGGCCGTGTCCAGGGCCGCGAGCCGCACATCGGTCCCGGTGCGCCCTTCGGCTTCGGCGATGTGCAGCAGCGTCCGGGAGTCCGGCAGCCAGCGCGGGCTGTGGCGGTTCGTGGGTGTGGACGGCTCCGGCGGCGCGAGGAGCACCGGGGGCCGCTCGTCGGCCCGCGCGCCCCGCGGTCCGGCCGGGACCGGGGCCAGGACCAGTCCGACGTTCTGCGGACCGGCCGCCGCGACGGCGACCGCGCGTCCGTCCGGACTGATCCGGGCCTCGACGGGATGGACCAGTCGCAGCATCGCCTCACGCACGCGCCGCACGACGGTGGCGGCACGCCGCTGCGGCGGTCTGGGCGCGGTGGTACTGGGCATGACGGTCCGTTCCTTGTGCGGGGGTGATGTGCCCGGAGAGCCGGGGGAGCAGATGGGGTCAGGCGGCCTTGCGGATCCGGGTCGCCCACGGCCCGATGAACGCGAACGGCCCCTGGTCCAGCAGCACGAGGTCCTTGGACAGCGCTGTGGCGGTCTGCGCCCACCACAGCGGGAGATACGGCAGATCGGCGCCGGCCGTCTGCACCGCCTTCATGAGTTCCCGGGCCCGCGTCTCCTTGTCGGTGGCGGCCTTCGCGGTGTTCAGCGCGGTGTTGACCGTCTTGTTGTCGTAGTGCGCGATGTCCGTCGCCGTGGCGGCGGCGTTGAGGTACGGGTCGGCCAGTTCGGCCGGGTCACCCGTGACGGGGAAGTACCACAGGAACTGGAGGGGTTGCTTGCCGGAGCCGAGCTCCGCCACCCACTGCTCCAGGGTGATCTCCTTGACGTTCAGTGTGACGCCGATCTTCTTGAGCGCGGCGGCGAGGGCGAGCGCCGCCTTGCCCAGCTGCGGCCCGCTGTTGGGGTAGTGCAGCTCCGCGGTGAAGCCGTCCTTCGCCGAGGACTTGCCCAGCTCCGCACGGGCGGCGTCCAGGTCGTACGGCAGGGCGGGGATCGCGTCGTAGCCTGAGCGGACCTCGTCGGCCGGCATCAGATCGCCCCACATGTCGCGCGAGGGCAGTGCGTCGGCGACCTCGGCCCTGCCGTGCAGGATGCCCTTCACCATGCCCTCGCGGTCGGTGGCGTGGGCGAGGGCACGCCGGACATGGAGGTCGTCGAAGGGGGCCTTGGCCGTGTCGAACGCCAGCGACACCACCGAGCGGTCGCCGGTGTACGTGACGTCCGCGGTCGACTCCCAGGTACGGGCCTCGTCCGAGGCGAGGTTCAGGGCGCCGTCCACCGCGCCGGACTTCATCGCGACCAGCCGCGTTCCGGCGTCCGGGACGAAGGACAGCTTGAGCTTCTGGACAGCGGGCTTCTCGCCCCACCAGGCGTCGTTGCGTTCGAGCAGCACGTGGTCGTCGGCGGCGAACTCCGTGATCCGGTACGGGCCGGTGCCGAGCAGCAGCGTCTTCGCTGTGCCGATCCGTCCCCGGTTGCGGGTGAGGAACGCGCGGCTGCTGATGAGGAGTCCGCCCGCGGTCGTCGTCCACGCGAACATCGCGTCGGGTTCCTTGAGCCGGATCGTCACCTCGTGGTCGCCGGTGGCCTTCACCGACTGCACCCCCGCGTAGGCGTAACCGAGGGCTGAACCGTTCTTCGGATCCCGGATGGCTTCGACGGAGGCCACCACGTCGTCCGCGGTGAACGGAGTGCCGTCGGTGAACGTGACCCCGCGGCGCAGCGTGTACACGTACGTCCTGGCATCGGGCTGCTTCCAGGACGACGCGAGACCGGGCTTCAGCTCTCCGGACGGGTCGACCGAGAGCAGGGACTCCTGGGCCAGCACCGCGACCGTGTAATTGAGCACGCCCGACTCGCGGCCCACGTCGAGGCTGGAGATGGAGGAGGGCAGGGCGAGGGTGAGGCTGTCGACCGGCACGTCCGCGCCCTGGGCCCGGGCGCCCGAACCGGCCTGGTCGTCACCGGACTCCTTCGCAGGCTGGGGCGCACACGCGGCGAGCACACCCGAAGCGGCGAATACGCCCATTCCCGCACCGGCAAGGCGCAGCAGTCGCCGTCGGCTGAGGTTGCCACCCGGTTCCGAGGTCATCGGGAACCACCCATCTCGCATCTGTCCACTAGAACTGCCCAACTGGGCGTGGACAGTATCCGATGCCTTTGAGGTCGTCAAAGGGCGGCTTATAAATGTCCAGGACGTGGACATTCGGCGGGGAATCACCGGCAGGAGACCGCCTGGCAGGGAATCACCGGCAGGGGATCACCGTGCGACGATCCGGCGGACCAGCTCGGGCCTCCATTCGACGTACTCGACCTCGGCCCCGCCCGCGTGCCGGGCGCAGGGACAGCGGCCCGTCTCGCTCGTACTCGGCGGTGTCGTGATCGTCGCCCCGTGGGCCGTGAGGCTCTCGACGAGTGCGTCGAGATCCGACACGACGACGGTCGCGGAGGCATGCGCGCCCCGTCGGAGGGCGGTGGCCCGAGGCATCTCACGCACTCCCGGTGGATGCGTTCGTGGAGCGCGAAACGGGTGGCTTCCGCTGGATCGTTGCGACCCGGTGAACACTCCGCACGCCCGGGAATACACGAACGGAGAAGGACCTTCCTGTCTGCTGTGACGCCGCGGTGACCGGCCCGGCCGGTGGAACCGTGAGCCGTTGTCGTGCACTCGCTGCCACGAACAGGAGAGAGGGAACCCATGCCCAAGGCGTACGTGTTCACCCGCAACGGCGGACCGGAGGTGGAGGCACTCGTCGAGCAGGACGTGCCGGTGCCCGGCCCCGGCGAGCTGCTCGTCGCCGTTCGCGCGGCCGGGGTCAACCCGGTCGACTGGAAGCTGCGCACCGGTTACGTCAGGCCCGGAAGCGAGCCGAAGCCGTTTCCCACCGTCTTCGGCAGCGAGGCCGCCGGAGTCGTCGCGGGCGTGGGCCCGGACGTCGAGGGATTCGAGGTCGGGGACGAGGTCTTCGGCAACCCGGTGACCGGCGGGTACGCCGAGTACACGCTGCTGCCCGTGGCCGTGACGGCACACAAGCCGGCGGACCTGTCGTTCACCGACGCGGCCGTGCTGCCCGTCGCGGCGGCCACCGCGTACGACGGTCTCGTCCAGCTCTCTCCTGCCCCCGGTTCCACCCTGCTGATCACCGGGGCGGGCGGCGGCGTCGGGACGGTCGCGGCGCAACTTGCCCACCATGCCGGTGTCCATGTCATCGGCATCGCGAGCGCGGGCAAGAAGGACTTCATCGAGTCGCTCGGCGCGGTGCACGTCGCATCAGGGGCGGACCTGGCCGACAGGATCCGGGCAGCGGCCCCCGACGGCATCGACGCGGTCTTCGACCTGGTCGGAGGCGACACGCTCAGGGACGTGGCCCCGCTGGTCGCCGACCGCTCCGCGCTCATCAGCGCCGGGGGCAAGCCTCTGGCGGAGGAACTCGGCGGCGCGGCCGTCGCACGGGCCCGCACCGCGGCGGTCCTCGACGCGGTGGCGAAGCTCGTGGTCACCGGGGTCCTGCGGACGCATGTGACGCGGACCTTCCCGCTCACCGAAGCGGGAGAAGCACTGCGTGCCGTGGAGAGCGGCCACGCGCGCGGCAAGATCGTGATCGAGGCGACCCGGTGAGCGCGCCCCACGCCACCAGCGGTGACCCGCACCCGCTGGACAGCCCGGCCCACGCCGCACTGACCGGTCCGCACGCGCACTTCGCCGAGCGCCGCGGCCGTGTCCTGCGCTACGCGGTGGACGTGGCACCCTGGGCCGCCCTCCCCGACGCGCCACAGGCCGAGGACTGGGCCGACGCCGCCGCACTCTCCGGTCCCGGTGGGGCCATCGCCCTCATGTCCTTCCACGAGCCGCCGCCGGACGACTGGGAGATCACCTTCCACGCCGAGGGCGTCCAGCTCGTCGACGCCGGCGTCGACGCGGCCCCGTTCCCGCAGGCAGAGCGGCTCGGTCCGGCCGATGTGCCCGAGATGCTCGACCTGGTCGCCCGCACCCGCCCGGGTCCGTTCCTGCCCCGTACGGTCGAACTCGGCACCTACCTCGGCGTCCGGCGCGAAGGAGCGCTCGTCGCGATGGCCGGCGAACGACTCCACCCACCCGGCTGGAGCGAGATCAGCGCCGTCTGCACGGACGACTCCGTGCGCGGACAGGGGCTCGGCAGCGGACTCGTCCGCGCGGTGGCCCACGAGATCAGGCAGCGCGGCGAAACGCCGTTCCTGCACGCTGCCGCGTCCAACACCGGAGCCGTCCGGCTCTACGAGTCGCTGGGATTCGTGCTCCGCCGCCGGACGTCCTTCCTCGGCGTGCTCGCACCGGCACACCCCCTGACGCCCCGGCCGGGGACCGGCGATGCCCGCCGCGACGGCGATGCCCGCGCGGCAGCCGTGCGCTGATCCGCGACGCGGGACCTTCGGCCCGGGAGCTCCGGGCCGAAGGCCACTGTCGTGCACCGCACCGGGACCTTCGGCGCACCCCATGAGGCCCTAAGCCTCGTGCGCCGCCGCCCGCGTACGGGATGGACTGGGAGCACACGCCGGCACAGGGCCGGCCGATCCCGGGAGGAACGGGCCGTGACGATCGGGCTCCAGCGCCGATGGGCGACGGGTGGAGCGACGCTCCCGGGCACGGACGCGGGGGAGGCGGCCGTATTCGCTCCCCGGGTCGGAAACGGAACGCTGTTCGGCGGCCTCGCGGTACTGACCGCCCTGGTCGGCATCCTGGACATCTGGACCGGGGACGAGCTGCGCCTGGTGCCGCTCCTCGTGGTCGTGCCCGCACTCGTCTCCGTCTTCGGAACGATCCGGCAGACCGTGGGCGTGGCCACCGCGATCATGACCGTCGCCGTCTGCTCACGGCTGGTGACCGGCGGAACGTTCTGGGACATGGCCAGCAGCGTCGCCTTCACCGTGCTGGCCTGCTTCCTGGGGGTCGGCTCCTGTGCGCTGCGCATCCGGCACGCCGCCGAGATAGCCAGGCTGCGTTCCGCGGCCGTCGCGCTCCAGCGGCAGATCCTGCGCCCGCTGCCTATCCCGACCGAGCAGATCCTCGCCCACGGCATCTACACGCCGATCGAGGAGGACCGCCTGGTCGGCGGTGACATCTACGAGGTCGTCCAGTCGCCCTACGGAACCCGGGTGATCATCGGAGACGTCCAGGGCAAGGGGCTCCCCGCGATCGGGGCGGGCTTCGCCGTACTCGGAGCCTTCCGGGAAGCGGCCATCCGCGAGCCCACCCTGATCGGGGTGGTCGACGCGCTGGAGGACGCGGTCGCCCGGCACAACATGTTCTCCGCCCAGACCGGGGAGATCGAACGCTTCGTCACCGCCCTGGTCCTCGGCTTCGACGAGGGCGACCGCGTGCGGGTCGTCAACTGCGGCCATCTGCCGCCCCGGCTCCTGGACGACGACGTGGCCCGCCCGGTCCCGCTGCGCCGCACATCCGTTCCGCTGGGCCTGGCGGAGCTCAGCACAGAGGCACGGGCCGCGGAGTGGCTGGACTTCCCGCCCGGCGCCACGCTCCTGGTCCTCACCGACGGGGTCACCGAGACCCGCGACGCGTCCGGAGCCTTCTATCCGCTGGACGCCCGGCTGGGACGCTGGGCGCGGCTCGGCCCCCGCGACATCCTGGACGCCCTCCATGCCGACCTGGCGACCTTTTCCGGAGGCGTGCGACGCGACGACATCGCCGCGCTCGCCCTGTGCCGGACGACGGCGGACAGCCGCCGACAGCCTGTGGCCGCCGGCGCCGGCGCCGGTGCTCGCCGCGCCGCGGAGACCTTCGTGGACCGGACAGGGCCGACGCCTCCAGTGGCCCGTGGACAGGCGGCGAGGGGGCACCTGGATGCTGATCGACTGTCCCGGTGAGACTCCTGTCGCGATGGGACATTTTCCGGTGTACCGTGCACTTATGGATCCGGAACGGAAGACCCCGGAGCGGCGCAGCCGCAAGGCCCGCAGGACCCGGGACACCCTGGCGCAGGCCGCGTTCGAGCTCGTACTCGACCGAGGGCTGAAGAACGTGACGGTCGAGGAGATCGCGGAACGCGCGGACGTCGACCGGCGGACCTTCAGCCGGTACTTCACCAGCAAGGAAGCCGCGGTCCTGGACTCGCTCCGGGGCGACGGCGACCGGATCAACGACGCCCTGCGCGTACGCCCCGCCGACGAGCCCCCGCTCACCGCCTACCACCGTGCCGTTCTCGCCTGGCTCGAAGACCCGGGCGCGCAGGCATGGCACCGGCGCGAGCGGATCTTCGACCTGCTGGTCCTCGCCGAGCAGGAGCCGACCCTCTACGCCGCGTTCCACCACATCCGCGTGGACGCCCAGGAGGACTCGGTCACCATCGTCGCGGACCGGCTCGGAGTCGACCCGCGGCTGGACATCCGTCCCGCCGTCACGGTGGCCGCGGGCGCCGGGGCACTCCTCGCGGCCCAGGCCGCCTGGGCGCGTGGCGGACACCCGGACGACCTGCCCCGACTGGTCGGGCAGGCCTTTGACGCCCTCTCCGGAGAACTGCTCGCGCAGCTTCCCGCCGGGCCGGCGCCGCACAGCACCACGGAAGGAAACACCACCTCATGAGCACCCCCCTCACCCCCGCCGACCAGGAGTTCGCGGGCAGGACCGCCCTCGTCACCGGCGGCGCCTCCGGCATCGGACTGGCCCTCGCCCACCGGCTGGCCGCAGGCGGCGCGGCCGTCGTCGTCGCCGACTACGACGAGGCCAACGCCCGCAAGGCGGTCGCCGAACTGGAGAGCGCCGGCGCCAAGGCCGCCGCGGTCGCCATGGACGTGACCGACCCCGAGTCCGTCGAAGCGGGCGTGCGATTCGCCGTCGAGACGTTCGGCGCCCTGCACCTCGCCGTCAACAACGCGGGCATCGGCGGCCCCAGCAAGCCCACCGGTGAGTACGCGATCGAGGACTGGAACCGGGTCGTCGCCACCAACCTCAACGGTGTCTTCTACTCGATGCGCTACGAGCTTCCCGCGATCGCCGCGGCGGGCGGCGGCGCCGTCGTCAACATGGCGTCGATCCTCGGCACCAACGGCTTCGCCGGATCGCCCGCGTACGTGGCCGCCAAGCACGGTGTCGTCGGCCTCACGAAGTCGGCGGCTCTCGAATACGCGGCACAGAACATCCGGATCAACGCCGTCGGCCCCGGCTTCATCGACACGCCGCTGCTGCGCAACACGGAGGGCCCGGCCCGCGACCACCTCATCTCGCTGCACCCGGCCGGACGCCTCGGCAGGGCGGAGGAGGTCGCCGAACTCGCCGCCTTCCTGCTCTCCGACCGCGCCTCCTTCATCCACGGCAGCTACCACCTGGTGGACGGCGCCTACTCCGCCTCCTGATCGACGGACGGGAAACGGGGGAAACGGGGGAACGGGGGAACGGGGGAACGGGGGCGAGCACAGCACACGAAGAAAGAGTCAGGAGAATCCCATGAAGGCCGTTCAGTACCGCACCATAGGCTCGGCACCCGAAGTCGTCACCGTGCCCGACCCGGAGCCCGGCCCCGGCCAGGTGTTGCTGAAGGTCACCGCCGCAGGTGTCTGCCACTCCGACATCGCCGTGATGAGCTGGCCGGCCGAGGGGTTCCCCTACCCGCTGCCGCTCACGCTCGGCCATGAGGGCGTCGGTACCGTAGCGGCCCTCGGCGACGGCGTCACCGGCCTCGCGCTCGGCGAGTCCGTCGCGGTCTACGGCCCGTGGGGCTGCGGCACGTGCGTCAAGTGCGCCGAGGGCAAGGAGAACTACTGCCTGCGCGCCACCGAACTGGGCATCAACCCGCCCGGACTCGGCTCGCCCGGGGCCATGGCCGAGTACATGATCGTCGACGACCCGCGCCACCTGGTCCCGCTCGGCGACCTCGACCCGGTGCAGTCCGTACCTCTCACCGACGCCGGTCTCACCCCGTACCACGCGATCAAGCGGTCCCTGCCCAAGCTGGTGCCCGGTGCCACCGCCGTCGTCATCGGTACCGGCGGCCTCGGCCATGTCGCGATCCAGTTGCTGCGCGCCATGACGGCCGTCCGTGTCATCGCGCTCGATGTCACGGAGGAGAAGCTGGCCCTCGCCGCCACCGTCGGCGCCCACGAGGCGGTCCTCTCCGACGAGCACGCCGCGGCGAAGGTCCGCGAACTGACCGGCGGCGTCGGCGCCCAGGTCGTCCTGGACTTCGTCGGGGCACCGTCCACGGTGGCCACGGCCGGTGCCGTGGCCGCGGTCGAAAGCGATGTCACGATCGTCGGCATCGGCGGCGGTGCCCTGCCGGTCGGCTTCGGCCACCTGCCCTTCGAGACCACGGTGACCGCCCCGTACTGGGGTTCGCGCTCCGAGCTCGCCGAGGTCCTCGACCTGGCCCGCGCCGGATCGGTCAAGGTGCACGTCGAGACGTACTCCCTGGACGAGGCACCGCTGGCGTACGAGAGGCTGCACGCCGGCAAGATCAACGGACGCGCCGTCATCCTCCCCAACGGCTGACCGGTCCGACCTCCTCGGCAGTGCCGTGCGGGCCGTCGCGCAGTGCGCCGGCCCGCACGGTCATCCCCGCGACCGATGCGCACCGCACCGCGCACCGCCGAGAATGCGCGGATGGAATTCGTCGCGCTGATGACGCTGCCCGGACTGGTGATCGGGCTGACCGTCGTCGCCTTCCTCGATCAACTGATGCTGCGCGCAGGGCGGGCGGGGCTGCTGCCCTGGCGCAACAGCGCACGCCAGGGGCAGGTGTCGGCAACGGGGTTCGAGCAGCTGCACGCGAGCTTCTCGCCCGGAAAGCAGAGCGAACTCAAGGAACGCCAGAGCGCCCTGCTGCTGCGCGACGACGAGGAGGACGGCGCCCCGCCCCACCGCTCCACCGTCGACCTCGACGGCGGCCGCGCCGTCATCCGCCTGCCAGGCCGCTGACGCCGCGAGAGCACGGGTGCATGGAGTCACCGGCTTACGGCGTCCGTCACGGCACCTCGCCGCGTGGTCCCCGCATCCCCGTTCCGCCGGTGCGAGGGCGATCGTCCGCCCTGCGAGGCATCGCACCGGTCGCCGCGCGCTTCCCGGCACGCCTTCCCGGCCACCGCGCCGGGTTCAGGACGAGGCGGCGCGGCGGCGCAGGACCGCGTCAGCCAACCCCGCCCCGCACTTCTGGAGCAGGCTGTACGCGAGAACCGGCAGGAGCACCTGGGGACTGCTCGGGAGATGGGTGGCGGCGAGCACCGCACCGGCACTGCTGTTGTTCATCCCGCACGTGAGCGTGATCGCCACGGTGTCCGCGCGGTTCGCCCGTACCGTACGGGCCAGGCACCAGCCGATGACGAACGATGCCGCACACAGCGCCCCGGTCACGACGACGTCCGCGACCAGCAGCATGGGCCGCGGGTGGGTGAGGAACCCGCCGAGCGCCCCGCAGGCGTTGCTGTAGGTGAGGAGCACCGCGTCGACGAGTCCGAGCAGTCCCAGCCACGGCAGATGCCGTGCGAGCACGGGACCGGGTGTCGCCCACTGGACGGCCAGACCCGCGACGCACGGCACGATCACACTGATCACGGCGAACGCCCCGCCGTCCGTCGCCGCCATCAGGGACAGATCGTGAGCGTAGTGGCCACGTGTCACCGTCGAGGCCATCGAGAGCGTCAGCGGAATGGTCAGCGGACTGAGCAGTGTGGAGGCGAGCACGATGCCCACGACGAGGGAGTGACTGCCGCCCGCCCGGCCGCCCCAGACCGTGGCGCCCGCGGCGACCGGCATGGCTCCCACGAGCGCGAGTCCGGTGATCAGCCCGCTGCAGCCGTCCGCGTCGGGCAGTCGGCCCAGCACGGCCGCGGCGCAGGGCAGAAGGGCCAGCGGAATGAGTGTGTTGGCGGCCGTTCCGACCAGCAGCGGAAGCGGCCGTCGGAGGAGCTGCGGCAACCGGCCGGCCGGTACCCGTAACGCCGCGACGAAGAGCAGAAGGCCCAGCAGGAGCGACGGCAGGGCGAGGTGCGCACGGGCGCCACCGGGCACGGGAACCGTGGCGAGGTGCAGGTGCCGCAGCGCCAGTCCGGCCTGCGGCAGGAGCGCGGCCCCTGCGTACGCGGCGACCGTCACCCAGGTCAGCCGGCGCTGGAGGAGCGAGAGCAGCCGTGGCACGGCAGGGGCACGGTGGACACGGTCGGCACGGACGGGAGCCATGAGGGGCATCGGGGACCTCGGTGGGGGTGGGGCCTGACGGAACGGTCACTGCGGGAGCGGCAGTGCCTTCCGTATCAGCGCGGTCCCGAACCCGGCCCGGATCGTGGCGGACAGCCGTCCCGCGCGCACGCCGTGCCTAGTCGCCCGGACGGGGGCCACCGGCCCGCAGAGGCCGAGCACCCCGGCGACCACGGCCGCCAGGGGCACACGGAGGCGTAACGCGACGGGCCCTGACCCGGCGCGCGCGGCCGTCGAGGCGTCCCCGGTCACCGGCTCGCCACCAGGGGGCGCAGGGCGCTGTCGCGCAGTCGCACCACGACGGGGGCGCAGCGTCGTGCCGCGATCGTCAGCGGCCATGCGACGAGCACGCCGGTGACCAGCCCGATCAGTACATCGTGCGGGTAGTGCACACCGATCCATACCCGGGACGCCGCCATCAGCACAGCGGCCGGCACCGCGATCGCTCCCAGCCGGCGATCGGCCAGCCAGATGGCCGTCGCCGAGGCCGCCGCGATGGCGGCGTGGTTGCTGGGGAAGGACCAGTCACCGAGCGCGGGACATGCCTCCACCGTCACCACATGCAGGGTCTGGCACGGCCGTTGCTCGTGGACGATCGATTTCACCAGGTCGTTGACGACGTACGCGGCCCCTACGACGAGCGGCGTGCAGAGCGCCATGGCGGTACGGGCGGGGCCCGCCGAGCGGGAACGCCACCAGGACGCGAGCATCAGCAGGGCGAACAGGGCCAGCCCGTAGTCCGACCAGACGCGGACGGCGGAGTCCAGAGCGGCGGGGGAGTGCCGGGCCAGCTCGGTGATCCAGGTGTACAGGCCGCCGTCGATCGTGGTGGCGGTGGAGGCGAGAAGCATCAGCTGCGGTCTCCTTCGGCGGTGCGCCCGTTGCGGGAACGGAGCAGTTCGGCGGCGAGCGGAATGAGGGAGACCACGACCACGACGGCCACGATCGGCAGCAGATAGCGGTCGACGTTGGGCACCGACGAGCCCAGGGCGTATCCCGCGAGGACCAGCCCCACGGTCCAGACCGTCCCGCCGATGACCTGCCACAGGGTGAACAGCCCGGCAGGGACGTTGAGCGCCCCGGCCAGTGGGTTCAGCACCGTGCGCACGACGGGTACGAAGCGGGCCAGCACGATCGCGCGCGCGTGCCCGTATCTCCCGAGCAGTTCCTCCGCGCGGGCGGCACCCTCGTGCAGTCGCTTCGCGCGGCTGCGGGCGAGCAGGGCCCGGCCGCCGCGGCGGCCGATCCAGTAACCCGCCTGCGCGCCGAGCAGCGCGCCGGCCACGGCCGCGATGAGCACCTGTGACAATGACAGTTCGACCGGGCCGCCCGTGCCGGTCACGCAGAGAAGCCCCGCCGTGAACAGCAGGGAATCGCCGGGCAGGAAGAAGCCGACGAGCAGTCCCGTCTCGGCGAAGAGCACGACGGCGATGCCGAGCGCACCGAACGTTCCGAGCAGGGAACCCGCGTCGAGCAGATTCACCGCTTGTGGCGCGGCCGCCCATGAGAATACGGACACGGTGGAGGGTCTCCCATAATGGTGAGCGGGCGGCCGTGCGGAACGCCCGGACTGACTACAGTGGTGTAGACGGTCTACGTCACTGTAGACGCCCGAAGGGGGAGGAGAGTTCCCATGCCACAGGTGAAGGGGATATCGAGCGGAGAGCCCGACCCCCGTCGGCGCGGCGAACCGGTCCCCGGACCGGCCCCGGAAGCCGCGCCGGAGCGCCCGTCACCGCACCACGCCGCGCCGGAGCGGCGCCCCTCCGGCGAGCTGGAGTCCGCGATCCTGGCGGCCCTGTGGGCGGCGGAAACCCCGCTCACGCCGGGCCAGGTGCAGGGGGCCATCGGGGCGGCGCTCGCCCGCACCACCGTCACCACGATCCTGTCCCGGCTCTACGAAAAGGGAACAGTCACCCGCACCCGCGCCGGCCGTGGGTTCGCGTACACCCCGACCGAGGACGCCCCCGGGCTGACCGCCCGTCGTATGCACAGCGAACTACAGAAGGAGGAGGACCGCAGCACGGTGCTGGCCCGATTCGTGTCCCAGCTCACCGACGAGGACGAGCAACTGCTGCGGGACCTGCTCGACGGAGAAGCCCGATGATCTACGCCGTGTGGGTTCCGCTGCTCATGCCCTTCGTCGCGGTCCCCGCGGCCCGTCGCTTCGCGGACGCCCTGTCGCCGGTGCGCGCCGTACGTCTGCTCGCCTCCACGGGCATCGGCCTCGCCCTGTGCAGCCTGCTCGCCCTGGCCCTCCTGGTCGTGCCCGGCGCGACCCGCTTCTCCGCCGTCTCCGCCTTCGGTGAACTCGTCAGACCACTCTCCGACGTCGCTCCCGCCCTCGCCGTGCCCCTCGCGGCCACCGCGCTGGCGCTGCTCACGTGCTGTGCCGTCGCCGTCGCCCGGAGCATCCGCCGCCACTGGACGGAACTGCACCGGCCCGTGCGGCCGACCGCGTACGCGGGTGGCGAGCTCGCGGTTCTGCGCGACAGCAGCCCCGACGCGTACGCACTGCCCGGACGCCCGGGCACCCCCGGACGGATCGTCGTCACCACGGGAATGCTGCGCGCCCTGGACCCCGCCGAACGCGACGCCCTGCTGGCGCACGAGCGTGCCCATCTCGTGGGCCGCCACCACCTCTTCATCGCCGCGGCCGAGCTGTCGGCACTCTGCCACCCCGCGCTGCGGTCTCTGCGCGCCCCCATGGGCTACGCCCTGGAGCGCTGCGCCGACGAGGCGGCCGCCTCCGCCGTCGGTGACCGGCGGGTCGCCGCACGGGCCATCGGCCGAGCCGCACTCGCCGCACGCGCCGCCGAAGGCGCCGCGCGGACTCGTCCGCGCATGGCGCTCGCGGCGGCTGCTGGACCCGTACCGCGCCGCGTCGCCGCACTTCTCGGCCGCGGCACCCCGCGACCGCGCGTCGGCCGGGCGGCCGCCGCGACGCTGCTGGCCTGCCTGGTCGTCTCCGGAGCCGCCGCGCTCGACGCGACGAGCGATCTCCACAGCAGCATCGAGACAGCACAGGGCGAGAGCGCGCAGCACTGACCCCGCAGCACTGACCCCGCCCGGCGTACCGCCCCTGCCGGATTCTCCGCGGTGGCCGAGCCCCCGCCACCGGCCGCCGACAACGACCCCCGCCACTGGCCGCCGACAACGACCCCCGCCACTGGCCGCCGAAATCCCGTGGCGGCACCGGCTGCCGTGGCTACACTGGGCGCCATGGGTTCGTACTACTTCTTTCGCTGATTCCGGGCACGGACGCCGCCGCGTGACGCCGAGCGCACCGTGATGCGTGACGCCGCGTGATGTCTGACGCCGTGTGACGCCGAGCGTCGCCGGATGCCTCAGGCCGTCCCGCGTGCCGCAGTCCCTCTCGTCCGTCCGGAACTCCCGCCCCGCAGCGCATCGTCGTGCGCCGCCGCGGCATGTCACCCCAGGGAAAGCACCCATGGCCCCCGAGCACAGCCACGCCCAGCTGACCATGAAGGACGTCTCCAAGAGTTACGGGGAGCGAACCGTCCTCGACCAGGTGTCGTTCACCGTCCACCCCGGCGAAAGAATCGGAGTGATCGGCGAGAACGGCTCCGGAAAGTCCACGCTTCTCCGGCTCATGGCCGAAGGAGAGGCACCGGACAGCGGCGAGATCACCGTCCGCTTCCCCGGCGGCACCGGCCACCTCGCCCAGACACTCGCGCTCGCCCCCGGCCGCACGGTCCAGGACGCCGTCGACACGGCGCTGGCCGAGCTGCGCCGGCTGGAGCGCGACATCCGCGCCGCCGAAGAAGCGCTCGCCACCGCCCGCACCCCGGACGCCTCCCGACTCGACGCGTACGGCGACCTGCTGACGGCGTACGAGGAACGCGGCGGCTACCTGGCCGACACCCGGGTCGACGCGGCCCTGCACGGACTGGGACTCGCCCACCTCAGCCGCGAACGCACCCTCGGCACACTGTCCGGAGGTGAACAGTCCAGACTCGCGCTCGCCTGCGTACTCGCCTCCGCTCCCGAACTCCTGCTGCTCGACGAGCCGACCAACCACCTCGACCTCCGCGCCACCACCTGGCTGGAGGAGCACGTGCGGGCTCACCGGGGCACCGCCGTCGTCATCACCCACGACCGGACCTTCCTGGAACGGACCACCACCGCCATTCTTGAGGTCGACCGCGACCTGCGCGGCGTCGTCCGGTACGGGGACGGCTGGGGCGGCTACCGCACCGCGAAAGCGTCCGCGCGACGCCGCTGGGCGCAGGACCACCAGGAATGGCTGGACGAGGTGGCCCGCACCGAAGAACTCGTGAGCGCCGCCGGCCGGCGGCTCACCGGTACCGGGAAGGACCCGCGCGAAGGTCTGGGCAAGCACCGGCGTTCACACGAGGCCAAGTTGTCCGGACAGGTCAGGGCCGCCAGAACCCGACTGGAGCGGCTGCGCGGGAAACCCGTGCCCGCCCCGCCCCGGCCCCTGCGCTTCCGCGCCGACATCCCCGTCGCAGCGGACGACGATGCCGGCACCGGCACCCTCGTCCTGCTCGACTCCGTCGTCGTCGGCGACCGGCTCCACCTGCCCGCTCTCCGGGTGGACCCGGCGCAGCGCCTCCTGGTCACCGGTCCCAACGGCGCCGGGAAGTCCACCCTGTTGCGGGTCCTGGCCGGGGATCTCGCGCCCGACGGGGGCACGGTGCGCCGCCGGGCCAGGATCGGCTACCTCCCGCAGGAGCTTCCTGTCCGGCCGACGCGCCGCACACTGCTGGCGACCTTCGCCGCGGGACGGCCCGGCCACCCCGACGAGTACGCCGACAGCCTCCTCGCTCTGGGACTGTTCCGCCCCGAGGACCTGACGGTGCCGGTCGCCGCCCTCTCCGTCGGCCAGCAGCGGCGGCTCGCACTGGCCCGGCTGGTCACCCGCCCCGCCGACCTGCTGGTGCTGGACGAGCCGACGAACCACATCGCGCTGAGCCTGGTGGAGGAGGTGGAAGCGGCACTCGGGGAGTACCGGGGAGCCGTGGTCGTCGTCTCGCACGACCGAAGCTTCCGCAGCCGCTTCACCGGTGACCGGCTGGAGCTGAACGGCGGCCACCCGGTCGGTGACGTCCCTGGGTGAGCCCCGAGCGGGAACGGGATCTCCGCGGCCCGGGGCCAGGCCCCGCAGCCGGTGCGCGCCCCGCTCAGGAACCGTCCTGAGCGGGCGTCACCCCGCCGACCGCTCCAGGTGTTCCCGCAGCCGGTCGAGGAAGATCCGCTGCCCCGATACGAGCCGCTGGGCGGCCGCCGCGGGCGTGCACCAGGCGAACCGGTCGATCTCCGGGAACTCGCGCACGACACCGGAGCCACGCGGCCATTCCATGGTGAACGTCCCCGGAACGGCCGCCGTGACATCGAGATCCGCCTCCATCGCCCACACCGCCACGGTCTTGCCCCCGGACTGGCGGGCTTCACCGAGCGCCACCCACGGACCGTCCGGCACCGGAAGGCCGAACTCCTCCTCGAACTCCCGGCGGGCGGCGTCCGCGGGCTCCTCGGCCGGGCCGTACTCCCCCTTGGGAATCGACCACGCGGCACTCTCACGGCCCGCCCAGAACGGGCCGCCCATGTGCCCGATGAGCACCTCGAAACCATCACCGCCGTCCGCGGTCCCCTCCGGCCGGCGGAACAGCAGAAGACCCGCACTGCGCGTGGCGCGCTTCTGGGATGACATGACGTCAAGTCTGCGTCCCGGTACCGTACGCCGCCGCGGACGACACCCTCGTCCCGCCGATCGACGCCGTCATCCACTCGACGTTTCCTGTTCCGCCCGGGGTTCCCGATGCCCTCTGGTGCGCCGCTGCGCGCGCGGCCATGCTGGCCGCCGACAGCGCTTCCCGCCCACGGGCGACCGCGCAACCACGGGAATCTCAGGAGGATTTGTGTTCCTTGGCATAGTCGGCGGGACGACCGGACCGGGTGGCAGGAAGGAACGACGGTACGGGGCTGTCCGACCGCTCGTCCTGCTGGCGACGGTGTCCGCGATGACGGTCGGCGCGATCTCTCCCGCTCTCGCCGATACGAACCCCGATCCCCGGCCCCGTACCTCCGCCGAAGTTCTCAGACCCGTCGCCCCGCCCCCCGCGAGCAACCCCGCGGGGACAGCCGGAGCCGTCGCGGACGACGACGGCATCGAGACGGCACGCGCGTCGCGCCCGATCGCCCCCGGTGTCCGTCTCGACTCCTACGACCGGCTCGAATCCGACAAGTGGCTGCGGATCGACGCGCTCTCCGTCGATCTCTCCGGCACCGGGGTACAGGCCGACTACCTCTCCTCCGGCAAGGTCTCCGACCGGCGCACGGTCTCCGAACTCGCCGCCGGACACGACGCGGGCCGAGGCCGCCGGACGGTCGCCGCGATCAACGCCGACTTCTTCGACATCAACCAGACCGGCGCACCCGAGGGGATCGGTATCAGGGACGGCGCCACCGTCCAGTCGCCCGCCCCGGGAATCAACCGGGCCGTCGGCATCGGACCGGACGGCGCCGGACGCATCCTGAACCTGTACTTCGAGGGAACACTCACCCTGCCCGCCGGGCAGCAGCCGCTCGCCGCGTACAACGCCGCCAACGTGCCGGCCGGGGGAATCGGCGCGTACACCTCCGCCTGGGGAGCCGCCGACCGGGCCCTGACCGTGGACAACGCCGCGCCGGTCACCGAAGCGGTCGTACGGGACGGCACGGTCGTCTCCGTCGCGCACACCCCCGGATCGGGAGCCGTCCCCGACGACACCACCGTCCTGATCGGCCGTGAAGCCGGAGCCGCCGCACTCGACGCGCTGAAGCCCGGCGACCCGGTGTCGCTGACCTACCGGGCACGCACCGACAGCGGAGCCGTGCCGCGCACCGCCGTCGGCGGCCGTGAACTGCTCGTCGTCGACGGGGTCGCGCAGAACCACGACGGCGAGGGCAACAACACCGCCGCGCCCCGCACCGCCGTCGGATTCTCCCAGGACGGCCGCTCCATGCAGATCCTCACCGTCGACGGACGGCAGGCCGACAGCGGCGGTGTCACCCTCACCGAACTCGGTCTGATGATGCGGGACGCCGGCTCGTACAGCGCACTCAACCTGGACGGCGGCGGATCGTCGACCCTCGTGGCACGGGTGCCCGGCAGCGACGCGCTCCGGGTGGAGAACAGTCCGTCCGACGGCAGCGAACGCACCGTCCCCAACGGCCTCGCCCTGACCGCCCCCGACGGCAGCGGCCGGCTCAAGGGCTTCTGGGTCCAGCCCCGCACACCCGCCGGTTCCGCACCGGGCGTCGACCCGGTCAAGGGCGGCCACCCCGACCGGGTCTTCCCCGGACTCACCCGGCGCCTCACCGCGACCGGATACGACGAGACCTACGGCCCCGCCGAAGGCGAGCCGCACTGGCGCACGACGCGAGGCGCCGTCGGTACGGTCGACAGCGACGGACTCTTCACCGCACGCCGCAGCGGCACCACCGACGTACGCGCCGAACACGGACCGGCGCGGGGCAGGACGACCCTGACCGTCCTCGACAAGCTGGCCCGGATCGAGCCGACCACCCGGCGGGTGGGCCTCGCCGACGCCGAGGCCACCGGCACGTTCGGCATCGTCGGACTCGACGCCCACGGCACCAGCGCCCCGGTCGAACCGGGCGACATCGACCTCGACTACGACCACGCGCTGTTCGACATCCGCGACGACGGCCAGGGCTCCTTCACCGTCACCTCACGCACCGGCGCCGGTGCCGGGCAGATCGAGGCGACCGTGGCCGGCACCACCACCGTCCTCGCCGTCAGCGTCGGCCTCGCCGAGCAGGCCGTCTCCTCCTTCGACGACGCGGCGGACTGGAAGTTCAGCCAGGCCCGGGCGAGCGGTGCGCTCGCCGCCACGCCCGACGGCCGCACCGGCACAGGACTACGGCTCACCTACGACTTCACCCAGTCCACCGCGACCCGTGCCGCCTACGCGTCCCCGCCCCAGCCGATCACCGTGCCCGGCCAGCCCCAGTCGTTCAAGCTGTGGATCAAGGGCGACGGCAACGGCGCCTGGCCGACCCTGCACCTCAAGGACGCGGCGGGCTCCGACCAACTGCTGCGCGGACCGTACGTCACCTGGACCGGCTGGCGTCAGGTCACCTTCGCCGTACCGCCGGGAGCCGCCATGCCGCTCTCCGTGTCCCGTTTCTACCTCGCGGAGACCGCAGCCGCCGAGCAGTACACGGGCGACATCGTCATCGATGAACTGACCGCCCAGGTTCCGCCCACCGTCGACCTTCCCGAACAGGCCGCTCCCGTCGACCCGTTGATCGACCCCGCAGCCGTGACCGAGGGCAGGGACTGGCAGTTCGCGGTGATGTCCGACGCCCAGTTCGTCGCGCGTGACCCGGACAGCGCCATCGTCGCCCAGGCACGGCGCACCCTGCGCGAGATCAAGGCGGCCCGCCCGGACTTCCTCGTGATCAACGGCGACCTCGTCGACGAGGGATCGCCCGCCGACCTGGCCTTCGCCCACCGGATCCTCACCGAGGAACTGGGCGACTCACTGCCCTGGTACTACGTACCGGGCAACCACGAGGTGATGGGCGGCACCATCGACAACTTCGTCACCGAGTTCGGACCCGCCCGGCGGACGTTCGACCACAAGGGCACCCGCGTCATCACGCTCGACACGTCCGGCCTCAGCCTGCGGGCCGGGGGCTTCGCCCAGATCGAGCAGCTGCGCGCCCAGTTGGACGCGGCGGCGAAGGACCGGGCCGTGGACTCCGTCATGCTGATCGAGCACGTGCCGCCGCGCGACCCGACCGTACAGAAGGGCAGCCAGCTCGGAGACCGCAAGGAGGCGGCCCTCGTCGAACAGTGGCTCGCCGACTTCCGCCGCTCGACGGGCAAGGGGGCGGCCTTCATCGGCAGCCACGTCGGCGTCTTCCACGCCTCCCACGTCGACGGAGTGCCCTATCTGATCAACGGCAACGCGGGCAAGGCACCGGCCGGGCCGGCGGACGCGGGCGGCTTCACCGGCTGGTCGCTGGTCGGAGCCGACCGCATCACGCCCGGTGAACAGCGGGCGGCACAGCAGCGGCCCTGGCAGGGCGGGCCCGACTGGGTCTCCGTACAGACCCGTGCGCACGTCGACGCGCTGGACATCGACGCGCCCGCGGTGCTCGGCGCCGGAAGCCGCGGCAAGGTCACCGCGACCGTCACGCAAGGCACCCGCAGCGTCCCGGTCGGCTTCCCGCTGGCCGCGGACTGGACCGGATCCCCGAACGTCCACATCGGCGCCCCGCAGGACGCACGCCACCGGCACACCGCTGTCCTCGACCCGTCCACCGGCACCCTCACCGCGCTCCGGCCCGGCACGATCACGCTCGCCGTGACCGTCGACGGAACGACCCGGAAGGTGCAGATCAGGATCGAGGCAGCCGCAGCCGCGCCGGCGGCCTGACGGCGGCCTGACGGCCCGGGGGCCTGTCCGGCGATCACGGCCGGACGGGCCCGCGGGCGCCCCGTACCACCCGTGGGCAGCGGTGCGGGGCGCCGTCACGACCGCGCAGCCGCGTCCGCCTACACCTTGTGGTAGTCGTGGGCCTCCGACGCAGCAGCCGCCACCGCCGCGATGTCGCCGCCCGCCGAAGCGGTGACCACAGCCGCCACCGCACCCTCCAGGAACGGGGCATCCACCAGCCGCGAGCCTGCCGGCAGTTCGTCGTCCTCGGCCAGCATCGTCTTGATCGTGAGCACCGCGCTGCCCAGGTCGGCCAATAACGCCACCCCCGCACCGCCGTCCACGGACCTGGCCGCCTCGGCGATCAGCTCCGTGCTCGTCCCGAGACCGCCTTCGGGAGTGCCCCCGGCGGCGGCCACCGGAGCCGTCGCGCCACCTGCCGCGAGCCCCTTGGCCAACTCGGCGACGGACTCGGCCACCGGCCCGCTGTGCGAGACCAGTACGATCCCGACCATCTTCCCGCCGCTCACGCGTCACCACCGTTCACACCGTCGGTCTCGGCCAATGCGGTGATCAGCAGCGCGGACGACGTCGCGCCCGGGTCCTGATGCCCGATGCTGCGTTCACCCAGATAGCTCGCCCTGCCCTTGCGTGCCAGCAGCGGCACGGTCGCCAGCGCCCCCGCGTCCGCCGCCTCCCGAGCTGCCCGGAACGAGGTGCCGAGCGCCTCGGCTGCCGGCAGCAGCGCGTCGAGCATCGTCTTGTCGCCGGCCTGCGCCCCGCCCATCTGCGCCACGGCCGCGACGCCCACCCCGAGCGCCTCCGCCAACTGCGGCCGCGCGACGTCGGGCGCGTCGCCCAGAGCCTTGCCGGTACGCCGCAGCAGCGTCCCGTACAACGGCCCCGAAGCCCCGCCGACGGTCGAGATCAGCTGTCGCCCGGCGAGCATCAGCACGGCTCCCGGGGTCGGGGGCGGCTCCTTGTCCAGGGCCGCCTTCACTGCGGCGAATCCGCGTTGCATATTGCTGCCGTGATCGGCGTCCCCGATCGCCGCGTCGAGCTCGGTGAGATGGTTCGCCTCGCGTGCGACGGAATCGGCGGTCGCGATCATCCAACGGTGGAAGAAGTCGGCGTCCAGCACATGATCTCCTTTTCCGGCGGTTCAACGGCCCCAGCGCAGCGCGGGCGTTTCCACCGGCGCGTCCCAGAGGCGCAGCAACTCCTCGTCCACCTGGCAGAGCGTCACCGAGCAGCCCGCCATGTCGAGCGAGGTCACATAGTTCCCCACGAGCGTACGAGCCGCCACGACACCCCGCTCGGACAGCACCCGCTGCACCTCGGCATTGAACCCGTACAGCTCCAGCAGCGGCGTCGCGCCCATGCCGTTGACCAGCACGATCACCGGTCCGCGCGGTTGCAGGTCCGCCAGCACCGCGTCCACGGCGAAATCGGCGATCTCCCGCGACGTCATCATCGGACGCCGCTCCCGCCCCGGCTCGCCATGGATTCCGATCCCCAGTTCCAGCTCGCCCGGCGGCAGATCGAACATGGGGGATCCCTTGGCCGGTGTGGTGACGGCGCTGAGCGCCACCCCGAAACTCCGCGACGACTCGTTCACCCGCCGGGCGACGGCCTCCACCCGCTCCAACGGCGCGCCTTCGTCGGCGGCCGCACCGGCGATCTTCTCGACGAACAGGGTCGCGCCCGTGCCCCGCCGCCCCGCGGTGAAGAGGCTGTCGGTCACGGCCACGTCGTCATTGACGAGCACCCGGGTGACCCGCAGGCCCTCCTCCTCGGCGAGCTCGGCAGCCATCTCGAAGTTCAGCACGTCACCTGTGTAGTTCTTGACGACGAACAGCACCCCCGCCCCACTGTCCACCGCCGCGGCGGCCCGGACCATCTGATCGGGCACCGGCGAGGTGAACACCTCTCCCGGACAGGCAGCGGACAGCATCCCGGGCCCGACGAATCCCGCATGCAACGGCTCGTGCCCCGACCCGCCGCCGGAGACGAGCGCCACCTTCCCGGCCACGGGTGCGTCACGCCGCACGACGACACGGTTCTCGACATCCACTGCCAGCTCCGGATGGGCGGCTGCCATCCCGCGCAGCCCGTCCGCGACGACGGTTTCGGGGACGTTGATGAGCATCCTCACGGGTTACCTCCTGGTGAGCTCGGAAGGTCGGCCTCCGACCTGTGTTTCCACCGGTCGGAGGGGGGTTTCACTCTTGGTCGTGCCGGTCGGCGGTGGTCGGAAGCGGCTGTGGGCGGTACTGGTGCTGACGTGACGCCGACTTCGATGACGGTACGTCACATATCTGCGGCGGGTTGGTTGCGTGTCGGCCAAAACCTTGCTGTCGGCAGTATCGACCGTGCGACTGCGAAGGTCACGAGGGCGATACGTGATGTGTGCCGGTGGTGCGTCACCCCGAGACCCCGGCGCATGCTTCCGTGCCGTCCAGACAGGCCGGACTCCGTGCTGCCCGCGCCGCCTCGGTGCGGCCGCGGTCCCGGGGCGCGCGATCGGTGTACCCGAACGGCTACACCGATGGGGCGGGCACTTCCATGCGCCGCTTCACCGGCTCGCACGTCCTTTTCCGCGCATCCGCCGACCGGCAGGATCGCATGGCACCCGGCCCGCAGATCGCGACGCTTCGGGGCACCTGTCGAGAGGCAGGGGCATGACCCCACAGGACCGTTGGTGGACCGAAAGCGACAGTTTCGTCTTGGATATTCTCTCGGTGTTCGCATCGGCGCCGGACCGGTCCGCCCTTCACTGGTGCGGCAAAGCGATCTACGACAGCGCGCTGATTCTTGCCGCACTGTTCGGCAGCAGCCGCACAGCCATGCACGGCACCCTCCTGAAGCACAGAAGACTGCTCAAGACCCACGCGACCGCCATCCCACCCGCGACGACCCCCCGCGGCCCTCGCAACCCTCCAGGCGAGGTCCTCGCTCTGACCACCCAGCCCAACAAGAAGATCAAGACAACGTGTCAGTCATCTGCAAGCCCTTCAGCTGCAAGCCTTGGAGATCCCTTCCAGCCAATTGCGGCTCGCGGCTCGCTGCTCCGGTGTGAACGCGGCTTCCAACTCGCCTTCGCAGCGGTCGACGGCGGCCCGGGCCTCGGCCAGGCGGTTCCGCCCTGTCTCGGTGACGAAGATCAGCCGACTGCGCCGATCGGTCGGATGCGGGCGCCGTTCGATCAGCCCCTCCGCTTCGAGACCGGTGAGCATCTCGTTGGCGGCCTGACGTGAGCTCGCCACCTCCCGGGCGATGTCCGCGGCCGACAGTCCGGGCTGTGCCTCGGCCATCAGCAGGGTGGCGTACTGCGAGGTGGACAGCCCGAATTCCTTGAGCTCGGCGGCGATCGCCGACCGCATGTTCAACCAGACCTTGCGGACCAGGAAGGTCAGCGAGCCGGCCACGGTCCCGTTGGGATCCAACGCCCAGCCTCCTCAAATGTCGACAGGTTCCTGACGACTCTGCATGCCGGGCTCGTCAGGTTCTTGTCGATCGTATCGAAGGCCCTCATGACGGCCACCTCGACCCTGGCCACGTTCCGGCAGCAGTTGTCCTCCTGCCGGCTGCCCCGCGTACCGCCCAGGAGTCCGCCGAGCCGGTGCCGGACGAGATCCTGGAGTCGGCTTGCCCGGTGACCCCGCAGGTGCGCCGAGAAGGGCGCCTGACGGCCAGACGCTCTTTCAGATGCCCTTTCCCCATGTCTGAAAGACGCCGAGTCCGGGCGCGAGTGCGTACCGGGCGGTTCTTCACCCGTCGGCAGTGGAGGGCTCGCGGGTACGAAGCGGCTCGTGGTGGTGGGTGCCCGGTCAGTGGACGGCCCCGGACTCGGTCCGCCACCGGCTTCCGTACGACGTGCCACGCAGCCGCAGAGCCCGGAGAGGACGCTCACGCAGGTTCACGGGGCCGTTGCCGCGGGGGAACGCCCACCGGGGCTCGGGGAGACGGATGACGCGGGGTGACTCGGATGCAACGAGGGGGAGAGCGGACCGAGGTCGCACATCGAGGTCGGGAAAGCGGGCTCTGTGCGCTGCACGTCCCGGCAGCCCCCGGCGGCGCCCTCGGCGATCGGAACCCAGCCGGAGCTCTCCGCCCGGAAGAACCAGCGGTCGCCCAGCCGGGACGAGCAGGCGGGGTCCGGCGAGCCGCCGCAGGCCGGTCCCGTGCGCCAGGAGAATTCCAGCACCAGCCACTTCCCTCTGCAGTCCTCGGAGTCCCGGTACGTGTGCTTGGGCGCATTGACCGCCAACAAGGCCTGCTCGTAGGACGCGGCGGTGCAGCCAGTGGCCGGCGGGTGGCATCCCAGTTGCCCGCACAGTCGCAGCGCGGGCGGCTGGGCACCGTCAGCGGTGAACTGCACGTAGTGGTCGACGACCACTACCTGGTCGGCCAGCGGCTCGGGCAGTCCGACCCGCGCCGTGGCCGTGCTCTCCTCGGTGCATCCGGACCGCCTGTCCGAAGACGGTGTGGTGAAGGTGATCTGGACGCGCACGGGGTCGAGCGCAGGGTCGGTGAGCACCGCCTTGAGATCCCGCACACACGGGTGCTCGCCACTGGGCACCTGCGCGTCGAGGAGCAGTGTGCGGCGGTCGTCGGTGAGGCGGGCCCCCGTGACCGCGGACGGCTGCATCGTGCTCCACGGGATCGGCCCGGTAGCCGTTGGCCTCCCTCCACCCTGGCCCGCCACCTGTGTCCCGCATGCGCCGAGGAGCAGCACGGCGACAGCGCAGAGCAGAGTGGCCACGGTCGCTCCACGCGTTCTCCCGGATCGCAAAAGAGCTCAACCTCCCCGCCCCGCAACGATGTTCCCCCGGACCAATATAGAGCTGCGGCGGGGACGGTTCACCGAGAACGGGGTGCGCCCGCCCTGCCGGCCGTGGTTCCCGGGGTACGGGCCCTCGCTGCGCCTGCGCGCGAAGTCATTCCTGCCCCCAGTCCCACGAGTCGAAGTACGCGGTGGTGCCCGCGCGGCGGGCTTCCACCACGGCTTCCAGTCGTGCGTAGTCGCGCCGCGGCATGAGTGGCCGCCACTGATCGAGCGACAGGGCGCGGACCTCGTCGTGCTCGTCGGGATCCAGTGTGATGGCATCGATCTGAGTGCCGGTGAGCCGTCCGCCGTCGAAGATCAGTCCCATGGTCGAGTACGGCCACTCGGCGCCGGGCAGCCCGAAGACGGTGGCCAGCAGACGCGGGGGTCCGTTCATGTCCAGGCCGGTCTCCTCGCGGCACTCGCGTACCGCCGTCTGCCAGGGCCGCTCGCCGGGCTCCATCGTGCCGCCCGCCATGTGCCAGGGGTGCGACGGGGAATACGTGGAATGGAACTGCAGGGGCCGGTCCTGCTCATCGGTGAAGTGGAAGCAGGCGAAGCCGGTCGCCTTCATCAGGGTCGCGGCGTACTGCTCGGGCGGCAGCCAGGTGCGGGTCAACGGATCTCCTCGTGGTCGGGCCGGTTGTGCCAGGTCGGACGCCGGGCAGGGGAGCGCCGGACGTGCGTGTCATCGGCAGGTCCGACGCGCCTGTGGCGAGCTCCGAACGGGTGGAACGGGGGCGCGGGCAGCAACAGTTGGATCATCACGGCGCCGATCCCGCCCGAGCCGCCATCAAGCCATCGGCGTCACACCGCCCGGTCGCGCATGAGTCTGCACGCCCGAGTCGCTGACCTCGGTGGACGCGGGTATCCGCCCCTTTGTCACCCTCGCCGCTCCCGCTCCGGATCCCGCGAGGTGCAGCGGCCGATTCCTCGCTCACCCGAGGAAACGGCGCCACTCACCCGAGGAATCGGCACCATTCACCTGAGGAAACGGCGCCGGACGTGAGAGGCGGCGCCCCGATGACGAATGGCGAAAAGCAGCGGGAGTGCGCGCGTCGCCGTAATGCGCCGGAGCCGCCGTCAGGTCCGAGCCGATCCGTGCGGCGCCGGACAGGACGAGATTGACGTGCACACGCCTTGACGGAGGGTTGCTGTCGCACGCACCGTTGCTGGGCCGTTGATTCCAAGGGGGGTACGTGAACAAGCGAGTTGCCCAGCGCGTGTACGGCCCTGGTCCTCTTCGCCGCCGTGGCAGCCGTGTCGATGCCTGCTTCGGCTTCGACGCCCGGGGCGAGGAGGTCACGACTCCGGCGGTCGCCGACTGCACCGGAGGCACACTCGGGTGGCGGGTCCGGGTCGGGCGGTTCGACCCGCAGTCCGCCGCGACGGCCGAACGCGCCCGGCTGAGCGGGCCGGGTACACCGGGGCGCCCGTCCACAGCGGCTGGGACGGGAACGCCACGGACCGTCTCCACGGCAGCCGCTCGACCACCATGGTGCTCGGCCGCGACGTGATCAACCAGCCGTCCGACGCGGCCGGTGAGCGCCCCGTCGGCGACGCGTTGCTGATCCTGCCCGACCGGGGCTGACCCCGTCCGTTCCGAGAACGTCCGAGCCAGCGATCACCGACCGCCGACCACCAACCGCCGACCGCCGACCGCCGACCACCAACCGCCGACCGCCGACCACCAACCGCCGACCTCCGGGAGCAGTCATGACCGCCGTCCCGATCCGCCGAACCCGCCTCCTGCTCCTCCTCGCCGCGGTGTTGTTCAGCCTGGTGTCCCCGCCAGCGCTCGCCACCGCGACGGCCGTGTCACCTGCCGGAGAGGAGAGTGGGTCCGGCCGCCCGTCCCGGGGGGCCGAGGTCGTTGGGGTCACCCGGGTCGCCGACCGGCAGGTCGACCTGTCGGTCCGTTCACCGGCCCTCGGCGGCCGGACGGTGAACGTACGTCTGCTCACCCCCGATGGCTGGAACCCGGCCGACCGGAGCCGGCACTGGCCGACGCTCTGGCTGCTGCACGGCTGCTGCGGGGACTACACGTCCTGGACCGGTCAGACCGACATCGCACGGACCGACAGCCTGCGCGACGTTCTCGTGGTCATGCCGGAGGCCGGCTGGAACGGCTGGTACAGCGACTGGTGGAACGACGGCCGGGGCGGTGACCCGGCGTGGGAGACCTTTCACACCCAGGAGTTGCGCCTGCTCCTCGAACACGGCTGGGGGGCGAGCACGAACCGCGTCGTGGCAGGACTTTCGATGGGTGGCCAGGGCGCCCTGCTGTATGCCGCCCGGCACCCCGGCATGTTCAAGGCGGCCGCGGCGTACTCCGGTTCCGTGCATCCGCTGCTCAACGACGAGTCGGTGAACCGCATCATGGGGTTCTTCGCCGGTCAGGGCGACGACCCGCTGAGGGTCTGGGGCGACCCGGTGGCACAACGGGAGGTCTGGGCGGCCCACGACCCGTTCCACCTGGCCAAGCGCCTCACGTCGATCCCCGTCTACCTGTCGTGCGGTGACGGCACCACCGGCCCCCTGGACCCGCCGGGCAGCACGAGTGCGCTCGAAGCGGACTTCAACAGGCAGAACCAGGCCCTTGCGAGCGAACTGGAACGCAACGGCGCGAAGCGCGTGACCACCAACTTCTACGGACCGGGGACGCACGGCTGGGCGTACTGGCAGCGGGAGTTGCACTCCTCGTTGCCCATGCTGCTCCAGGCTTTGCGGGTCCACGGCTGAACGGCCGCGCGTCGGGTCCGGTCGGTGTGCGACGTGGCGGTGGAGGCGGCGGCAGCCGACGAGCCGGGACATCGGCCGTTCCACGCTCCGGTCGGTGGCGGTTCCGGCGTTCGGAGAAGCCGATCGCACTCGGGCGATGCGGTGGGTGATGCTGCGGCTGCGGAGCCGTTGCGCAGAGGGTGATCGTCGTAGCCCATGTCTCCGCGAGCCCTGCCGGGTTTCCGGCGCCTCGGCTCGGGGCGGCAGGCCGCCCCGAGCCCAGGCGTGACCGTCTGCCCTGTCGTCCCGGCTCGAACAGTGCTTTGATGAGAGTGACGGAAAGAGTCATCGTCAGGATGCGGGGAAGCGGCCGATGGGTCGCGCACCGCACAATCGGGATCCGCGAGAAGTGGATGGACTCTTTCCGTCCCATGGTGCGAGCGCTCGGCGGTCGCACCGGACGCCGCACCGGACACCCCGTGACGGCCGTGGACGCGCAGGACACCACCGGTGGCGCGAGCGGGACACCGGATCGGCCCCACGGGACGCGGCGTTCCCGTGGCGTGTCAGGCGAGGTCCGTGCGCACGTCCACGACGCCTTCCACCGCGCGCACGGCCCGAGCGAGAATCGACAGCAGGGAACGGTTCCGGACAGGCCCACGCAGGGTGACGACACCGTCCAGCACCGAGAACTCCGGCCGGTCCGATGGCGCGAGTTCGGCGACAACGGCGGAGCGGATCTCCTCGTCGATCTCCTCGTCCGGGCGGAGGAACACCTTCAGCAGGTCGCTGCGGCTCACGACCCCCTCCAGCATGCCCTGGCCGTTCACGACGGGCAGGCGCTTCACTCGCTTGCGCGCCATGATGCGGGCGGCCTCGGCGAGCGTGGCATCGGGGTGGACGGTGACGGCCGGACTCGTCATCAGCTCCTCGGCCAGCACCGCATCGGCCTTGGAGGCATCCGCCAGCTGGTCGGGCAGCCTCGGCTCGACCTGCCGGAACGCCTCCTTCGGCAGCAGGTCCGCCTCGGAGACGACCCCGACGACACGGCCCTCACCTTCGAGTACCGGCACCGCGCTGACCTTCCACCGGTGCATCAGCTCGACGATCTCCTTGTACGAGGCATCGCGGCCGATCGCCACGGCGGTGCGGGTCATGACATCGCTGACGGTGTACCGGGATGCGGCCATGACGTGCTCCTCAGACGTGGCTCGCGCAGTGGCGGCACGGTCATGCGCCTCACACGGAGCCGCTGCCGTGCGGGGCGTAGAGATCGAGCAGACGGATCCGCGTGGCCTGCAACCGGTGGGCCAGCACCTGCCCGACCCAATGGCCGACGGCCGAACCGAAGGCAGGATCCGCGTCCATCATCATGCGCACGGCCGCCGCGTCGAACTCATGGGTACGGACCGGTGTCATCGCCTCCGCGCCCAGGTGCCAGACGTAGGGCTCGAACAGCCAGGCCCAGCCGACCAGTTCGCCGGGTCCGAGACTCTCGATCACTGCCGGGAAACTGCCCGGTACGCGGAAGTCCAGCGTGACGGAGCCCGAGCGCAGGATCCAGAAGCGTTCCGCGTGGTCTCCTTCCTGGAAGAGGCGGGCTCCCTGGGGGAAATTGACCTCCTGCGCCTGCTGCATCAGGCGGTTGCGGTACAGGGCGGGCAGGGCGGTGGTGATGCGGGTTGCCGAAGCGGTCATCGTTGGCCTCCTTCGTGACCTCCGACGTCGACAGGGCCGGACGGCCGGTTCACGGATGTGGTCGGGCGGTCCCTGCCGGGCCGCTGTCGATCGATGACAGCGACGAGGGTGCGGCATCGCGCACGGTCCGTGGCCGTCCGATCCCGGAACGGCTGAGCCGGCGTGACCCCGTAGAGAATCGGTGCCCGTGGCATTCGGATCGGCGGCACCTTCCTCCCCGCCCCGTCGGTCTCCCCGCTGCGCCGGGGCCACCGCCGTTGGCAGACGTGTGCAGCTCACAACGGCGAGGCGGCCGGCTCGGACGCCCTCGCACGCACGGGGCACGCTGCGGGACACTTCGCCGCACGTCCCCGCGGCGCCACGTCACACCGGCCCCCTGCGTTCTTTCCTCCACTATCTGCCTCCCGCACACCGTGGGCCAGCCGGGTGGCGGATGCGGATGCGGATGCCGGGTGTCAGCGGCGTCGACGTTCTGCGGGCACGGCAGCCGAGCGCGCCCGACGCCGATTCCTCGGCACGGTGGGCGTGCACGCGTTCCCGGCCCCACGCGCGGGCCCTTCGGGCGCACGGCGGGATATTCCCGTTGCTGTGCCGGGTCGCCGCTGAAAGGGTTCCGGCCGTGCCACCCTTCTCCGCGCATGACGGAACCGAGCTCGCCTATCACGTGTTCGGGCAACGGCGCTCTTCTGGCTCGACGACCCCGACGGGTTCGTGGCGACCACCGCGGCATTCCTGGGGTAGGCACCGGAGCTGTGAAGGAGCCGTGCAGGGGTACTCACCGGTGGGCGCTGGTCCGCCGGACGGGACGCACGCGCTGCGTCGAGGGCGCGGCCCGTGACGAGAACAGAAGCGGGCGGATCCGGCGCGCCCCGCCCGGCTACGAGGGGCGCGCCTTCGCGCTCATGGGTGCGGGTGCGGGTGCGGGTGCGGGTGCGGGTGCGGAGGCGGAGGCAGCGAGCCGATGCCGGGCGGTGGTTCGGGCCAGACCAAGAGGACCGGGCAAGGGGCGTGGTCGACGACGAAGCGTGTTTCGGGGCCCAGGCTGCGGGGCCCCAGACGGCGCCGGTCGCCGTCGCGTGCGCAGATGAGCAGATCGGCCTCCGCGGCAGCGCGGACGACCTCCCGTTCGGCGCGACCGTGGGCCTGGAGGTGGACCGCGGGCCGGTCCAGACGTTCGGCCGCCGCGTCCAGGAGGTCGGCTGCCGCGCTCGCCGACAGAGCCGCCACCCGGTCGCCGGGGTCGCGCTCGCGGCGGCCACGGCCCAACAGGCCGACGAACGCGCCGTGCACCGCTTCCGCGACGTCGTCGCCGGTGACGTGCAGCAGCGCGATCTCGTCCCCGGCCGAGGTGTGGGCGCGGGCGGCGTCCACCGCAGCCTGCCAGGTGCCTTCATTGATCCACACGAGCACGGTCACGTCGGCCTCCGATGGCTTGCGGCCCGGTCCACAGTGTCACAGCGGGGCCGGCCCCACTGCCCAGGACCGGAAGAACGCATGACCTCCGGATCGATCGAGACACCTGTTGATTACGCGCTTCGCCATCGATCCGGTTGTAACATGTCATCCAAAGGATGACATGTGCGATGTCATGCGGATGATGACGCTCATTTCACCCTGAAGGGCTGAACGTGACTGAAGTCGACCCGCAGATCCCCGCGGAGACGCCCGGCGACCTCGGTCTGCCGGTCTCTCTCCCGGCAACCACGGTCGCACTGAGCGCGATCGAGGCCGCTCTGCGTCGGGCATGCGTGCCCGACGGCACGGAGTTGGTCGGCGTCGCGACCGAGCGCGGAGAGGCGTTGGACGCCCTCCTGCTCCTGCGGGACGTACGGCGTCGGCTCGCGGCCTGGGAGCCGTCCCTCATCGAGGCCGCCCGCGAGGCCGGTGCCAGCTGGGCCGACATCGCCCACCCGCTCGGCGTCACCAGCCGTCAGGCCGCCGAACGTCGCTATCTGCGCCTGCGCACCGGCCCTCTGGGCACCACCGGGGAACAGCGGGTGCGGGCCATCCGCGACCACCGCGCCGCCAACCGCACAGTCGCCGCCTGGGCCCGGGACAACGCAGCGGACCTGCGCGGGCTCGCCGGACAGATCACCTCGCTCACCGGTCTTTCCGAGCGGTCCCGTCCGGCCGTCGACGCTCTCGGAGAAGCCCTGGCCGACAACGACCCCGGACGTCTCATCGGGCCCCTCGCCGACGCGCGCCCCCATCTGGAAGCCAGCCCTGACCTCGCCGGTCGCGTGGACCGACTCGTCCGCCAGGTCGAGGAGCTGCGTCGGCACAGCGACAGCAGGCGCCGGGACGCGAGCGACGCTCCGGTGCGGGTGCCCCGCGAGTGACGCGCACGCGACTGGGCGCCCCGTAACCGGAAGGCTTCGACCGAATCGGCTGCGACCGGAACGACCGCACCCGGTCGGCCGTGACCGGAGCGGGCTGTGATCGGAACAGCCGTGAGCAGATCGGTCATGAAGTGAACGCCGTGAAGTGAACGGCCGTGACCGGATCGGCGATCGCGGCTACGCCGTCCCGCGGCTCGCGGCTACGCCGTCCCCCCGGCCGTTTCGTCGAAGCGTTTGAGTACCAGGCGCGCCACGGCCGGGTGCGCGCCGAGCGGGGCGGAGGTGAGACAGCCACCGGCGGTCTGCGCGCGGACGGCGAAATGGCCTGGCGCCATCAGATAGCGGGCCACCGCCACCCGGCGGTGGCCCGCAGCCCGCAGGGCCTCCACCGCTTCGGCCGGGGTCGGCGTGCTCGCGCAGAGGTAGGCCGGGACGACCGGCTGTCCGAGCCGCGTCCGGAGCAGGTCGGCCATCAGCGCGGTGTCCGCGCCGGCCGCCGGATCGGTGGAGCCGGCGGCCGTGAGCACGACGGCATCGGATCCGGAACGTGTCGGGGACCAGCCCGCCTCGGCGAGCTTGTCGTCGAGAGCGGCGGCGAGCAGCGGGTCGGGGCCGAGCGGCGCGGCCATCCGCACATCCAGGTGCGGTGCGGTGGCCCGTACGGCGGGGAGGTCGACCCGGATGTGGTACCCGGTGCTCAGGAGCAGCGGGACCAGGACCACCGGGCCGCACGCGTCGGCCAGCACCTGGGCCGGGGTGGGCGCCGCGAGGTCGAGAAAGGCGAGACGGGCCGTCAGGCCGGGGCGCTGGGCGCGGATCTCGTCGAGAAGCGCGTGATAGGTGGCGATGCCCGCCCGGTCGCGCGTGCCATGGGCGACGGCCAGCAGGGTGGGTTCAGTGGGTTCCGCGGGTGAGTCCGCCACGAGGTTTTCGGGTCGTGCGGCAAGGGTGGGTGCCGCGGGGCCGTCCGCCAGGAGGATTTCGGGCCGGTCGGGTCGTGTGGCACGGGTGGGCGCCGCGGGTGCGTCCGTCATGCCGCCGCCACCAGGCTGTAGCCGCGCTTGGGCACCGTACGGATCAGCCGTGCGTGCCCGCCCAGGGCCGCGCGCAGCCGGGCCACGGCCGCCTCCACGGCGTGTTCGTCGGCCTGGCCGGTGACCCAGACCCGGCGCAGCAGTTCGGCCCGGCTGAGCACCCTCCCCGGCCGCTCGGCCAGCGCGCGCAACACCGCCGCGAGCAGGGGCGGCAGCTGCACGGGCGGACCGCCGTCGACCAGCACGGCGTTCCCCTGGAGCACCAACGTGCTGGCACCGCTGCGGACTTCACGCCTGCCGCGGGCGGGCAGAGCGTCCTCGATGGTCCGCACCATGGCCCCGAGCCGGCCCCGCTCGGGGCAGAGCACGGCAACGCCGGCCTCCTCCAGCGGCCGGGCGCAGATCGGACCGACGCAGACCGACAGCACATCGTCCCGAAGCCGCACCAGCACCTCCTCGCGGAGACCGAGTTCGTCCGCGGAGGCGAGAAAGGCAGTGATCGCGGGTGCGCTGGTGAAGGTGAGGGCGTGCAGTTCGCTGCGCACGGTCTGCTCGACCAGGCGGCGCAGCGCCGACGGATCCTCGGGCGGACCCCACCGGTAGACCGGAATCGGGATCACCTCGGCCCCGCGTTCGCTCAGTGCGGCGGTGAAGGCGTCGAGCGGCACACCGTGCTCCTGCACGGCGATCCGCCTGCCCGGCAGGTCGCGCGCGAGCAGCCAGGTCAGCAGCTCGTCGGTGGCCTCGGTGACGGGGGAGAAGGTCTCGCTCAGACCTCCGGCGCGCACCGCGCCGGTTGCCTTCGGACCGCGGGTGAGCACCACCGCGTCCCGGCACACCTCGGCCAGCCGCCCGCCGTAGCCCCAGCCGTCGGCAGCGCTCAGCCAGCCACGCCAGCCCACTCCGGTGGTCGCCACCACGTAGTCGAGCGGTGCCGTCAGGCAGCGCGCGGTGGCTCGGCGCAGCGCCGCGTCGTCCTCCAGCGGGAGGATCCGCAGGGCCGGTGCCTCCACCACTCTGGCGCCGCGCCGGCGCAGCAGCGCGACGAGCTCCTCGCGGCGGCGCGCGGCGGTGACTCCGACGGTGAAGCCGACCAGAGGGCCCGAAAGGTGCGTGCTGTCCATGTCGTGCAGGCTCGGCCAGCACTGTTTCGTCCTGGTTGCGTGACCATCACGCAGAGGTAAGCGGAGGCTTCCCCCACGTTACGCAGGATTTCCGCCGTGTCACCTTGGGCCCGGTGGACGGTGAAGGAGCCGTACCTCGTACGCAACACGTGTGACCCGGTCGCGTAATCGTGCGGACCGACGCTCAACGGCATGACGACGACCGACACCCACTGCTGCCCGTCCTGCTCACCGCGGTGCGGCATGCGCCTGGAGGCGCCGTACGACGGCGGTGAGGCGCAGGTGCCGGCGCGCCCCGACGTCCCGGTCAACCGCGGCGCACTGTGCGGCAAGGGCCGGTCGGCCTGCACTTCTCCCGGTTCCCGGCACCGACCTGGCACCGGCGCTCGGACTGCTGCACCTGGCGATCGTCGACGACACGGTGGTCCGGTCTGCCGGGCGACCTGGCCGCCGCCCCCACCCTGACCAGGGCCTGCGAGCGCGAGGGCCCGCTGCCGCCGGACCCTCGCGACGTCCTTACCGCCACCCCATGACCGTCTGCACCGCCACCCGAGGAGCCCGCCCGTGATCGAGAAGTCCTTGGTCCTGGTCGGCCACGGCATGGTCGGACAGCGCTTCCTGGAAGCCCTGTTCGAACAGCCGGCCGCCGGACAACCGCACCACTGGCGCGTCACCGTGCTCGCCGAGGAGCCCCGCCCCGCCTACGACCGGGTCCACCTGACCAGCTGGTTCTCCGGCACCACGGCTGAAGAACTGAGCCTGTGCCCGGCCGGGTTCATCGAGCGGCACGGCATCGACCTGCGTCTCGGCGACCCGGCCACCGCGATCGACCGCGGCGCCCGCACCGTCACCACCCGCAGCGGCGCCGAACTGCACTACGACGCCCTGGTGCTGGCCACCGGCTCCTACCCGTTCGTGCCGCCGGTGCCCGGCCACGACGCCGAGGGCTGCCACGTCTACCGCACCATCGAGGACCTGGAGGCCATCACCGCGAGCGCCGAGCGCGCCACGGTCGGCGCGGTCGTCGGCGGCGGACTCCTCGGCCTGGAAGCGGCCGGTGCGCTGCGGGCCATGGGACTTGAGACACACGTGGTCGAGTTCGCGCCCCGGCTGATGGCCCTCCAGGTCGACGACGGCGGCGGCGCCGTGCTCCGACGCAAGATAGAAGAGCTCGGCGTCCAGGTGCACACCGGCGCCGGCACCCAGCGCATCGACGCGGACGAGGACGGCCGGGCCCGGGCCATGGCCCTCTCCGACGGCACCGATCTCGCCGTCGACCTGGTCGTCTTCTCGGCGGGGGTGCGCCCGCGCGACCAACTCGCCCGCGACTGCGGCCTGCCGGTCGGCGAGCGCGGCGGCATCACCGTGGACGAGCACTGCCGCACCGCGGACCCACACATCTGGGCGATCGGCGAGTGCGCACTCGCCGTCGACGGCCGGGTCTACGGACTGGTCGCCCCCGGTTACGCGATGGCCGACACAGCGGCCCGGAAACTCACCGGTACCACTGCCGAGTTCACCGGGGCGGACACCTCCACCAAGCTCAAGCTGCTGGGGGTGGACGTGGCCAGCTTCGGTGACGCGCTGGGCGCCACCGACGGCGCCCTGGAGGTGCTGTACGCCAACAGCCGGGCCGGGATCTACAAGAAGCTGGTGGTCAGCGCGGACGGCCGGCTCCTCGGCGGAGTCCTGGTCGGCGACGCCGAGTCCTACGCCACGCTCCGCCCCCTCGCCATCGGAAGGGCCCAACTCCCGGGCTCGCCCGAAGAGCTGCTGGTTCCCGCCGGGGAAGGACGAAGCGGCCCCCTGGTACTGCCGGACGAGGCGGTGGTCTGCTCCTGCCACAACGTCAGCAAGGGCGCCATCCGGGCGGCCGTGTCCGAACAGGGCATGCGCACCGTCCCCGAGGTCAAGAAGTGCACCAAGGCCGGTACCGGTTGCGGCAGCTGCGTCAAACTGCTGGGTTCCCTCGTGGCCGAGGAACTGGAGGCGGGCGGCATCGAGGTGGCCCGCGGCCTCTGCGAGCACTTCACGCACACCCGCGCCGAGCTCTACGAGATTATCCGGGTCAAGGGCATCACCAGCTTCTCCCGTCTGATCGACGAGCACGGGTCCGGTGAGGGCTGCGACGTCTGCAAGCCGACCGTGGCCTCGATCCTGGCCACGCTCGGCAACGGCCATGTCCTGGACGGCGAGCAAGCCTCCCTCCAGGACACCAACGACCACTTCCTGGCCAACCTGCAACGCAACGGCTCCTACTCGGTGGTGCCCCGGATCCCCGGCGGCGAGATCACCGCCGACGGCCTCATCACCATCGGCGAGATCGCACGGGACTACGGCCTCTACACCAAGATCACCGGTGGGCAGCGGATCGACATGTTCGGCGCCACCGTCGACCAGTTGCCCGGCATCTGGCGCCGCCTCGTGGACGCGGGCTTCGAGTCCGGTCACGCGTACGGCAAGGCGCTGCGCACGGTCAAGTCCTGTGTCGGGCAGACCTGGTGCCGCTACGGAGTGCAGGACTCGGTCGCCCTCGCGATCGAACTCGAACTGCGCTACCGCGGCCTGCGGTCACCGCACAAGCTCAAGTCCGCGGTCTCCGGCTGCGCCCGGGAGTGCGCGGAGGCGCAGAGCAAGGACTTCGGCGTGATCGCCACGGCGGAGGGCTGGAACCTCTACGTCGGCGGCAACGGTGGCATGACACCACGCCATGCCGATCTGCTGGCCAAGGACCTGGACCACGACACGCTGATCCGCACCATCGACCGGTTCCTGATGTTCTACATCCGCACCGCCGACCGCCTGGAGCGCACCGCCCCCTGGCTGGACCGCCTGGAGGGCGGCCTGGACCACCTGCGCGCGGTCGTCATGGACGACTCGCTGGGCATCTGCGAGGAACTGGACGAACTGATGTCCCGGCACGTGGAGACCTACGAGGACGAATGGGCGGCCACGCTCGCCGATCCCGAGCGGGTACGCCGCTTCGTCTCCTTCACCAACGCCCCGGGAACCCCCGATCCCACCGTGCGCTTCGTCCACGAGCGCGACCAGATCCGCCCGGCCCGTCCCGAAGAGGACGGGTTCCCCCTCGCGCCGGCCATGATCGCCGGCCCTTCCCTGGAGGTACGCACGCGATGAGCGAGGCCAGCCTGCCCATGAGTACCGAGCACATGGTGGAGATCGACGACGGCCTGTCATGGACACCGGTCTGCCGGTACCAGGACCTGGTTCCGGGGCGCGGCGTAGCCGTGCTCGTCGGCCCGCGGGACGAGCAAGTGGCCGTCTTCCGCGACCGCGGCGGCGCGGTGCACGCCGTGGCGAACCGCGACCCGTTCAGCGGCGCCCACGTCATCTCCCGCGGCCTGCTCGGCAGTCGGGGGAACGTACCGGTGGTGATCTCACCGATGCTCAAGCAGGCGTTCGACCTGCGGACCGGGCACTGCCTGGACGAGGACCGCACCCCCGACGGCTCCACCGCCGACCTGCGGGTCTGGCCGGTGCGGGTGCTCGCGATGATCCCCGCGGAGGCATGCTGATGACCACCACCACAACCGCCGCGGACTCCGGTACCAGCACGCGCCGGATCGACGGCTGGGATCCCGAGGACACCTCCTTCTGGACCCTGGCGGGCGCCCGGATCGCCCGGCGCAACCTGGTCTACTCGGTGCTCAGCGAGCACATCGGCTTCTCCATCTGGAGCCTGTGGTCGGTGCTGGTGCTCTTCCTCGGCCCGGAGTACCACATCGACGCGGCCGGGAAGTTCATGCTCACCGCCGTGCCCACCGCACTCGGCTCCGTACTGCGCATCCCGTACACCTTCGCGGTGGCGCGCTTCGGCGGGCGGAACTGGACCGTCTTCAGCGCGCTGCTGCTGCTGGTCCCGACCGTGCTGGCCGGGATCGTGCTGGAGCCCGGCGTCTCCTACGGCACGCTGCTCGCGGTGGCCGCCGTGGCCGGGGTGGGCGGCGGCAACTTCGCCTCCTCGATGGCCAACATCAACGCCTTCTACCCGCAGCGCCTCAAGGGCTGGGCACTCGGCGTGAACGCCGGCGGCGGCAACCTCGGCGTACCGGTGGTGCAGCTGCTCGGCCTGCTGGTCCTGGCCACCGCCGGCGCCGGACACCCACGGGTGCTGGTGCTGATCTACCTGCCGCTGATCGTGCTGGCGGCACTCGGCGCGGCGCTGCGGATGGACAACCTCGCCGGTGCGCGCAACGAACGCGGGGCGATGCGTGAGGTGCTGGGAGAGACCCACAGCTGGGTGATGTCGCTGCTCTACATCGGCACCTTCGGCTCGTTCATCGGCTTCGGCTTCGCCTTCGGGCAGGTCCTCCAGGTGCAGTTCCACGAGCAGTTCGACACTCCGGTGAAGGCGGCCTCCCTCACCTTCCTCGGACCACTGCTCGGCTCGCTCTCCCGCCCGCTGGGCGGACTGATGGCGGACCGGTTCGGCGGCGCCCGGGTGACCTTCTGGACCTTCGCCGCGATGGCGCTGGGCGCGGGCCTGGTACTGGAGGCGTCCCGGCAGCACTCACTGCCACTCTTCCTGTGCGGGTTCATCGCACTCTTCCTGCTCAGTGGGCTCGGCAACGGATCGACGTACAAGATGATCCCGGCGATCTTCCGGGCCAAGGCGCGGGCCCGGATCGAGGCCGGCGAGGACCGGGACGAGGCCGAGCGGCGCTCGCGCCAGCTGACCACCGCACTGATCGGGGTTGCGGGGGCGATCGGCGCCTTCGGCGGAGTCCTGGTCAACCTGGCCTTCCGGCAGTCCTTCCTGGAGACGGGCAACGGCCAGGCGGCATATCTCGCCTTCGTCGGGTTCTACGGCCTGTGCCTGGTGGCGACCTGGGTCTTCTACCTGCGACGGTCCGAGCACCGCCTGCCGGGGGTCTGACCACCGGTCCGCGGGGCCCGGAGCGTGCACGCCGCCCCGAGCGACGTGACCGGGCCGGCGCTGCGAGCGGCGCCCACCGGGCCCGCCCGTCACCCGACACCGTCCCGGACGCTCCACCGACCACCACGGCCGTGTCCCCTCACCCCAGGGGGCACGGCCGTGTCCGGTGCCGCCCGTCGGCTGGAACGGACGCCGGAAAAGGCGCCGCCGCGGCCCTGCCGGGACGAGTATCGGTGCGCTTCGTCCTAGGGTGCGAGCCATGGCAGAGAGCGCAGGTCACCGGGGTGCCGCGGGGTGGGACGACCACCCCGCCCCGGGCCCCCGCACCCCGGACCCGCGCCGCTGGCGGGCGCTCGCCGTGTGTCTGATCGCCGGGTTCATGACCCTGCTGGACGTCTCCATCGTCAATGTCGCCCTGCCGTCGATCCGGGAGGGCCTCCACACGCCGGAGTCCGACCTGCAATGGGTGCTCTCCGGCTACTCCCTCGCTTTCGGCCTGTTCCTCATTCCTGCGGGGCGACTCGGTGACGCGCGCGGGCGCCGCGCGGTGTTCATGACCGGGCTGGCGCTGTTCACCCTGGCGTCGGCAGCCTGCGGAGCCGCGCAGTCCAGTCAGTGGCTGGTGATCGCCCGTCTCGTCCAGGGTGTGGCCGGCGGCATGATCTCGCCCCAGATCTCGGCGTTGATCCAGCAGATGTTCTCCGGTGGGGAGCGCGGCCGGGCCTTCGGCATGTTCGGCACCGTGGTCGGCATCTCCACCGCCGTGGGCCCGCTGTCGGGCGGGCTGCTGATCCAGGCGGCCGGTTCCGGGGAGGGGTGGCGCTGGGTGTTCTACGTCAATCTGCCGCTCGGTGCGGTCTGCCTCCTGCTCGCCCGGCGCCTGCTCCCGGACACCCCCTCGGCCGGACGGGTGCGCCTGCGCGACCTCGACCCGCTCGGAGTGCTCCTGCTCGGCGCGGGCGTGCTCGCCCTGCTGCTGCCTTTCGTCCAGTCGCAGCAGTGGCCCGGAGACCGGAAGTGGCTGCTGCTCGTGGGCGCCGCGGTGCTCCTCGCCGCCTTCGTCGGGTGGGAGTCCCGCTGCGGCAGACGCGGCACGCAACCCGTCGTCGACCTGGCGCTCTTCCGGGTCCGCTCCTACTGGCTGGGCTGTCTGCTGATCCTGCTGTACTTCGCCGGATTCACCTCGATCTTCTTCATCACCACGCTCTACCTCCAGAGCGGCCTGCACTACTCGGCTCTGCAGGCGGGGCTCGCCATCACCCCCTTCGCCGTGGGCGCGGCCGTCGCGGCGACCCCCGGCGGCCGGCTGGTCGGCCGCTTCGGCCGGCCCCTCGTCGTCACCGGGCTGGCCACGGTGGCCCTCGGGCTGGCGCTCACCGTGCTCGCCGCGCATCTGGTGCCCGGCCGGGGCGTGGGATGGGCGATGGCGGCGCCCCTGCTGCTGGCCGGGCTCGGCAGCGGCCTGGTCATCGCCCCGAACCAGACGCTGACCCTGTCCGAGGTGCCGGTGGTGGGTGCGGGGAGCGCCGGCGGCACCCTCCAGACCAGCCAGCGCGTCGGTTCGGCCGTCGGGATCGCCGCGGTCGGCTCGATGTTCTTCGCGCAACTGGGCCGGGACGGGTGGGCCACCGCGTACGACCACGGACTTGTCGTCGCGACCGCCTTCGTCGTCGTCGCTCTGCTCATCGGGCTGGCGGATGCGCGCGGGGAGCACCGCGGCCGGACACGTACCCATCGGGCAGCCCGCAGATCGTTCGCACGGAAAACGCCATCGTAGGGAGAACATCATGAACAGGAGCGACACCGGCGCGGCCACCGGTTCGGAGACCGACAGCAACGCGGCGTACGGGCACAAACCGTTCAAACGGTCCAGGAGTCACTTCGCCGACCGCATCACCGCCGACGGCCGGGACGGCTGGCCCGTCGAGGCCGGCCGCTACCGGCTGGTCGTCAGCCGCGCCTGCCCCTGGGCGAGCCGCTCCCTGGTCTCCCGTCGGCTCCTCGGGCTGGAGGGCGCCCTCTCACTCGCCGTCGCCGACCCCCTCCAGGACGAGCGCAGTTGGCGGTTCACCCTGGACGAGGGCGGCAGGGATCCGGTGCTCGGCATCGAGTACCTGAGCGAGGCGTACCAGGCGCGGGAGCGGGACTACACCGGAGGGGTCAGCGTGCCCGCGATCGTCGACGTGCCCAGCGGCAGGCTCGTCACCAACGACTTCCAGCAGATCACGCTGGACTTCGCCACCGAGTGGACCGCGCTGCACCGGCCCGGCGCCCCCGATCTGTATCCCGAGGCCCTGCGCGACGAGATCGACGACGTCATGCAGGACATCTACAACGACGTCAACAACGGCGTGTACCGCGCGGGCTTCGCGGCACAGCAGTCCGAGTACGACACCGCCTACCACGATGTCTTCCGCCGACTGGATCTGGTGTCCGCCCGACTCGCGGACCGGCGCTACCTGGTCGGCGAATCCCTCACCGAGGCCGACATCCGGCTGTTCACCACCCTGGTGCGGTTCGATGCCGTCTACCACGGACACTTCAAGTGCAACCGCTCGAAGCTCGCCGAGGACCGCGTTCTGTGGGCGTACGCCAGGGACCTGTACCAGACGCCCGGTTTCGGTGACACGGTCGACTTCCACCACATCAAGCAGCACTACTACCGGGTCCACACCGGCATCAACCCCACCGGCATCGTTCCCGCCGGCCCGGATCTGTCGGGCTGGCCGGCCCCGCACCACCGGGAGGAGCTGGGCGGACGCCCGTTCGGCGACGGCACTCCGCCAGGTCCTGTGCCGCCCGGGGAGGAGGTCCCGCCGCCGGGGCGGCCCTGACCTCCGGAGCGCGCGACGGCCGCTGCCGGGCAAGGAGGCGGGGCCCCGTCGAGAGCCGCGGGGCAAGGGGGCAGGGCCCTGTCGAGTCGGCAGCGATCACGAGATATCTTGATGTCAAGCAATGTTGCAGACGTGGAGCGGAGCGCAGGGTGACTGACTCGACCATCATCTATACACACACCGACGAGGCTCCGGCCCTGGCGACCTATTCCTTCTTGCCCGTGGTCCAGGCCTACGCCTCGACGGCCGGGGTCAATGTCGAGAGCCGTGACATCTCGCTGGCCGGGCGCATCATCGCCGGCTTCCCCGAGTACCTCCAGGAGGGCCAGCGCATCGACGACGCGCTCGCCGAGCTCGGTGCCCTGGCCAAGAAGCCCGAGGCCAACATCATCAAGCTGCCGAACATCTCGGCCTCGATCCCGCAGCTGAAGGCCGCCGTCGCCGAGCTGCAGGCACAGGGCTACGCGCTGCCGGACTACCCGGACGACCCGCAGACCGATGAGGACAAGGACGTCCGCGCCCGCTACGACAAGGTCAAGGGCAGCGCGGTGAACCCGGTGCTGCGCGAGGGCAACTCCGACCGCCGCGCCCCTGCCTCGGTCAAGAACTACGCCAAGACGCACCCGCACCGCATGGGCGCATGGACGGCCGATTCGAAGACGAACGTCGCCACCATGGGCGTCGACGACTTCCGCTCCACCGAGAAGTCCGCCGTCGTCGCCGAGGCCGGTTCGCTGCGCATCGAGCTCGCGGGTGACGACGGCAGCACCACGGTTCTGCGCGAGTCGGTTCCCGTCCTCGCGGGCGAGGTCGTCGACGCGGCGGTCATGCGCGTCGCGGCCCTGCGCGAGTTCTTCACCGCGCAGATCGCCCGCGCCAAGGCCGAAGGCGTGCTGTTCTCGGTGCACCTCAAGGCGACGATGATGAAGGTCTCCGACCCGATCATCTTCGGTCACGTGGTGCGTGCCTTCTTCCCGAAGACCTTCGCCGAGTACGGCGACACGCTCGCCGCGGCCGGCCTGACCCCGAACGACGGGCTCGGCGGCATCCTCAAGGGCGTCGAGGCGCTGCCCGACGGCGCCAAGATCAAGGCGTCCTTCGAGGCCGAGCTCGCCGAAGGCCCCGCCCTGGCGATGGTCGACTCCGACAAGGGCATCACCAACCTCCACGTCCCCAGTGACGTCATCGTCGACGCGTCCATGCCGGCCATGATCCGCACCTCCGGCCACATGTGGGGTCCGGACGGCAAGGAGGCCGACACCATCGCCGTCCTGCCGGACAGCAGCTACGCCGGCGTCTACCAGGTCGTGATCGACGACTGCCGGGCCAACGGCGCCTTCGACCCGTCGACCATGGGCTCGGTGCCGAACGTCGGTCTGATGGCGCAGAAGGCCGAGGAGTACGGCAGCCACGACAAGACCTTCGAGATCCCCACCACGGGCACGGTGCGGGTCCTCGACGGCAACGGCGACGTCGTGCTGGAGCAGGTCGTCGGCGCGGGCGACATCTTCCGCATGTGCCAGACCAAGGACCTGCCGATCCAGGACTGGGTCAAGCTCGCCGTCACCCGCGCCCGCGCCACCGGCGCCCCGGCCGTCTTCTGGCTCGACGAGGACCGCGCCCACGACACGCAGCTCATCGCCAAGGTCGGGACCTACCTCGCCGACCACGACACCGACGGTCTGCAGATCGAGATCATGTCGCCGCAGAAGGCGACCGCGTTCTCGCTGGAGCGCATCCGCCGGGGTGAGGACACCATCTCGGTGACCGGCAACGTGCTGCGTGACTACCTGACCGACCTGTTCCCGATCCTTGAGCTGGGCACGAGCGCGAAGATGCTCTCCGTCGTCCCGCTCATGAACGGCGGCGGACTGTTCGAGACCGGTGCCGGCGGCTCCGCTCCCAAGCACGTCCAGCAGCTTGTCAAGGAGAACTACCTCCGCTGGGACAGCCTGGGTGAGTTCTTCGCGCTCGCGGCCAGCTTCGAGCACCTGGCCACGACCACGGGCAACGCGCGGGCCCAGGTCCTCGCGGACACCCTGGACCGCGCGACCGGCACCTTCCTCAACGAGGACAAGTCGCCGAGCCGCAAGCTGGGCGGCATCGACAACCGCGGAAGCCACTTCTACCTGTCCCTCTACTGGGCGCAGGAGCTGGCACAGCAGACCGACGACGCGCAGCTCGCGCAGGCGTTCGCCGGGCTCGCGAAGACGCTGGAGGAGCAGGAGCAGACCATCGTCGACGAGCTGATCGCGGTACAGGGCTCGCCGGCCGACATCGGCGGCTACTACCAGCCCGACCCGGCCAAGGCCGCGGCCGTCATGCGTCCGTCGGCGGCGTTCACGCAGGCCCTCGCCACCATCGGCTGACGCGACACCTGCGCAAGGGGCACATCCGGACGCCCCTCGCCCCTCCCGCCCCGGTCGGCACCTGCCCGGCCGGGGCGGTGGTGTGTCCCGATCGCCCCGGCCCGGGCCGGCCGTTCTCCGCGCAATCGCGGACAGTGAGCCGTCACGCCGGTAGGTTCGCCTCACCGGGATCGACTGCTCTTCGAGGGGGAGACCGTGCTGACAGGCAAGAAAGCCGTGGTCACCGGAGGATCACGGGGCATCGGCCGCGCGATCGTCGAACGCCTGTGCCGCGACGGGGCCCATGTGGTCTTCAACTACGCCACCAGCGACGACGCCGCCGCGGAGGTCGTCCGCACGGTGCGCGACCACGGCGGCAGTGCCTGGCCCATCCGCCTCGACCTCGCGGACCCGGACGCGCCGCAGCAGCTGATGGAGACCGCCGAGGCACAGCTGGGCGGCCTGGACATCCTGGTGAACAACGCAGCACTGTGCCCGACTCCGTCCCTCATCGCGGACACCGACCCGGCGGTGTTCGACCAGGTGATGACGGTCAACACCCGAGCGGTCTTCATGACGGTCCGCCATGCCGCCCTGCGGATGCGCGACGGCGGCCGCATCGTGAACATCTCCACGGCGAACACCGTGCGGCCCGGCTCCGGTATCAGTGCGTACGCCGCCAGCAAGGGCGCGGTCGAGCAGCTCACCGCCATCGCCGCCCACGAACTGGGAGCGCGCGGGATCACCGTCAACACCGTCTCGCCCGGCGCGACCGACACCGATCTGCTGCGCGCCGCCAACCAGCCGCAGGCACTTGAGGCCGCCGCCGGCACGACCCCCCTCCGCCGACTGGGTGAACCCGCCGATGTGGCCGACGTGGTCGCCTTCCTGACCGGTCATGACGGCCGGTGGATCACGGGCCAGAATGTGCGCGCGACGGGCGGGCTGGCCTGAGCGAGACGCCGCTCGCCCGGAGCCGGCCGACGATCCGGCGTGCACCGATTTTTTCATTGACTCCGGTGACTGGTAAGGGAGTTCGTCGAACCCTGGCATGCCCTGCGCCGACGTGGAGATCCCCACCGGGACGCGTCGTAGGCGAGCGGGCCGGGCCCCGAGCCCGAGGACGCCCTGACGAGTGAAAGTCGTGCGACGGCGGGCGCAGGGCCGCGCACAGGGGCCCCGCGGCTGATTTGCTGCATCTGGAATCTGGCGCGACGCGCGGGAACGGCCTGACGGCCGCCCGGAGGAGGCGGCGCCCCTGCCGGGTGTTCAGTCCACCCGCGAATGACAATCGAAGGAGCGTCCCAGTGACGACGACGGGCACATCAGGGGCAGCGGAGGAAGAGGAGGCGTACGCGAACGAGCTTCCGGTCCGCGCCAAGGAACCGGGAAACGTCGTCATCAAGTGGCTGACCACCACCGACCACAAGACCATCGGCACGCTGTACCTCGTCACCTCGTTCGCCTTCTTCGTCGTCGGCGGTGTGCTGGCCCTGGTCATGCGCGCAGAGCTGGCCCGTCCCGGGATCCAGATCGTCTCGCCCGAGCAGTACAACCAGGCGTTCACGATCCACGGCACGATCATGCTGCTGATGTTCGCGACGCCGCTGTTCGCCGGCTTCACGAACTGGATCATGCCGTTGCAGATCGGCGCGCCCGATGTGGCGTTCCCGCGGCTGAACATGCTCGCCTACTGGCTGTACCTCTTCGGCTCGCTCATCGTGGTGGCCGGCTTCCTCACCCCGCAGGGTGCGGCCGACTTCGGCTGGTTCGCCTACTCCCCGCTCACCGACGCCGTCCGCTCGCCGGGCGTGGGGAGCGACATGTGGATCATGGGCCTGGCCTTCTCCGGCTTCGGCACGATCCTCGGTTCGGTCAACTTCATCACCACGATCATCGGCATGCGTGCCCCCGGCATGACGATGTTCCGCATGCCGATCTTCGTCTGGAACGTGCTGCTGACCGCCGTACTGGTCCTGCTGGCCTTCCCGGTCCTCGCGGCGGCCCTGCTGGTGCTGGAGGCGGACCGCAAGTTCGGCGCACACGTGTTCGATCCGGCCAACGGCGGTGCCCTGCTCTGGCAGCACCTCTTCTGGTTCTTCGGCCACCCCGAGGTGTACATCATCGCGCTGCCGTTCTTCGGCATCGTCACCGAGATCCTTCCGGTCTTCAGCCGCAAACCGGTCTTCGGCTACATCGGTCTGATCAGCGCGACGATCGCGATCGCCGGCCTGTCGGCGACCGTGTGGGCGCACCACATGTTCGTGACCGGCGGTGTGCTGCTGCCGTTCTTCTCGTTCATGACGTTCCTCATCGCGGTACCGACCGGGGTGAAGTTCTTCAACTGGATCGGCACGATGTGGAAGGGATCGCTGTCCTTCGAGACGCCGATGCTCTGGTCGATCGGCTTCCTGGTCACCTTCCTCTTCGGTGGTCTGACCGGTGTGATCCTGGCGTCGCCCCCGCTGGACTTCCACGTCTCGGACTCGTACTTCGTCGTCGCGCACTTCCACTACGTCGTCTTCGGCACCGTGGTCTTCGCGATGTTCGCCGGATTCCACTTCTGGTGGCCGAAGTTCACCGGCAAGATGCTGGACGAGCGGCTCGGCAAGATCACGTTCTGGACGCTGTTCGTGGGCTTTCACGGCACGTTCCTGGTGCAGCACTGGCTCGGTGCCGAGGGCATGCCGCGTCGTTACGCGGACTACCTCGCGGCGGACGGCTTCACCGCACTGAACACCATCTCCACGATCGCCTCGTTCCTGCTCGGCCTGTCGCTGCTGCCGTTCCTGTACAACGTGTGGAAGACCGCCAAGTACGGGAAGAACGTCGGCGTCGACGACCCGTGGGGCTACGGCCGTTCGCTGGAGTGGGCGACCTCCTGCCCGCCGCCGCGGCACAACTTCCTCACCCTGCCGCGGATCCGTTCCGAATCCCCGGCATTCGACCTGCACCACCCCTCGGTGCGTGCCGTCGACGAAGCCGTCAACCGACCCGACACCGGTACGACGTGGCCCCCGGGGGACCGGCAGCCGTGAGCACGGCGGCCCCGGAGAGGAGAAGCGAATGGATCCCGACAAGGACAGCGCCCGCGGCCTGGCACAGCTGGAGGGCTATCTGATGTGGAACGCCGAGGTCGAGGCGGCGCGTCGACAGGCCCGCCGTTTCACCGACGCGCTCCCGTGGCTCACCACGGCACAGCGCGAGGACGTGACACGGGTCTACATCGCGGACCGTGTCGCCGTGTCGCGGTCCACGCTCTGCCGCATCTCCGCCCGCGCCGCCGAACTGCGCGGCGAGTACGAAGCGCGCTATCGCAGGCTCAGGACACGCTGCGTCGCCGCCGGCGTCGTGCTGGTGGGCGCGGTCGGCAGCACCTGCACGGCGGTCACCTTCCTGGCCCGCTGACCCGGTGGTGTCGTCCGTCCGCCGTCCTCAGCAGGCGAAGTCGGGTGCGGCTCGTCAGGATGTGAGACGACGGACGCGTGCGACAGGGCAGGCGGACGGACGACCGCGCAGGCCCGAGAAGGGACACACACTGTGGCACGACCCAGGATTCTCGTTGTCGGTGCCGGATTCGCCGGGGTGGAGTGCGTCCGGCGTCTGGAACGCGGACTGAGGCCGGGCGAGGCGCAGATCGTGCTTGTCGCCCCGTTCTCGTACCAGCTCTATCTGCCCCTGCTGCCACAGGTCGCGGCAGGTGTGCTCACCCCGCAGTCCGTCGCGGTGTCGCTGCGCCGCAGTCGCAGGCACCGCACGAGGATCATCCCGGGCGGGGCCATCGGAGTGGATCCGAAGGCGAAGGTCTGCGTCATTCGCAAGATCACCGACGAGGTCGTCTACGAGCCCTACGACTACATCGTGCTCAGTCCCGGGAGCGTCACCCGTACCTTCGACATCCCCGGCCTGCTCGACAACGCCCGCGGCATGAAGACGCTCGCCGAGGCGGCCTACGTGCGCGATCACGTGATCGCCCAGCTCGATCTCGCGGACGCCAGTCACGACGAGCACGAACGGGCCTCGCGCCTGCAGTTCGTGGTGGTCGGCGGCGGATACGCGGGCACCGAGACGGCTGCCTGCCTCCAGCGCCTCACCACCAACGCGGTGCGGCACTACCCACGGCTCGACCCGAGACTGATCAAGTGGCATCTGATCGACATCGCTCCGAAGCTGATGCCCGAACTGGGGGACAAGCTCGGCCGAAGCGCCCTGGAGGTGCTGCGGGCACGCGGCATCGAGGTGTCGCTCGGCGTCTCGGTCGCGGAAGCCGGACCGGAGGAGGTCACCTTCACCGACGGCCGGGTGCTGCCCTGCCGCACCCTGATCTGGACCGCCGGAGTCACCGCGAGTCCGCTGGTCGCCACCTTCGACGCGGAGACCGTACGCGGCCGGCTGGCGGTGACGCCCGAGATGAGGCTGCCCGGCTTCGACGGCGTCTTCGCGCTCGGCGACGCCGCGGCGGTACCGGACCTGAGCAAGGGGGGCGGCGCGGTCTGCCCGCCCACCGCGCAGCACGCCATGCGCCAGGGCCGCAGGCTCGCCGCCAACCTCATCGCCACGCTGCGGCACCAGCCGTTGAAGCCGTACGTCCACAAGGATCTCGGTCTCGTGGTGGACCTCGGTGGCAAGGACGCGGTCTCCAAGCCGCTCGGGATCGAAATGCATGGAATCACCGCGCAGGCCGTGGCCCGCGGCTACCACTGGTCGGCTCTGCGGACCAATGTGGCCAAGGCGCGGGTCATGACGAACTGGATGCTCAACGCCATCGCCGGCGACGATTTCGTACGTACCGGATTCCAGGCCCGCAAGCCGGCCAAGCTGCGCGACTTCGAGTACACGGACTACTACCTCACACCCGCGCAGGTCCGCGAACACACCGCCTCCCTGCACACCGGCACCTGACCTCGTACCTGTCGGTGCCGGTGACGCGCCGTCCCGCGCGCCCGAGGACGGGACGGGGTCCGCCGGACCGGCCGACCCCGTACCGCACGCGCGAGCCCGGCGGATCAGCTGTTGTTCTCGTGCCCGGCCGTCAGCCCCGGGTTCCGCTCCACCACGGGGTCCAGGATGTCGTCGACGCTCTTCAGCAGTTCCGCGTCGAGTGTCACCCCCGCCGCCGCGACGTTCTCCGTCACCTGCTCGGGCCGGGAGGCACCGATGATCGCGGCGGAGACATTGGAATTCTGCAGTACCCAGGCGACCGCGAGCTGGGCAAGGCTCAGACCGGCCTGGTCGGCGAGCGGCCGCAGCCGCTGGACGCGCTCCAGCACCTCGTCGCGCAGCCAGCCGGCGACCATGGACGCGCCGCCCTTCTCGTCGGTCGCCCGGGAGCCGGCCGGGAGCGGCGCACCCGGCTTGTACTTGCCCGTGAGAGCACCCTGAGCGATCGGGGACCAGACGATCTGACCGATGCCCAGCTCCTCGGACGCGGGCACCACTTCGCTCTCGATGACGCGCCACAGGGCCGAGTACTGCGGCTGGTTGGAGATCAGCGGTACCCGCAGTTCGCGGGCCAGTCCATGGGCGGCGCGGAGCTGGTCGGCCGTCCACTCCGAAACGCCGATGTAGAGGGCCTTGCCGGAGCGGACGACGTCGGCGAACGCCTCCATGGTCTCTTCCAGTGGCGTCGAGTGGTCGTAGCGGTGTGCCTGGTACAGGTCCACGTAATCGGTCTGCAGGCGGCGCAGTGAGTTGTCGATGGACTCCATGATGTGCTTGCGGCCGAGCCCCCGGTCGTTCTGGCCGGGACCGGTCGGGAAGTAGACCTTGGTGAACACCTCAAGTCCTTCGCGGCGCTCGTTCTTGAGCGCCCGGCCCAGGACGGCTTCGGCCCGCGTCTCGGCATAGACGTCCGCCGTGTCGAAGGTGGTGATCCCGGCGTCGAGGGCGGCGCGGATACAGGCCGCCGCCGCGTCCTCCTCCACCTGCGAACCGTGGGTGAGCCAATTCCCGTAGGCGATCTCACTGATGGTCAGACCGCTGCGGCCGAGTCGGCGGAATTCCATGGGCCTGCACTCCCTGTGCTGGTGAGGGGCGGATCATTCGAGAACGGTCCATGGTATTGCGACGCCCCGTCCCTCCCGGACAGGCTCAGGCGTCCGGAACGGTGCGGTGGATCGTACGGAGGAAGGCCGCGTTGTCCGGAGTGTGCCGGATCCTGTCCAGCAGCGTTTCCAGCGCAGTCTGCGGATCCCGGGAGTGCAGCGCGCGCCGCAGCCCCCGCACCGCCCGGAACTCGCCTGCCGGTACCAGCAGTTCATCCCGCCGGGTGCCGGACGCCTGGATGTTCACGGCGGGGTGGATGCGCCGGTCCGCCAGGGAGCGGTCGAGCCGGAGTTCCATGTTGCCGGTGCCTTTCAGTTCTTCGAAGAAGTAGTCGTCGGCGCGGGAGCCGGTCTCCACCAGCGCGGTGGCCAGGATGGTGAGCGAGCCGCCCTCCTCCGTGAGCCGTGCCGCACCGAAGAGCTGCTTGGGGCCGAGCAGGGCGCTCGCGTCGACACCGCCGCTGAGCGTGCGTCCGCCCGCGGCCGACGCGTTGTTGTGGGCGCGGCACAGCCGGGTGAGGGAGTCCAGCAGGATCACGACGTCCTGGCCCTCTTCGACCATGCGCTTGGCGCGTTCGATCGCGAGTTCGGCGAGCGCGACGTGCTCCTTCGCCGGCCGGTCGAACGTCGAGGCCAGCACCTCGCCCCGCACGGACCGGCGCATGTCCGTGACCTCCTCAGGACGTTCGTCGACCAGTACCACCATCAGACGGCACTCGGGGTGGTTGGCGGCGACGGCTGCCGCGACCTGTTGCAGCAGCACGGTCTTGCCGGTCCTGGGCGGCGCGACGATGAGCCCGCGCTGCCCCTTGCCGATGGGGGAGACCAGATCGACAAGGCGCATCGCCGGACTGCCGGACGGTGTCTCCAGACGCAGCCGGTGCCGGGGGTGGAGCGGGGTGAGGTCCCGGAAGTGGGGCCGACCGCGCAGGGCCTGCGGCGAGCGGCCGTTGATCCGTACGACGCCGGACAGGACGCGGGGCCGGTCGCAGGAGCCCTCGACGAGATCTCCCTTGCGCAGCCCGTGGCGGCGGATCAGGGTGGCCGAGACCTGTACATCGGCCGGGGAGGGGCGGCCGTCACGGACGCGCAGCGCACCGTGCCCCTGGTGTGTGATGTCAAGCACACCGACGGCCTCGGTGGGCGATTCCTGCTGGACAACGGGGTGTTCGAGGAGGCTGGTCATGCGGGTGGTCCTTTCGCGGACATGGCGAATGAAGGGGCCCGGACGGTATGGGGGCGGAAGAGATCACGCCCCGGACGACGGGCGGGAAAGCCCGGACGGGGAAGGCCCGAACCGAACGGGATGAAATGGTGCGGGAAAGCCGGATCGTCGGTCCGAGAAGGACGGACGCTGGGGCTTGTAAAGGTGAATCGGCACCGGCGCCTCAAACCGAGGCGTACACACGTACCAACTGCACCGTACCACGGCGCACCCGGGCTGCGGGGCGCGGGCACCGGATCGATCTCCGAAGCCGGTCCCCGGACCGGTCCCCGGACCGGTCCTCGGACCGGTCCTCGTCAGCCCGTGGGGGCGTTGTCCTCCGCTGCCGGGAGCGTGCCCCGGAACGTGCCCAGGATCTGCTCGGCCGCCAGCGTGGCCGTCAACGCGCCGTCCCGCACGCGCTGTTCGAGATCCGGGGCGATGGAGCGCACCTCCGGATGGCTGCGCAGACTCTCCAGCAGCTCGTCCCGCACCATCGTCCACGTCCAGTCGACCTGCTGGTCACGCCGCTTCGCCGCGAGCCGGCCGGTCGAGTCGAGCAGCGCGCGGTGCTGCTCCAGCCGTTCCCACAGGGTGTCGAGACCGGCCGACTCCCGGGCGCTGCAGGTCAGGACCGGAGGCGTCCAGGCCGCGTCCACCGGGTGCATCAGCCGCAGTGCGCCCGCCAGTTCGCGTGCGGCCGCGCGGGCGTCGCGCTCGTGCGGACCGTCCGCCTTGTTGACCGCGATGGCGTCCGCCAGCTCCAGGACGCCCTTCTTGATGCCCTGGAGCTGATCGCCGGTACGGGCCAGAGTCAGCAGCAGAAACGTGTCGACCATATTGGCCACCGCCGTCTCCGACTGGCCGACGCCGACCGTCTCCACCAGCACCACGTCGTATCCGGCGGCCTCCATCACCACGATGGACTCGCGGGTCGCCTTCGCCACTCCGCCGAGCGTTCCCGCGGTGGGGGAGGGGCGCACGAACGCCGCGGGATCCACCGCGAGGCGTTCCATCCTGGTCTTGTCGCCCAGGATGGAGCCGCCGGTACGGCTGGAGGAGGGATCGACGGCCAGCACCGCGACCCGGTGACCGAGCCCGGTGAGCATGGTGCCGAGCGCGTCGATGAAGGTGGACTTCCCGACCCCCGGCACGCCGCTGATGCCGATGCGCCGGGCGTGCCCGGAGTGCGGCAGCAGCTCACGCAGCAGCTGCTGGGCCAGCGACCGGTGATCGGGGCGGACGGACTCGACGAGAGTGATCGCGCGCGCGATGAACGCACGCTTCCCGTCGAGCACCCCCTTCGCATAACTGTCGATGTCGATCTTCGGAGGCATCGGGTCAGCGGCTCACAGTTCGTGGCCGAGCGCGGCACCGAGGCGCGTCACCAGGTCGTGTGCGGCGTCCGGAATCACGGTGCCGGGCGGGAACACCGCCGTCGCCCCCGCCTCGTGCAGCGCTTCGATGTCCTGCGGCGGGATCACCCCGCCCACCACGATCATGATGTCGTCGCGGCCCTCGGCGGCCAGCTCCTCGCGGAGTGCCGGTACGAGCGTGAGATGCCCGGCGGCCAGCGAGGAGACGCCCACGATGTGCACGTCCGCCTCCACCGCCTGTCGTGCCACCTCGGCCGGGGTCTGGAACAGCGGGCCCACGTCGACGTCGAAGCCGAGGTCGGCGAAGGCCGTCGAGATCACCTTCTGGCCGCGGTCATGACCGTCCTGGCCCATCTTGGCGACCAGGATGCGCGGACGGCGCCCCTCGGCCTCCTCGAACCGGTCCACCAGTGCCCGGGTCCTGTCCACGGAAGGGGACTCACCTGCCTCGTTGCGGTACACACCGGAGATCGTACGGATCTGGCCCGCATGCCTGCCGTACACCTTCTCCAAGGCGTCCGAGATCTCGCCGACGGTGGCCATCGCGCGGGCCGCGTCGACGGCCAGCGCCAGCAGATTGCCTTCGAGACCGGGACCGGGGGCCCGCTCCGCCGCCGCAGTCAGCGCCCGCAGCGCCGCCCGGCACGCCTCCTCGTCGCGCTCCGCACGCAGCCGGCGCAGCTTCTCGATCTGCTGGGTGCGCACCGAGGAGTTGTCGACCTTGAGCACATCGATCTGCTCGTCGCTCTCCACCCGGTACTTGTTGACGCCGATGACCGGCTGGCGCCCGGAGTCGATGCGCGCCTGGGTGCGCGCCGCGGCCTCCTCAACGCGGAGCTTCGGGATGCCCGCGTCGATGGCCTGCGCCATGCCGCCCGCCGCCTCGACCTCCTCGATGTGCTTCCAGGCCCGGCGCGCCAGGTCGTACGTCAGCCGCTCCACGTATGCGCTGCCGCCCCACGGGTCGATGACCCGGCCGGTGCCCGACTCCTGCTGGAGCAGCAGTTGGGTGTTCCGGGCGATCCGCGCCGAGAAGTCCGTCGGCAGCGCGAGGGCCTCGTCGAGCGCGTTGGTGTGCAGCGACTGGGTGTGCCCCTGGGTGGCGGCCATCGCCTCCACGCAGGTCCGGGTGACGTTGTTGAACACGTCCTGCGCGGTCAGCGACCACCCCGACGTCTGTGAATGAGTGCGCAGCGAAAGCGACTTGGCGTTCTTCGGCTCGAACTCCTTGACCAGCTTGGCCCAGAGCAGCCGGGCCGCCCTCAATTTCGCGATCTCCATGAAGAAGTTCATGCCGATCGCCCAGAAGAACGAAAGTCGCGGTGCGAACGCGTCCACGTCGAGACCGGCGTCCCGTCCGGCCCGCAGATACTCCACACCGTCCGCGAGGGTGTACGCCAGCTCCAGGTCGGCTGTCGCGCCCGCCTCCTGGATGTGGTAGCCGGAGATGGAGATCGAGTTGTAGCGCGGCATCTTCTGCGAGGTGTACGCGAAGATGTCGGAGATGATCCGCATCGAGGGCTTCGGAGGGTAGATGTAGGTATTGCGGACCATGAACTCCTTCAGAATGTCGTTCTGAATGGTCCCGGCCAGCTTCTCGGGCGCGACGCCCTGTTCCTCGGCGGCCACGATGTACAGCGCCAGTACGGGCAGCACCGCGCCGTTCATCGTCATCGACACCGACATCCTGTCCAGCGGGATGCCGTCGAAGAGCTGACGCATGTCGTAGATCGAATCGATCGCCACGCCCGCCATACCGACGTCGCCGGTCACCCGCGGATGGTCGCTGTCGTAGCCGCGGTGGGTCGGCAGGTCGAAGGCGACGGAGAGGCCCTTCTGCCCGGCCGCGAGGTTGCGGCGGTAGAAGGCGTTGGACTCCTCGGCGGTGGAGAACCCGGCGTACTGCCGGATCGTCCAGGGCTGGTTGACGTACATCGTCGGATACGGGCCCCGCAGATAGGGGGCCACGCCCGGGTACGTGTCGAGGAAGTCGAGCCCCTCCAGGTCACGCCCCGTGTACAGCGGCTTGACCGCGATGCCTTCCGGGGTGTCCCACAGCAGATCGCCGTCGGACGTCCCGGAGGACTCCTTCACGCGGGCGTGCCACTGGTCCTCGGTCACCTCGGCGGCGCCGCCCGGACCGAGATCGATGTCGGAGAAGTCAGGGATACCCATCACGCCACACCCATACGGTCGAGAACGGAGGAGAGGACGGCCACCACGTCGCAGCCCGCGAAGACGTACTCGTCGACACCGGTGTACTCGCCGGGCCGGCCCGCGAGGAACACCCGCTCGGCGCCGGCCGTCCCCAGTGCTTCGGCGACCGCACCGGCCTGCTCGGCGTAGAGCGTGTCGCTGGAGCAGAGGCACGCCACGCGGGCCCCGCTCGCCCGGAACGCGTCGGCGGCCGTTGCCGCGTCCACCGAGACCGGGTCGTGGACCGGCTCGATCCCGCCCGCCTGGAACAGGTTCGAGGCGAACGACGCCCGCGCGGTGTGGGCCGTGGCCGGGCCGAGCGCGGCGAGGAACACCCGGGGCCGCTGCCCGGTGACCGCGAGATGGGCGTCCGACCGGGCACGCAGCACTTCGAACGCCTCGTCACGACGGACCCTGGGCAGACCGCCCGATACCGTGGCGGACTCCTCCGCGGGGGCCGCCGCGCGCTCCACCGGCTGCTCCGCCAGCTGCGGGAACTCGCTGACGCCGGTGACCGGCTCCTTGCGACGCGCCAGGTTCTTCGTCCGCGCCGCCCAGGTGGCCGCGAGACGCTCGCCGACCATTCCCGAGCGCAGGGCCGTGGCCTGCCCGCCCGCCCGCTCGATCTCCTGGAAGAACTCCCAGGCGGAGTCGGCGAGTTCGGCGGTGAGCCGCTCCACGTACCAGGAACCGCCCGCAGGGTCGATCACCCGGGCCAGATGCGACTCCTCCAGCAGGATCGTCGACGTGTTGCGGGCGATGCGCCGGGCGAACGCGTCCGGCAGGCCCAGGGCGTGATCGAACGGCAGCACGGTGACGGAGTCGGCCCCGCCGACACCCGCGCCCAGACAGGCCAGTGTCGTCCGCAGCATGTTCACCCAGGGATCGCGCCGCGTCATCATCACCGAGGATGTCACCGCGTGCTGCTGCTGCGCCCCGGCGTCGGCGGCCCCGCACACCTCGGCCACCCGGGCCCAGAGCCGCCGGGCTGCCCGCAGCTTGGCGATGGTCAGGAACTGATCGGCTGTCGCCGCATACCGGAACTCCAGCTGTGCGCAGGCTTCTTCGACCGAGAGGCCGGCCCCGGTCAGCGCCCGCAGATAGGCGACGCCGGTCGCCAGCGAGGCGCCCAGCTCCTGGGCGGCCGAGCCGCCCGCCTCGTGGTACGGCAGCGCGTCGACGGTCAGGGCCCGCAGTCCGGGAAACTCACGCGCACATCGCCGGGCCCAGCCGACCGCCGCGGTGAAGTCGGCCTCGGTGCCGCCGCGGGCGGCCTGCCCGAGAGGATCGGCGCCGAGGTTGCCGCGTGCCGCCCGCGCATCGGCGCCCCGCGTCGCGTAGAGACGCAGCAACTCCGTTGCCGCGGCGTCGAATTCGCTGCCGGCGTCCAGCACCAGCGGAGCCAGATCGAGATGGACGCCGTCCAGGGATGCCGCCAGGGCGGACACTGCGACACCGCCGGCACCCCCCACCGTCAGCCACAGCGACGTGACCCCGTTCTCCAGGTCGGCGAGCACTGCCTCGTTGAGGCGCGCGGGATCCGACAGGGCGTGCCGCTGCCGTACGTCCCAGCCACCCGCCGCGTTGCCCTCGGCCTTGCTGCCGCGGGTGAAGGGGGCGAATCCCGGATATCCGGCATCGGGTGCGCTGTCGCGAGAGGTGTAGAGGGGGCGGGTGAGGAGCCCGTCCTCGATCGTGGTGGACAGCGCTTCCTCGGCGGCCGGACCCGCAACGTCCTTGCCCGACTTGCGCAGCACGCCTTCGACGAGGCTCTGCCACTGCTCGTGGGAGGGGTGAGGGAACTCGGCGGCCAACGAAAGCCCGTCGGCAGGCAGGACCGTCATGCCCAGACTCTAGGGCAGGTCCCCGACAAGCAGCAGGGACTTCGCTTGTGACCTTGCCCTCTCCGAGCGCACTTGCTTCTTCACGCACGGTTCCGGAACGGGGTTCTGGTGCCGCCTTCCCCGGGCCTGGCATGTGCTCCTTGACTGGGCCGAATGGATTGCAGCTGCGGTGGAAATCCGAATATCTTGTCGCACATGCAGTCCTACACAATCGGGCAGGCGGCGCGCCTGCTGGGAGTCAGCCCGGACACCGCGCGTCGCTGGGCGGACGCCGGAAGGGTCGCGACCCACCGCGACGAAGGCGGCCGCAGGCTCATCGACGGCCGTGATCTGGCCGCGTTCTCCATCGAGATCGGCCAGGGCGGCGGAGGCGAGGACGAGACCTCGTACACGTCGGCCCGCAACGCCTTCCCGGGCATCGTCACCGGGGTGAAGCTCGGTGATGTCGCGGCCCAGGTCGAGATCCAGGCCGGCCCCCACCGGCTGGTGTCGCTGCTCACCCGGGAGGCCGTCGAGGAACTCGGCCTGGAGGTCGGCATGCAGGCGACCGCTCGGGTGAAGTCCACCAACGTGCACATCGACCGCGTCTGACCGCCCCTCACCCTCCGACGCCCCTCAATTCCAAGGAGCCCACGGCACCATGACGAACACCCTCACCACGCGCCGCACCGCTGCCGCGATCGTGACCGCCGCACTCCTGTTCCCGCTCGCCGCCTGCGGCGGCGACGACAAGCCGAAGGACTCCGCCGGAAAGTCCACGGCCTCCTCCGCCGATGGGGCCAAGCTGACCGTGCTGGCCGCGGCCTCGCTCACCGATGTGTTCAAGACCGCCGGTGCCGCGTACGAGAAGGAACACCCGGGCACGAAGGTGACGTTCTCCTTCGCCGGATCCCAGGAACTCGCCGCGCAGGTGAAGCAGGGCGCCCCCGCCGACGCCCTGGTCACGGCGGACACCAAGACGATGGACGGGCTGAAGTCCGACACCGGTACGCCCACCGTCATCGCCAAGAACCGTCTCGTCATCGCCACCGGGGAAGGCAACCCGGAGAAGATCGCGAGCCTGAAGGACCTCACGAACCCCGACCTCAAGGTGGTCCTGGCCGCCCCCGAGGTTCCGGTCGGCCGCTACAGCAAGCAGGTCCTCGACGCGCAGAAGCTCACGGTCAAGGCAGTCTCCCAGGAGCCCAACGTCCGAGCCGTCCTGAGCAAGGTCGAACTGGGCGAGGCCGACGCGGGCATCGTCTACAAGACCGACGCCGCCACGGCCACCGACAAGGTCGATGCCGTGGACATCCCCGACGCGCAGAACGCCGTCGCCTCCTACCCGGCGGCCACGCTGCGACAGTCCAAGAACGCCGAGGCCGCCACCGCGTTCGTGAAGTGGCTGAGCACCCCCGAGGCGCAGAAGATCCTTCAGGCCGCAGGCTTCCAGCAGCCCTGAGGCTCCTTCGTCCGGGTCCGGACCGGGCCGGGTTCGCGCGGAGGGCCGGCGGCGTGCCCCGCCGCGGGGCCACCGGGAGCCGACACGGCGCGTCGGCTCCCCGCCGCTCCTCGCGACGCCGGGCTCCGGACCCCGCTCGCCGTCTCGGCCCGACCCGGACGAAGGATGCCCACCGGCATCCCGCGCGCTGCTGCCCCGGACCGGGGGAGACCGGGGCAGCAGCGCGCGGCCGAACCAGTTCCGCACGTACCGACCGATCACGGGAACCTTCGATGAGAGCCCTCCGCAGCCGGGTGCCCGGCACGCGCACGCCCGTCGCCCTGGCGCTCCCCGCGCTGCTCGCCGTCGCGTTCCTCCTGGTGCCGCTGATCGGCATCCTGGTCCGTACCTCGTGGAGCGACCTGGGCGCCCACCTGACCAGTCAGGGCGTCGCACAGGCGCTCAGACTGTCCCTGCTCGTCTCGTTCTGGGCCCTGGGCCTCTCGCTGCTGCTCGGGGTGCCCCTGGCCTGGCTGCTGGCCCGGGTCGACTTCCCCGGCAAGGCGCTCGTCCGGTCGCTCGTCCTGCTGCCGATGGTGCTGCCGCCGACCGTCGGCGGCGTCGCGCTGCTTCTCGGCTTCGGCCGCCGGGGTCTGCTCGGCCCCTGGCTTGAGGACACCTTCGGGATCACGCTGCCGTTCCACACGTCGGGCGCGGTGGTCGCGGCGACGTTCGTCGCGATGCCGTTCCTCGTCATCAGTCTCGAAGGAGCACTGGCCGGCCTGCGGCCCTCGTACGAGGAGACCGCAGCCTCCCTGGGAGCCTCACCGGCCCGGGTGTTCTTCACCGTCACCCTCCCGATGGTCGCCCCCGGTCTGGCCGCCGGTGCCGCGCTCACCTGGGCGCGGGCGCTCGGCGAGTTCGGCGCGACCATCACCTTCGCGGGCAACCTGCCGGGCACCACGCAGACGCTGCCTCTCCAGGTCTATCTGCTGCTCCAGGAATCCCCGGAGGCCGCCACCTCCGTCTCGCTCCTCCTGCTCGCCATCGCCATGGCCGTACTCATGGCTCTGCGCGGGCGCTGGACCGGGACACCGCGCGAGCGCACGCACCGCACCGAACCCGCAGCCGACGTGGACGGCGGGGGCGGTGTGGACGGCGGGGACACAGTGGGCCCGTCGGCCGCCGGACCGGGCGACGGGATCCCTCCGGCTGCGCGGGAACTCCGCTCGCTGCACGCCGAGGTCACCGGCTTCAACCGACTGAGCCTCGACGCGGCCCCCGGGACCACGATCGCCGTCGTCGGCCCCAACGGAGCGGGCAAGACGACCCTCCTGCGCGCCCTCCTCGGCCTGACCCCGCGCTCCCGGGCCCGGCTGCGCCTCGGCGACACCGACGTCACCGCACTGCCCCCGCACCGCAGGCACGTCGCCTGGGTGCCGCAGAACGGCGCGCTCTTCCCGCACCTGAGCGCACTCACGAACACGGCGTACGGGCTCCGGGCCCACGGCGTCCGCCGGGCCGACGCCCGCCGCGAGGCGCAGCAGTGGCTCGACCGGCTGGGCGTCGGCCATCTCGCCCACCGCAGGCCCGCCCAGCTCTCCGGCGGTCAGGCCCAGCGCGTGGCCCTGGCCCGGGCGCTCGCCGCCCGCCCACGGCTGTTGCTGCTCGACGAGCCGCTCGCCGCCCTCGACCAGACCACCCGGGCCCATGTCCGGCACACCCTGCGCAGGCATCTCTCCGCGTTCGGCGGAGTCTGCCTGATCGTCACCCACGACCCCGTCGAAGCGGTTTCGCTGGCCGACCGGGTACTCGTGCTCGACGAAGGCCGCGCCCTCCAGTACGCGGCACCCGCCGAGGTGACCCGGCATCCGCGCTCGCCCTGGGTCGCCCGGATGCTCGGCCGCAACGCCTGGCCCGGGACCGTGGCCCCCGACGGCAGCCTCGCGCTCGCCGACGGCGGCCGCCTGGTCGTCGCGGACTCGTCCGACGAAGGGGCGGCGGTTCTCGCGATCATCGCGCCGGAAGCGGTCTCCGTGCACCGCGAGAGGCCCGGCGGAAGTCCCCGCAACGTCTGGCCCGGCACGGTCCGTGAGCTCATAGCCGTGGGCAGCCGGCTCCGGGTGGTGGTCGTCTCGCACGAGGCTCCGGACCTGGTCGCCGAGATCACCCCCGAGGCTGCGGCGGAACTGGGCCTCAGCGAGGGGACGGCCGTGTGGACCGGTGTGAAGGCCACCGAGGTCACCGTCGTCACCCTGTGACGGCATCCGTTGGGGGCCGGCCCCCAACGCCTCGACCGCGTCTCCTCCGGCGTCGCCGATCGATGTCCTCCGGCGTTTTACGTTGTCGATTCCCCCGACCGCGTGCGACGTTGGATCCGGTCAGATCATGCTACTTCGGTCGGATCGCACCTATTCGGACACGTGTCGGGAAAAGGGGAAGTTCATCGTGCACACCGCCAGGGCCGTCCCGGCATCCTCCGTCATCAATCTGCGCGACCTGGGCGGCATCGCTCTGGGGCCCGGCCGTCGCTTCCGTCCGGGCGCCGTGCTGCGCTCCGGCCAGCTCAACGAACTGGACGTGGCACGGGACGCGGCCGTGACCTCGCTCGGCGTCCGCACCGTCGTCGATCTGCGCACCGCCGACGAGCGGGCGATGGCCCCCGACCGGCTGCCGCCCGGTGCGCGGCTCTTCGTCGCCGATGTGCTCGGTGACAACCCGGGCGTCGCACCCGCCCGGCTGCGCGCGCTGCTCGCCGACCCGGTCGAGGCGGAGCTGCTGCTCGGGAGCGGGAAGGCCGAGGAGATGTTCGCCGAGACCTACCGGCAGATGGTGCTCTCGCCCTGCGCCGCCGCCGCGTACCGGGCCTTCGTCGAGACGGCCGCCGACGACCTGGCCCGCCCGGTGCTCTTCCACTGCACGGCGGGCAAGGACCGCACCGGCTGGGCCACCGCGCTGCTCCTGATGCTCGTCGGTGCGTCACGGGACGTGGTGCGCGCCGAGTTCCTCGCGGTGAACCCGGTCGTACGGGTCGCCTACGCCCCGTACGTCCAGGGGTTTCTCGACGCGGGCGGCGACCCGGATATCGCGTCCGCGGTCATCGAGGCCCGCCCCCGCTATCTCGACATGGCACTGGACGCCATGGACGAGAGGTGGGGCGGGCTCGACGGATATGTGCGCGACGGGCTGAGGGTTCCGGAGGCCGCCGTGGAGCGGCTGCGCAACGGGCTCGTGGTGTCAGCCTGAGCTGGGTGCCGGCACCGGCAGTCCGGACAGCGGCACTCCGGCACTTCGGGCACCGGCACCCCGGACACCGGCACCGCGATCCTGGGTATCGTGAGAGGAGAGGGTGACGAGTCCTCCGGGAGGGGTGTGCGTTGACCGATCGTAAGCCTGCGGGTGTCAGCTTCGAATCATGGGTCGACCGGCAGATCCACGAGTCCGAACAGCGCGGCGACTTCGCGCAGTTGCCAGGATTCGGCAAGCCGCTCGACAGCCTCTCGGCCCCCTACGACGAAACCTGGTGGATCAAGCAGAAGATGCAGCGGGAGGGGGTGTCGATGCTCCCGCCCGCCCTGGCGCTGCGCAAAGAGGCCGAGGACGTTCGCGACGCCGTGTCCCGGGCACGGACGGAGGCCGAGGTGCGGCGCATGCTGGCCGAGGTCAACGAGAAGATCGCGGCGGCCGTCAGGCGGCCACCGCCCGGTCCGCTGCTGAACCTCCAGCCGTTCGACATCGACGCCGTGGTCGAGGAGTGGCGCGCCGCGCGCGGACCGTCGTAGCGCGCCGGGTCCGCGGACCCGGCAGTGAGGTGCCGCAATGAGGTGCCGCAATGAGGTGCCGCAGTGAGGTGCGTAATACTCCGTCTATGGAACCGAGCGTTACGCGACTCGTCGGCGGGGCACGCGGCGAGACCGTACAGATCAGGCGGGCGACCGCACGGGACGCCAAGCGGCTCACCCGGCTGGTCAGGACCTCTCGCGCCTATGAGGGGCGCTACGCCGCCATGGTCGCCGGATACCGGGTGGGGCCCGACTACATCGAGACCCACCAGGTCTTCACGGCCGTCGAGCCCGACACCGGCCGCCTCCTGGGCTTCTACGCGCTGATCCTCGCCCCTGCGGAGCTCGACCTCATGTTCGTCGCCGACGGGGCGCAGGGGCTCGGTATCGGCCGGCTGCTCATCGGGCACTTGCGTGACGAGGCGCGACGCGCCGGCCTGGCCGACGTCCGCATCGTCGCCCATCCGCCCGCCGAGGGTTTCTACCGTGCTGTGGGTGCCCGGCGGACCGGAACCCTCGCGGCCCGGCCGCCCGCGGTGATGTGGGACCGGCCTGAACTGATGCTGCCGATCGCCTGAACCGGCACGGGAGGGTTCGGCCGCAGTCGACGCGATGGTGGCCACACCCTCTCGCGCGTGGTGTCTGTCGCGTTGTGCCTATGAGGGGGAGCCCCCGTAGGGGCGCGTGATGATCTCCATGGCGTGCCCGGCGGGATCGGGGAAGTAGATGCCCCGGCCGCCGTCGTTGTGGTTGATCTCGCCCGGGTGTTTGTGATGCGGATCCGCGTAGTACGTGATTCCGAGGTCCTTGATGCGGGTGTACGCGGCGTCGAACTCCGCCTCCGAGACGAGGAAGGCGTAGTGCTGCGTGGCGATCGGCGCTTCCTGAACGGTCGCGAAGTCCAGGGTGACGCCGTTCGCGGTGGCGACCGGGACGAACGGGCCCCATTCCGCACCGACTTCGAGACCGAGTATGTCCGCCAGGAATTCCGCGGATCTCTGGTTGTCCCGGGCATGGACGATGGTGTGATTCAACTCGACTGACACTGTGGAATGCCTCCATCGGGCATCTCACCAGCATCTCCACGCCTCACCGGGCCGGTGACCGGCGCGCGATGCCGTACTGAAAATCCTAGGCGTGCTCCCACCGCCCGTCGAGACTTGATGCGACCTGCGAGATCCCGATCGCCGGGAGTGACCGCCGACCGCGAGGGGGTACGCCGCCGAGGCCGTCCGCTCAGCCGGAAGGGGCTGCCGTGGGGTTCGCGAGATCCGTGACCGTGAAGAGCCCGCCGTCCGGATCCAGCAGCGTCGCCTCGTAGCCCCGCTCCAGCCGGCGCTGCTCGACGAGGCTGCCGCCGGCCTTCCGCGCGACGTCGACGGTGGCCGCCACATCGGCTACGGGGAAGTGGACCTGCCAGTGCGGGCGGACCAGCGGATCGGGCGCCGCCTCCACCGCACCGGAGCTGATCCGGGCGAGCTGACGCCCTTCGCAGACGACGATGACCTCGTCCGTCTCGTAGGAGACCTCGCAGCACCCGGGGCGCCCGCTCGCCCAGTCGAGCACCCCGCCGTAGAAGATCGCCGCGTCGAAGGCGTTCCTGGTGTGCAGGCGCAGCCAGGCGTGCGAGTGGCCGTCCGGAGCGGGGGGCGAGGTCGCGGGCTCGGTCCGCTCCCAGATGCCGAACACCGCACCGTCAAGGTCCGCCGCCAGTGCCCCGCGCCCCTTGCCGAGAGCCATCGGGCCCACCGCGACCGTGCCGCTGCGCTCACGGATGCGTGAGGCCGCCGCGTCGGCGTCGGGGACCGCGAAGTACGGGGTCCAGGCCACGGCCACCCGATACGCGGCGGCCACCTCGCCGATCCCGGCCACCGGCACATCCCCCCGGCGTGCGACGGAGAACCCCTGCCCCAGCATGCCCGGGCGGAAGGTCCAGCCCAGCACGGCGGCGTAGAAGGCCTGTGCCGCTTCCAGGTCCCGGGTCATGAGGTTGACCCAGCAGGGCGCTGCGGATCCGGTGAGCGGCGCCGGCATCGACGCCGTTCCGGGATGGCTTCCGGTCATGGTCCTACTGCCTTCATGGGTTCTGCGGCCTGCGCGTGGCGGCGGCCGTCGGAGCCTCACCAGCCTCACCGCGGTCGCCCGCTCCCGCAACACGCGGCGATGCCGCGCGCCGCGCCGCCCGGCGAGGAGACCGGACGCTTCGGCTCCCGGAAGGCCAGTGGCTCCCGGAGGATCAGTCGCGCTGCTCGTCGGTGTCGCGGCGGATGGTCTCGCTTCCGTGGTCACCGAGCTCGTAGGGGGAGAGACCCCGCTTGTCGGGCGGGAAGCTGTCGTCGCCGTGGACATCGCGCTGCTCGATGTGGCTCCGGTGGTCGGGGTGCGGCGGCTGCTCCTCGGGCCGGGGCGGAGGCAGCTCCTGGGCGCGGCGCCGCCTGCCCAGCCAGACCGCGCCGATCAGTACGGCCACCAGCACCACTCCGACAATGCCCATCACCGCCCCGGTCGCACCCCGCCCGTCGGCGAGGGGGAAGGCCAGTGCGCTGAAGTCTCCGTTCGATACGTCCATGCCTCCCGGATACCCCGAGGCAGGGGCATCACTCGGCAATGACCATGAATTCATGTTTTAAGTGGATATGGACCTAAAAGTGTTTCGGTCTCGTCAGGCCAATCGGCGCGAGCCCACTGCCGGAGGCGTCGATCCGGTCGGCCGTTCCGTGTCGCAGTCGGCCCGTCGTGGGGCGAGCCTGGAGAGGATCCTCGAACCGCCGGAGGGAAGCGATGGGAGTGCCGAATCCGTTCAGCCGGTGGCCGGTGTACCGGCAGCTGACCGGGGGTGACCCGCTGGGCAGAGGGCGTGCCGCCATGTCGTCCGCGACGGAGGGCATCAGACCGCGCACCGCCACGAGCGACCGGGTCGTGCCGTCCGTCTGCCCGTACTGCGCGGTCGGCTGCGGGCAGCAGGTGTACGTCAAGGACGACCGTGTCGTGCAGATCGAGGGCGACCCCGATTCCCCGATCAGCCGAGGCCGGCTCTGCCCCAAGGGTTCCGCGACGCTCCAGCTCACCACGGGCCCTTCCCGCCGCCATCAGGTGCTCCACCGCCGCCCGTACGCGCGTGACTGGGAGCCGCTCGACCTGGAGACCGCCATGGACATGGTGGCCGACCGGGTGATCGAGACCCGGCGCCGGACCTGGGAGTGGGAGCACGAGGGGCTGCGCACCGTACGCACGCTCGGCATCGCCAGTCTCGGCGGGGCCACCCTCGACAACGAGGAGAACTACCTGATCAAGAAGTTGCTGACCGGGCTCGGTGTGGTGCAGGTGGAGAACCAGGCGCGGGTCTGCCACAGCTCGACCGTGTCCGGCCTCGGTACCTCGTTCGGACGCGGCGGAGCGACTACCTTCATGCAGGACCTCCAGCGGAAGGACCGGCCGGGACGACGGCGGCGCGGTGACGAACCCATGGTTCCGCGCGCCGAGTTCGGCTCGTACTACGGGCGCCCCGTGATCAAGGCGCCGGCCTGGTCCGCGCGTGACATCGCCGGCTACTTCTTCCTCGGCGGACTCGCCGGGGCGGGCTCCGTGATCGCCGCAGGGGCGCAGCTGACCGGCCGCGGCGGGACGGCGACCGCGATGAAGGTGTCCTCCCTCGCTGCGGTCACCCTCTCGGCCGCCGCGCTCGTCCACGACCTCGGCCGCCCCGCCCGATTCACCCACATGCTCCGCGTCCTCAAACCGACCTCCCCGATGAGCGTCGGCTCCTGGCTGCTGTCCGGATACGGGCCGGCCGCGGGCGTCGCCGCACTCTGTGCGACCACCGGCCGACTGCCGCGCGCCGGGGCCGCCGCCACCGGCGCCGCCGCGCTCCTCGGTCCCGCCGTGGCGACCTACACCGCCGTCCTCGCCGCGGACACGGCCGTACCCGCCTGGCACGGAGTACACCGCGAACTCCCGTACCTCTTCGCCGCGTCCGCGACGGCGGCCGCCGCCGGGATGGCGCTGGCCATCGCCCCCGCACACGAGAACGCACCGGCCCGGTACGCCGCAGTGCTCGCCGCCGCGGGCGAGAGTCTCGCGGAAGGGGCGGCGGATCGCCGGCTCGGCATGGTGGCCGAGACCTACCACCGGGGGCGGGCCGGTGCGCTGCTGCGCTCCGCCCGCATCCTGACCGTCGCCGGCGGCGCGGGCGCGGCGCTCCTCGCGGGCTGCGGCCGTCCGGCCGCCGTCGGGGCAGGACTGGCGCTGCTCGCCGGTTCGGCCTGCACACGCTTCGGGATCTTCGCGGCAGGCATCGCCTCCGCCGAGGACCCCGTCTACACCGTCGGTCCCCAGCGCGGGGACGCACCGCACCGAGCCGAGCGGAAGGAGCCGCGGTGAACACCATCAAGGAGCAGCCGTCGCAGGAGAGCCTGCACGGCGAGGAGGTCTCGGTCGTCATCAGCGGGTGCGACACGGGCGACGCGCGGGCGGTCTTCGACGCGCTGCGGGCCGCGTTCACCACCGACCGGGCCTCGGTCGACGTACCGAAAAAGCTCGCGCAGAAACGTCCCACCGCTTGGGTGGCAACCGTCGATGTCACCGAGGAGCGAGTGGTCACGGGACCGGTGACGATCGGCGCGCCCGTGTCGGTCGACGTGCAGGGCGGCTACTGGGCGGTCGAACGGATCCGGCGGAGCCTGGCGCACGCCTTCGACGTGCGGGTCGTCGGCACGGTCTCCGGAGACCAGGAGGAGGAGGTCCGCCTCCGCTTGGAGAACCGGGGGAGCCGGGAGAGCCAGGGGAGCCGGAAGAGCCGGTAGGGCCGGAGGAGCCGGGAGGGCCGGGAGAGTCGATCGCCGGGCAGGTCACCGCCCGGCGACGGAGCAATGAAACGGGAAGGCACCACCTGTCTGGTAGAAAACGGATGAAATGCCACCTCTGAAAGGCGCGAGTGAGTGGATCCCTCTCACGGGCGGGAAGACGCTGCGCAACAGCCGGGAGCGACCGGCGACCGCGCCACCCTGACCCTGCACATCAACGGCGCCGAGCGGACCCTGACGCTCGATCACCGCACCACGGTCCTGGACGCCCTGCGCGAACACCTCGACCTCACCGGCGCGAAGAAGGGCTGCGACCACGGTCAGTGCGGAGCGTGCACGGTCATCGTCGACGGGCGGCGCGCCAACAGCTGCCTGCTGCTTGCCGTCGCGCACGACGGAGCCCGCATCACCACCGTCGAGGGCCTCGCCGACGGCGACCGGCTCCACCCCCTCCAGGAAGCCTTCCTGGACCGCGACGCCCTGCAGTGCGGCTACTGCACACCCGGCCAGATCTGCTCGGCCGTCGGCATGCTCGGCGAGGCGGCGGACGGCTTCCCGTCCCACGCCACCGCCCGTACCGCATCCGTGTCCGTCCCGGCGCCGCTCGACGCCCCCGAGATCCGCGAGCGGATGAGCGGCAACCTGTGCCGATGCGGGGCCTACCCCCGCATCGTCGAGGCGATCGAGGACGTGGCGCCGTGAAACGCTTCGCCTACGTCCGCGCCCGGTCCACCGCCGAAGCCGTCCGTGCGAGCGCCGCACACCCCGGCGCCGGATTCCTCGGCGGCGGCACCAACCTCGTCGACCTGATGAAACTCGGTGTGGAAACCCCCGACCTGCTCATCGACATCAGCCGGCTTCCCCTGGACCAGGTGGCCGACACCGGCGACGGCGGGCTGCGTATCGGCGCGACCGTGCGCAACAGCGACCTGGCCGCCCATCCGGCCGTACGCACCCGCTACCCCGTCCTGTCCCAGGCGCTGCTGTCCGGCGCGTCCGGTCAGCTCCGCAACACCGCCACGACCGGCGGAAACCTGCTGCAGCGCACCCGGTGCCCCTACTTCCAGGACACGTCCAAGCCCTGCAACAAGCGGGAGCCCGGCACCGGCTGCCCCGCCGTCGAGGGCGCCCACCGCGATCTCGCCGTACTCGGCCACTCCGAGCACTGCGTCGCCACACACCCCTCCGACATGGCCGTGGCCCTGTCCGCCCTCGACGCCACCGTCCGGCTCCACGGGCCGGACGGCGAACGGACCGTACCCGCCGCGGCGTTCCACCGGCTGCCGGGCGACACCCCTGACCGGGACACCGAGATCCGGGCGGGCGAACTGATCACCGAAGTCGTCCTGCCGCCGCGCCCGGACGGGGCCGGCTCCCTCTACCGCAAGGCCCGCGACCGTGCCTCGTTCGCGTTCGCCCTCGCGTCCGTCGCCGCCGTACTCGGCGTGCGCGACGGGCGGATCGCGCACGCCGCCCTCGCCTTCGGCGGACTCGCCCACCGGCCCTGGCGCGCCCACACCGCGGAAGAGGCGCTCCGGGGCGCACCGGCCGACGACGAGACCTTCGCACGGGCCGTGGACGCCGAACTCGCGGCGGCCCGGCCGCTGCGTGACAACGCGTTCAAGGTCGGTCTCGCCCGCAGTCTGGCCGTCGCCGCGCTCACCGAACTCGCGGCCGACAGCTGAGCCATCGCACCGACGCCGACCCGCAGACGTGAGGACCCGTCATGAGCCAGGCACCTCCACCACTGGGCACCCCCGTCCCGCGACGCGAGGGCCGGGACAAGGTCACCGGCACCGCCCGCTACGCCGCCGAGCACACCCCACCGGGCTGCCTGTACGGCTGGCCCGTCCCCGCCACCATCGCCCGCGGACGCGTCGAAGCCGTCCGCACCGACGAGGCACTGGCCCTGCCGGGCGTGCACGCCGTCCTCAGCCACGACAACGCCCCGCGGCTGAAGCAGCCCGACGACCCGATCCTCGCCGTCCTCCAGGACGACCGGGTTCCGCACCGGGGCTGGCCCGTCGCGCTCGTGGTGGCCGACACGCTCGACCACGCCCGTGCCGGGGCCGAGGCGCTGCGGATCACGTACGAAACCGCCGAGCACGATGTGCTGCTGTCCGAGGACCACCCCGGTCTGTACACCCCGGAGACGGTCAACGGCGACTACCCGGCCGTCCGCGAACGCGGCGACGCCGACCGGGCCTTCGCCGGGGCACCCGCGCAGATCGACGCCACCTACACCATCGGCGCGCTGCACAACCACCCCATGGAGCCCCACGCCTCCACCGCGCGGTGGACGCGGGACGGGCACCTGCACGTCCACGACAGCAGCCAGGGCTCCACCACGGTCCGCGAAAGCCTCTCGGCCGCCTTCGGACTCCGACCGCACCAGGTCACCGTGGTCTCCGAGCACGTCGGCGGTGGCTTCGGCTGCAAGGGCACCCCGCGCCCGCAGTCCGTCCTGGCGGTCATGGCCGCGCGTCACACCGGTCGTCCCGTCAAGGTCGTCCTGCCCCGGCGCCAGTTGGCGGCCGTGGTCGGCCACCGCGCGCCCACCGTGCAGCGCGTCAGGCTCGGTGCCGAGCTGGACGGCACCCTCGTCTCGATCGCGCACGAGGTCGTCACCCACACCTCCACCCTCAAGGAATTCGTGGAGCAGGCCGCCGTACCGACCCGCATCATGTACAGGTCGCCGCACAGCCGTACCAGCCACCGCGTGACCGCCCTCGATGTGCCGAGCCCGTCCTGGATGCGCGCACCGGGCGAGGCGCCGGGCATGTACGCGCTGGAATCCGCCATGGACGAGCTCGCCGCGGCCCTGGGCGTCGACCCCGTCGAACTGCGTCTGCGCAACGACCCGGTCGACGAACCCGACTCCGGCCGCCCGTTCAGCAGCCGGGGCCTCGCCCGGTGCCTGGAGGAGGGCGCCGCACGGTTCGGCTGGTACGACCGCGATCCCCTTCCCGCGGTCCGTGAAGAGGGTCCGCTGCTCGTCGGCACGGGCGTGGCGTCCGCCACGTACCCCGTGTACATCTCCGGCTCCAGCGCCTCGGCACACGCGGCACCCGACGGCTCGTACCGCATCCGGGTCAACGCCACCGACATGGGCACCGGCTCCCGCACCGTGCTCGCGCAGATCGCGGCCTCCGTACTGGACACACCGGCGGAGAACGTCCGGATCGACATCGGCAGCAGCGACCTGCCGGACGCCCCGCTGGCCGGTGGCTCCTCGGGCACGGCCTCCTGGGGCTGGTCCGTGCACAAGGCGTCCACCGCCCTCCTGGGACAGCTGCGCGAGCGCACGGATCCCCTTCCCGCCGAGGGGCTGACAGCCTTCGCGGACACCGGGGAGGAGACCTCCGTACGGTCGCCGTACGCACGTCACGCGTTCGGTGCGCACTTCGCCGAGGTCGCCGTCGACTCCCGGACCGGCGAAGCGCGGGTGCGCCGCATGCTCGGCGTCTTCGCTGCCGGGCGCATCCTCAACCCCCGCACCGCACGCTCCCAGTTCATCGGCGGAATGACGATGGGAATCGGCATGGCGCTCACCGAGGGCAGCACCATGGATCCGGTCTTCGGCGACTTCGTCGAGAGCGATCTCGCCTCCTACCACGTGCCGGCCTCTGCGGACGTGCCCGAGATCGAGGCGCACTGGATCGACGAGCACGATCCGCACCTCAACCCGATGGGCAGCAAGGGCATCGGCGAGATCGGCATCGTCGGCGCCGCGGCGGCCGTCGGCAACGCCGTCCGGCACGCCACCGGAGTCCGGTTGCGCAGCCTTCCCCTCACTCCGGACACCCTTCTGCCCTACCTTCTGTGACCTGGGCCGATGTGCCCCGGATGGCGGAGCCGTCCGTTCCTGTGTTGCACAACCGGCTCCGCGGGGTCACCCTGTTGAGTGACCCAGAAGTGACATCTGCTCACTCTTCGTATTCGGGGGTCGTTGGTTCAACGGGGCGAAGTCAGTGGGCCTCGATGTGAGGAGCCTCGACGATGACCGTTCCATTCGACCGGCACTATCTGGTCGAACTCAAGGTTTCGGCAGAGCGTGTTTCGCAGTTGCGGCGGATCATTGCCGCGCACCTCCGCCATTGGAGTCTCGAACTCCACATCCGGCCGGTGTGCCGCGGTGTGGAGGAGCTGCTGACCAATGTCCACCGGCATGTCGGTGACGACAATCAATGCGTCGTCGAACTCCGCTGGTCCGGGAGGCATCTCACGGTCTCCGTCTCCGACAACGGCTCCGGTATGCCGCGCCTGCTCAGCACCGGCGGCGGGGGCCTCAGCCGCGTCATGGCCCTGAGCGACAGCTGGGGCACCTGCCGTACGGCAGAGGGCAAGGTCGTGTGGTTCACCCGGTACGCGAAGGAGCCGCAGACCGTCGGCCTGATGCCGCTGCCGCCGCTGCCCGGCGCGGGCGAGTTCCGCCGCCCGCCCGCCGTCGCTCCGGACCCCGCACCCGAGCCCGCGACGGCCGGCGATTTCGTGCCCGCGCCCGCCTGAGGTGCCGATTCCGGACCCGTGAGACGCCGAACCCTTCCGGCGCGGACGGCGTGCACAGCGCACGCAGGGTCCGCGCCGGTGGGTTGTGCGCCCGGCAGGGTCCGCGTTGCGGTGCGGCGCACGGCGCTGCACGGTCGAAGTACCGAGGCAAGGAGGCCACAGCCATGCCCATCGCGACGGTCAATCCCGTGAACGGCGAGACTCTCAGAACGTTCGACGCCCTGGGAGAGGCGGAGATCGAGCAGAAGCTCGCTGCCGCCGCCACCGCGTTCCGGAAGTACCGCACCACCGGATTCGGCGAGCGGGCCGGCCTGCTGAACGCGGCGGCCGGTCTTCTCGACGAGGACGTGCAGGACATCGCGCGCACCATGACGACCGAAATGGGCAAGCCCGTCAAGGCGGCGCGGGCCGAGGCCGCCAAGTGCGTGAAGGCGATGCGCTGGTACGCGGCCCACGCCGAGGAACTTCTCGCCGACGAGCGTCCGCGGCCGGAGGACGTGAAGGACGCCGGTGCTTCCCGCGCCTACGTCCGTTACCGGCCGCTCGGCGCCGTCCTCGCCGTGATGCCGTGGAACTTCCCGCTCTGGCAGGTCGTACGCTTCGCCGCCCCGGCGCTGATGGCCGGAAACGTCGGCCTGCTCAAGCACGCGTCGAACGTGCCGCAGACGGCGATGTATCTGGAGGGCCTGTTCCGCCGGGCCGGATTTCCGGTGGGGTGCTTCCAGACACTGCTGGTGGGTTCCGGAGCGGTCGAGTCGATCCTCCGTGACCCGCGGGTCGCCGCTGCCACGCTCACCGGTAGTGAGCCGGCCGGGCGCTCGGTCGCGGCGGTCGCGGGGGACGAGGTGAAGCACACCGTGCTGGAACTGGGCGGCAGTGACCCGTACCTTGTCATGCCGTCGGCGGACGTCGCACGGGCCGCCCGGACCGCCGTGACCGCGCGGGTGCAGAACAACGGCCAGTCCTGCATCGCCGCCAAACGGTTCATCGTGCACACGCAGGTGTACGACGAGTTCGCGGAGCGGTTCACCCTGGGCATGCGGGACCTGACGGTCGGCGACCCGATGCGGGAATCCACCGACGTCGGACCCCTCTCCAGCGAACAGGGCCGCGCCGACCTGGAGGAGCTGGTGGACGACGCGGTGCGGCAGGGCGCGGACGTGCTGTGCGGAGGCGGCCGGCCCGAGGGCCTCGGCCCGCAGCTGGAACGGGGCTGGTTCTACGCCCCGACCGTCCTCACCGGGATCACGACCGGCATGCGCATCCACCGCGAGGAGACCTTCGGCCCCGTCGCCACGCTGTACCGCGTCGAGGGGCTGGACGAAGCCGTGGAACTCGCCAACGACAGCCCCTTCGGGCTGAGCTCCAACGTGTGGACCCGCGACTCCGACGAGGCACGCCGCTGCGTGCGCGACCTGGAAGCGGGCGCTGTCTTCTTCAACGGCATGACCGCGTCCCATCCCGCGCTGCCCTTCGGCGGCGTGAAGCGCTCCGGCTACGGGCGCGAACTCGCCGGGCACGGCATCCGCGAGTTCTGCAATGCGACCACGGTCTGGTACGGGCCCGAGGCCGTGCCCGCCACGTCGTAGGCGGACACCTCCGCGTACGACGTGGCGGGGCGGCGGATCTACGCCGGGTGGGTACGACGCCGGGTGGGGCGGCGGATGTACGCCGGGTGGGGTGGCGGATGCCCGCACCCGCTACCCCACCCGCATCCGGGAACGCGGCACGGATCTGTCCGAGGCCGCCGACCGGTCCTGGAGCGGCTGACACCGCGGTCCCGGACCCGGTGACGCGGGATCAGCGGCCGAGCGCCCGTTCCAGCTGGGCCTTCGTCATGTGCGAACGGCCCTGGACGTTCTTCTTCCTGGCCTCTTCGTAGAGCTGGTCGCGCGTCGGCCCTGCGGCTCCGGTGTGCGAGCGCAGGCCACCGCGCCGTGAGGACGACATGTCCTCCAGGGAGGTACGGCTCGCGGTCCTCGACTCACCGGCGCGGGCGCGCTCCTTGTTGACCGTACGAGCCGCGATCTCCTCGGCCCGCTCCTCGCTGACCCCGCGCTCCTGCGCGCTCTCCTTGATGTGTTCGTACTGTCGTTCCCGTTTGGGGTTGGATCCGCGTGGCATGGTGGGTTCACTCCTCTCCCGGGACCTGTCCCGGGGCTCGATCGGGCCCCTCCTCAGTGTCCCAGCGGACATCGGGGCCCGCACGCCTGCCGCGTGCGGGCCCCGATGCGGTGCGCGGGTGGCGTCCGTGCCTGTTCAGTACCGCAGGGCCGCCGCGATCCGTCCGTGCTCCGCGAGGGAGTCGTCCGCGAGGAAGACCACGTCCGTGCCGCTGTCCAGGGCCGCCTCGACCAGCTCGTCCACGATGTCCTCCCGGACTGAGCCGTCCGTGAGGTCGGCGGCTTCGCCACTCACCGGTTCCAGGTGCGCGTCCGCCATCCGTACCGTCTGCTGGAAGTGCTCCTCCACCGCGACCAGTCCGGCACGGCCCTCGCGCACGGCGGCCCACACCTCGTCGAGACCGCCGGCGAAGGCACGACGACCGCGCGCCTCGTCCAGTTTGCCGTCGATCTCCGCCGCGAACCGCCGCTGCCGTTCGTCGAGCGCCGGCCGCAGTTCCTTGAGCAGGTCGCTCGGTGCCATGTCGGCGGGCGCACCCTTCGTGACGCGGCCGACGGCCGACGCCGCACCCTCGCCGACCTCGTCCAGCAGGGCGAGCGCGGGTGCGAGGCCGACGAGGTACAGCGGACGCGGGTCCGCGGCCAGTACCGCGCGCAGCTTCTCGTCGACCGTGCGCAGGAAATTGCGCGTCTCCTCGTCGCTGAAGGTGCTCGGGGTGTCGCCGATCCGCTCCTCGCGCTGCGGGTTGGGCGCCTCCCGCGGAGCCGTCAGTGGGAACCCGTCGCCCTGCTCCTCGTGCAGGGCGTCCGTCGTGCCGCTCCACAGGGTGGCGCGCTCGGCCGACACGGTGAGCGCCCAGAACGGCTGGGCCTGGGCCTTCGCGGCGACCAGGTTGCGGGTCAGATAGGTGTCGCTGAGCACGACCCGTTCGGGCACGGTGCGGGGGAGCTGCCAGATCTGGTGCTCGTCGGCGGTGACGAGGAGCACCAGGGCGTCCAGGGCCCGTCGGGGATCCACATCGGTGACCGCCCGGTCCAACTGCTCCTTGATCGCGGTTCGCGCCTCACGGGTGACCGCGGGGTCCGCTTCGAGCCGGCCGACGGCCTCGGCGACCAGGTTGCGCAGCCGGACGGCGTCCTGGGCATGGTCCGGAGCGCGGCGGTGCGTCGGCATGGTCAGGGACAGGGCCGGATAGGGCTTGACCGCCCGCAGTTCCTGCAACACACCGGCGGTCAGGGCGTCCGTATCCATGTGCTCTCCCAGGGGCTTCGGCGGCATCCGCTCCCGAGCGAAGCGGTGCTCTCGACGAGTCAATTCATACCGTTTGATCCATGGGTGGGCGAATTCTTGCGCAGTGCCTGACTCTGTCTCGGCCGCTGCTTCGGCCTCTGCCTCCGCTCCTGTCTCTGCCGCCGCCTCTGCTTCGGCCTCTGCCTCTGGCGCCGTCTCTGGTGACGCGGAAGGCCGCCCCGCCCCGCCTCCCGGTGAGGGGATGCGGGACGAGGCGGCCCTTCGGTGCTCTTCCTCCCGTGACGAGACCCTGGCCCGGCGCGCGAGCGGCCTGGCCGGCCGCTATGGGAAAGGGGTCTGTCCGGGGCGGTCCGTCTACCAGATGGACTCGACCCATTCCGGGTGGTCGATGAACGGGTTGCGGTTGTGCTGGTACTGCTCGTATATGACGTCGTTGCGCCGCTGCTCGAAGCTGTCCGGCGGGTCCTCCTGGCTCCATTCCTTGAGCACCGAGAGGCGGCCGATGTTCGGCGCGGACCCGTTGGACACCTTCTCGTTGGGTTCGAGGTCGGCGAAGCTGTCGTCGCCCTCGTAGCGCACCGCCATGTAGAGGATCATGCGGGCCACGTCGCCCTTGACCGCGTCGCGCGGTTCGAAGGAGTCGCTGTCGGTGTAGTTGCCCGGTGCGCCGCTGACGGCGCTGCCGCCGTTGTCGAAGTCCTTGTTGCCGCGGATGGAGTTGACCTGGACGTCCTCCGGCCGCAGGTGGTGGATGTCCGTGCCGGGGCCGGTGGCGGTGCCGAAGTTGCCGTGGGACTTGGCCCAGACGTGTTCGCGGTTCCACTGGCCGACCGATCCGCCGTTGTTGCTCTTGGATTCGGAGAGTCCGGAGTAGAGAAGGATCACGTTCGAGGGGTTGTCGGGGTCCTCGTCCGTGTCCTTGAGGGCTTCCCAGACCTGGCTGTAGGAGATCTTGGTCTGGTCGCTGATGATGGTGTGCAGGGCGCTCTTGAGGGCGGTTCCGGACTTGCCGAGCGCGTCCTGGTAGTACGTGTCGTCGAGGGTGGCGAGCGGCGTCGCGGCGGCCGGCGGGGCCTGGGGCAGGGCGGCCGGTGCGGCGGCCGCGGTGCCGGCGACGACCGCGAAGGCGGCCAGGGTCGCCAGCAGGGGGCGCCGGTAAGGAACGTGACGACGGGACATGTGGGGTGTCCTCTCCGAAATGCGGGCACCGCGGAGCCGTCACGAGGTGGAGGCGGCGCCGCGGCGGTCGTGTGGAACGTGGTCAGCGGGAGCCTTCCACACGCACCGTGACCAGGGTGTGAACGCTGTGTACCTATCATGTGCAGGTCAAGTGAGGGCCTGTCCGCGGCGCGGGGAGGGGTGCGGGAGCATCGGATGCGGAGGGCGTGGCGCGGGGCGAGAATGACCGAAAGGACGAGGAGGCGGCATGAGCGACGAGCCCGAATCCGTATCCCCAGTGCGGGGAGTGACTCCCGACAGCCTCTTGCACACCGGCGGGAGCGACAATCCGTCGGCAGAGGACCTGGTGCTCGCCTCCGGGCGGGACCTGACTCCGAAGAATCTTCAGTGGGCCGAGCGCAGGCTCGCCCGGGAGGGCCGGGCGGCGATCGACAAGACGCTGCCGTAGCGAGTGGTCCGGCAGCCGGCGCGGGGAGCGTGTGGGCGCTCCCCGCGTCTCGGCTAGCCTGAGCGGCACAATGAACCGTTTTACCGTGTCAGGGGTCGGCTACGACCTCACCCGTTTCCCCGAGGACCCGCGCGACCCGTTCCGCGCCTGGGATGCCGCCGATGAGTACCTGCTGCGGCGGCTGGAGGGGGTCGACGGATCGGAACCGGTCGACCTCTCGGGCGCCGTGGTCGTGGTGGGCGACCGTTGGGGCGCCCTGAGCACCGTGCTGGCCGCGCACCGCCCCGTCCAGATCACCGACTCCTACCTGGCGCAGCGCGCGACCCTGGCGAATCTGGACCGCAACGGAGTGGCCGCGGACGCCGTACGGCTGCTGTCGGCGAGGGACGTGCCACCGGACCGTGTCGACGTCCTGCTGGTACGCGTCCCGAAGAGCCTCGCGCTCCTGGAGGACCAGCTCCACCGCCTCGCTCCGGCCGTCCATGCGGGCACCGTCGTCATCGGCACGGGCATGGTCAAGGAGATCCACACCTCCACCCTCGCCCTCTTCGAGCGGATCATCGGGCCGACCCGCACGTCCCTCGCGGTCAAGAAGGCCCGGCTCATCTTCTGCACGCCGGACCCGGCCCTGGACCGTACGCCCAGCCCCTGGCCGTACCGCTACGCGCTGCCCGAGGGTGTCGGCCCCGTCTCCGGGCGGACCGTCACCAACCACGCCGGGATCTTCTGCGCGGACCGCCTCGACATCGGCACCCGCTTCTTCCTCGGCCACCTCCCCGCGCGCAGTGGCCCCGACCGGGTCGTCGATCTCGGTTGCGGGAACGGTGTCGTCGGGCTCTCCGCCGCGCTCGCCAACCCCGACGCTGCGGTCACCTTCATCGACGAGTCCTACCAGGCGGTCGCCTCCGCCGAGGAGACGTTCCGGGCCAACGCCGGCCCGGACGCCGAGGCCGACTTCGTGGTCGGCGACGGGGTGGCTCACCTGGCGCCCGCCAGTGTGGACCTGATCCTCAACAACCCGCCGTTCCACTCCCATCAGGCCACCACCGACGCAACCGCCCGCAGCATGTTCCAGGGCGCACGCGCCGCACTGCGTCCCGGCGGCGAGCTGTGGGTCGTCGCCAACCGGCACCTCGGCCACCACTCCCGGCTGCGCCGGATCTTCGGCAACTGCACCACGGTCGCGGGAGATCCGAAGTTCGTCGTCCTGCGCGCCGTCAAGCGCTGACACCCGTCGCGGTGCCCTGACCCTTCCAGATTCTTGCAACACGTTCTACTGTGTGCGCCGCCGCACACGGGCGACGCGACCGCGAGACACCTGGAGGGGCCGTGCACCTCGAATACACGCCTGAACAGCAGCAGTTGCGTGCCGAGCTGCGTGCGTACTTCGCCGGACTCGTCCCCGACAACGCCTACGCGCGCCACGCCGATCCGGCCGTGCAGAAGCGCTTCTACCGCGAGACGATCCGGCGCCTGGGCGCCGACGGCTGGCTGGGTGTCGGCTGGCCGAAGGAGTACGGCGGACGCGGCCTGTCCCCGATGGAACAGTTCATCTTCTTCGACGAGGCCGCCCAGGCCGGTGTGCCGCTGCCGCTGATGGCCCTGAACACCGTCGGCCCGACGATCATGCGATTCGGCACCGACGAACAGAAGGACCACTTCCTGCCGAAGATCCTCTCGGGCGAGACCGACTTCGCGATCGGCTACAGCGAGCCCGACGCGGGCACCGACCTTGCCGCGCTCAAGACCCGGGCGGTGCGCGAGGGCGACGAGTACGTCGTCAACGGCCAGAAGATCTGGACGACCAACGGGGACACCGCCGACTGGGTCTGGCTCGCCGTCCGCACCGACCCGGACGCCCCGCCCCACAAGGGCATCACCATGCTCCTCGTCCCGACCGGCGACCCCGGCTACTCCTGCACCGTCATCAACACCCTCGCCTCGCACGACACCACCGCCAGCTACTACGAGAACATCCGCGTACCCGTCTCCCGCCGCGTCGGCGACGAGAACAAGGGCTGGCGGCTCATCACCAACCAGCTCAACCATGAACGCGTCACCCTCGCCGCACACGGCACCATGGCCGTCCGGGCCCTCCACGACGTGCAGCGCTGGGCGGCGGACACCCGGCTCGCCGACGGCCGCCGGGTCATCGACCTCGGCTGGGTCCGCGCCCTCCTGGCCCGCACCCACACCAGGCTCGACGCCATGAAACTGCTCAACTGGCAGATGGTGTCCGCGGTCCAGAACGCGACTCTCACTCCGCAGGACGCCTCCGCCGTCAAGGTCTACGGCTCCGAGGCGCGCCGCGACGCCTACGCCTGGCTGATGGAGGTGGTCGGCTCGGCGGGACCGCTGAAGGAAGGGTCGGCGGGGGCCGTACTGCACGGCGAACTCGAACGCGGCTACCGCTCCGCGGTCATCTTCACCTTCGGCGGCGGCAACAACGAGATCCAGCGGGAGATCATCTCGTGGATCGGGCTGGGGATGCCGCGCGTGCGACGCTGAGGGCGTGCGGCGCGGACTCCTTGCGGAGGACGGGCCGAGACCGCGCCGTCGTCGCGAGGACCGGGCGCTGAGATCCGTCCCGGTACGGGGCCGCGTCAGCCGGTGAGAGCAAGGCAGTTGCATCGGGTATCGCCGGGCATGGCCTGATGCGGGCGGGTGTTGCCGCTGCGGCAGGTGCACGGCCGGTGGGCGCGCCCGCGGTCAGGGTGCCGCGTCCGTGGTGTCGAGGAGCACGCACTGATCGAAGTTCATGCAGCCGCACTCCAGGCAGTTGGCCACTGCCTGCCGCAGGGCCTGGGCCTGTGCGATGTGCCGGTCGAGTTCGGGCAGCTTGCGCGTGGCCATGTCCCGCCACTGTCGGGTTGCCGATGGTGTGGTGTTGTCGGCCAGCAACTGCGTGATCTCGGCGAGGGTGAACCCGGCCCGCTGCGCCATTCTGATCAGGGCGACCCGGCGGACGGCGGTCGCGGGCCACACTCGGCGTCCTCCTTCCCGGCGCGCGCCGGGAAGGAGACCGCGTTCTTCCCAGTAGCGCAGCGCCGAAGCACGCACGCGGGCCCTGTCTGCCAGTTCACCGATGGGCAGATACCGCATGGCTGTCCCTTTCCCGGTCCGGCCTTGACTTCAAGCGTGCTTGAAGGACGACTGTGGCCTGCATGTTCTCAGTGCTACCGGGGCGTCTGGTGCCCGGCCCCTACCGCGCGCTGTTCGCCGACCGGACGTTTCGGCGGCTGATGCCGGTCTTCGCGTTGTCCGACCTGGGCGACGGCATGACCGTCGTCGCCGTCGCGTGGCTCGCGCTCGCGCTGGGGCCCGACGGCGGCCGAGGCGCGCTGGCCGGCCTCGCTGTCGCCGCCTACGTCCTGCCCGGCGCACTCGGCGCACTGATCCTGGCCAGGTGGATGCGCCGGCTTCCCGCTCGGCGACTCCTGGTCACCGACTCCGCGCTGCGGGCCGTGCTGCTGGGGGCGGTCCCGCTCACGCACGTGGCGGGGCTGCTCACCCCGGCCGTGTATGTCGGGCTCCTGGGCGCTTCCTCGCTGCTTCACGCCTGGGGCAAGGCCGGCAAGCACGCCCTGTTCGTCCCTCTGCTCTCCGGCGACCAGCGTCTGGCAGCGAACAGTGTGCTCAGCACCAGCATGTGGAGCGCGACCATCGCGGGCCCCGCTCTCGCCGGCCTTCTCATGGGAACGGTGTCGCCGGCCTGGATCATCGGCCTGGACTCCGCCACGTTCGCCGTGCTCGCTCTCCAGACCGCCCGTACGGTCCTGCCCCCGTCTCCGGCACCGGCACCGGCACCGGCACCGGTGGCCGGCGGCGCACAGCGCGGGCTCAGCGTTCTGCGCCATCAACCGGAACTCCTCGGCCTGGTCGTCGTGACCTGGGTGTTCAACCTTGCGTACGGCCCCGTCGAAGTCGCCTTGCCCCTGTTCGTCTCCGACAACCTCCATGCCACCGCGGGGCTGCTCGGCGCCTACTGGGCCGCCTTCGGTGTCGGAGCCGTCATCGGGGCTTCCGCGTTGGGCGCGGTCAGACGACTCCCCTTGTGGCCGGCCATCCTCGGCATCATCGCGGGCCATGGCATCGCCATGCTTCCCTTTGCCCACACGCACACCGCTCTTCCTTCCCTGATCGGCTTCGCCTTCGCCGGACTCGTCTACGGCCCCTACTCCGCGCTCTCCCTCACCCTGCTCCAGGAACGCGCACCCGCCGACGCGCTCACCACGGTTCTGGCTGTGCGCGGTGCCGTGCTCCTGACGGCCTCTCCCCTCGGAGCGGCCCTCGGTGGCTTTCTCCTCGATCGGACCGATGCCCCGGTCGTCCTTGTCGGCTGCGGTGCACTGATGATCGTCATCGTCCCCATCAGCGCCGCTGTGCTGACGCTCCGCGGAAGGCACCGACGCGGCATCAGCCCTCACGCAGTCCGGCCGGGGGAGCAGGGCGCACTGCCTGAGACCGGACATCGTTGACGGTTGCCGACTCCCTGCACCGCGGACCGGGCGCGTGCGTCAGTCGCGGACCGTTTTCGCGGGTGTCCCGTCGCGGGTCAGAGGCAGGCGACGAGGCGGCGTTCGTCCACGACACCGCGCTCGGCGCCGACGGCGGGCAGGTCTGCGGGGCGGTCATCGCCGGGGTGTGACGGGCCGGGGCGTGACGAGGGGGCGGGGCCTGGAGCATCGGCCCGGTCACGGCGCATGCTGGGGGCGTACGGCATACGTACGTACGCCGCCGAGCGGGAGGTACGCGCAGAGATGGCCGAAGCCGACCCCGGGCTCTTCGGGCCCGACTCCGTCACCTGGCAGATGCACGGCGACCCGATGATGTGGGTCGCCGGAGTGCGAGCGCTCTACCTCCAGGCGCTGCACCCGCGCGCCGTACGCGGGGTCATGCAGAACTCGGACTTCCGCAAGGACACCTGGGGGCGCCTGATGCGTACGGCCGGTTTCGTCGCGACGATCACCTACGGCACCGGCGAAGCGGCCGAGAAGGCGGGCGCCCGGGTCCGCAGGATCCACCGCCTCCTCAAGGCCACCGACCCGGTGACCGGAGAGACGTACGGCGTCGACGACCCCGAGCTGCTGCTCTGGGTGCACTGCGCGGAGGTCGATTCCTACCTCCAGGTCGAACGCCGCTCCGGCTTCCCGCTCACCGACGCCCAGGCCGACCGCTACATCGACGAGCACCGCCACAGCGCGCGCCTGGTGGGCCTCGACCCCGCCGGCGTACCGGCCACCACCGCACAGCTCGCCGCCTACTTCGAACGGGTGAGGCCGCAACTCGCCGCGACCCCGGAGGCACGGGACGTCGACGACTTCCTGAGCCGCCCGCCGGTCCACCCGCTGCTCCGGCCGGCCCGCGCCCTGCTGTGGCAGCGCGTCGCCGCACTCGCCTACCAGTCACTGCCCCCGTACGCCCGTGATCTCTACGGCAGACCCGGGGAACCCGTGCACGTCGTCGACCGCCGCCTGCGCACCACCGGAACCGTGCTGCGCCGCATTCCCTCCCGGCTGCGCTGGCAACTCCCGCCCGGTCACATCCGGAACGCGATGGCCCGGCTCGGTCCCGGCAGCCGACCCACCCCGTACAAACTGCGCAGCCAGGCCGCCATACTGGACGGGCCGGGGAGAGCACAGGGGTAGGCGACGCGACGGGGGCGACACCAGGCGATGGCGGACACCAGGCTGATCCAGAGCCGGTACCGACTGCTCGACCGGATCGGGCGCGGGGGCATGGGCGAGGTATGGCGTGCCCGCGACGAGTCGCTCGGCCGCCACGTGGCCGTCAAGTGCCTCAAGCCGATGGCGCCCCAGCACGACCGGTCCTTCACCCGCGTGCTGCGCGAGCGCTTCCGCCGCGAGGCCCGCGTCGCCGCCGCGCTCCAGCACCGCGGCATCACGGTCGTGCACGACTTCGGCGAGGACGAGGGTGTCCTCTACCTGGTCATGGAACTCCTCGACGGCCGCAACCTCAGCCAGCTCCTGGAGGACAACCAACAGCATCCGCTCCCGGTGTCCGACGTCGTCGACATCGCCGAACAGGTGGCCGACGCCCTCCGCTACACCCACCAGCAGGGCGTCGTGCACCGCGACCTCAAGCCCGCCAACATCATGCGGCTGACCGACGGCACGGTGAAGATCTGCGACTTCGGCATCGCCAGGCTCGGTCACGACATCGGCTTCACCTCCCGCCTCACCGGCACGGGCATCGCCATGGGCACCCCGCACTACATGTCGCCCGAGCAGATCAGCGGCGGCCATGTCGACCACCGCAGCGACCTCTACTCCCTGGGCTGCGTCCTGTACGAAATCGCCACCGGAGTACCGCCGTTCGACCTCGACGACGCCTGGGCCATCCTCGTCGGACACCGCGACACCCAGCCCGAACCCCCGCGCACCCACCGGGCCGAACTCCCCGGGTTCCTCGACCGCGTCGTCCTGGACCTGCTGGCCAAGGCCCCCGAGGAACGGCCCGTGGACGCGGGCGACCTGCGGCAGCGGATCGTCGTCGGCCGCACCGGCGAGCAGCCGGAACTCCGTTCCACGGGAGGGGTACGCCTCGCGCCCCCCGTTCCCGTCGTACGCCCGGGGCAGCAGCTGCCGGCCTGGACCCGCGGCATGACCACCGGACACAAGGCGTCCCGCGTCCACCACGGGCTCGCCCTGCCCGACCACTCCGCGGGTCTCACCGGCGAGTGGACCACCGGCACCGACCTGCGGCACGCCACCGGCCCACTGCCGGCGGTCGGGGCCGAGCGGCCGACCCCGTCGCCCGAACTGCTCTCCGTCCTCGCCAACCGGCACAGCGCGGGCCTCAACCTCGGCCGGCTCGGCCACTGGGAGGAGGCCGGCGAGGTGCACCGCGTGGTCGCCGCCGAACGCGAGCACGCCCTCGGCCCCGACCACCCCGACACCCTCTCCAGCCGGTACGAGGTCGCCTTCACCCTCAGCCGCACCGGGCGCGCGTCCGACGCACTCCGGGAGTTCGGCCGTGTCGCCCGGGGCCGCGAACACGCCCTGGGCCCCGACCACCCGGAGACGCTGGCCGCCCGCCAGGAGATGGCGTACGTCCTCGGACGGCTGGGCCGGCACCTGGAGGCCCATCAGGTGTACGCGGAGGTCCTCGCCTCCCGGGAGCGGTCGATGGGCCCGGACCACCCGGACACCCTGCGCTGCCGCCACAACCTCGCCTTCAACCTCGGCCGGCTCGGCCGTCTGGAGGACTCGTACCGGATGGCGCGGGACGTGGCTTCGGCCCGCTCCCGTCTGCTCGGCGCCGACCATCCCGACACGCTCGTCACGCGCTACGAAGTGGCGTACACGCTCGGCAGGCTGGGGCGCTGGGCGGAGGCCCTGCACACCTACCGGGAGGTCGTCCAGGCCCGTGCGCGGTCGCTCGGCGCCGACCACCCCGACACGCTCTCCGCCCGCTACGAGGTCGGCATCAGCCTCGGCCGCCTGGGCCGCAGCGCGGAGGCCCTGGAGCTGTACCGCGCCCTCGTGGACGACCGGACGAGAGTGGGCGGGCCCGCCGACCCCGAGACGCTCCGCGCCCGCCACGGCCTCGGCGTGAACCTGGGACGCCTCGCCCGCTGGGAGGAGGCACTCGCCGAGGCGGGCGACGTGTGCGCGGTCCGCGAGCGCGTGCTGGGCACCGACCACCCGGACACCCTCGTCAGCCGCCGCGAGGTCGCCGTCGGCCTCGGCTGGCTCGGCCGCTGGGCGGACGCCCTCACCGCCTACCGCGAGGTCGCCGAGGCCCGCGAGCGCGTCCTGGGCGCCGGCCACCCCGACACGCTCGCCGCCCGCAACGACGAGGCGCACTGTCTGGAACAGCTCGGCCGGGGACCGGAGGCCGTGGAGCTCTACCGCCGGGTCGCTGCACTGCGCAACGGGCAGGAGGCGCCGCCGCACCCACCGGGAACCACCACCTCTGGTCAGCGGTGATCGACCCGTGTTACGAAGGGGCATGCCCGCACCCGACAGCTGTGACGCAGTGATCGTGGGCGGCGGCCACAACGGTCTGGTCGCCGCCGCCTATCTCGCCCGCGCCGGACAGTCCGTCCTGGTCCTGGAACGGCTCGCCGCCACCGGCGGAGCGGCCGTCTCGACCCGCCCCTTCGAGGGGGTCGACGCCCGGCTGTCGCGCTACTCGTACCTCGTGTCCCTGCTGCCGCGGAAGATCGTCCGCGATCTCGGACTGGACTTCGCCGTACGCAAGCGGACCGTCTCCTCGTACACCCCGACCGTCCGCGGCGGCCGGGCCACCGGACTGCTCGTCGGCGGCGACCGCACCCGGGACTCCTTCGCCGCGCTCACCGGATCGGACCGGGAGTACGAGGCGTGGCAGCGCTTCTACGGCATGACGCGACGCGTCGCCGAACGCGTCTTCCCGACCCTCACCGAACCCTTGCCGGCCCGCGACGCGCTGCGGACGCGGATCGGCGACGAGGATGCCTGGCGGACGCTCTTCGAGGAGCCCATCGGCGTCGCCGTCGAGAAGAACTTCAGGGACGACCTCGTGCGCGGGGTCGTGCTCACCGACGCCCTGATCGGCACCTTCGCCGACGCACACGATCCGTCCCTGCTCCAGAACCGCTGCTTCCTCTACCACGTCATCGGCGGTGGCACCGGCGACTGGGACGTCCCGGTCGGCGGCATGGGCGCGCTCACCGACGCCCTGGCCCGTGCCGCCGGTGAAGCCGGGGCGCGGATCCGCGTACGGCACGAGGCGACCCACATCGAAACCGACGGGACACGGGCCGAGATCACCGTCCGGTCGCCCGAGGCGGAATACGTCGTCACGGCCCGCACGGTCCTCGTCAACGCCTCACCGCAGGCGCTCGCCGCCCTTCTCGGTGACGAGCCACCCGTCCCGGCCGAGGGTGCGCAGCTGAAGGTGAACATGCTGCTCACCCGGCTGCCCCGATTGCGTGACCGTTCCGTGGACCCGCGTGAGGCCTTCGCGGGCACGTTCCACATCGCCGAGGGGTACGGGCAGCTCGCCGACGCCTACCGGGACGCGGCGGCGGGCCGGCTCCCCGCCGCCCCGCCGTCCGAGATCTACTGCCACTCACTGACCGACCCGTCGATCCTCGGCCCCGACCTCGCCGCACGTGGATACCAGACCCTCACCCTCTTCGGTCTGCACACCCCCGCCCGGCTCTTCGCCGCCGACAACGCGGCGACGCGCGCCGAGCTGCTGACGGCCACGCTCGCCGAACTCGACGCGCACCTGGACGAGCCGATCACCGACTGCCTGGCACGCGACGAGCACGGCGAGCCGTGCATCGAGGCGAAGACACCGCTCGACCTCGAACAGGATCTGCGGCTGCCCGGCGGCCACATCTTCCACCGCGACCTCGCCTTCCCGTACGCCTCCGACTCCACCGGCCGGTGGGGTGTGGAGACGGCGCACGCCAACGTGCTGCTGTGCGGGGCGGGCGCCGTGCGCGGGGGCGGGGTCAGCGGAGTTCCCGGCCACAACGCCGCGATGGCGGCGCTGGGCCGGTGACCCTCGCTACGGGCGGCCGAACACGCCACGCAGCGCGTCGCGTTTGCGCGGCAGGTCGTACTCCGCGCCGCCCTCGTGCCCGTTGTAGGTGAACACCTCGATCTCGGCCGGACCCCCGTAGCGGTGGTACGCGGCGAAGACCGTCGACGACGGGCAGATCCTGTCCATCAGACCGACCGAGAACCACGCCGGTGCGGTCGCCCGCGCCGCGAAGTTGACCCCGTCGAAGTAGGAGAGGGTCTCCATCGCCTCGTCGATCCGGAAGCGGTGCCCGGACAGCCAGCGGGCGATCTCGGCGTACGGTCCGGCGTCCGTGATCTGCGAGGCACGCCGGTAGTGGCAGAGGAACGGCACGTCGGCGACGACGGCGGCGACGTCGTCCCGCAGCCCGGCGACGGCCAGGGCGAGCCCGCCGCCCTGGCTGCCCCCGAGCACCGCGACCCGGGAGGCGTCCACCGCCTCATGGGCCTTCGCCGCGTCCACGGCCCGCACCGCGTCGGTGATCAGCCGCCGGTAGTAGTGGCGGTACGGGTCCTCGATGCCGCGGGTCAGGAAGCCGGGCGAGGAGGAGCCGTGCCCGTCCGGACCGATGTCCGGGGTGTCCGCGGTGTTCTTGCCGCCGCCGCCCTGGCCCCGGTTGTCCATGACCAGATGCGCGTACCCGAGCGCGCTCCAGGTCAGCCAGGAGTACGGAATGCCCCGGCCGCCGTTGTACCCGATGTACTGCACCACGGCGGGCAACGGGCCCGAGCGGGTCTTCGGCAGCATCAGCCATGCCTTCACGGGCTGCCCGCCCCAGCCCCGGAACGTCACGTCGAGGACGTCGACCGTCGTGAGTCCGGCGTCGTACGGGACGAACTCCGCGTCCAGCGGGTGGCGGGCCGTCTCGGTGAGCGTCTTCTCCCAGAACGCGTCGAAGTCGGCAGGTTCCTCCGGTTCCGGCCGGTAGGCACGCAGCCGGTCGAGATCCATGTCGAACAGCAAGGGTCTAGCTCCACTTCAGGGTGAGGTTGAGGGTTTCGCCGTGGCGTCCGGCCGTGTCGGCGGTGATCCGGATGCCCTTGCCGGAGGGCGCGGCGCCGATCCCCGGATCGGCCGCCACGACCTTCAGACCGCGCCGTGCCAGGTCCAGCACGACCGACGACCGTGACTGCGTCGGGTCGGACACCGACACCCGGACCGTCCGGCCGTCCGGCCGTACGAGCACCGAGGCCGGACCGTCCGAGGAGAGGTCCTGCACCGTGCCCGCGGTCCAGAAGTTCGCGGCGACGAGCCCGTCCGTGCAGCGGCGTACCGCGTGCACGGCGGTGGAGCGGGCGATCAGTTCCACCGGCGGCGCGGACGACCACTGCTTCGTGCGCTCGGCGGAGGCGGCCGGGGCCTGCAACCAGAAGTAGCCCGCGCCGCTCGGCGCCGTGCCGTGGTCCTGCCACAGCGTCAGGTACGGGCGGGTCACCGGGGTGTCGGTGCCGTACTTGATGTTGATCTCGCGCCAGGTCGCGGTGCGCTCCTCGCGCAGTCCGTGGAGCGTGGCGGGCTCCGGGAAGACGTAGCCGCCGGTGCCGTCGATGTGCAGCCACCGCACCTGGTCGAGCCGGTCCGACCAGCCGGTGTCGGCGGGGGCGGCCGTGCCGTTGACGAGCAGGGCCGCCTTCGGGTCGCGGAGCTTGCGGTTCTCCACGACCGTCTCGGCCGTGCCCGCGTCCGAGGTGATCCCCGAGCCGACGCAGGCGATCACGTCGTCCAGGCAGAACCAGCTCTTCAGCCCGTGCAGCGAACTCCCGTACGCACGCAGCTCCATGCCGTACGCCCCGAGCGTGGTGCCCGGCAGCACGGTGCCGCCGGCCCAGTCCGCGGTGCTGGTGATGCGCTGCCCCGCCGCGTCCTCCTGGCGTCCGGCGATGACGGTCGTGCCCGGGAGGCGGGTCGGGTCGACGGTCGGCCAGTAGTCCTCGCTGTAGTGCCCGAGGTCGTCGGTGTAGAGCAGGACCATGCCGTCGGAGAGGTGCCAGGCGTGCAGATTCTCGTTCTGGATCGACTCGTAGTTGTAGATCCGGGACGAGTACGCCGAGATGCCGAGCGCGAAGGACGGCCGGTGGTGGGCCGCCTTGTCCATCCGGGGGTGCTGCTTGTGCGTGACCAGCGGCCCGCGCGCCGGAACCGGGGAGGCGATGACCTGCCGGGCGGCGACGAGCGAGGCGAGGTCGGTGACGGCGAGGAAGTCCCGGTAGGTGTCCTCGGCGATCCACTGCTTGACCAGGGCGGTGAACCGGTCGGCGGTCTCCCCGGGAAAGCTTGGGATCAGCCGCACCACGGCCTCGATGACCGTCTGCGCCGAGACGTGGCCCTGCTTGCTGGGCCGGGCGATCTCGCGCCCGCACACCGACGCCATCACGTCGCCGCGTGCCAGCAGCGGGTCGAAGCCGTCGTCGACCCAGCCGCGGATGTTGTCGAGATCGGGGTCGGTGACCGTCCATGCCGTGGCCGCGAGGAGGTTCAGCAGCCGGGAGAGGTTGTTCAGCAGCTCCTTGCCGTACCCGCCGTTGTACGGGTGCTTGTAGTGCTGGAGGAACGAACCGTCCGAGTAGAAGCCCTCCCCGGTGCCTTCCGCCGCCGTGCCGGCGTCGTTGAAGGCGAGGACGCTGTTGGCCCCCGAACCCTCGACGTCCGAAAGCGCGTCACGGACCCGGGCCAGATCGTCGCCGTCGTTCCTGAGTACCGCGTTGACGGCGACGACGGTGGAGATCCACACCCGGTTGGCACCCGTCGCGATCTGCCGGTCGGCGCGCCAGAGGTTCGGGTCGGGCGTGTAGTGCCGTACGGCCGTGGTGATCCGGTCGAGCCGTTCCGTCCCGAGCACGTCGTACAGCAGCACGGTCGCGTCGTTGAGGGCGAGCGGGGAGCCGATCTCCCAGTCCCAGTCGTTGTCGAACCTGGTGTGGTCGGGGCCGTAGCGGTTCGTCAGCATCCAGTCGATGCCCGCCAGCAGCAGATCGCGCAGTGCGGTGTCGCCGTACTGAGGAGTGCCGGGCACGGCCCACGCGGTCGCGACCGTGGCGAGCCGCTTGAAGGATGTCGTGACGTGGTTGGAGAGCGTGGTGCTGGTCAGATCGGGAAACAGTCCGTCGGTACGGGCCGGGTCGAGGCCCTTCGCCGAACTGGTCGCGGCCTTGCCGGTCCTGGCGACGGCCGCGGCGATCTGCGCGTCCGTCAGGTCGAGGCCCGGGCCGCCGGTGAGCAGCGTGTGCCACCGGGTGCGCAGGGCCGCGGCGTCGTCGGCGGCGGCGTCCCCGGCGGCCGCGTGCGCGGTGGCCGGATTGAGGGCGACGGGCAGGGCGGCGGCCGCGCCGAGCGCCGCCGCCCCGGCGAGAACGGTGCGCCGGGTGGTGCCCACAGCGGTGTCCTGGATCATGATGCGGCCCTCACAGAAGGTGTCGGTGGTCCACGGCCGCGGCCAACGCGGCATGACCGGCGGGGTTGGGGTGCAGTCCGTCGCCGCTGTCGTACGCGGGCAGCATCCGCGACGGGCGGCTCGGGTCGCGAAGCGCCGCGTCGAAGTCGGCCACGGCGTCGAAGACGCGTCCGGTCCGTACCGCCGCGTTGATCTGCTGCCGTACCGTTTCCAGTTCCGGCGTCCAGCGGGTCCAGCCCTCGAACGGGGTGACGGTCGCGCCGACCGCCCGCAGCCCGGCCTTGCGGGCGCGCAGCACCAGCTGCCGGTACCCGGCCAGGACACGCGCCGGGTCGGTCTGGCTCGGCGGCTGCTGGAGGTCGTTGACGCCGAGATGGACGAGAACGGTCCGCAGCCCCGGGAGCGACAGCACATCACGGTCGAAGCGGGCCTGTCCGCCCGGCCCGAACCGGGCGTCGTCCAGCAGCACCCGGTTGCCGCTGATACCGAGATTGGCGACGGCCGAACCGCGCAGGCGCCGGGCCAGCTGGTCGGGCCAGCGCAGGTCGGCGTCGTCCGGTGTGCCGACGCCCTCCGCTATGGAGTCGCCGAGCACCGCGATCACCGGCCCGTGCGCGCCCGTCACCTCGACCCCCGTCAGCAGGAACACCGACGTGGTGCGCACGCCGTCGACGGTGTGCGAGGCATGGGTGTTGCGGTGGAAGGACAGCGGCCCGGTGGGTCCGGGCAGCCGCGTCTCGACGGTGAGCCGGGCTCCTTCGGCGGTACGCAGCCCCTTGACCGGGTCACTGGTCAGCGAGGCGCCCGCGGCGATCCACGCCTGCTGGCGCCCGCCGAACGTCACCGGCCGCCCGCCCGCTGTCACCGGACCGATCAGAACGGGTTCCGTGCCGAAGGCGTGCCCGTAGCGCAGCCGGACCGTGCCCCCCGCCGACAGCCGTACGCCGGCGGTGAAGGTGCCGTCGGTCAGACCGGCGCTCGCCACCTCGTCGGTGGCGGTCGGCGCGGTCTGCGCGGTCGCCCAGGAGGTCGTCCAGCGCGACCGGCCCCCGCCGCTGCTCGAAGCCTCGGCGGCCTGTGCTCCCGGTGCCGTCGCGGCGACCGCCGCCAGACCGGCTGCCGCCGTCAGTACCCCGCGTCGCGCGGGCCCCCTCCCGTTCACTTGGGGCACGCACCCGTCGGGTCGTACGCGCTGCCGTAGGTGCCGACCGCGTCGCCACCGGTGTTGCCGCTCATCGTGTTGGTGCACACGGGTCCTTGCGGGGTGCGCATGAACTTGATGCCGCCGCCCGCGTTACCGGTGATGGTGTTGCCGTAGACGCTGGTGTCGATGCCGTCGGTCTCGGCGTCACCGCCGAGCCGGATGCCCGCGCCGACGTTGTCGTGAATGGTGTTGTAGCGGAAGATGTTGCCGTTGCCGCGTGCGTCCAGGCCGCCGGAGCTGGGGTCCTGCTGACCGCTGCAGTCGTTGTACTCCACGTAGTTGTTGGTGGAGTTCTCCTTCACATCGACGCACTCGTTGCCCTGGGTGGCGATGGTGTTGTGGTGGATGCGGTTGTTCTTGCTGACATCGGGCGCGGCGTCCGGGGCGCCGTTGGCGCCCTGCTGCTCGGGGGCCGTGCCGAGGTAGATGCCCTCGCCGTTCTTGCCGCCGCCGCCGAACTTGAAGTCGTTGACGCCGCAGTTGGTGATCGTGTTCTCGGAGATGTCGGCGCCGGTCACCAGGTAGCGCACCCGCAGGCACTCGTCGGCGGCGTTCTTCAGCGTCATCCCGGTGATGCGCAGACCTCCCACGCCATTGCCGGGAGTCGTGCTCATGACATAGATGAGCTTGAGGCGGTATCCCGACACATCGGTGGACGACCCGTGCAGTCCGTCCACGGTGAAGCCGCTGAGCGTCGTCGAGTCGTGCTGCACCTGGATGATCCGGGCGTCACCGGCCCCCTTCACCACGGCGGTGGACGGGCCGGTGATGGTGACCCCGGCGCGTTTGGTCACCACGTCCTGCTTGTACGTACCGGCGGCGAGGTTCACCACCGCGCCCGTCGGCGCCAGATCGACCGCCTTCTGGATCGAGGCGAGCGGGGCGCCCGCCGACGTACCGGCATTGGAGTCGCTGCCGGACGGAGACACGTAGTACGCGGTGGCGGCTTCGGCGGCCACGGACGCCGCCGGAAGGGAGAGCGGGGCGCCGGCCGCGAGCGCGGCGACGAGAGTGGTGCGTAGTACACGGCTCATGGGGTGTGCCTCCTGGGGTCTGCGAAGGACAGAGCGAGTAGTACGGGGATGCTGGGACCGAGGAGCAGAGGACCCAGCGGTACGACGAGGGAGAGCAGCGCGGCGGAGATCACCGCGCCGAGCAGGGCGGTGCCGCGGGCGGCGGACCCGAACCCGAGGGCCAGGGCACCGCGCGTCCAGGTACGGACCGTCCCGTGCGGCGACCGCCCCGCCTCGGCGGCGAGCGCCACATGATGGATGACCAGAGCGGCCGCGATGCCCACCTGCGCGGCGAGCAGCACGAACGTCCACGGCTCCGGACGGCCCAGCAGATGGACGATGTTGGCGATCAGGACCAGTCCCGCCGCGGTGGACGCCAGACCGTGCCGCCACAGCGCGCGCCAGTACCGGGGGAAGGCCCGGAACGCCTGGGTGAAGCAATGGCTGTCACCCTCCGCCCGCCACCGCTGAAGGGCGTGCCCCATCGCGGCGAGCGCGGGAAGCCACGTCACGACACCGAGCGACATCACGGCGAACGCGGCCCCGGCGGCGGCCGGATAGGCCACGAACTCCAGCCGCCGCAGCAGCGTCGGCCAGCCGGACGAGAGGGTTGCCTGCATGGTCAGCCGACCTTTCCTGTGTACGGCTCCGGGACATCGAGCAGCAGGCGGCCGTCCAGCTCCAGCCGGGTGGCCGCCACCACGTACGGGGCCGGATCGCCGCCCCCCAGCAGCACCGCCGCCGCATCGGCCGAGACGCCGGCGGTGCGGATGCGACGGGCGGCCGGCGAGAGGAGGACCGTCTCCTCGCCGAAGGTGACGCCCTCGCCCTCCTCGCACACGACGCGCTCGGGGGCGGTCGGCACGGTGCCCGGAACGATCACGGTGAGGAAGAGAGCGCTCGACGAGCGCGGGACCGTCGAACGCAGCGTGTGCAGGGTGCGGGTGAGGCGCAGTTCCGGCGTGCTGGAGGTCGGATTGGCCTCCACCTCGGTGACTTGGGAGACGATCGCACCGTCGAGCGGGGCGAACTGCCTCACCAGCGCCGAGGCGCCCTTGGACCGGATCAGCCGGCTGCCGTCCGGCTGCGGCTCGGTCGGCCCGTCGGTCTGGAGCAGGAACGTCCACTCCCGCTCCGCGTCCGCCTCGGCGAGGTCCAGCAGCACGAGCCGCCCCGACGGCGTGAACACCAGCGTCCGGTCCAGCCGCCGCACGCCGAGTCCCGGGTCGTACATCGCGGCGATCTCCGCCGTGGCATGCGCCCAGCCGCAGTCGGGGGAGACGAGCACATCACGCTGCCGGGCCTGCCGCTCGTACGGAATGTCCTTGTAGACGTGGTAGCGGTCCTCGTCCGCGTACCCCTGTCCGTCCACCAGCAGCAAGTTGTGGTGCGCGGCCCGCTTGCGGTTGCTGTAACCCTCGTCGACCGCGAGGAACGCCCCCTGCGAGATCAGGACGAACGAGCCCGAATCGGGGTGGTGGTGTCCCTGGTTGAGGGTCTCCCACCCGCGCTCGGCCCGGTGCTTCGCCGACGTCTCCCACGCCCCGTGGCCACCACCGGGACTCGCCTTGAACGACACCAGCGTGGCGTCGTCGTCCCACCCGGTGCGGACCGCGAGCAGACCGAGGTCCGGGAAGAACGCCCTGGTCTCGGTGGGACGGGCACGGGGCACGGACGGGTCGTACCAGAGGTATTCGAGGTAGGCCTCCGGAAGGATCCCGGGTCGCACCCCGCTCTCCGCGGCCTCCTGCCACAGCAGTTCCCCCGAGGCGAGATCGCCCATCCACTGCGCCTCCGGGATGCCGAACCGGGCCGCGAGACGGTAGTACAGGCCGGCACTGTGCCCGCTGCGCCGGTCGTGGCAGTCGCCGTGGTCGACGTTGAACGCGAAACCCGGAGCGGTCTGGTGCAGCCGGTAGCGGAAGGTGTGCGGAAGGAAGTCGCCGCGCTCCCACCAGTCGATGCCCTCCGCCTCCTGGAGGAGGTCCAGATGGATGGCGAGGAAGGGCACGCCGTAGCGCCAGTACACGACACCTTCCGCGTGCGAGCCGTCCTTGGGCATCAGGTCGAGGACCGTGCCGAGATTGTCCTTGGCACGCTCGGTCCACTCCTCCTTGCCCAGCGCGTATCCGGCCGTCGCCAGGCCCGCGTAACAGATCCAGTTGTGGTTCTGCCAGTACGACGACGACCACCAGCCGCCCTCGCTCGCCACCGCGAACTCGTACAGCCGCCGCCCCTGGAGCAGCAGCTTGTACCGGAGCAGCGCCCGTACCTCGTCCGGCAGGTCGTCGCCGATCCATCGGTACGCGAGCGACAGGTGGTGCAGCAGCCAGCCGGCGTCCAGGTCGTGGTCCGGCATATGGGCCCTGCCCCAGTGGGGCAGCCGCACCGCGGCCTCGATCCAGCGCCGGCTCTCCGCCAGATGGGCAGGATCGCCGCCGACCCGGTAGGCCAGCGCCGGGTTGGAGGCGGCGGGGCCCAGCCAGGTGATGCTGGCCAGGGGGTGGGTGAGGGGCGGGGTCAGCCCGCGGTGGCGGGCGGCCTCCTCGTACAACCGCACCTCCTGCGCGGGGCGCGGGCCGGGCGGCGGGGTCGCCGAGAGCAACAAGGGTCAGTCCTCCGTCCGGAACTGTGCGGTGCGGCCGTCGGCCAGCGCGACCGTCAGCAGCCCGTCGCCGTCCAGCTGCACGTCGGTCACCGCCGGGCCCGCCGACGCCGCCTGGTACACCGAGGCGAAGGTGATCCGGTCCGACTCCGCGGTGAAGTCGACCCAGCTGGCCATGCGTTGCGGATCGTCGGCCGGACCGGGGCCCGGCCGGGTGACCGGACGCACGGCCCGGCCCGGGGTGTGGGTGTGCCAGCCGTGCAGGGTCTCGTCGCCGTACCAGGTGGTGCGCACCGGACCCGCGGCCTGGAACTGGATGTCCAGCGCGACACCGGGACGCAGTTGCGCGGTGAGCCGCCGCTCGTCGTGGGCGGTCACGGTCAGCAGATCGACCACGAAGCTGTCACCGAGCGCGACCTGCCGGACCGCGCGCACACCCTCGTACGCCGTCGTCACTTCGGCGGTGACGGAGGAACGGTCCGAACCGAGCAACTTCCCCGTGCACTCCGCCTGTTCGGCTCCGTCCACCCGGAAGGCGGGGTGCGCCCGGGTGGAGGCGTAGAGATCACGGAACTCGGCGTGGGCGTAGGGCACCTGACCGGGGTCGGGCTGCCAGGGGGTGGTGTCCCCGTACAGATACAGCGACAGTTTGTCGCGGTGTCCGTGCGAGCCGCCGTGCGGACCGAAGTCCAGAAGCGCGTGGACGCCCGCGTGGTGCAGCACCGCGTAGCCGGCGGTGCGGAACACCGTGACCGGACCGGCCGACGGACGCTCGGGCAGCGGTGGTCCGGCGAACCATCCGCCCAACTCGCGGTCGAGCCCGTCGTCGTGTGCGCCGAGCTCCCCACGGGCCCGCGCCGCCACCGCGTCGAGAGCCGGTGAGGGAACCAACTGCTGGGCCAGCGCGGCAAGTTCCAGCCACTCCAGGGCGAGAGGACCGCGCAGGTACGGGCCGTCGTGCAACGCCGGAAGGATGCCGCCCGGCGTGGCGATCGCCGCCAGCACGTCCGTCATCCCGGCCAGTACGTCCACCACGTCCGACGGAAGAGCCGCAGGGGCGGTGCCACGCAGCGCCAGCAGGGCGGCTCGCAGCACGAACCCGTGGTAATAGGTACTGCCTTCCCACTCCCAGCCGTCATCGGCGACCGCGACCCGCAGGTGCGCGTACAGCCCGTGCTCGCCCTCCAGCCACTGACCGGCGCCGTCCCACTCCTGGCCGCGGGCCGCGGCGGCGCCCCGACTCGCCGCCGCACCCGCGGCGTTGAGCCACGCGGTGTAGTTGGAGGCAAGGTGGCCCTGACCGGTCAGCACCGCGCGGGCGTCCAGCGCCGCGCGCTCCAGGGCGTCGAGGAGCGGCACCACCTCCGCCAGGTCCTCCGTGGACTTCTCGGCCAGCGTGATCACGGTGTGTCCGATGCTGACGGCCCAGATGGCGTCGGTGAGTGCCTGGTGGAAGAGCCTGCCGCGCAGCATCCAGCTCTGCGCCTCGCCGTGCCGCTCGGCGGCCAGCTCCGCGTACAGACCGGCGTACTCCACGAGCCGCTCCACCGCCTCGGTGCGGTCGCCGCGGTGGGCGAGCACCCGCAGGTGCCGCGCCCACGCCTGGTGCGACAGCACCAGCCAGGCACCGCGGACGGCCTCGTCGTCCACCCGGCAGCCGTACGCGCAGCGCGCGCCGCCTGCCGGGAAGACACCGGTGAGGAGGTCACCGTGGTCGAGCTCCACACCGTGCGCGGGGCAGACGTACGCGTGCCACCAGCCGCCGCGCTCCCGGGCGATCCGCCTCAACGCGGCCACACGCCACCGTCGATGTCCACCGTGGTGGCGGTCAGGAAGCCGGACGACGGCGATGCCAGGTGCACGACCGCGGCGGCGACGTCCTCCGGGGTGCCGGCCCGGCCGACCGGGATGCCCGCCTCCATCGCCTGCTGCGCCTCGGGCGCGGTGAACGTGTTGTGGAACGCGGTGCCCTTGATGAAGCCCGGCGCCACCGTGTTGACCGTGATACCGGTGCCGCCCAGCTCCTTCGCCAGGCCCTTGGTGAAGCCGCGGATGCCGGCCTTGGCCGCCGCGTAGGCGACCGAACCGGGGCCGCCGCCGTTGTGCGCGGCCAGCGAGGACATGGTGATGATGCGTCCGGCCGACGACTGCGTCAGATGCGGCAGCGCGGCCCGCACGGTGCGGAACGTGGACGTCAGATTGGTGGAGATGACCTGGTCGAAGTGGTCGTCGGACATCTCGGCGATGGTGGCCCGGCCGATCAGATGTCCCGCGTTGCAGACCAGTACGTCCAGGCCGCCGAGAAACCCTGTCGCCTCCTCGACGAGCCGGTCCACGTCGCCCGTCACCGTGACATCGGCCTGGAGCGCCTTCGCCCGGCGGCCCAGCGCCTCGATCGCCGAGACCGTCTTCGCGGCCTCGTCGGCGGAGGAGTGGTAGTGGACGGCGACGTCGGCGCCGGCCTCGGCGAGAGCGATGGCGATGGCGCGGCCGATTCCGTGGCCCGCCCCTGTCACCAGTGCGCGGGAGCCGTTGAGATCAGCAGACATGAAGTGAAAACCTTTCGATTACCGGTCACTGGGGGCCGGGACCGGTCACTTGAGACCGGCGGTTGCGAATCCCTGCACGAAGTAGCGCTGGCCGATGAGGAAGAGAACGACCATGGGCAGGGTGGCCAGCGTGGTGCCGGCCATCAGGAAGTGCCATTGGGGGCCGTTCTCCGTCTTGAAGACGGAGAGTCCGACCTGGATCACCCGCAGGCTGTCCGAGTGGGTCACCAGCAGTGGCCAGAGGAAGTTGTTCCACGAGGACTCGAAGGTCAGCAGCGCCACGGTGGTGAGCGCGGGCTTGACCTGCGGCGTCATGATCCGGGCGTAGATCCGGAACTCGCCCAGACCGTCGAGCCTGGCCGCCTCCTCCAGCTCCACCGGAAGATCCAGATAGAACTGGCGGAAGAGGAAGACGGCGAACGGGGTCACGGCACCGGGAACGATGAGCGCCCACCAGGAGTCCAGCCAGCCGCTGCCGCCCTGACCGAAGATGTCGTTCCCGCCGGCCAGCGGCATGAAGCGGACGATCAGGAACTCGGGCAGCACCTTGGTGTACGTCGGGATCATCAGCGCGGCGATGAAGAGGTAGAAGATGACCTCGCTGCCGCGGAATTTGATCCGTGCCAGCGCGTATCCGGCCATCGAGGCCACCACCACATTGATCAGGGTGTGGCTGAACGCGATGATGAAGCTGTTGCGTGCGTACGTCGCGAACGGCGCCGCCTTCAGCGCCTCGGCATAGTTCCCGAACTCCCAGTGTTCCGGCAGCAGTCCGGTGTCCTGCGAGGCGATCTCGACGGGCGTCTTGAGTGAGGTGAGCACCATCCAGACGAACGGCACCACCATCAGGAGCGAGACGACGGTCAGGGTCGCGTAGAGCGCGATCCGGCCGACGGAGAGCGGCTTGCCCTTGGTCCGGGGCCGGGTGCGCTTCACCACCCCGCCCCTCTGCAGCTCAGTTGTGGCCACGGGTGCCTCCCATGATCCGCCGGTTGACGAGGGTGAAGCCCATCAGCAGCACGAACAGCACCAGTGACTGAGCGCAGGCGTAGCCGACGCGGAACTCCCTGAAGGCGGACTTGTAGATCTCGTACGTCATCATCGTCGTGCTGTTGGCAGGGCCGCCGTCGGTGAGGATGTAGATCTGGTCGAACGACTGGAACGCGCTGATCATCGACGTGATGAGCACGAAGAACGTCGCGGGCTTCAGCAGCGGCAGGGTGATCGAGAAGAACTGCCGCACCTTGGACGCGCCGTCCACCGAAGCCGCCTCGTACAGCTCCTTCGGCAGGGACTGCAACGCGGCCAAGTAGATGAGCATCTTCATGCCGATGCCCTGCCAGATGCCGACCAGGATCACCGAAGGCATCGCCCACGAGGTCGACGAGAGCCAGGCGGGCCCGTCGATCCCGACGAACGACAGGAGCGTGTTCAGCAGCCCGTTGCCCGGATTGTAGATCCACAGCCAGACCAGTGCGATCGCCACGGTCGCCGTCACCTGCGGAAGGAAGACCGCGGTGCGGAAGATACCGCGTGCCTTCAGCCCGGTGTGCAGCGCCAGCGCCACCAGCAGCCCCAGCATCATGCCGAACGGCACGGTGAAGAAGGTGTAGACGACGGTGTTGACGATGGACTTCCGGAAGACCGCGTCCTCCCACATGTCCCGGAAGTTGTCCAGGCCCACGAACTGCGGCGCCGTCAGCACGTCGTACTTCGTGAAGGCCAGGGCCACCGACGCGACGACCGGCAGGCCGATCCAGAGGGCGGCGTGCAGCAGGGCGGGCGCCACCATCAGCATCCCGGCGCGCTCCCTGCGGCGGCCCGGGCCGACGGGTGTCCGGCCGGAGTGTTTCTTCGCGACCGTGTTGTGCGCGGTCGGGGAAGGGGGCCGCGCGGGCCGCGCCTTCAGTACGGATGTCGCTCCCACAGTGACCGGTCCCTACATCCGGCCGATCGCGGCCTCGGCGAGCCGGCCGAGTTCCGCGATGGCGTCCTTCGCGGACTGGTTGCCCACGATCGCGGGCTCCAGCGTGGGCTTGATCTTTTCGCGGATCTCCATCCAGGCGGCGGTGCCGCCCTCGGAGCAGGCATCGCCCATGCTCTGGAGGGAGAGGTCGACGAACTTGTTCTCCTTCACATAGCTGGTATCGCTGAGATCCTTCAGCCCGGGCACCGAACCACGCTGCTTGGCCGCGCCGAGGATGGACTCGGGCGACGCGAGGTACTCGACGAGCGCACGTGCCGCCGCCGGGTGCTTGGAACGGGCGGACTGGCTGACAAGAGTGCCGCCCTGAAGCATCGCGGGCTTGCGGTTGGCGAGGACGAACGCACCGAGCTTGTCGTCCTTCAGCAGGTCCGGGGACTGATCCCCGGCCTGCCTCCACAGGGCGCTGGTGGACATCATCATCGACGCCTTGCCGGTCTGTACGTTGGACGGGGCGCCGGCGTCCGTCTTCTTGGCGTAGTCGGCGGAGCCGTCCTTGATCAGGTCCTTGAAGAACTGCAGCGCCTCGACCCCGCGGGCGTCGGTGAACAGCACCTTCTTGCCGTCCGCGCTGAACAACTGGCCGCCGTTGGCGAAGAGGAAGGTCTCCCAGCACTGGCGCAGATCGATGGAGAACGGGTCGAACCCGATCCGGCCTGCCTTGGTCAGCTGCTTCGCCACGGCGCGCAGTTCGGCCCAGTTCGCAGGGGTCTTCTTGATGCCGGCCTCGGCGAAATGGTCCTTGCGGTAGACGACGATCCGGGTGTCGAGCACGACCGGCAGCGCGTACAGCTTGCCGTCGTACCGGGACGGCTCCAGCACCCGCTTCTCGTAGTCGTGCGCGGTGGCGAACTTCTCGGGAAGCTCGGCGATCGCCTTCTTCGCGGCGAACGGAGGGATCCAGCCCACACCCATCATCAGGACATCGGGCAGCAGACCGCCCGCCAGGCCCGTGGTGATCTTCTCGTTGAGCTGCGCGTACGTGGTGTAGTCCACGTTCACCTTGACGTCCGGATACTTCTTCCGGAACCCGCCGAGGATCTCCTTCTCCAACAGCGTCTTGCCGTCGGCACCTTCGTAGATCGGGGTGAGCAGCGTGATCTCGCCCTCGGCGGGACCGCTGGCGGAGCCGGTCGTCGAAGTGCCGGTGCCGCACCCGCTGAGGGCCGCGGCAGCCGTCCCGGCGCCGATGGCAGCAAGCAGCGACCGTCTTTTGAGTTCCATGGGACACCCCTTTTGAGGTGGAAGCTGTGGATCGATCCAGCCATGACGACCCGGTCATGGCCGGGAAGCGCTGGTAAATCGATGCACTGATGCTAGGAACGCCCCGAGACGGACGTCAACAGCTGATGCACATGAATTTTCAGGGATGTTAACGGGTGTAACGGTGAACAGAGTTCAGTAAATCGATACACTGGTATGGTCAAACGCGTTCCGAACAGGAGGTGGCATGAGCGGGGTAACGATCCATCAGGTCGCGGCGGCTGCGGGGGTCTCTGCGAGCACGGTCTCCAATGTCCTCAACGGGCGAACGGACCGCATGCAGGCGGCCACACTGGCCCGCGTGGAGCAGGCGATCGAGCAGCTCAGCTACCGGCCCAACCGCGCGGCCCGGATGCTGCGCACGGGTCGGATCAAGGTCATCGGCCTCATCGTGCCGTCCGTCGCCAACCCCTTCTGGGGGGCGCTCGCCCGTGAGCTGGAAGCCATCGCGCTCGCCGAGGGGTATCACGTACTGCTCTGCAACAGCGAGCGCGATCCGGCCCGCGAGCTCAGGTACGGCGAGGAACTACTCGCGGACGGGGTGAGCGGAGTGGTGCTCTGCTCCTCGCTGCCCTCGCTCGACCATGTGACGCCGCTGCTCAGCCGCGGCCTGAAGATGGTCGCCTTCGACCGCACCGCGCAGGCGGGCGACCCGCCGTCCCTCGCCTCCATCAGTGTCGACAACGCCATGGGCGCCGAGCTCGCCACCCGGCATCTGATCGAACTCGGCCACCGCCGACTGGCGTTCGTCTCCGGCTCGGTCAACAGCGTCAACCGGCGGGAGCGGCTGCGCGGCTTCCGGGCCGCCCTGGAGTCGGCCGGCCTGGACCCGGCCGACGCGATCGTCTGGCCCGGCGCCGACACCGCCGAGTTCGGCGACAAGGACGCCGCCGAACTGGGGCGGAACGCGGCCAGGGAACTCCTCGCCGGACCGCGCCCGCCCACCGCGTTCGTCGCCATCAACGACATGTGCGCGATCGGGATCTGCCGGGGTGCGAAGGATGCCGGGCGCAGCGCGGGGCAGGACATCTCCGTGGTCGGCTTCGACGACATCCTCCTCGCTGACCTCTTCGAGCCGCCGCTCACGACCGTCCGCCAGCCGCTGCCGGAGATGGCCGCGGAGACGTTCCAGCAGTTGCGGGCACGGATCGACTCGGCGCCGGCGGCGGGACGGTCGCTGCTCATCCGGCCGAGGCTGGTCGTACGGGAGTCGACGGCTCCGGCCCCGGCCGGTGCGATCGGCTCGGTGCCCGGGCAGAGTGTGGCCGGGGCTCCGGTGGCGGGCCTTCCGGCATAGTGCGCCGACGCACGCAGCGCGCGCCCGGCGCGCCCACACGGCGGAGGGCCGCGAGGGCCGCGAGGGCGTGGTCCGGTCAGCGGTGGGGTGGTGCCGTCGGCGACCACCGCACCGGCGCCCGGCGGCGGACGGCCGCAGTGTCCGCAGCGTGCACGGTGTTCCCTCGGTTGCCGATGCGACACACAAGGGCGCGACGATCAGGGATCGCCGCGCCGTCATGCCTGTGCCGGGTGCCGGGTGCCGGATGGTCAGGAGGCGGTGCAGGCGCCCACCACGGGTGTGCTCGTGTTGCCGTTCGTCACGACGGTGAACCCGAAGGACGTCGACGCCCCGGCCGCCAGGTTGCCGTTGTAGCTCGAAGCCATCGTCATCACGTTCCCGCTGCTGTCCCAGGTGGGGTTGCCGTTCCAGGTCGCGGAGACCTTCTGCGGCGAGGTGACGGTCACCGGCACCGTCCAGCTGCTGATCGGGGAGCTTCCGGCCGTCACCGTCACCTGTCCGTTGAAGCCGCCGTCCCAGGTGCTCGTCTGGGTGTAGGCCGCTGTGCAGCCCGCGCTGCCGCCGCCCCCGCCGCCTCCGCTCGTGCCCCCGAGGGTGGAGAGCACCGTGTCGTACGCCGGCTTCTTGCCGTAGTTGTCGTCGAACAGCAACGGGGTACCGCTGCTGCGCCACGAGTACTTGTCGGTGATGCCCCAGACGGTCATGCCCGTGCAGCGCGACACGGCCAGGCAGGCACGGACGACGTTGCCGTAACTGGTGGCCTGGGCCGAGCCGGAACCCTCGATGTCCAGCTCGGTGATCTGCACGTCGACGCCGAGGTCGGCGAAGCGCTGGAGATTGGCCTGGTAGTCGCTGGGGACAGGGGAGGCGCTGTTGAAGTGCGACTGGAAGCCCACGCAGTCGATCGGGACGCCGCGCTGTTTGAAGTCCTGCACCATGGCGTAGACCGCGTTGCTCTTCGCGTTCTGACCGTCGGTGTTGTAGTCGTTGTAGCAGAGCTTGGCCCCGGGGTCGGCGGCGCGCGCGGTGCGGAACGCCTCCTCGATGTAGCCGTTGCCGAGCTTGTCCTGGAACGGTGAGCTGCGCCGTGCCCCGCTGCTGCCGTCCTGGAACGCCTCGTTGACCACGTCCCAGGCGTAGATCTGGCCCTTGTAGTGCGTCATGACCTGAGTGATGTGGGTGTTCATCGCCGAGCGCAGATCGTCGGTGCCGAGCCCGCTGACCCAGCCCGGCAACTGCGAGTGCCACACCAGCGTGTGGCCGCGGACCTGCATGTTCTTGCCCTGGGCGTGACTGACGATCTGGTCGGCGGAGCCGTAGGAGAACGAGTTGCGGGTGGGCTCGATCGCGTCCCACTTCATCTCGTTCTCGGGGGTCACCGCGTTGAACTCGGTGTCCAGAGTGGAGGCGTAGGCGGCCTCGCCGAGGTGATTGGCCGCGACCGCCGTGCCGAAGTACCGGCCCTTCGCCGCAGCCGATGCGCCGAGAGTGCTCGCGGCGTTCGCCGTGCCGGCCAGCGACAGGACGCCGGCGGCGCTCAGCAGACCTGCCGTGGTGAGGACGAGTGCCCGTCTGGCCCGGGTGCGGAGCTGTGGGCGTGCGGGGGCGGAGCCGCGCGAGGAATTGACGATCACTTTCCAACCTCTTCTTCCGGTTGCCGGACGGAACGGAGCGGACCGTCCGGGCAGGGGGTGGACCGTTCGCAGGGTTGTGTACACGCCGGACACGCCGAAGAACGGCGTTTCCATGGCGCGGAGTTGATCGGTGTTGCAAGGGGGTGAGGGAGAGTATGCGCGCGCCGACGCACAACGTCAACGCTGCATTTCCGAAATGTTTCGTAGCGGAAAACCGTGCGACCTACTCGACCTGATGCTCTGACCTGCCTCTATGGCATGCGATGGGGTCGATATGGGCTTCAGATGTGAGCGGTGGTGTGAAATCGTGTCCGAGCATTACGAAAGTCTTCCGAAATGATGTTGGGTTTCGCGGTCGAAATCGATCGGATGGATCAAGCTCCGTGACGGCAAGTGGGATGCTGACCTGGCCTGTTCAAGGAAGCGATCTCATGAGGGCCTGAGTTTTCTTCGAAAGTCGATCGCTTGGATGTCGAAAGATTTCGAAGTTCTGCCGGATGGCGGGTGATTTCTGCGGCCTCGTCCGGAGCGACTGTGCGTACGGTGGTGTCGGGCGCCGTCCGGGGCGTCACCTGGCATGTCGCAGAAGGTATCCGGTGTCACGTCGCAGAAGGCATCCGGCGGCGAGGCCGAGGTGGGGTGCTCCGCCGGCCTCATCCTCGACGGCGGGGCCCAGGCCCTGGTCCCACTCGTAGGCTCCGGTGCCTCACAGCCGTTGTTCGGCCAGGTCGAGCCAGTGCTCCACCTCGCCCGGGGGGAAGTGCCTGATGGCCCAGTCGACCATCCGCAGACTCATGTGGGCCCAGGAGGGGCGCAGGATCTCGTCGGGCAGGCCGTCCAGGACGGCGTCGAGCCGGCTCGTGACGCCCGGGGCCTGCTCGCTCGCATGCAGTCCGAAGCGCAGGGTGACCAGGTCGAAGCGGTGGTCGCCACGGCCGGCGCCGTCCCAGTCGATGACGCCGGTGACCGAGCCGTCGAGGGCGAGAACGTTGCCGTGGTGAAAGTCCTGGTGCACGACGTCGTCCCCGAGGAGTTGCCGCGGGTGACGGGTTCCGAGCGTGGTGATCCGGTGCTCCAGCGCACCACTGCGACGGCTGTGCCGACGCAGTGGCTCGTGGAGACAGTAGCCGGGGCCGTCGTCGAGCAGGTACAGATGCATCGACGGGACGTCTCTCCGGTCGGCCAGCAGCCCGGCCTGTGACGCGTTGAGGGCGAGTGCCTGGTCGAGGCCGTGGTGGTCCAGGGACTCCATCGGTGTGCCCGGCAGAAGCTCCTGGACCAGGACGACCGCGTGATCCACCTGAACCGCCAACTCCGTTGAAGGGCAGGGGTATCCCTGCCTGCGCAGGACCTCGCAGACCGCCAACGGTCCCGCTCGCAGATCCCTGAGCCGGGTGTCCGGCCGCCACTTCAGCACGGACCTGTGGCCGTCCGGCCACCGCACGTACGCCGCACCGACCTCCCCTCCCTCACAGGGCCCCTCCACCATCAGCCGGACGCCCGTCCCGGCATGCAGGGCCCGTGCCAGTCGGTCGGCATCCAGCCGCTCGGCGCGCGGCAGGTTCCGGGGCGAGGGAGATGTGGTCATCGCAGCATTCTCCGCCGCCGGGCTCCACCCCGCGGCAGGGGGTGCCGATGCCGAGCCGTCGACCAAGGGGGAGGGCCGCGGTCGGCGGTCGCGCTGCCGGGCCGACCCGCCCGTGTGCGTCCATGGACGGATGCCGCACGGGCAGTGGCTGGTCGGTCTCGCGGGCCGGCCGCCGTGGCCGTTGCCGTTGCCGGGGGAGGGTGACGGTCCTGCCCCGGCTCGGCCGGTCCGTGATCCGGTGGCCCGCGGCGAACCGCGGTCGTCTCGCGCGGCCCGCCGCGTCCGCGGCGGGCCCCACCCCCCTCAGTCCGCCGAAGCCGTCCACCCCAGCGCCTCGATACCTCCGGCATCGCCGGACCGGCTGTCGTCGAAGACCGTGCGGTTGCCGTCCTCGACCCGGACGGCGTCCACGTACACCCCGCGCCCGACGTACAACTGGTCCGTGGCGTACCGCCACCGCAGCCGCACCTCCTTCCCGCGCCATGCGGCGAGGTCGGCGTCGAGGCGGTGCCAGACCCGGCCGGACCAGCCGGAGACCGAGCCCGTCGGATGCTGTTCGGGATCCGGCTGGGACTGACCGGCCGACGGCACGGTGGTGAACGGCACCGGTTGCCAGGTCGCCCCTGCGTCCGACGACGCCTCCAGGAAGAGGAAGTCGGACCCCGGCTCGGTGTCCCACCACAGGGCCGAGCTCAGCCGGGCCCGCGAGGACGCGAGACGCAGCGCGGGCAGCGTGAGCGTCGCACTGGTGGCGCTCGCCAGTCCCGCGAACCACGCCGTCCGTCCGCGGGCGGGACGGACCGCGACGGCGCGTGCCATCTGGTTGGCGGTGGCGACGCGCGGTGCGCTGCCGGAACGCCAACTACGCACCGGGTGAACCGAGTTGCCGAGGGCGATCAGGAACGAGTCGGTCGTGGGGTCCAGGACCAGGCTGGTGCCGGTGAAACCGGTGTGGCCCGCGGTGCGAGGGGTGGCCATCGCCCCCATGTACCAGTGCTGGTAGAGCTCGAAGCCCAGGCCGTGCGCATCGCCGGGGAACGCGGTGTTGAAGTCCGTGAACAGCAGGTCGACCGAGTCCGAGGAGAGGATCCTCGCGCGGCCGTAGACCCCGCCGTTGAGCAGCGTACGGGCGAGGATCGCGAGGTCCCAGGCGCAGGAGAAGACTCCGGCGTGCCCCGCCACGCCGTCCAGGCTGTAGGCGTTCTCGTCGTGCACCTCGCCCCAGACCAGTCCCCGGTCGAGGCCGGACCAGGGGAGCCGGGCGTCCTCGGTCGCGGCGATCTTCGGCTGCCAGGAGGCCGGCGGGTTGTACCGGGTGCGGGTCATCCCGAGCGGAGCGGTGATCTGCTCACGGAGCAGGACGTCCTGAGTGCGGCCGGTGATCTTCTCCAGGATCAGTTGCAGCGAGATCAGATTGAGGTCGGAGTAGAGGTAGACCGTGCCGGGCGGGTTGGCGGGCACCTCGTTCCACAGCAGCTCCAGCTTCCCCTCCCGCGTCGGTGCGTTGTACAGCGGAATCCACGCACGGAAGCCCGACGTGTGCGTCAGCAGCTGGCGGATCGTTATGTCCTGCTTGCCGCCGCCGGCGAAATCGGGCAGGTACGAGGCGACCTTCGCCTCCAGCTCCAGTGTTCCGCGTTCGATCTGCTGCACGGCCAGGATCGAGGTGAACAGCTTCGACACCGACGCCAGGTCGAAGACCGTGTCCTCGGCCATGTCGATCTGCTGGTCGGGCGGGAACTCCACCCCCGTGTCGGTCTTCTCGTCGTACGCCGCGTAGCGCACGGCCTTGCCGATCGGGTGGTGCAGAGCCACGGTGCCGCCCCGTCCGGCGAGCAGCACCGCACCCGCGTACCACGGGTGCTTGGGGGAGTCGGAGAGGAACTTCTCAGCATCGGTGACCAGTTGGTCCAGCGGTTCCTGCAACAGCCCCGCACGGGCGGCGGATCCGCGTCGCAGCGTCGGCCGTGCGCGTCCGGCCGCGGCGTCCTGCCCGTTCGCTGCGCGCATCCCCGACGGCTCCGTCCCCGACTCCATGGCCGACGCCCGCTCCGCGAACGGAACCGGCGCCAGGGCGAGTGCTCCGCCCAGGGCCAGCATCCCACCCAGCCTGCGTCGGCTGATCCCTCTGCCGGCCGTGTCCTCGGTCATCCGGAACCCCTTCCCGCTGCACGAAAGTAACTTTCGAAATGTCGTCCGACCTTGAAACTTCTTTCCGCGCAGAGGTTACTGTCACCGCTGCCGCCGCGGAGGGCCCCGGCGTCACAAACAATCTGACACTGCATCAGAAAATCTCTTCCCTCGGTTGTCGGACTGCGGCATCCTGCGCCCCATGGAGACGGAGCTGAGCAAGAAACTGGGAGTCGAGCACGCCATCTTCGGCTTCACGCCGTTCCCCGCGGTGGCCGCGGCCATCACCCGGGCCGGCGGATTCGGCGTACTCGGCGCGGTCCGCTACACCGCCCCTGACGACCTCGTGCGCGACCTGGACTGGATGCAGGAGCACACCGACGGCAAGCCGTACGGGCTCGACGTCGTCATGCCCGCGAAGAAGGTGGAGGGGGTGACCGAGGCCGACGTCGAGGCGATGATCCCGGCCGGGCACCGTCAGTTCGTCCAGGAGACCCTGGCCAAGCACGGCGTGCCGGAACTCGCCGAGGGGGAGCCGTCCGGCTGGCGGATCACCGGGTGGATGGAGGAAGTCGCCCGCAGCCAGCTGGACGTCGCCTTCGACTACCCCATCGGACTCCTCGCCAACGCCCTCGGCTCCCCGCCCCCCGACGTCGTCCGACGCGCCCATGACCAGGACGTACCCGTCGCCGCGCTCGCCGGAAGCGCCAGACACGCCCGCCACCACGCGGACGCGGGCATCGACATCGTCGTCGCCCAGGGCTACGAGGCGGGCGGCCACACCGGTGAGATCGCCTCCATGGTCCTGGTCCCGGACGTGGTCGATGCCGTCGGACCTCTCCCCGTCCTCGCCGCCGGAGGCATCGGCAGCGGTGAGCAGATCGCCGCCGGACTCGCACTCGGCGCCCAGGGCGTGTGGCTGGGCTCCCTCTGGCTCACCACGCAGGAGGCCGACCTCCACTCCCGCGCGCTGACCCGCAAACTCCTTGCCGCAAGCTCCGGCGACACCGTCCGTTCCCGCGCGCTCACCGGCAAACCCGCACGCCAGCTCCGGACCGAATGGACCGACGCCTGGGACGACCCGTCCGGACCCGGCACCCTGCCCATGCCACTCCAGGGGCTGCTGGTCGCCGAAGCCCTCTCCCGTATCCAGAAGTACGAGACCGGCGCGCTGCTCGGCACTCCCGTCGGCCAGATCGTCGGCAGGATGAACAGCGAACGCAGCGTGCAGGCCGTCTTCGACGACCTGACCCGCGGCTTCGAACGCGCCGTCGACCGGATCAACCGCATCGCCGGACGGAGCGCCTCATGAACCCGACGCTCAACGGTTTCTGGGCCCACGCCGCCGCCGACCCCGACCGCACGGTCCTGATCGCACCCGACGGCGAGCGCTGGAGCGCCGGCCGACTGCACGCCGCGGCCAACCGCCTCGTCCACGGACTGCGCGCGGCAGGGCTCCGACGGGGCGACGCCTTCGCCGTCGTCCTGCCCAATGGCGTCGAGTTCTTCACCGCCTACCTCGCGGCCACCCAGGCGGGCTTCTACCTCGTACCCGTCAACCACCACTTCGTCGGCCCCGAGATCGCCTGGATCGTCTCCGACTCCGGTGCCAAGGTGCTCATCGCCCACGAGCGGTTCTCACCAGCGGCCGTCGCCGCCGCGGACGAGGCCGGGCTCCCGGCCGACCGACGCTACGCCGTGGGCGGCATCGACGGCTTCCGCCCGTACGCCGAACTCCTCGAAGGACAGCACGTCACGCCTCCCGAGGACCGCACCCTCGGCTGGGTCATGAACTACACCTCGGGGACCACCGGACGCCCGCGCGGCATCCGCCGCCCCCTCCCCGGCAAGCTCCCCGAGGAGAGCCACCTCGGCGGATTCCTCGGCATCTTCGGCATCAGACCCTTCGACGGCAACGTCCATCTGGTGTGCTCGCCGCTCTACCACACGGCCGTCCTCCAGTTCGCGGGAGCGTCCCTGCACATCGGGCACCCGCTGGTCCTGATGGACAAGTGGACGCCCGAGGAGATGCTGCGGCTCATCGACGCCCACCGCTGCACCCACACGCACATGGTCCCGACCCAGTTCCACCGCCTCCTCGCCCTCCCCGACGAGGTGAAGCGGGCATACGACGTCACGGCCATGCGCCACGCCATCCACGGTGCGGCCCCCTGCCCCGACCACGTCAAACGCGCCATGATCGACTGGTGGGGGCGGTGCGTCGAGGAGTACTACGCGGCCAGCGAGGGCGGTGGCGCCTTCGCCACCGCCGAGGACTGGCTGAAGAAACCGGGCACGGTCGGCCGCGCCTGGCCGATCAGCGAGATCGCCGTCTTCGACGACGACGGCAACCGCCTGCCCCCCGGTGAACTCGGCACCGTCTACCTGAAGATGAACACCGGCGGCTTCAGCTATCACAAGGACGAGACCAAGACGAAGAAGAACCGCATCGGCGACTTCTTCACCGTCGGTGACCTCGGCATCCTCGACGAGGACGGCTATCTCTTCCTCCGCGACCGCAAGATCGACATGATCATTTCCGGTGGCGTCAACATCTACCCCGCCGAGATCGAGGGCGCCCTCCTCGGCCACCCCGCGGTCGCCGACGCGGCCGTCTTCGGCATTCCGCACCCCGACTGGGGCGAGGAGGTCAAGGCGGTCGTCGAACCGGCCGGGGGACACCGGCCGGACGACGCGCTGGCCGCCGAGATCCTGCGCCACTGCGAACAGCGCCTGGCCGGGTACAAACGCCCCAGGAGCATCGACTTCATCGAGGAAATGCCACGCGACCCCAACGGCAAGCTGTACAAGAGGCGGCTGCGCGACCCGTATTGGGAAGGCCACCGACGGCCGCTGTGAACCACTGCCCGCCGCCCGCTGCCGCCCGCTGTGAACCACGGCCCACTGCCGCCCGCCGCCCCGCTGTGAACCGCCGCCCCGCCGCTTGTCCCGTACGGCCTCCGCAGGCGCACGCCGGGCCGTCCACGACCGACTCGCCGCCGGTCGGTGAGGCATCATGGCACCGCGCCGTAGCACCGGTGGCCCGGCTCATCAGCGGCCTTGCCGACGGGCGGTGGCCACGGGATCATGGCGGTCCACAGAGATCTTCGGCGGCCGGACGCCACCGCGTCCGGCAGGGCCGGGACCGTTCCGGGGGAGCCATGGTCATCGCCGTCGTGTACTTCGTAGTCGCCGTGGGCGCAGCCGTGTTCTTCGGCAGGGCCCTGGACCGTCAGGTGCAGGGCCCTCGGCTGCGCGCCGCCTGGGCGGAGGGCCTCACCGCCGAGGCCCGGTGCGTCAGCGTGCGCACGGAGGAGGTCGAGGACGCCGACGGTGTCCCGTTCGTCCGCGTCCACCTCACCCTGGAGTTCCGTACCGCCGACGGCCGTACCGTCAGTTTCGAGGAGCACCAGGCGCGCCCCGGTCCGGCCGAGGGCGATTTCGTGACAGTGCACTACAGCGCGCAGAGCCCCGAGGCCGCCACCACCCGGCCTCCCGCGTTCGCCCCGCGCCACCTCAGGGCCCTGATCACCGTGGTGGGCGGCGCGTTCGCCCTGGCCACCGCCGCCGTCCTGGCCGCGGTCCTGTAACCACTCCCGCACCCCCGTACGCGTCCCGGCCGGCATCCGACCCCTTGACCACCGGGTGCCGACCGCACAGGATCACGCCATGACCGGTGTACGGAGCAGCACAGTCGACGGCGTCGTGGCGCGCAGCGCCCGGCGTACCCCCGCGCGTACCGCACTGCGGTACGCGGACAGGTCCTGGACCTACGGGGAACTCGACACCGCCGTCAGTACCGCCGCGGCGGTGCTGACGGACGAGCACGGACTGCGTCCCGGGGACAGGGTCGCCTGCTACGCGCACAACTCCGACGCCTATCTGATCGGCTACCTCGCCTGTGCCCGGGCGGGCCTGGTCCACGTGCCGGTCAACCAGAACCTCACGGGCGACGACCTCACGTACATCCTCGAACAGTCCGGCAGCGCCCTCGTGCTCACCGACCCGGATCTCGCCGGCCGGATTCCGGACGCGTTCTCCGTACGCGCGCTGCGCGACGCACCGGACTCCCTCCTCGCCGCCACCGCCGACCCGCGCCCGTTCACCCCGGAGCGGGAACCGGAGGCGAAGGACCTCGTCCAGTTGCTCTACACCTCGGGCACCACCGCGCTCCCCAAGGGCGCGATGATGACCCACGGAGCGCTCGTCCACGAGTACGTCAGCGCGATCACCGCACTCGACCTGCGCGCCACCGACCGCCCTGTCCACTCACTGCCGCTCTACCACTCCGCTCAGATGCACGTGTTCCTGCTGCCCTACCTCGCGGTCGGCGCCCAGAACATCATCCTCGACGCACCCGACGTGAACCGGATCTTCGACCTCGTCGAGACGGGGCAGGCCGACAGCGTCTTCGCCCCGCCCACCGTCTGGATCGGCCTCTCCCAGCACCCGGACTTCACCACCCGCGAACTCGGCGGCCTGCGCAAGGCGTACTACGGCGCGTCGATCATGCCCGTGCCCGTACTGGAACGCCTCCGCGACCGGCTGCCCGCGCTCTCCTTCTACAACTGCTTCGGCCAGAGCGAGATCGGCCCGCTCGCCACCGTCCTCGGGCCGGACGAGCACGAGGGCCGGATGGACTCCTGCGGCAGGCCCGTCCTCTTCGTCGAGGCCCGGGTCGTCGGCAAGGACGGCACAGAGGTGCCCGACGGCTCGGCCGGTGAAGTGGTCTACCGCTCACCCCAGTTGTGCGAGGGCTACTGGGACAAACCCGAGGAGACCGCGGAGGCGTTCCGCGACGGCTGGTTCCACTCCGGAGACCTCGCCGTGCGCGACGCGGAGGGATTCCTCACCGTCGTCGACCGGGTCAAGGACGTCATCAACTCCGGTGGTGTCCTCGTCGCCTCCCGCCAGGTCGAGGACGCCCTCTACACGCATCCCGCCGTCGCCGAAGCCGCGGTCATCGGGCTCCCCGACGAGCGGTGGATCGAGGCCGTCACCGCAGTGGTCGTCCTGCGCGGTGAAGCGACAGCGCCCGAACTCATCGCTCACGCGCGCGAGCGGCTCACCCCTTTCAAGGCCCCCAAGCGGGTCCTCTTCGTGACGGAACTGCCGCGCAACGCGAGCGGCAAGATCCTCAAACGGGAACTGCGCGACCGGTTCGCGTAGCGGCATCCGGACCGTGTCCCACGCGGCGGCGCCCGGCACCATGTCCCGGGCCCCCGAGGCGCCTAATCCCTCCCGCGCTCGTCCACGATCCGCCTGAACTTGCCGACCGACCTCTCCAGCGTCCCGGGATCGACGATCTCCACACCGACCGACACCCCTATGCCGTCCTTGACCGCCGTCCTGATCATCTCCGCGGCCGCCGTCCGCTGCTCCGGCGTGGCCGTCGCACGCGCCTCGGCCCGGACGGTCAGCACGTCGAGGCGTCCCTCGCGGGTCAGCCGCAACTGGAAGTGCGGCGCCACCCCCGTCGTGCGCAGCACGATCTCCTCGATCTGGGTCGGGTAGAGGTTGACCCCGCGCAGGATCACCAGATCGTCGCTGCGGCCGGTCACCTTCTCCATCCGCCGGAACACCCGCGCCGTGCCCGGAAGCAGCCGGGTCAGATCCCTCGTCCGCGAGCGGATCACCGGCATGGCCTCCTTGGTGAGCGAGGTGAAGACCAGCTCGCCCTTCGCACCCTCGGGAAGCACCTCGCCGGTGAACGGATCAACGACCTCCGGATAGAAGTGGTCCTCCCAGATGTGCAGCCCGTCCTTGGTCTCCACACACTCCTGCGCGACACCGGGCCCCATCACCTCCGAAAGGCCGTAGATGTCGACCGCGTCGATCGCGAACCGCTCCTCGATCTCGCGCCGCATCTCCTGTGTCCACGGCTCGGCGCCGAAGATCCCCACCCTCAGGGAGGTCGTCCGCGGATCGACTCCCTGCCGCTCGAACTCGTCGAGGAGGGTCAGCATGTACGAGGGCGTCACCATGATGATCTCGGGCCGGAAGTCCTGGATCAGCTGGACCTGACGAGCCGTCATGCCACCGGAGGCGGGGATGACCGTGCAGCCGAGCCGTTCCGCCCCGTAGTGCGCCCCCAGACCCCCGGTGAACAGCCCGTACCCGTACGCGACATGGACCTTGTCCCCCGGACGGCCGCCGGCGGCCCGGATCGAGCGGGCGACCACGTCCGCCCAGGTGTCGAGATCCCGCTGGGTGTAGCCGACCACGGTCGGGCGGCCCGTCGTCCCGCTGGAGGCATGGATCCTCCGCACACGGTCCTCGGGGACGGCGAACATGCCGAAGGGGTAGTTGTCCCGCAGATCCGCCTTGGTCGTGAAGGGGAAGCGGGCGAGATCGGCGAGCGTACGGCAGTCGTCCGGGCGCAGCCCGGCCTTGTCGAACGCGGCGCGGTAGTGCCCGACGTTCTCGTACGCGTGGTGCAGCGTGGCCCGCAACCGCTCCAGCTGGAGTGCTTCCAGCTCGCCCCGGCTCAGTCGTTCCGCCGTGTCCAGCAGAGCCGTCATCCGGATCTCCCTCTTCCGTGCAGACGACCGATCATTCGGTCGATCTCTCGGGAGCAGTAATTCAGGATGTTCCGCCCCTGGCAAGAGGGGCGAGGCAGCTCATCCGCCTCGCCCCGGCGCCGGCGTCACCGGGTGCGCCTGTGCCATCGCTCACGGATACGCTCACACCGAACACGGCCGCACCGCCGCGGCGGCCCTGTTTGGATGACGTACATGCCGACCTTCCACGCGTACGACGGAACCGAACTCGCCTACCGCCTCATCGGAACGGGCGCACCGCTCATCTGCCTGCCCGGTGGCCCGATGAGAGCCGGCGCGTACCTGGGTGACCTCGGCGGACTCCAGGCCCACCGGCAGCTGGTGGTCCTCGATCTGCGTGGCACGAGGGACTCCGCGGTTCCGGACGACCCGTCGACCTACCGATGCGACCGGCTGGTCGAGGACGTGGAGGCACTGCGCGAACACCTCGGCCAGGAGCGCGTCGACCTGCTCGCCCACTCCGGGGCCGCCGAGCCGGCCATGCTCTACGCCGCCCGGCACCCGCGGCGACTGCGCACGCTCGCCCTCATCACACCCGGCACCCGGGCCGTCGGCATCGAGGTCACCGACCAGGACCGGCGCGAAGCCGGTGACCTGCGCGGCGACGAACCGTGGCACACGACCGGGCGGGCCGCCCCGGACGACATCCGGTCGGGGCGCGACGCGGCCGGCGTCCGGTCCGCCGTCGAGCCGTTCACCTACGGGCGGTGGGACGCCCTCGCCCGGGCCCACGCGGCCACCGCACCCGAGCAGACCAACTCCGAAGCGGCGGCGATCTATGACCGGGACAGCGTCTTCGACCCCGCTGCCACCGTCGCCGCGCTGGCGGAGGTGACCGCGCCGGTCCTCGTCCTCGCCGGGGAGTACGACGGAGCGCCGACGCCCGACCGTGCCGCCGAACTGGTCGCGTTCTTCCCGCACACCGAGTTCGTCGTGCAGCGCGGCGCCGCGCACTACCCCTGGCTCGACGACCCGGGCGCCTTCGTCCGCACGGTCGGCGCCTTCCTCGACCCGGAGGTCCTGAGCGTCCAGGCCGGCGGGATCCGGCTCGCCTACCGGGTGTGGGGGGAGCCGTCGGCGCCGCCCGTCGTGCTTGCCCACGGCCGCTGCGGCGACAGCAGGACCTGGACCGAGGTCGCCGAACGCCTGGCCGCCGAACACCGGGTCTACGCCTTCGACTTCCGGGGCCACGGCCTCAGCGACTGGCCCGGCAGCTACTCCCTGGAGCTGTTCCGCGATGATCTGCACGCATTTCTGGAGGCCCGCAATCTGGCGGGCGCGACCGTGGTCGGACACTCCATGGGGGCCGCTGCCGCCTATCTGCTCGCCGAGCGGGAACCCGCACTGATCGGCCGGCTCGTACTGGAGGAGGTCCCGCCGCCGTTTCCGCTCGACCCGCCCCGCGGCCGCGCCGAACGGCCCGACGAGGAGCTGGACTTCGACTGGCCGGTGGTGCCGTCGACCGATGCCCAGCTGAACGCGCCGGACCCGGCCGCCCGGGAACGCCTCGGAGAGATCACCGCCCCCACCCTGGTCATCGGCGGTGGCCCCACCAGCCAGATCGCCCAGGACCGACTGGCCTGGATGGCGGGGCGGATACCCCGCGGACGCTTCGTCACCATCGACGCGGGGCACCTCGTCCACACCGAGCGACCTGACGAATTCCTCACGGAACTGCGGTCGTTCGGCCTGGCCTGACACTCGACCCGACACCCGACACCCGACACCCGACACCCGACACCCGACACCCGACACCCGACGCCCGACGCCCGACGCCCGGTGCCCGGTGCCCGACGCCCGCGGCGTCAGGACCGGTGCAGCAGCGAGGTCAGGACCTCCTGGAGGGTGGTCTCGGCGTCGGCCACGGAACCCGTCGACCGCCAGGCCACGAAGCCGTCGGGACGCACCAGCACGGCACCCTGCGACGTCGTGCCGTGGATCTCGGCCCAGTCGGCCCCGTCCTCCGGTTCCAGATCGGCACCCGGGCCGATGCCGTACGCCGGGAGCCGTACCGAGAGGCGGTCGGCGACCCGCGCCGCAGCCTGCCGCCACACCGCGTCGTCACCGTCGGTGAGCAGTACGAGAGTGCGCTCGTACAGGTCCAGTGTGGACTTGCGCTCACCGGCCTGACGTACCCACAGGTGCGGAGCTCGACTTCCGGGTTGACCGTTCAACCGCATCCCCTGCGGTACCACCGGTGCTTGCGGATCGGCACCCAGCACGGCGCCGCTGACGTAGTGGTAGCCCAGTGCCACGGTGAGCATGCCGCCCTGCCTGCCGCCGCCCATGCCCGCCGCCGGCGCGTACCCGGGATGGCTGTGCTCGCTGGAGCGCGCCGAGGCCCGCGCGCTCGTCGCCCGCGCCACCGGGAGCCGCTCCGCCTCGTAGGTGCCCAGTAGACCCGGGCCCGCCTCGCCCCGCAGCACGGAGCTGAGCTTCCAGGCGAGGTTGTGCGCGTCCTGAATACCGGTGTTGGAGCCGAACGCCCCGGTGGGGGACATCTCATGGGCCGAGTCCCCGGCGAGGAAGACCCGGCCGGACGCGTACCGTTCCGCGACCCGCTCCGCCGCGTGCCACGGCGCCTTCCCGGTGATCTCGATGTCGATACCGGGAGCACCGACCGCCGTACGGATGTGCTCCGCACACCGCTCGTCGGTGAAGTCCTCCAGCGTTTCGCCGAGTTGGGGCTGCCACGGTGCGTGGAACACCCACTCCTTCGTGTTGTCCACCGGCAACAGGGCGCCGTCCGCAGCGGGGTTGGTCAGATAGCAGACGATGAAGCGCCGGTCGCCCACCACTTCGGCGAGCTGTCGGGAGCGGAAGGTGATGCTCACGTTGTGGAAGAGGTCACCGGGGCCCGTCCGGTCGATGCGCAGCTGCTCACGGATGGGGCTGCGCGGCCCGTCGGCGGCGACGAGGTAGTCCGCGCGCACACTGATGTGCTCGCCGGTCTCGCGGTTCTTGAGCGCCGCGTCCACCCCCGACCGGTCCTGGTCGAAGCTCTGCATCTCGGTGGAGAACCGAAGATCCCCGCCCTGTTCACGGGCCAGTTCGACGAGCACGGGTTCCAGATCGTTCTGGCTGCACAGACACCATCCCGTCGGACTGAAACGGGCGAGTCCGCCACCCGGGTCGATCTCCTTGAAAAGCCACTCCTGGTCGTCCCCCGTGAGCGATCCGGCTTGCAGGATGCCGTGGTTGTCGGCGAGGACCGAAGCGGCCTTCCGGATGCCCTGCTCGGCGCCCGCGGTGCGGAAAACCTCCATCGTGCGCACGTTGTTGCCGCGTCCGCGAGGATGCGTCGAGGTGGATCGATGCTTCTCGACGAGCAGATGCTCAATGCCGAGCCGGCCGAGGAAAAGCGAGGTGGACAGGCCCACCAGGGAGCCGCCCACGATGAGGACCGGTACGCGAATGTCGACGTTCTCGTTCATCAGTTGCTCCAGGTCGGACGCTGTGCGGATGCATTGTTCAATGCCCTTGTCGGGGCGGTTCGGACGGCTGCTCACCTGAACGGTTCATAAATCTCGCGCCACCCGGACCAGCGTTTCACGATCGGTCACGGAGACGTTGCTTGCAGTCACGGGGCGGACCGATCACATCCGCGGGAGAGTCCCCGCTCCGAAACCACTCGCCAACCGACGGTTGACGGCATGCCACCCGGCCTGACCACGACGCCGTCTCGAAGGAGATCGAAAGATGACCGCCACCCTCTCGGAACGGATCTCCCAGTCCGCCTTCGACGGTTCCCGGCTTCGAGTCGTTCTGCTGCTGGACCTCTACGACGGGGCCCAGAAGCAGTTCCTGGAGGCGTATGAGCACCTGCGCAACCAGGTGGCATCCGTCCCCGGGCACGTCAGCGACCAACTGTGCCAGTCGATCGAGAACCCCTCCCAGTGGCTGATCACCAGCGAATGGGAGAGCGCTCCGCCGTTCCTCGCCTGGGTGAACAGCGAGGAGCACGTCGCGACCGTTCAGCCACTGCACAACTGCGTGCGTGACACCCGTTCGCTGCGCTTCAGCGTTCTGCGGGAGACCGGCAAGGCCTTCGAGGCGGCGCCCGAGGCGCCCAAGGGCCGACTGCAGGCGTCCCCGCGACTGGGTGATGGAGTCGTGCGCCACGCGCTCACTTTCACCGTCAAGCCGGGCACAGAGGACATCGTGGCCAAAATCCTGGCGGATTACGACTCCCCGAGCGCCCGTGTCGACGAAGTAACCCGACTGCGCCGGACTTCCCTCTTCATGCACGGGAACCGCGTCGTGCGGGCGATCGAGGTCGAGGGCGACCTCCTCGCGGCCCTGCGTCACGTCGCCCGGCAGCCCGAGGTCAGGGCCGTCGAAGAGGCCATCAACCCGTATCTGGAACAGGACCGGGACCTCAGCGATCCGGACTCCGCCCGGATGTTCTTCACCCGGGCGGCGCTCCCGACCGTCCACCACGTGAGTGCGGGCCGGCACAAGGCCGAGGACATCAGCCGGCACGCACTCTTCTACCAGGCCAAGGAAGGCTGCGGCATGGCACTCGCCCGGCTGCTCGCCGGTCACGACGAGGAGGCGGCCGACGACCCGGCGAGCGTCATCGACAGCAGCACCATCTTCCAGCGTGACGACGTCGTCGTCCGCGTTCTCGAAGCCGCAGGACCGATCGACGCGCAGCCGGCCCAGGTGGTCGGTATCGACGGCCCCGGCAAGGTGGCCCGGCTCGGTCGCCTCCTCGACGGCGGCGCGCACGCCGTGCCCGCGACCGAGCTGGACACCTCGCAGTTCCTGAAGGAGTCCGAGATGACCCAGATCACAGATCGGCGGGCCACGCAGTCCTGAACCGCGCATCCGCACCCTGGGGGGTTCTCGCTCAACCCGTCAATACAACGCGCAATGCGCCAGGAGGAAAGCAGTCATGACCATGCACCGGCCACGCATCGTGGACCTCAGCGAGACGCAGCCCAACCGCAGGCGCGGAGGCGACCTTCGCGCCATGCTCACACCGACGGCGGTAGGAGCCACCAGCGGCTTCATGGGGCTGGCCATCGTTCAGCCCGGCGACCGCATCGGCGAGCACTACCACCCGTACTCCGAGGAGTTCGTCTACGTCGTGAACGGTCTCCTGGAGGTGGATCTGGACGGTGAACCGCACCCGATGCGGCCCGACCAGGGCCTGCTGATCCCTCCCCATGTACGCCACCGATTCCGAAACGTGGGCGATGTCGAGGCACGCATGGTCTTCCACCTCGGTCCCTTGGCCCCGCGCCCGGAACTCGGCCATGTCGACACCGAACACACGGAGTCCGCCGGACGCGTCGCGCCGCCGGAACGAACGGAGGCCGCCTCATGACCCGCCGCGTGGGGGTCACCGGCGTCGGTGTCGTGGCCCCCGGCGGCATCGGCGCACCGGCTTTCTGGGACCTCCTCGCGAACGGCCGCACCGCGACCCGGGGCATCACACTCTTCGACCCGGCCGGCTTCCGTTCCCGTATCGCCGCCGAGTGCGATTTCGACCCGGCGGCGCACGGGCTGGACGCGGACGAGATCGCCAGGTCGGACCGGTACATCCAGTTCGCGACGGTGGCCGCCCGAGAGGCGCTCGGTGACGCGGGCCTCGACCCGGAGAAGGTGGATTCCTGGCGGATGGGCGTGTCACTGGGCACCGCGGTCGGCGGCACCACCCGGCTGGAGCACGACTACGTCGCCGTCAGCGGCAGCGGCGCCCGGTGGGATGTCGACCACCGGCCGGCCGGCCCGCATCTGGAGCGGGCGTTCTCGCCCAGCTCCCTCGCCTCGGCCGTCGCCGAGCAGGTCGGCGCACACGGTCCGGTGCAGACCGTCTCCACGGGCTGCACCTCCGGTCTCGACGCCATCGGGTACGCCTTCCAGTCCATCGAGGAGGGCCGGGTCGACGTCTGCATCGCCGGCGCGTCCGACTCGCCGATCACCCCGATCACGGTGGCGTGCTTCGACGCGATCAAGGCCACCTCGGCGAACAACGACGACCCCGAGCACGCCTCCCGGCCGTTCGACTCCCGCCGCGACGGCTTCGTCATGGGCGAGGGCGGAGCGGTGCTCGTGCTGGAGGAGCTGGAGCACGCCCGTGCCCGCGGGGCGACCGTGTACTGCGAGATCGCGGGCTACGCCACCTTCGGCAACGCCTATCACATGACCGGGTTGACCCCCGAAGGGCTGGAGATGGCCGAGGCGATCAACCGAGCCCTCGGCCATGCCCACATGGACGGCTCGCAGATCGACTACGTCAACGCACACGGTTCGGGCACCAAGCAGAACGACCGGCACGAGACGGCCGCCGTGAAGCGGGCACTGGGCGCGCACGCCTATGACGTTCCGATGAGTTCGATCAAGTCCATGGTCGGCCACTCGCTCGGCGCGATCGGGGCCATTGAGATCGCCGCCTGTGTTCTCGCCCTCGTCCACCAGACGGTGCCGCCGACGGCGAACTACGAGAGCCCGGACCCGGAGTGCGACCTCGACTACGTGCCGCGCACGGCACGTCCGATGAAGCTGCGCAGCGTTCTCTCGGTCGGCAGCGGATTCGGCGGCTTCCAGTCTGCGGTGGCCCTGACGAGAACAGGTGGGAGGACACCATGAAAACCCGTAGAGCGCGGCGCACCGTCGTCACCGGCATCGGTGTCGTCGCCCCCAACGGCACCAACACCGAGGCGTTCTGGAAGCGGACGCACGAAGGCGTGAGTGTCCTCGACGGGGTGACCCGCGAGGGATGCGAACAGCTGCCGCTGAGGGTCGCGGGCGAGGTGCGGGGCTTCGAGGCGTCCGAGCTGATCGAGGAGCGTTTCCTCGTCCAGACCGACCGGTTCACGCATTTCGCGATGGCCGCGGCGGACATGGCGCTGGACGACGCGCGGCTGGGCCGTGCCGACTACGAGAACGCGCCCTTCGACGTCGGTGTGGTGACCGCCGCCGGATCAGGTGGTGGCGAGTTCGGCCAGCGCGAACTCCAACGGCTGTGGGGGCAGGGATCCACCTACGTGGGTCCGTACCAGTCCATCGCCTGGTTCTACGCCGCGAGCACCGGACAGATCTCGATCCGTGGCGGCTTCAAGGGGCCGTGCGCGGTCGTGGCCAGCGACGAGGCCGGCGGTCTGGACGCGGTGGCGCATGCCGCCCGTTCGATTCGCGGCGGCGCCGAAGCGGTCGTGGTCGGCGCCGCCGAGGCACCGCTGGCGCCGTACTCGGTCGTCTGCCAGCTCGGGTACGAGGACCTGAGCACGGAGGACGACCCCACCCGGGCCTACCGGCCGTTCACGGCGGACGCCCGCGGATTCGTGCCGGCCGAGGGCGGCGCCATGCTGGTGGTCGAGGAGGAACAGTCGGCCCTTCGGCGTGGAGCCCGGGTCCGGGCCGAAGTCGCCGGGCACGCCGCCACGTTCACCGGCGCGTCCCGTTGGGAGGAGTCCCGGGAGGGGCTCGCCCAGGCGATCATCGGTGCCCTGCGGGAGGCCGACTGCGCGCCGGACGAGATCGATGTCGTCTTCGCGGACGCCCTCGGCGTACCGGCGGCGGACCGGGCCGAGGCGCTCGCGATCGCGGACGCGCTCGGCGCGCACGGCCGGCGGGTGCCGGTGACGGCACCCAAGACCGGCATCGGGCGGGCCTACTGCGGTGCGCCGGTGCTGGACGCGGCGGCAGCCGTGCTCTCCATGGAGAACGCGCTGATACCGCCCACCCCGAACGTGTTCGACGTCTGCCACGACCTCGACCTGGTGACCGGCCGGGCACGCCCCGTCGAACTGCGGACGGCGCTCGTGCTCAGCCGCGGGCTCATGGGCTCGAACGCGGCAATGGTGCTGCGGCGGCCCACCGATATCCAAGTGTGAGCAAGGAGAAGTCCTCATGACCGACCGACTGACCTACACGGAACTCGCCGTCCTGATGAAGAAGGGCGCCGGACTCACCGTCGACCCGCGGGACATGGAGAAGCGCCCCGGGTCCGCCTTCGACGAGTTCGGCCTCGACTCGCTCGGCCTCCTCGGCATCGTGGGCGTGCTGGAGAACCGGCACGGCCGGGCGCTGCCGGCCGACGCCGACCGCTGCAAGACCCCGCAGGAATTCCTCGACCTCGTCAACAACACCCTCATGACTGGAGCCTGAAGTGTCCGGACACACCGAGAACGAGATCACCATCGCCGCCCCCCTGGACCTCGTCTGGGACGTGACGAACGATCTGGAGAACTGGCCGCGGCTGTTCAGCGAGTACGCCTCGGTCGACGTGATCGAACGGAACGGTGACAGCACGACGTTCCGCCTGACCATGCACCCCGACGAGGACGACAAGGTCTGGAGCTGGGTCTCGGAGCGGACCGTCGACCGCGCCGCCCGCACGGTCCGGGCCCGCCGGGTCGAGACCGGCCCGTTCCAGCGCATGGACATCCGGTGGGACTACTCCGAGGTCCCCGGCGGTACGAAGATGCGCTGGGTGCAGGACTTCGCGATGAAGCCCGACGCACCCGTCGACGACGCGTGGATGACGGACAACATCAACCGGAATTCCAAGGTTCAGATGGAGCTCATCCGGGACAAGGTCGAGCAGCGCGCCCGGGAGCAGCGTACGGCCTCGGTCGCCGCCGGCTGATCCGCCGTCCACCCACGGCCCGGCGCCCGGCCGGGCGCCGGGCCGGGAACCAGAAAGGCATCCCACGATGCACCACGCTCTGATCGTCGCCAAGATGGCGCCGGGTTCGGCGCCGGACATCGCCGAACTGTTCGCCGCCTCCGACAGCAGCGAACTGCCGCACCTCGTCGGGGTCACCAGGCGCAAGCTCTTCCAGTTCGGCGACGTCTATCTGCACCTGATCGAATCGGAACGCCCGCCGGGCCCCGAGATCGCCAAGGTGACGGAGCACCCGGCGTTCAAGGACATCAGTGACAAGCTCACCGCCTATGTGAGCGCGTACGACCCGCAGACCTGGCGCGGCCCCAAGGACGCCATGGCCCACGAGTTCTACCGGTGGGAGCGCGACACCACTGCCTGAGACGTGACGTCGCCCCGGGTCCGGCCGGCCGGACCCGGGGCGACGTCCGTCGTTTCCCTGGCAGCGGAATCAGCGCGGGATCACGCATTCGAACGCGTCAAGGTACGGGTTGACCGGGACGACCCTGTCGATCTGGAGCCCGGCGTCGGAGATCCGGCTCACCAGGCTCTCCCTGGTGTGCTTCGCGCCGCCGACGTTGAGGAGCAGCAGCAGGTCCATCGCGGTGGTGAACCGCATCGACGGGGTGTCGTCGACCAGGTTCTCGATGATGACGACCCTGGCCCCGGGGCGGGCTGCCGCGACGACGTTGCGCAACGTCCTGCGCGTGCTGTCGTCGTCCCACTCCAGGATGTTCTTGATGATGTAGAGATCGGCCTCGACGGGGATGGCCTCGCGGCAGTCCCCGGCCACGATGCGGGTCCGGTCGACGAGCGGTCCCTCGTCCCGCAGCCGGGCGTCGGCACGTGCCACCACACCGGGCAGGTCCATCAGGGTGCCGCGGACCGAAGGGTGCTTCTCCAGCAGACTCGCCAGCACGTGCCCCTGGCCGCCGCCGATGTCCGCCACCGCGGACACCCCGGTGAGGTCGAGGAGTTCGGCGACGTCCAGCGCGGACTGCATGCTGGAGGTGGTCATGGCCCGGTTGAAGACGTGGGCCGATTCGTCGGCGTCCTGGTGGAGGTAGTCGAAGAACCCCTTGCCGTGCACGTCCTCGAAGACGCTCCGGCCGGTGCGGACCGCGTCGTCGAGGCGCGGCCAGACGTCCCAGGTCCAGGGTTCGGTGCACCACAGGGAGATGTAGCGCAGGCTGTTCGGGTCGTCCTCACGCAGCAGGCGGGACATCTCCGTGTGCGCGAAGGCACCTTCCGGGGTCTCGGTGAAGATTCCGCAGGAGGACAGGGCACGCAGCAGGCGGCGCAGGGGCGCGGGCTCGGTCTTCACCTGCGCCGCGAGCTCCTGTGCGGTCGCGGGCGTGTCGCCCAGCGCGTCGGCGACACGCAGCCGGGCGGCGGCGCGCACGGCGGCCGCGCGGGCTGCCCCGAAGGCGATCTCGCGCAACTGCATGGCCGGCTGAGGGGGCGTGACGGGGTGCGGGAGTGCGGCGTGTACGGAGTTCGGGGCGGGGGTGGGGCTCACAGTGGTCATACTGTTTCGCTTCTCCTCGTGCGGGGGTGCGCCGGTCAGCACATCCCGGCGGGGGTGGACTTGGTGCAGACGTTGGCGACGAAGGTGTTGTTCTTGCCGGTGTCCCCGTTGGCCAGGTCGGCCGGCTTGTTGCCGAGCGCGACGTTGCCGCTGATGGTGTGGCCGGTGTTCTTCGTGCCGACGAAGCTCTTGAACAGCACGACGCCGCCGGAGAGGGGCGTGGTACCCACGTTGTTGCTGATCGTGTTCGAGCGGACCTGGGTGTCCGCGGCGCCGGTGAGCACGATGCCGGAGCCCTGGATGGCCGGCAGCCGTTCGGTCTTGGCGCAGGACTTGTTGTTGTCGCTGATCAGATTGGACTTGATCGTCATGGCTCCGGCCTGCGGCTTGCCCTCGTCACCCACGATGAACGCACCGCTGCAGTTGCGGGTGAAGGCGTTGTCGTGGACCGACATGTTCCGCACGCGCCTGGCGGTGAAGCCGATCCGGTTGTTCGTCAGCGTGTTGTCCTGGACCTCGGTGCCGCGGGTGTCGGTGGCGCCGCCCTCCTCGTCGACGGTGTTCGCGACGAAGAGGCCCGCGTCGCCGTTGGCGCGGGCGGTGTTGCCCGTGAACTGACCTCGGGTCGAGCGCTCCTGGGCGATGCCCCAGACGCCGTTGTGCTCGGAGGTCACGTGCCGGACGGTCAGCTGGTCCGTCCAGGAGGCCCAGACGCCGGTCTTCTTGAATCCGGAGACGGTGAGCGAGTCGATGCGCACGCCGTCCACGGTCCGGCCCGATCTGCCCAGGACGCAGATTCCGTTACCGGCCTTCGCGCAGGCGTCGGCGGCGGGTGTCTTCGCCGACGGGGGTTTGATGACGGTCCGGTCGCCGAAACCGCGCAGGGTCAGGCCCGCCTTGTCGATCAGGACGCTCTCCCGGTACGTGCCGGGAGAGATGACGACCGTGTCACCCGGCTTGGCGGCGTCCACGGCCTTCTGGATCGACTGGTTGGGGTGCACCACGCGCGGACTCGCGACGGAGGCAGACGGGTCGGCTGCGCCAAGCCCCACGGCCGAAACGGCGAGTCCTCCCGCCGAGACGACCGCGACAGAGGCAAGGCTCATGATGTGTCGTTTCCTCATGAGCCGAAGCTATGGGCGATTTACTCCTATTGCCACATAAAGTGAGCGGTTGGACACGGAGCGTGCCTGAATGGCTCAGTCGGAATCCGCCGCCCGGCGTGCGGAGCGGAGGCGCGAGGGTGCGTTCGGGTGATTCGGGCCGCGGCGGCGTTCGGGTGACGCCCCGCCCCGGGCTCCGGCCAGCGGCCTCGGTTCCCGGGCACGCGCGGCAGCGTGCGTGCCCCCGGGGTGCGCGTGACGGTTGTGGACCTCAGTTCTCGGGCGCGTGCGGGGGCGCGACGACCGAGCGGGCCCACCGGTAGTCGGCCTTGCCGCTCGGTGAGCGCCGGATCTGCGGAGTGATCACCAGCCGGCGGGGAATCTTGTAGCCGGCCAGACGGGTCCTGCAGTGCGCCTGGACGTCGTCGAGCGAAGGCTCGGCCGCTCCCTCGCGCAGTTGCACCACCGCCGCGACATGGCTGCCCCACCGGGCGTCGGGCGCCCCGGCGACCAACGCGTCGTACACGTCCGGATGGGCCTTCAGGGCCTGCTCGACCTCCTCGGGGTACACCTTCTCGCCCCCGGTGTTGATGCACTGCGAGCCCCGCCCCAGGACCGTGACGACGCCGTCCGCGTCGACCGTCGCCATGTCGCCGAGCAGGACCCAGCGCCGTCCGTCCCGGTGGAAGAACGTCTCCGCCGTCTTCTGCGGGTCGTTGTAGTACCCGAGGGGCACATGGCCGCGCTGGGCGATCCGCCCCGGCTCGCCCGGGGCGACCGGCTCGTGGGTCGTCGGATCGACCACCGCCGTACGGGAGTTGACCTGGATCCGGAACCCCTTCTCCGGGCCCGAATCGGCTGTCGCCGTGCCGTTGAAGCCGGACTCCGACGAGCCGAAGTTGTTCAGCAGCATCACCGTGGGCACCAGTGCCTGGAACTCCGCACGCACCGAGTCCGACATGATCGCGCCCGAGCTGGAGACGGAGAACATCGACGAGCAGTCGGTGCCCCGCAGCGGGCCCTTCAGTGCGTCGATCAGCGGCCGCAGCATCGCGTCGCCCACCAGGGACACGCTGGTGACCTTCTCCTTCTCGATCGTGCGGAGCACCTCCCCGGGCACGAACTTGCGGTGGATCACGACCTTCTGCCCGAAGTTGAAACCGATGAACGCCGTGAGGGTCGACGTGCCGTGCATCAGCGGAGGGGTGGGGAAGAAGGTGATCCCGTCGCCGCCCGCGGCCACCCGTTCGGCCAGTTCCTGAGGGGACTTCACCGGCTCACCGGTCGGCGCGCCGCCGCCGAGACCGGAGAAGAAGAGGTCCTCCTGGCGCCACATCACGCCCTTGGGCATGCCGGTGGTGCCGCCGGTGTAGATGATGAACTGGTCGTCGGCCGAGCGCGGTGGGAAGCCGCGCTCCGGGCTCCCGGCCGCCTCGGCGTCCGCGAACGCCACGGCCTCCGGGCCGCCGGCGCCGGCCGCCGTCGCGTCCACCCGGATCAGGTGACGGAGGGTCGAAGCCTTCGGTGCCGCTGCCGAGACCCGGGCGTCGAACTCGGAGTCGAAGACCAGGGCCACCAGATCGGCGTCACGGTAGAGATACGCCAACTCCTCCTCTACATAGCGGTAGTTGACGTTGACGGGGACGATGCGGGCCTTCAGGCAGGCCAGCACGGTCTGGAGGTATTCCACTCCGTTGTACAGGTGCAGTCCGAGATGTTCGCCAGGGGTGACGCCCGCCTCGATCAGATGGTGGGCGAGGCGGTTGGCGGCCGCGTCCAGCTCCGCGTACGTCAGTCGGCGTTCCGCACCCGTACCGGGGTGGTCGAGGTAGACGAGCGCCTCGCGTTCGGGGACCGCGTCGACGACCGACTCGAACAGGTCGGCAAGGTTGTACTCCACCGTTCCTCCTGACCCGGGATGCTGACTGGCTCGGCGGTCATTAGAGCGCCGGGAGGCACAAGTGGGAAGGGGGCCGATGAAGAAAACTGACTGACTGTCAGAAAACTATTGAACTGGAACCCCGGCTACTGCAACCTGTTCTAGGTCGTGAGACGGGAGGCAGGCAATGGGTGGTACGGAACACCTCACCGTGCGGCGCGAGGGCGCCACACTGGTGCTCACCTTGAACAGGCCGGAGGCGAAGAACGCCCTCTCGCTGCCGATGCTGGTCGGGCTGTACGACGGCTGGCTGGCGGCGGACGAGGACGACACCGTCCGCTCGGTCGTCCTCACCGGCGCGGGCGGCTGCTTCTGCGCCGGCATGGACCTGAAGGCCCTGGCGGGCAAGGGGATGGAAGGCGAGCAGTACCGCGACCGGCTGACCGCCGACCCCGATCTGCACTGGAAGGCGATGCTGCGCCACCACCGCCCCCGCAAGCCGGTCATCGCCGCCGTCGAGGGCCACTGCGTGGCGGGAGGCACCGAAATTCTGCAGGGCACCGACATCCGCGTCGCCGGGGAGGGCGCCACCTTCGGACTCTTCGAGGTCAAGCGCGGCCTCTTCCCCATCGGAGGGTCGACGGTACGGCTGCCGCGCCAGATCCCCCGGACCCACGCGCTCGAAATGCTCCTCACCGGACGCCCGTACAGCGCCGAGGAAGCAGCCGGAATCGGGCTGATCGGGAAAGTCGTCCCCGACGGCACCGCGCTCGAACACGCCCTCGCCGTCGCGGAGCAGATCAACGCCTGCGGACCGCTGGCCGTCGAAGCCGTGAAGGCCTCCGTGTACGAGAGCGCCGAACTGACCGAGACCGAGGGGCTCGCCGCGGAACTGAAACGCGGTTGGCCGATCTTCGCCACCGACGACGCCAAGGAAGGCGCCCGCGCCTTCGCCGAGAAGCGCCCGCCCGTCTACCGGCGCGCCTGAGCCCAGGAGTCCGACCGTGTCCGACATCCTCAGCGCACCGCTGGTGCTCGAATTCCCTTTCACCCGTTCCCTCGGACCCGTGCAGAGCGCCTTCCTCACCGGACTGCGCGAACGCACCGTACTCGGCGTCCGCACCGGCGGGGGAAAGATCCTGGTCCCACCCGTCGAGTACGACCCCGTCACCGCGGAGGAGATCCGCGAGCTGACCGAGGTCGCCGCCACCGGCACCGTCACCACCTGGGCCTGGAACCCCGCCCCGCGGCCCGGCCAGCCCCTCGGCACCCCCTTCGCCTGGGTCCTCGTCCGCCTCGACGGCGCCGACACCGCCCTGCTGCACGTCCTCGCCGCGCCCGGACCGGAAGCGGTCCGCACCGGCATGCGGGTACGGATCCGCTGGGCCGCCGAGCGGACCGGCGCCATCACGGACATCGCCTGCTTCGAACCGTACGACGGGCCCGCCGGCGGGCCGTCGGCGCACAGCGGCGCGTTCACCGACCCCGTCCACGGCATCGTCACTCCCGCCCGCCTCGACTACCGGTACACCCCCGGCCGGGCGCAGAGCGCGTACCTCGGCGCACTGTCCGAGCAGCGCATCGTCGGCGAGCGCTGCCCGTCCTGCGCCAAGGTCTACGTACCGCCCCGCGGCGCCTGCCCCACCTGCGGTGTCGCCACCGCGGAACAGGTCGAGGTCGGCCCGCGCGGCACGGTCACCACGTTCTGCGTCGTCAACATCAAGGCGAAGAACCTCGACATCGAGGTTCCCTACGTGTACGCGCACATCGCACTCGACGGGGCCGACCTCGCACTGCACGCGCGGATCGGCGGTATCCCGTACGACCGGGTGCGCATGGGCCTGCGGGTCGAACCCGTCTGGACCGAGGGCGGGCGCCACCCCGATCACTACCGGCCGACCGGGGAGCCGGACGCCGACTACGACGCGTACAAGGAGCTGCTGTAGATGCGGGACGTAGCGATCGTCGCCTTCGCGCAGACGGACCACCTCAGGCGCACCGACGAACTCTCCGAAGTCGAGATGCTCATGCCCGTCCTCCACCAGGTCCTGGCGGCGACCGGGCTCAGCGCCGACGCCATCGGCTTCACCTGCTCCGGATCCAGCGACTACCTCGCCGGCCGCGCCTTCTCCTTCACCATGGCGCTCGACGGCGTCGGCGCCTACCCGCCGATCTCCGAGTCCCACGTGGAGATGGACGGTGCCTGGGCGTTGTACGAGGCCTGGGTGAAGATCCGGACGGGCGAGGCCGACACCGCGCTCGTCTACTCCTACGGGAAGTCGTCGCCCGGCGAGCTGCGCGACGTCCTCACCCGGCAGCTCGACCCGTACTACGCCGCCCCGCTCTGGCCCGACCCCGTCGCGCTCGCCGCACTCCAGGCGCAGGCGCTGATCGACGCGGGGGAGACCGACGAGGCCGCCCTCGCCGCGATCGCCACCCGCAGCCGCGCAGCCGCCGCGGACAACCCGCACGCCCAGCTCGGCGGCCCTGTCCCGGCCGGTGACTACGTCGTACGGCCGCTGCGGACCGGGGACTGCCCGCCGGTCGGCGACGGCGCGGCCGCCGTGGTGCTCGCCGCCGGTGACACCGCCCGCGCGCTGTGTCCCCGCCCCGCCTGGATCCGTGGGATCGATCACCGCATCGAGGCCCACGGCCTCGGCGTACGGACACTGACCGAATCGCCGTCCACCCGGCTCGCCGCGACGCACGCCGGAGTCTTCGAACGCCCTGTGGACACCGCCGAGTTGCACGCGCCGTTCACCTCGCAGGAGGTGGTGCTCCGCAAGGCGCTCGGGCTCGACGACAGCGTCACCGTCAATCCGTCCGGCGGTGCCCTCGCCGCCAACCCCATGATGGCCGCCGGGCTCATCCGCCTCGGCGAGGCCGCGGCCCGCATCCACCGCGGCGAGTCGGACCGGGCTCTCGCCCACGCCACCTCCGGACCCTGCCTGCAACAGAACCTGGTCGCCGTCCTCGAAGGGGAGAGCGCTCATGCCTAAGGAGCCCGTGGCCGTCGTCGGCATCGGCCAGACCAAGCACGTCTCCGCCCGCCGGGACGTCTCCATCGCCGGGCTCGTCCGCGAGGCCGCCGTCCGTGCGCTGGAGGACGCGGGACTGACCTGGGCGGACATCGACGCCGTCGTCATCGGCAAGGCACCCGACTTCTTCGAGGGCCTGATGATGCCGGAGCTCTATCTCGCCGACGCCCTCGGCGCGGTCGGCAAACCGATGCTCAGAGTGCACACCGCGGGATCGGTCGGCGGCTCCACGGCACTCGTCGCCGCCAACCTCGTCTCCGCACGGGTGCACCGCACCGTCCTCACGCTCGCCTTCGAGAAGCAGTCCGAGTCCAACGCCATGTGGGGCCTCTCCCTGCCCATCCCGTTCCAGCAACCTCTGCTGGCCGGAGCGGGTGGGTTCTTCGCCCCGCACGTACGCGCGTACATGAGGCGCACCGGTGCGCCCGACACGATCGGCTCCCTCGTCGCGTACAAGGACCGTCGCAACGCGCTCAGGAATCCGTACGCCCACATCCAGGACCACGGCATCACCCTGGAGAAGGTCCAGTCCGCACCGATGCTGTGGGATCCGATCCGCTACTCGGAGACCTGCCCGTCCTCCGACGGGGCCTGCGCGATGATCCTCACCGACCGTGCCGGAGCGGAGCGTGCGCCGTGTCCGCCCGCCTGGGTGCACGGCGGCGCGATGCGCAGCGAACCGACACTCTTCGCGGGCAAGGACTTCGTCTCGCCGCGGGCGGGCAAGGACTGCGCGGCCGATGTGTACCGGCAGGCGGGGATCAGCGACCCGCGACGTGAGATCGACGCCGTCGAGATGTACGTGCCGTTCTCCTGGTACGAACCGATGTGGCTGGAGAACCTCGGCTTCGCCGACGAGGGCGAGGGCTGGAAGCTCACCGAGTCCGGTGTCACCGAGCTCGACGGAGATCTGCCGGTGAATCCGTCGGGCGGGGTGCTCTCCACCAATCCCATCGGCGCCTCCGGCATGATCCGCTTCGCCGAGGCCGCATTGCAGGTACGGGGACAGGCGGGCGAGCACCAGGTCGCCGGGGCACGGAAGGCGCTCGGCCACGCGTATGGCGGCGGGGCGCAGTTCTTCTCCATGTGGCTGGTCGGGGCGGAACCTCCCACCCGCTGACCGCGACGCCGCGATTCCTGGCGGCGCGCGACGCCGCATTCCCCGGCGGGCGCGCGCCGCCGGCTCCGGCACCTCGCCGCGTTGTCGGAACGCCTGAACACATTCGGCATGCGGGCGTCCCTACGCCTTGCGATGCACCGCGTCCGACGCCGCGCGCTCATCCACCAGGGATCACGGGACAGCCCTTAGCGTGGTGACCGTGACGGGCGAGCGAGATCTTCGAACCCTGCTGAGCGGCATGCGGCCGGAGCTGAACCCGGGCCGCTATGTCTTCACCACAACGCCCGGCGGCGTGATGCCCGACGGCGTCCACCCGGTCGTCGCGGTCGCCGAGCCCGAAGGACTCACGCTCGTGCTGCCGGAGGCCGAAGCCGTCTCCGCCGGGCTCCGGTACGACTACGTGGCAGGCTGGATCACCCTCCGTATCCACTCCGCTCTGGACGCGGTCGGGCTCACCGCCGCGGTGTCCCTGGCGCTCACCGATGTCGGACTGAGCTGCAATGTGGTGGCCGGTTTCCACCACGACCACCTCTTCGTCCCGTACGACCGGGCCGCCGAGGCCGTCGACGTGCTGAGGGCGCTGGCCGCCGAGTCCGCCTCATGACGTGAGGCCGAGGTGCCGCGTTCCCCTGGAGGGGAGCGGCCGGAGTCCGGGAAACCCCCCGAAGTGCGGCAACAGGGCCCGGCCGGGCCCGACCCGGGCAGGCGGCCGGGCCCCGGCCCGCGAGGACCCGGCTCCGCAACGTGAGCTCGGACACGTAACATGTCTGCATGTCCTTCCTCCGCCGCCGTAGCGCCGCCACACCCGCGGGCCCCGACTTCGACGTCCTGGCCATGGACCCGGGGGACTGGCCCGGAAACCTCGGTGCCGGTCTGCTGCCCGCGCCCGACGGCAGCTGTCAGGGTGTCTTTCTGCGCTACGACCTGTTCGGCGGCCGCGGCCCCGCGATGATCATCGGAAATCTCCCCGAGGGCTCGCCCGCCCGCGAGACGGAAGAGGGCCAGGTTCCGTTCGAGGTCGCCCAGCTGCTGCTCGCGCTGGAGAACGACGAGCCGGTCGAGGTCACCGGCACCGAGGACATGCCCGTGATGCAGGGCGACAATCTGCTGATCGTCCGCCGTGTCAAGCTCTCCGAGAGCCGGATCTCCTGCGTCCAGTTCGACCGCAGCGACGGCGTGCTCGTCACCATCGCCAGCTGGGACCGGCCGATCACCGACGACCTGTACACGCTGCTGAAGCCCCTGCCCGCTGAGCTGTTCCAGCAGGGCTGAAACAGCCCTCCGCCCACACGCAGGGGGCGGCCTGGGGCGTCAGGCAGGCTCGCCGTGTGGTGGCGGTGGCGAGCCGCAGCCACGAAGTGACCGTGCGCGGCTCGCCGTTCGCGAGCGGTGAGAAGGTCTCCCGAGGCGCGCCCCGGCGGGCGCTACACCCTGGTGACCGAAGGCCGGGCGAACAGCGCGGTCACCCGCGCCGCCGAGACACCGAGCCCGGTGGGACCGCTGACGTGCCACGGGGTACCGGTACCCCGCCGCAGATCCTGCTCGCGATAGCGCCGGCAGCCCCGGTGCCAGATCAGGATGCCCGCCAGCCAGTGCTTGAGCTCCTGCACATACCCGGTCAGGATCTCCCTGGCCTCCGTGTCCAGCCCGAAGTCGTCGTACAGCACTGGCAGTTCCTGCTCAGCGACGTGCAGGAACTGTCGCAGCCGGGATTTCATCAGGTCGTGCACGATCCCCACCGCGGTCGGATAGTCCACCCCGAAAAAGTTCTGCACCACCAGGACGCCGTTGTGGACCTCACCCTCGTACTCGATCTCCTTCTGGTACGAAAACAGGTCGTTGAGCAGACACCCGTAGTCGGCCGCCGCGTTCTCCAGTGAGCGCAACGGACCGCTGCGGTAGACCTCCTCAGGCACCTTCCGGCCATGCCCCAGCCGGCACAGACTCATGGTGAGATCCGATCCGAACGTCATGCGCCGCATCTCGATGTAGTCCACCGGGTCCGGAATGCGGTTCTGCGCCTGGTTCGCCAGCTCCCACAGCCAACTGGCGGTCATCTCCTCGACCGACGTCCGGAAGGCCAGGCGTCCGCTCGTGTCCATCGGAGCCGAGGTCTTCACCCAGAGATCGGCCAGAGCGCGCTCCAGGGCGTTGACCGGCTCGGGCGTCGCGGACCCGTCCAGCGGCATGAACAGCGACAGCCGCTCATTGGCGCGCTTGGCCCCTGCCAGGTCGCGGGTCCGCCCGTGTACCACCGGGAACCAGTCGTCGCCGTACGTCCCCCAGGCCAGCCACTGGGAGGACAGATCCAGTTCCTCCGGCGTCGCATCCGGGTGCAAACCCGCCGCGCACAGCGGCAGGTCGGTCGCGAGGAGCCGCTCCTCGTCCCAGATGTGCGAACCCGGCACACCCGGTTGTGCCTCCAGAATCCCCATGCGCTCCGCCCAGCCGACGATCCGCACCCGCGCCCCCTCCAGATGCGGGCTGAGGGTCGTGTCGAACGGCAGCTCCACGTCGGGCAGCAGAGAAGGACCGACGTGCTGGTAGGGCACATGGGTGTGGCTGCGCAGCCGGGCCGACTCCGCGCGGGAGGTGAACCGGATCGACGCCGCGGACATCCCGAAGCCGGGCACGGCCTCACCGGCCCCGCCGCCGTTCATGTAGCGGCTGGAGCGCATGTGCCACTCGTGACCGCCCGACTGCCAGTCCTGGAGCCCCTTGGCATAGGCCAGGACCGCTGCCGTCCCCGCCGGGCCGAGACCCTTTTCCGCGCAGAGCGGACCGAGCTCGGTGAGGGCTGTGTTCTCGAACTGCTGCAGCCGTGATGTCAGCAGATCGTTCACCGCGTCGGCGGCCTCCTGTGTGGAGCAGCCCAGGAAGTGTTCGAGGACCAGCACGCCATTGCTGTTCTCGCCCTCGTCCTCGACCTCCCGCTGGTACGAGAACAGGTCGTTGCGCAGATGCACACCGTCGGAGAAGGCGTCCCGCAGCACCCGCAGCGCACGTGCGTCGGCCACCTGCTCGGGGACCTCGGCTCCCGCGGCGTATTCCACGAGACCCGCAGACCACGGGGCGCCGCCCACCTTGCGGCGCATGTCGATGTACTCGACGGGGTTCGCGATCCGCCCCTCGTTGATGTTGGCGAGCTCCCACAGGGACTCGTTCAGCAGGTTCTTCGTGGCCTCGGCGAACCGGACCCGCCAGGCGTCGGACATGTGCGGCACCGTCCGCGTCCACAGATCGGCGAGTCCCGCCTCGACGGGATTCGTCGGCTCCGGCATCCCGGCCCCCCGGTCCATCGGCATGAACGCCGGCAGCCGGTCCAGATACTGCTTGCCGCCCTCGCGGTCGGGGGTGCGCTTGAAGAGCTCCAGAAAATGGTCGTCGAAGAAGAAGACCCACACGTACCAGTCGGTGACCAGCGAGAGAGACTCGGACGAGCAGTCGGGATGGGTGTACGCGCACAGCAGCGCGTAGTCGTGGGAGTCGAGGTCCTTCTCCTCCCAGATGCCGGAACCCTCCACCATCCCTATGCTGCGTGCCCACTGTTTGGTGTGCCGGCGAGCCTCCTCGACGTGGGCGTTGAGCCGCGCCGGATACGGTACGTAGAAGTCCGGCAGGGTGAAGGGCTGAGCCATGTACGTACGGCCTTTCCGAGATTTCCGTGCGTGCGCCGCACGGACCGGTCGTGTCCGCGCGAGCACTACCCTTCGGCTGTTCGAGGCACGCACATCCGAAATTAGTCATACAAAAAGTGCGCTCGTCTGCGGCGGGCGAGGGCATGCCGACGACCGGCGGGCCGCTCCGTAAAACCTGGGTAACGCGGCGTCCTCAACAGCCGGTTGCTCCTTTCCTGCGCAGGTCAGGAACCCTGCCAGTGGTCTGGTCCACTGGCTCGACTCGCGACCTCCACGGAACCCTTGACGTGCAATCACCTCAGGTCAGAGAGTGTGCGCGCACACCAGAACATGAGATCGGATCAGGCACGGCTCCATCACGCACGGCTCCATCACGCACGGGTTCATCACGCACGGCTCCAAGAAGGGTTGTCATGACGTCCAAGCAGAGGACCGGACTCGCACTCGCGTTGACGACGGTCGGCGCACTGAGCATGGCGCTGCTCAGCCCCGCGGCACAGGCCGGCGCGGACGGGGTACGGCCGGAGTGCCCGCGCGGCCTCGAATGCGACTGGGTACCGGCGGCCTACCAGCAGACGGGCGACGCCGCCGACAAGGAGACGTACGGGAACTACGACACCTCGGACCGGCCGCAGACCAACAAGATCAGGTTCATTGTTCTGCATGACACCGAGGAAGACTTCGACACCACCCTGAAGATCTTCCAGAACCCGCTGAAGCAGGCCTCCGCCCACTATGTGGTGCGCTCGGCCGACGGCCATGTCACCCAGATGGTCAAGAACAAGGACGTCGCCTGGCAGGCGGGCAACTGGTACGTCAACAGCCACTCCATCGGCATCGAGCAGGAAGGCGTCGCCGTCGAGGGCGCCACGTGGTACACCCCCGAGATGTACCGCTCGACCGCCGAGCTGGTGCGTCACCTCGCGGCCAAGTACGACATCCCGCTCGACCGGCAGCACATCCTCGGGCACGACAGCGTGCCGCCCACCAGCGCGTCCGGCACCAAGGGCATGCACTGGGATCCGGGTACGTACTGGGACTGGAACCACTTCATGGCGCTGCTCGGCAAGCCCACCGTGCCCAGCGCACCCAAGAGCAGTGAACTCATCACCGTCAGCCCGGACTTCAAGAAGAACCAGCAGGCGTTCCGCGACTGCGAGAAGGGGGTGGACCTGCCCGTCCAGGGATCCAGCGCCGTCCCGCTCCACACCGCGCCGTCCACCGACGCGCCGCTCTTCTCCGACCCCGGCCTGCACACCGACGGCTCACCCGGCACGAACTGCGCCGCCGACTGGGGCAGCAAGATCAGCGCCACCCAGCAGGCTGTCGTCGCGGACCGTGCCCCGGGCTGGACGGCTATCTGGTGGTACGGCCAGAAGGCGTGGTTCCAGACCCCGGCGCGTACCCGGACCACCACACCCACCTCCGGCTACGTGGTCCGGCCGAAGGCGGGCCGTACGGAGGTGCCGGTGTACGGCGTGGCGTACCCGGAGAAGGCCGAGTACCCCGCGGACTTCGCGGACCAGCGGGTGGGCGCGCCGCTGGCCTACACCATCAAGGCCGGCCAGTCCTACCCCGGCGGCGGTGAGGCGCCCACGGGCTTCTTCTACGCCCCCACGATCGATGCCTCGTACCCGCTCGACCACTCGTACTTCCGTGGCAAGGAGAAGTACGTGACGGTGCAGATCGGCCACCGCGTCGCCTTCGTGAAGGCATCCGACGTGGACATCGTGCGCGCGCACTGAGCCACGGCCCCGCCGGGCCGGCACGTACGACAGCGCGCTGCGGGACCGGAGTGTCGGCACCGGACCCGCAGCGCGCGTGTTCCCCCGAGGACGGGGTCAGCGAGTGCCGACCGCCGCACGCATGGCCCGGCGGGCCATCGCGCAGTCGTCGTGCAGCCGGCGCAGCAGCAGCCGCTGCTCCTCACTCGACGAGAGCGCACCCGGCCGGTCCTGACCGGCCACCGCGGGCGCGGGCTCCCGCATGGCCCGCTGGACCGCCGTCTCGTACGTACGGATCTCCCGCGTCAGCACCAGCATCAGGTTCACCAGGAACGCATCCCGCGCCGCGGGCCCCGCGGCCTGCGCGTACTGGCTGATCTGACGCCGCGCCGCAGGCGCGTCACCCAGGACCGCCCAGAGCGTCGCCAGGTCGTAGCCCGGCAGATACCAGCCCGCGTGCTCCCAGTCCACCAGCACCGGACCCGCGGGCGACAGCAGGATGTTGGAGAGCAGTGCGTCACCGTGGCAGAACTGCCCCATGCCGTGACGGCCGCCGGCGTGTGCCAGACCGTGCAACAGCTTCTGCATGTCGCCCAGATCGCGGTCGGTGAACAGCCCCAGCTCGTGATGGTGGGCGATGCGCGAGGCGTAGTTCAGCGGCGCCTCGAAGAGCCCCGGAGCCGGTCTCCAGGCATTGACCCGGCTGATCGCTCCGAGCGCTGCTCGCACATCCGCACGGGGCGGTGCCTCCGACGGATGCCGGGTCAGCGCCGCCACCCGGCCGGGCATCCGCTCGATCACCAGGGTGCAGTTCTCCGGGTCGGCCGCGATGAGTCTCGGCACACGCACCGGCGGGCGGTGCCGGACGAACGCGCGATATGCCGCTATTTCGTGACGGAATCGCTCCGACCACGCGGGGGAGTGGTCCAGTAAACACTTGGCGACCGCGGTGGCGCGACCGGTGGAGCCGACGAGGAGTACCGAACGGCCGCTGCGGCGCAGCACCTGCACCGGATTGAACTCCGGGCAGATCCGGTGCACCGAGGCGATCGCCATCCTCAGCTGGGCGCCCTGCGGACCGGAGAGGTCCAGCCGGCCGCTGAGCTGTGGGCCACCCGCCCCCGCCGGCCGCCGCGGCCGGACCGCGCCGGGTACCGACGGAGCGGCGTGCGGAGCGAGGTACGGTCCGCCGCCCGCCCCCAGGGGACGAAGCGGACGGGGCGGGGCGGTCACGGAGGACGATGCTGTGTACATGGGCGAGACAGATCCCTTCGCGCGCCGACAAGTTGCGTGCACCGCCCCGGCCGGCGGCCGTTCGGCACCCTGGGGAGTACCTAGGGCTGCCGGGCGGGGTGGCGCTTTCCTACCTGACACCGGGCCGCGGGTGGCAGACCATCTGGCGCACCCTGGCGAACCCTGGCGAATAGTCGCAACGCATCTGCCAGGGCGTTACTGTCAAGACAGCCGAGAACCTGGGGGCTTGACGTGACCGGAGAACCCAACACCCGCCTGTCCGACCTGTTCGGCCTCGCCGGCTGGTCCAAGGGCGAACTCGCGAGAATGGTGAACCGGCAGGCGGCGGCCATGGGCCATCCGCAACTGGCCACCGACACCTCGCGGGTGAGGCGTTGGATCGACATGGGGGAGTCCCCCCGCGATCCCGTGCCCAAAGTGCTGGCTGCCCTGTTCACCGAGCGGCTCGGCCGTGTCGTGACCATCGAGGACCTCGGGTTCGGCCGGCGAGGGCGTGTGGGGAAGCGGAGAGAGGTCGGGAAGCAGCACAATCCCGACGGACTGCCGTGGGCGCCCGAGCGGACGGCAGCGGTCCTCACCGAATTCACGGGAATGGACCTCATGCTCAACCGACGCGGCTTGGTGAGCGCGGGCGCCGCGCTCGCCGCAGGATCGACCATCACCGGCCCCATGCACGACTGGCTGCACACCGACCCCGTCCTGACGGCCGATGCTCCAAGGACCGACGACCCCCTGACCGCGGATCCGGCCGGCTTCGACCGGTACGAGGCCGCACCCATCGGGTCGGAGGAGATCGAGGCGCTCGAACGGTCCGTCGAGGTGTTCCGCGCCTGGGACGCGTCCCGGGGCGGCGGACTGCAGCGCAAGGCCGTCGTGGGCCAACTCAATGAGGTGGGTGGCATGCTCGCCTTCCGCCACCCCGAACACCTGCAGCGCCGTCTCTGGGGCGTGGCGGCCAATCTCGCCGTACTGGCGGGATGGATGTCCCATGACATCGGACTCGAACCCACCGCCCAGAAGTACTTCATCATCGCCGCCCATGCGGCGCGCGAGGGCGGCGACCGCCCGCGCGCGGGCGAGGCGCTTTCCCGCGCCGCCCGCCAGATGGTTCACCTCGGCCGTCCCGACGACGCCCTGGATCTGATGAAACTCGCCAAGTCGGGTTCCGGGGAGATGGTGCTTCCGCGAACCCAGGCCATGCTGCACACCATTGAGGCCTGGGCGCAGGCGTCCCTGGGCCGGGGCCAGGCCATGCGCCGCACCCTCGGCAAGGCGGAGGAGCTCTTCGTATCGGACAAGAGCGATGTGCCGCCGCCCAGTTGGATGCAGCTGTTCGACGAGGCGGATCTGCACGGCATGCAGGCGCTGGCGTTCCGTACGCTCGCCGAACACGACCCGTCGGTGGCGGTCGTGGCTCAGCGCCACGCCAAGCGGGCTCTGGAGCTTCGGGTCAACGGGCGTCAACGGTCCAAGATCTTCGACTACATCTCGCTCGCCTCGGCGTGCTTCATCGCCGATGATCCCGAGCAGGCCGACCGCTACGCGCGGCTCGCCCTGGTGACGATGGGGGAGACCTCCTCGCACCGCACCTGGGACCGGCTGCGTGAGATGTACCGACTGACGGGCCAGTTCGCGGGCTACGCGAGGATCAAGGACCTGCGCGAGGAAATCGAGCTCTCCCTGCCGCAGAGCTCGATCGTCAAGCAGTCGAGGCGCTCCACGGAGATCTGACCTACGGGTGCCGCGATGAGGCCGACCCGGCCTTCACCTGTCCGACCGGCCGCAGTCCGGCACCGGTTGTCCGAGCGCCCCGCTCGCAGGCGGTTCGACCTCCTGCGTACCGCGCCGTGTTCGGTGTTCCGCGTGTCCGCGACCTTGTGCGGGTTCACTGCGCCCGGTCCCCGATGCGGGCGATCAGTACGCACGCACCGTTCAGGCGTTCGGCGCCGCCGAACTCCGTGACGACCCTCCGTACGCACTCCTGTGCCGTACGGGACCGCGCGAAGTGCGGTGCGAGAGCGAGCAGCGCGTCCCGGCCCGCACCCCGGTCGCTGTGGGGGCTCAGCCCGTCGGTGTGCAGGACCAGCACATCACCGGGCAGCAGGCGTACTTCGTCCTGCTCGTACGCGACACCGGAGGCCGCGCCGAGCAGGACGCCGTCCGGCGGCATCAGGGGGCGTCCCGCTCCGTCGCGGAACAGCAGCGGTGCGGGGTGCCCCGCCTGCGCCCAGGCGAGGGTGCCGGTGGCCGGGTCGTAGCGGCAGTACAGCGCACTGCCGAGAGCCGACTGGACGGAGGACTCCAGTAACTGATTGAGATGCCCCATCAGGGCCCCCGGCTCGATGCCGGCCACGGCCATTCCGCGCAGTGCACCCAGGAGCATGGCCATCGCCGAGGTGGTCTGGATGCCGTGACCGGTCAGATCGCCGACCGTGAGGGCGGACCTGCCGTCCGGCAGTTCCAGCACGTCGTACCAGTCACCGCCGATCAGGGAGCTCGACTCCGACGGAAGGCAGTGGGCGGCGATGTCCAGCGCGCCCGGTCCTGGTGAAGGAAGCGGCAGGGAGCCGCGCCACGGGGGGAGCACGGCCTCTTTGAGCTCGACCGCCATCCGGCGCTCGGTCCGTGCCATGTTCTGCCGGTGCCGCAGTGAGTCATGGCTCGTACGCGCGGCGTGCTGGTTGCGCCGCAGCGCACTGACGTCGCGGAGCACCGCCCACATGGAGGCCGTGCACCCGTCCGCGTCGAGGACGGGCTCGCCCATCATGTGGAGTGTGCGCATCCGGCCATCGGTCCGCAGAATGCGGAACTCGCCGTCTATCGGTCTTCCGTCGATCAAGCAGTCCGTCACCAGGGCGGTGAGTACGGGCTGGTCCTCGGGGAGAAGCATGGACGGGAGTTCGTCCAGCGAGAGAGGTCCGGCGGCGGGGGATCTGCCGAAGATCTGGAACAGTTCCTCGGACCAGGTGACCTCGTCCGTCAGCAGGTTCCATTCGGCGCTGCCCACCCGGCCGATCAGGGAACCGGTCCGCGGTTCCTCGACGGTCTCCTGCACGGCGTCCGGCGTCGACACCGCTGTGGGCCGCCCCGGGGCGTCCGGCGAAAGTCCCTCTCGGAGCTGCCCCAGATGTGTGCCGAGATCATCGAGGTGATGGACCGCCAGATCGCAGAGTGCGCGCTGCCAGCGCGTCTGCGGGTCTTCCTCGTCGACCAGTACCGTGTCCCGCCGCACGGCGTCCACGTCGCCGCGCAGCCGACGGGTCCGGGTGATCAACGCGTCGACGGCGTCGCGCCCGGGCGGCTGGGGGGCTGGGCGGTCCCCGAGGGAATGGGACGGCATTTCGTACTCCGATACAGGCGCGGCACGACCAAGTCCGAAAGGGGGACCGATGAAGACTGTTGCACAGGCGGCCGAACCCCGTAAGGGATTTGGCAACACTCGATGAGTTATTGCTTCTGGCATATGCCTCAGGCCGTACGGGGCGCCGCTTCGTCGAACAGCCATGCTGTTGCCGGACGTTGACGCAAGTCGCCCGGTGTGTCCGGGCGGCTGTGTGCCCGCGCGAGTGGTCTCACGGGTGCCGCGTCCCACTGTGGCGGGGCATATGCGAGGGCGTCCGGCGTGAGTGAGGGTCTCGATGCGAGAGGTGGACGGGGGTCGCGGACGGGTCTCGAAGCGGGCCGCGTCTCGATGTGGCCCAAGGGGCGGGGGCGGTGTGCGGGGGGACGGGAATGCGGCGGGGTGCGCGCGCGTTGGTGACGAGCAGAACGAAAACGATACCCATCCTCATCAGGTAAGGGGGCGGGATCGGTGCGAGAGAGTGGAGACGCCCATGGCGCGCAGCGAGATCCGTCCTGTCGTGACACTCAGGTCGACGGCGGGAACGGGGCAGACCTATGTGACGCGCAAGAGTCGCCGGAACAACCCCGACCGACTGGTCCTGCGCAAGTTCGACCCCGTGGCGGGGCAGCATGTTCTCTTCCGTGAGGAGCGCTGACCGGAGGGTTCGTCGGAGGTGGGTCCGTCGGAGGTCGCCCGCACTCCGAAATGGTTGATTTCGTGCCGTGAGTCACAGTGCGGGGTGCGGGTGCCCGGGAACCATCCTTGATGGTTTAGTGTTCACCTATATGTGGATGCCGCGCATCGCGCCCACAGCCCAGCGGCCCCGGCCGGATTCCCCCGATCCGGTCGGGGCATCTTTTTACCCGATGCGGGGTGGGCGGGAACGGCGGAGACGGATGCGGGAGAACAGCCCGGGCGCGGACTCCATCACGAGCGCACCCGCTGCCGGCACCACGGCCGCCATGGCTGCGGCGCCCGGCCAGAACCTCACCGCCAGCGCCGTCACCGCCGCGCCCGCCACGACCGCGATCAGCCGACCGGCCACCCAGCCGTCTCCCTGGACCCGCGAACGCAGCGTCACGCGGCTCACGAGGGACGTGAGCGTGCCCGTGAAGTAGTTGGTGGGCGTCGCGCGGATACGCCCCTGAATCCCCATGGCCACGGCAATGAGGGCCAGCAGTCCCAGCCGGTCCCCGTCCGAGACGATCAGGTCCCCGGCCCACAGCGCGGCGCCCGCCGCGAGCAGGGCCACCTCGATCAGCAGCATCACCGGCAGGGGCCACCGCAGGCGGTCGCTCATCCACGCGCCGCACATGACTCCGAAGCCGTACGCACCGAGCGCGGTGATCACGCGCAGGGCCACCCCGTGCTCCCCGACGCCGGCGGTGGAGGCGCCCAGTAGGACCAGATTTCCGGTCATCACTCCGGCGAAGACCTGACCGACGCAGATGAAGACGAAGGCGTCGGCAGCCCCGGAAGCGGCCGACAGAAGCAGCAGCGCCCCTTCGCTCCGTGGATCGCGGCCGGCGGGGAGGGTGGGAGTAGACACGTCTGCATTCTCGGCGCGGCCGCGCCGAGGGTGCCGACCCGCGGCCGGTACGGCGTGCCGAGCCGGCCACGGACCGGGCGCCGCCGCGCTTGCCCGCCGCTCGTACGACGGCGCACGGCGGACCCGGCGTCGTGGCTTCCATCCTGCGAGCGAGCCCACCGGCGGATGGATTCTTTCCGGTTCCGGTGCGGACGAGGCAAGATCGCGGGATGACATGGACAGCACCTGATGTGAAACGCGTACCCGGTTCGCTCGTGGCCGGTGAGCGGGAGATGCTCACCGGCTATCTCGCGTGGTTCCGCACTTCCTTGTTGCACAAGTGTGTGGGTCTGACCGGCGATCAGCTCGCCGAACAGGCCGTTCCGCCGTCGAACCTCACACTGCTCGGACTGATCCGCCACATGGCCAAGGTCGAGCGTGTCTGGTTCCGGCAGCGGTTCGCCGGTCAGCCGCTCGACCCCATGTACGACCCCGAGAAGGGCAAGGACGCGGACTTCGAGGACCTGGACCCGGCCCGCGCCGCCGAGGACTACGCGCGTCTCGTCGAGGAATGCCGGCTGGCGGACGAGATCGTCGCCGGTGCCTCGATGGACGACACCTTCGTCCATGCCGACGAGATGTATTCCCTCCGGATGGTCCACATCCACATGATCTCGGAGTACGCGCGCCACCTCGGCCACGCCGATCTGCTGCGTGAGCGCATCGACGGCGTGACCGGCGGGTGATGCGCCACTGAGCAGGGTCCGGGCCGGCATCCGAGCGGATGCCGGGCGACTTCGGCTCCTGTCGCCGGTGGCCTCGTGTCCACCCGGTCGGCTCCTCAGAGGGCGAGGTCGCTCAGTCCGGGGTGATCGTCGGGACGGCGGCCCAGCGGCCAGTGGTACTTTCGATCGGCTTCCCGGATGGGTACGTCGTTGATGGACGCGTGCCGGACGGTCATGAGCCCGTCCGTGTCGAACTCCCAGTTCTCGTTGCCGTACGAGCGGTACCAGTTGCCCGAGTCGTCATGCCATTCGTAGGCGAACCGGACGGCGATCCTGTTCCCGTCGAACGCCCAGAGCTCCTTGATGAGCCGGTAGTCGAGCTCCTTGGCCCATTTCCGGGTCAGGAAGGCGATGATGTCGTCCCGCCCGGCGACCCATTCGGCGCGATTGCGCCACCGGGAGTCCTCGCTGTACGCGAGCGCCACCTTCTCGGGCGCCCGGGAGTTCCAGCCGTCCTCCGCCAGTCTGACCTTCTCGATCGCCGACTCGCGCGTGAACGGCGGGACGGGGGGACGTGCGGACATGTTCTCTCCTGACGCGTGTGACGGTGATCCCGACGTGCCTTGCAGGGTAGGGCCCCTTTCACCGGTGCCACGGTCGCCCACCAGGTGAACTTCGGCGGCCTGACGGGCAAGCAGGAGGTCCTCCCGGTCCGGAACATCGCGGACACGGCCGGCGCTTGCGCGGACCGTTCTGTGAGCGTCCGATGGCTCCGGTGCGCCGCGATGCGCGCACGCCGAGGCATGCGCACGTTCGTTGTGCGTAGTTCGTCGGACTCCGGCGTCACTCCTGGGGCGTCCTCCGCCTCGTCCGTCAGGAATGCGCCGGGGGGTAGCGCCTGTTGGGGGTGTCGTCCCAGGTCACGGCGGGTGCGGGTGCGTATGACGAGCATGCGGTGTGGCGTTGTTCGACCCGGATTCGGGCCGTGTCAACGAAGACACGCTGTCATCTGGGGTGAGCGGGCATCAGCAAGTCGCCTGGACGGACTAGAGGGAGTTCAACTCGCCTATAAAAAAGGCGCATTGACTTCTCGTCGGAAGAATTAGGTATGGCATCCGGGTGTCCCGTGTACCCCGATCGGCGCCACGGGACCAGTCTTTCAATATGTCCGATATGACAGCTCTGGTGGCCCTCAGTACGTTCAATCTCGGGTCGACTGCTCAGCCGACCTCTCTGAGACAGGAGAAGTGACATGGTTACCCGTTCCACCGTCGTTACCGCCGCTCTCGCGGCTGCCGCGGCTCTGGCCGCCACCGGCATCACGTACGCCTCGGCCGCCTCCACGGAGCCGGCCCAGGCAGCCCCTGTCGTCCAGCAGGCCACCGCCCCCCTCTCGGCTCTCAACGGCGGCGACGCCGGCAAGGGTGAAGAGGGCAAGGGCAACGAGGGCAGGGGTGGCTACGAGAAGGGCAATAACAAGGGAGGCGAGAGGCGCCACTTCGAGGGCCGCATCCACATCAACGAGCGCACCTACACCGCCGAAGGCGGCGGCTGCGTGACCGTGGTCAGCGGTCTCGGCTCCAAGACCCTCAACATCCGCAACGACAGCCGCCGGACCGTCGAGGTCTTCCGTGGCGCGACCTGCGACAACGGCGCCCCGCTCGCGGTCGTCGGACCCTGGAGCTCCAGCGACGGCGTCCACCCGGGCCGTGTCCGCGGTGGCGTGAAGGTCCACAACGGCGTGGTGGGCAGCTTCCGCGTGATCGAGCGTCACCACGGTGGCGGCGACTTCGGCGGCGACTTCGGTGGCGACTTCGGTGGCGGCGACTTCGGCGACCGGTGACCGAGCACCATCACGATGGTCGGTAACCGAGCACCACACACAAGGCTGGTGATCGAGTCACCCGTCTGACACAGAACCCCGGCCCGCCGGAATCGGGCCGGGGTTCCGGTCTGGGTGCTGCTACCTCGCCATTCTAGAGCCGGACGGTGAGGTGCTGCCAGCTCATCAGGAACGGCCCCGCCGTGCGCGACCATCGGATTCCGGTGTGCGGCGGGGCCTCGGCGTGCGCCGACGGGGGAGGGCGGGCAAGGGCCTCGTCCGCGTCTTCTGCGAAGAGGCTCCGCCATCGGAGTGGAACGCGGACCGGTGCGGGTGCCGAGGGGGTGATCCGGGCCGGTCCGGATCAGCCGCGGGGCCAGGGGCGGCCGTCGAGGCGTTCGATGTCGCGGTTGAGGCGCCCGAGGCCGTCCGCGAAGCGGGCCGCTTCCTCGGGGGACCAGTCGGCCAGGACGCGGGCCAGGCCGTTCACGTTCGCGGTCCGGTCGTTGTCCAGGCGGCGCTCGCCCTCGGCGGTGATCGCGAACTTGCGGGCGATGCCTCCCTCGGGGTCGGGGATGCGCTCGACGACGCCGGCGCGCAGCATGGCGGCGGTCTGCCGGTTGAGGGTGGAGGTGTCCAGGCCGAAGGCGTTGCTGAGCTGGCTGATGGACAGCGGGCCCTCCGCCTGGATGCGGCTGAGGAGGATGTAGGCGCTGCGGTCGAGTCGCCCGGTGCCCCGATAGGTGAGCAGGTGCATGTACCGGCTCAGAAGCATCGTCTCGAACTCGATCCGGTCAAGGTGCTTGTCCACGCAAGGTTTCCTTTGGCTCCTGGCTCGCCTTCCCCTCGGGAAGGTCACCTTCGGTAGATATACCACGGATTGTATGCATGGTGCACGTGAAGTGCATGAAACATATCCAGTGTATGGTGCACATCGATTGCATGGTGCATTTCGCCATGGTCCGGAAGAGATAAGAGGGAGTACCCGTGGACAGACCCCAACCCGCAGCCCGCTCAGGCGGTGTTGTCGGCATCCTCGCCTTCGCGGGCATCGTGGCCGCGATCACGCAGACCTTGGTGGTGCCGCTCATCGCGGAACTTCCGAAGCTGCTCGACACCTCCGCGTCCAACGCCTCGTGGGTGATCACCGCCACACTCCTGGCGGCCGCCGTGGCCACGCCCGTCGCCGGGCGCCTCGGGGACATGTACGGCAAGCGGCGCATGCTGCTGGTCTCCCTGGTTCCGCTCATCGCGGGCTCGGTGTTCTGCGCCGTGTCCTCCTCCGTCGTCCCGATGATCGCCGGTCGTTGTCTCCAGGGCCTGGGCATGGGTGTCGTACCCCTGGGCATCAGCCTCCTGCGCGACGTCGTGCCGGCCGAGAAGCTCGGCTCGTCCATCGCGATCATGAGCGCGTCCATGGGTGTCGGCGGCGCGCTCGGCCTGCCCTTCGCCGCCGCGATCGCCGAGAACGCCAGCTGGCGCGTGCTGTTCTGGGTGGTCGCCGCCCTCGCTCTGGCCGTCGGTGCCCTGATCTGGTTCTTCGTGCCCGGGGGGCGCGAGAACGGCGCCTCGGGAGGCTTCGACCTGCTGGGCGCCGTCGGTCTGGGCAGCGCGTTGATCTGTCTGCTGCTCGCCGTTTCCAAGGGTGCCGACTGGGGCTGGGGGAGCGGTACCACGCTCGGTCTGTTCGCCGCCGCCGTCGTCGTGCTGCTGGCCTGGGGCTGGTGGGAGCTGCGCATCAGTGACCCGCTGGTCGACCTGCGTGTGACCGCTCGTCCGCAGGTTCTGATGACCAACGCGGCCTCGATCCTGGTCGGCTTCGCGATGTACGCCCAGTCCCTGGTCGTGCCCCAGCTGCTCCAGCTGCCCAAGGAGACCGGTTATGGCCTGGGCCAGTCGATGCTCGCCATGGGTCTGTGGATGGCGCCGGCGGGTCTGATGATGATGGCCATGTCGCCGATCGGCGCCAAGCTCTCCGCGGCCAAGGGCCCCAAGGTCACCCTGGCCCTGGGCAGCCTGATCATCGCCATCGGCTACGGCATCTCCCTGCCGCTCATCAGTTCCGGCTCCACGTGGAGCCTGCTGGTGGTCACCATCGTCTGCAACACAGGTGTCGGCTTCGCCTACGGCGCGATGCCGGCCCTCATCATGGGTGCGGTTCCCCAGTCGGAGACCGCTTCGGCCAACAGCTTCAACACCTTGATGCGTTCGATCGGCAGCTCGGTCTCGGCCGCCGTGATCGGTGTGGTCATGGCCCAGATGACCACCAATTTCGGTGGTTACGCGCTGCCGTCCGAGAGCGGCTTCCGCACGGCCATGCTGATCGGGTCCGCAGTGGCTCTCGTGGCCGCGGTGGTTGCCTCCCTCATCCCCCTGAGGGCAGGCGCACAGCAGGAGACCGTCACTCCCGAGCACACCACATCAGAGGTGCCCGAGGTCGAGGTCAAGGCCTGACGGGCCATTACCTGTTGGAGCAGGCTGCCCTGTCCCGTCGCGGGGCGGGGCAGCCTGCTCCTTTTGTACGCACCGTCGAGGGGCGGGCCGGCGGGCGGCAGGGCTCACCGGCCCCGGGGAGCCGGCCCCCTCGGAGCGGACCGACCCACGCACCGGCTCACGGCATGGCCGCGACGCCGTCACCCCACGCTCTACCGGCGTGCGCCGAACGGCTGGGCGCGCGGCGTACGCCGGACGTCGTCCGGGCGCGACGGATGTGCACGGCTCCGTGGTACGGCTCGCCCGTGCTCGTGGCGACGCTCGGCCCGGACCGGGACGCGCATGGCCGTCGAGGCGTTCCCTCGACGACGATTCCATCGGTCCGGCGGCGGCTCACAAGCCGCAAGCCCTCCAGATGTTGTCGAAGGCCGCCTGGTCGAGGGCCTTCCGTTGCCGCTGGAACTCCAGATCCCTCAACGCGTCCTCAGTGGCGGCGAGCACCGTCGTCACCGCGTCGTCCACCGCGACCGGCGAGTCCTCCGCGGGCTTGTCGCGGATCCCGACGGCCGCGGCAAGGGCGATGAGGACGGGCTCGCCCGATGCCCAGCGGTCAGCCGCCCCGCGGCGAGCCGGTGAATCGACCAGCACCATCTCGTCGGCCCGGGCCGGCATCCACCGGGCATGCCGTTGCCGGGCGAGCTGTCCATCGGCTTCGAGCGCGTCCAGGTAGACCGCGGCCAGACCACGGCCCCTGCGCCACAGCCAGTCGTCGACCGACTCGTACGGCGGCTGTCGGACGAGCGATGACGCGGCCTCGTCCAACAGGCGGTCGGTCGACTCCGGCGGGTGGTCCGGCACGACCCGATCGCCGTCCAGCCCGACGGCCCGGGTGTCCAGCAGGTCGATCAGCTCAGCTCCCGCGAGCGCGAGCGACAGATCGCCTCGCTCCAGAGACCGACTGGTCGACGTGTCCATGGCGGTGATCAACAGGTCCCGCGGTGTGGTCATGAATGGCTCCACGTCAGGCAGCGTCAGTGGCGAAGCGTCGCTGATCAGTCGGTCCGGCGTCCGGCGTGACGCAGGGCGGCCGGAGGTTTCGTACGGATCAGGCCGGACGCGCGACTCGACGGCCGCCGCGAGCGCCGCGTACGGAAGTGCTGCGTGCGGCCGATGAGCGTGAAGCGCGGCGGGTGTGACGTCCGGCCGGTGCCGCCCTCCAGCTTACGGAGTACGGATGGCGGTTGCATCCCGCACCGACGCTCCGGCCCGGGGAACGCACAAGCCGGGAGGGGCCGGTGACGGGGCGGGGCACTCGCCGCCTCCGCACATCACCGAGCACGGTCGGCCCACCGGACCCGAGCGGCCCCGCACCGGCAGGCCGAACGTGGTCGAGACCGTGATCGGGGTGATCGCCGCCCGAGGGAAGCGACTCCACCTGAGCGGATACACACTGTGCGCTGCGAGACACCGGCAGCACCCGCCCGCGCTCCGGCGCGGTCGCCCGGGCCTACCGCACCGGCTGCTTCACCGCGGCGCCCCGGTCCGTGGAACGCCCGCGCCTTCCGGCCCTCGCCGACCGCGGGCCCGGCCGGCCATGGCGGTCCGGGCCGTGACCGCGTCCGCCGGATCCCAGCCGGCCCGTGGCACCGAGGCCAGCAACAACCGGGTGTACGGGTCCTGCGGACCGGCGAGCACCTGATCCGTCGGCCCCTGCTCCACGATCCTGCCGCGGCGCATCACCAGGACCTCGTCGGTGACGTGATGGACGACCGCCAGGTCATGGCTGACGAAGACCAGGGCCACCCCGGTGTTCCGGCGGATCTCGCTCAGGAGTTGCAGGATCTGGGCCTGGATGGAGACGTCCAGCGCGGCCACCGCTTCGTCGAGGACCAGCACCGCGGGGTCGACCGCGAGCGCCCGGGCGACGGCCAGCCGTTGCCGCTGGCCACCGGAGAGACCGTGGGGTCCGGCATCCGCCTCCCGGCTGCCGAGCCCCCACCCGGTCGAGCCGCCCGTCGGCCAGGGCTCTGTCCCGGCCGTGCAGGCGTAGGGCTGTGGTGAGGCACTGGCGGGCGGTGAGCCGGGGGTCCAGGGGGAGGTACGGGTCCTGGAAGACCGTCTGGATCTCCCGCGCCCGCGCCAGCCGGGCCTCCCGGCCGCGCGGGGCACGAGGCCGACCCGCGACGGAGACGCTGCCCGCATCGGGGTGTACGAGACCCACCAGCATCCGGGCCACGGTCGTCTTGCCGGACCCGGACTCGCCGACGATCCCGAGTGAGCCGCCCGCCGGGACACCGAAGGTGATGTCTTCCGCGGCCGTGACACGGCCCTTGCCGGGCAGCCCGTACGTCTTGCGCAGTCCGTCCACCGCCAGCAGCGGCGCGGCCTTCTGTGATGTGATCGTCATCCGCCGAAGGTGTCCCGGCCCGCCGGTCGAGGCCGGGGGCCTGCCGGGAGGCGGTCCACCTCGTGCGAGGTGTCCGGCCCGCTCCCCGGGGCCGGGCGGGTTCAGCCGAGGTAGAAGTCCCGGCGGGCGGACACGTACGACTCGATCGTCCGTGGCGGTCGGCCTGTGAGGCGTTCGACGTCGTCGGTCGCGCGGTCGTAACGGTTCTCCTGGTGGAGCCGGGCCATGGTTGTGATGTGCTGCACGGTGTGGGGCGGCAGTCCCGCCTTCGAGAGCACGGTGGTCGTCCACTGATCCAGGGGGACGTCCACATACGCCACCGGGCGGCCCAGCCCCCGGGAGAACTCCTCCGCCACGCCGTTCATGTCCAGCGTGCGCGGGCCGGTCAGCTCGTAGACGTGACCGACGTGTGGGGCGGGTTCGCGCAGCACGGTGGCGACCACCCGTGCCACGTCGTCCGCCGACACGGGCGACGTGCGGCCGGTGCCGAACGGCAGCGCGAGTGTGCCGTTCTCCCGGATCGAGAGCGCGGCCAGGGTGGTGAAGAGCGGGTTGTCGAGGAACATCGTGGGCCGTACGTGCACCAGCGGCAGGCCCGACCAGTTCAGCACCTGCTCGGAGAGCCAGTGCAGCCGTTGCTGGTGCGACTCGGCGGTGCTGGTGGCGGTCATCTGGCCCACCGTCATCTGCGACATGTTCACCAGGCAGTCGAGTGTGCCGCGTTCGCGTGCGACCGTGGCCACCACGGTCGCTGCCAGCAGGTAGTCCGGTGACACGCTCATGCTGAAGTACATCCGGCCGACGCCGTCGAGGACGGCCGCGACATCGGCGGGCCGGGTGAGGTCGCCGACGGCCACTTCGGCGCCGCGTGCGCGCAGCTCGTCCGCGCGTCGGTCGTCGCGGTGCACCATCGCGCGCACGGGCACCCCGTGCGCCAGGAGCGAGTCGAGGACGATCCGGCTCACGCTTCCCGTGCCGCCACCCGCCCCCGTGACGAGAAAGAGGTCGCTGGTCACCATGGTGTGTCTCCTTCCGGGACGTGGTCTTCACAGCCAAGTCTTCGCTTCCGGACGGCGGCCGTCCTGCGCTGCGTCCGTTCCGGTGCCGAGGCGGTCGCCCTGCGCTGCGTCCGCTCAAGAGTCGCGGGGGAGCCCGGCCCGACGCCACCGGCGGACCGCAGATGACGCCGACGCGCGCTCCGGGCCCGGGGGCCGGGGCCCGGGAGCGGCGTGCGGGCGCCATACCGGCGCACCGGTACCCGAGGGTGACGGGGATCCGCGGGTCAGGGCGCGGTCGGGGTCATGCTCAGGCTCTGCTTGACCTGCCGGGTGACCTCGTCGGCCAGGACTTCGGGGAGGTTCTTCTCGATCCCGTCCAGAGCTTGGGCCGCCACCGCGGCGGGGTCGGTCTTCTGGTCGGCGGGGATGTCGCGGGCCATGCCGGTGTCCATGTACCCGACATGCAGGGCGGTGACCGTGATGCCGCGCGGGGCCAGCTCTTCGCGGATCGAGTCCGTCAGGGACCAGGCGGCGGCCTTGGACGCGGAATAGGCTCCGTAGCCGGCCGGGTGCAGCCACGACAGCACCGACAGGACATTGAGGACGGAGCCGCCGCCGTTGCTCTCGATGACCGGTGCGAAAGCCCGGGCCACCGCGAGCGGCCCGAAGAAGTTCGTCTCCATGTTCAGCCGTACGGCATCCAGGTCGCCCTCGATCAGGGGGGTGCGGGTGGAGATCCCGGCGTTGTTGACCAGTACCGTCGCATCCGAGGCGATGCGGGCGGCGGCCCGGATGGAGCCCTGGTCGGCCAGATCGAGGCGCAGGGGCGTCACGCCGTCCAGGTCCACGCTCTCCGGGCGGCGCGCGGCCGCGTACACCGTCGCTCCGCGCTCCAGAAGCTGCATGGCGAGATGGCGGCCCAGTCCCCGGTTTGCGCCGGTGACCACCGCGACAGCGTCCTTGAGGTCCATGGTCTTCTCCTGGTGAGGGCGGTGCCGGCCGGAAGGCGACACGGGCGATCAATAGATTTCGTTCATAATCTAAACATGCCCATAGAATAGATGGCAACCGTCATCCATTCGAGGAGGTGGTCCGATGGGCCGCGTATCGCAGGCGCAGGCGCAGGAGAACCGGGAGCGGGTCGTGGCCACCGCCTCGCAGTTGTTCCGCGAGCAGGGCACCGGCGTCAGCGTCGCCGACCTCATGAAGGCGGCGGGCCTGACTCATGGCGGCTTCTACAAGCAGTTCGCCTCCAAGGAGGCCCTGATCGACGAGGCCACCCTCCATGCGTTCGGCGAACTGGCCGAGCAGCGTACGACCGAGTCGGAGAAGAACGAAGGGCACGGCCACGCCGCTCAGCGGGCCCTGGTGGACAACTATCTCTCCGCCCGGCACCGGGACAACGCCGCAACAGGCTGTCCTGTCGCCGGTCTCGCCGCCGACATGGGACGCACCCCCGGCGACGACGACGCCCACCGCGCCTACGCCGAGGGTGTGAGCGACTTCGCACGCTGGCTGGCCACCGGTGACGACGACGGCATCGCCCGGCTCTGCACCATGGTCGGCGCGCTCGTTCTCGCCCGCGCCACCAGGGAATCCCCCTTGTCCGACGCGATCCTCGCCTCCGCACGCGCGGCGCTGTCGGATGGCGTCTGACCTCTGCCCGGTCCGCGTCCGTCGCACCGCCGGCCGATGCCACCGCCAAGTGCCGTGCCGCGCAGGTCGCTTCGGAACCCGGGGTGGACCGGCCGGCGCGTCAGAAGGCGCCACAGTCGTCAATGACCGGCGGGCGGAAGACCCGGCAGGCCCGTGGGCAGGCCGACGAGGGAGGGTGCTCGCAGGGATCTGCCCTGGAGGCGGGCAGCGAGAGTCCGGATCGCCGGAAGCCGCGCGAACAGGGCGTCGCCGGGGCAGTTGGTGGCATAGCCGTCGCGATGGCCGGAGATGGCATCGAATGAGGCCGAAGTTCCCTTGGTGAAACGGCTCTTGTCGTTCGTGGAAGTGAGCCGCACCTTGCCGGCGGGGTCGATACCGCTCAAGCCGAGCTTCCAGGCGGCGAGGGCCGCGATCGCCTGCTCCATGGCCGCCGGTACGGGCGTGCCTCGTCCGAAGGTGCCGATCGCCGCGATGCCCGTGGTGTCCTGATTGAACCCGAGCGTGTGGGAGCCGACGACCGGACGCTCGGTGCCGCCGGCGCGGCCCTCGTAGATGGTGCCGCATTTGTCGACGAGGAAGTTGTAGCCGAGGTCTCCCCAGCTCCGGTCACGGGTCTGGCCCGTGTACAGATTGCGCACGGTGCGTGGGACGTCCGCGCAGTCGTAGGTGTTGGGAGTGTCCGTGTGATGGATGAAGACCGCCTTCACCCCTTGCGCGTAGTGGGCGTGGGGATCGCGTCTGGTCTCGTCGGCCTGCCACTGCGTACGCGACACGATGGCCGGACGGGGCGCTCCGTGGAGGAACGTCACCGATGCCGCCCCGAGAGCCGGGAACGGCAACGCGGATTGGACGGCCAGCGCCGGGCCTGCTCCGGCGCGCCATACGGAAAGCGGGCCTTCCGGTGCCGTCTCACCGGCGGCACCGGCCGTCGGTGTTCCGGGCGGTGCCACCAGGAGAGGAATCGCCACAGGAGCCGAGACCCACAGCGCTATGCGGTAGAAACGCACGGGTGAACCTTCTTCGTCTTTCGCCGAGAGGATGGCGGGAGCGCGTATCCCCATAGCTTTGCGGCGCGAGGTTCGGTGCGCGTCCCGGGTTACTGCATGCAGGCGAGCATGTCCCTCACGCAGACGCCGCACGGCTGAGGACCGGCAGGAGGATCCGCCCCAGGCGTCGCGACAGCGAGCAGGAGCAGGAGCGGGAGCAGGAGCGGGAAAGGGAGCGGGAAGGGGAGCAGGAGCAGGAGCAGGAGCAGGAGCAGGAGCGGGAAGGGGAGCGGGAGCGGGAAAGTGGGATCCGGACCTGGCCCCGGGGCCGGGGAACGAGTTCGGGACCGGGACCGGCGGGCCGCCGTGTGCGCCTGGACGAGGGCGCACGGCGGCGGCGCGCCTATCCGACGAGAGCCTGGACGCCGAGGACGGCGAGGAGATCCAGGCGTTCGGCGTCCCCCGATCCGGGTTCGGCCGTGTAGATCATGATGCGCAGGTCGCCGCCCGCGACGCCGAGTACGTCGCAGTCCAGCGTGATGGCGCCGACCGTCGGGTGATCGATGGTCTTGCGGGACGACTCGTGCCGGCCCACGGCACCGGATTCCCACAGCTCGGCGAACCGTTCACTGCTCGCGCGCAGCTCCGCGACAAGATGCCGCACTCCTCGGTCTGCCGGATAGCGGCGCGCAGCCGCACGCAGATCGGCGACCACCGCGGACTCCATCGCCCGCCGGGACTCCGGTGTGTGGCGGACGCGACCGCCCGAGCCGAGGAATGCGCGCCACACGCCGTTGCGCTCCCGGCCGCGCCGCTCGCCCATGAGCGCTGTGTACAGCGGGTTGGCCAGCAGTTGCGTCCACGCCGCGTCGAAGACCGCGACGGGCGTGCCGGTCAGCCTGTCCAGTACCCGGTGCACACCCGGAGTGATGTGGGCGGGCACCGTGCCCTGCCCCGGCGGCACGAGCCCGGCGGCACGGAACAGATGCTCGCGTTCGTCTCCCGACAGGCGCAACGCCCGCCCCAGCGCCTCGACGACCTGATCCGACGGGTTCGTCGCCCGGCCCTGTTCCAGCCGGGTCACGTAGTCGACCGAGATTCCGGCCAGCAGGGCCAGCTCCTCGCGGCGCAGGCCGATCGCGCGCCGATGGCCGCCGGTAGGCAGTCCGGCCGCTTCCGGCGACACCCGGTCGCGCCAGTGCCGTACCGTCCGCCCGAACTCCGTGCTCGCCATGTCACCACTGTGCACCGCCCCGCCCGGACCGTCGTGGTACTGGCAGTCCCAGGAAGACGGGGTACGTGGCTGAACGCACCACTGAGCGGCACCGTGGAGACATGACGACGACACTGATCACCGGAGCGAACAAGGGGCTTGGCTTCGAGACCGCCCGACGGCTCATTGCCGCGGGCCACCTCGTGTACGTCGGCAGCCGGGACGCGGAACGCGGGCGCCGGGCCGCCGAGCAGTTGGGCGCACGGCTGGTCCGGCTCGACACCACCGACGACGCGTCCGTCGAGGCCGCCGTGCGGACCATCGGGTCCGACGGCGGTCTGGACGTACTGATCAACAACGCGGGCATCGAGGAAAGGGGCCCCGGAAACAGTGTGATCGGGGCGGCGGAGGTGACCGCCGACCTGATGCGGAAGACCTTCGAGACGAACGTCTTCGGCACCGTACGCGTCCTGCACGCTTTCCTCCCGCTGCTCAAGGGTTCCGACGCCCCGGTCGTCGTCAACGTCAGCAGCGGCCTGGCCTCGCTCACCGGGCTCACCACCCGGGACACTCCCACGTACGCCTATCCGGGCGTTGCCTACCCGGCGTCCAAGGCCGCGGTCAACGCGATCACGGTGCAGTACGCGAAGGCGTTCCCGGACATGCGGATCAACGCGGTGGAGCCCGGCTTCACCCGGACCGACCTGAACGGCAACACCGGGATCCAGACGGTCGAGCAGGGGGCCGAGATCATCGTGCGCATGGCACAGGTAGATCCCGACGGCCCCACCGGAGGCTACTTCGACGCCGAGGGCGCCCTTCCCTGGTAACAGGCGGCGGGGGCCACGGCCTCGGCGTCGCCCCGCCCGCCCCCTGTCCGGCGTGGGGAGTGGCGTGCACCCCTCATCCCGGCACTTCCGTGCGCTCCCACCATTGGTAGACCGGCAATGAGCCTTCGGCGGTTTCCTGGTGGCGCGTCGTGGCCTTGAAATGCTCGTAGCCACCACGGAACGGAATCTTGATGTCGGTCCCGGGTGCGGTGAGCGAAACGACCCGCTCAGGAAGATCGTCAGGTCCGCCTTCGAGGACTGCTTTCATCGCTTTGGTCATGGCGAAAGTGTCCCCGGACGGTGGTCCGGCTCCTCCATGACGCGCCGAAGGGCGCATCGCCGGGTGCCCAGTCGGCAGCCCACCGCGCATGCGTGACACCTGGTGGGGCTGTCCGGGGCGCCGTATGCCTGATCCCTGAGTAATCCCGCTGGATGCGGTGCAGTGCAGTGCAGTGCGGTGCATTGCAGTGTGGGTGGGTGGGTGCCGTGCTTGTCCGGCCCTGTGCGGGCGTCCGGTCCCGCACCTGAAGGCGAGTGGGGGTGTCACGGCGCCTGTCGGCGGGCTCCGTGCCGCAGCAACTCGGGCAGACCGCGCATGTCGTCGAACACAACGGTGCCCGGGCCTTCCAGCCGCGAGGCCGGTGTGAGACCGCCGCAGTAGCCGAAGGCCCGCATTCCGGCGGCACGGGCCGCCTGAACTCCGTACGCACTGTCCTCGACCACCGCGCATCGTCCGGGATCCACGCCCATGGACCGGGCGGCGTGCAGAAAGAGATCAGGGGCGGGCTTGCCCCTCGGGACGTCGCGGGCGCTGAAGATGCGCTCCGCGAAGTGGTTGCTCAGCGCTGTGATCTCCAGGTTTCGCCTGATGCCGTGATGGCTGCCGTTCGATGCGACGCAGACGGGTACGGTGAGGCTGTTCAGGGCCTCTGCTATGCCGTCGACAGCGGTCAGCTCGGCTTCGAGCGCCGCCTCGTACAGGTGGTTGTAGCGCTGCTGCCAGTTCTTCTCCAGCCGGCGCCCGAGCCGCTCCTCCACGGCAGCCGTGTAGACCTCGGTGGACGAGCCCACGAACCGTTCGACGATTTCGGCCTCGGTGAACGAGCACCCCAGGTCGGCCATGACCACCGCGTCCACTTTGGTGCATATCCGCTCGCTGTCCACCAGCACGCCGTCGCAGTCGAAGATCACCAGTTCAACAGGGTTCGAAGTCATGACCGGCAGCGTAGAGGGCCCGACCGTGGGGCCGGCGGACCGCGCCTGCTGATGTGCGTCGGCTGCGTGCGGTGGGTCCGGATTGGCAGGTCCAGATCCAGGTCCAGATCCAGGTCCAGATCCAGGTCCAGATCCAGGTCCGGCGGGCCGGTGACGCCGAAGACGTGGGGCGAACGCCCGTGAGGGGAACATGCAGTTCCTGCGGCGCGCCGACCCGCCGTCGGCTCATGCGCAACGGGCTGCTCCCGGTCGTATGGTCGCCCCGGAACGACCGCCGAGGAGCACCGGGTGACGCCGCTTCACCCACTCGGCCGCCGGGCATATTGCCGACCATGGCGTGGAACGGATCCACGCATGACCGAAAGTGCAAGCCCTCATATCGCCGCGCCCAGGATCACCGTGCTGGCAGTGCAACCGGGTGATCCCCCCTTCCGGCTGGTGGAGATCGACGGGGACGTCGTCTGCGCGGCGACCTCGATGACGGATGTGCTCGCCACCGCCCTGGCCGCGGGCATCATGGTCCACGACCTCGATGACCCGGACGTGGTCCGCTGGGTGGGCGGCGGCAAGTACACCTGGAGGCTGCACTGAGTCGGCTCGGCTGCCGGCATTCGGATGCTCGGGTGCCCGACCGCCGACCGCCTGCCCCTGGCTCGGACGACGGCCGCGGACTGTGCGGAGCGGCGGCCCGCGGTGCAGCCGGGAAGGGCCGCTGCCGGCGGTGGAGGACGGGGGCGCCGGATGGGCAACCGCACACCGACCGGGGTCGGTTGCCGCTCCGCCTGTCGGGCACTGGGGGCAGTCGGCGGGGGTCGGGCCGCCGGGGACAGCCGGCCGAGGTCAGGCCACCGGAACCGGGAAGGTCGGGTACTCGACCCCGGAGACGTGCTGGACGACGCGGATGACCTGGCAGGAGTAGCCGAACTCGTTGTCGTACCACAGGTAGAGGATCGCGTTGTCCCCGTCTACCTTGGTGGCGCCGGCGTCGACGATCGAGGCGTGCCGGGAGCCGATGAAGTCGCTCGACACCGCGTCGGGAGTGCTGATGAAGTCGATCTGACGCTTGAGCGGCGACGTCAGCGACACGTTGCGGAGGTGGTCGAGGACCTCCTCGCGGGTGGTTTCGCGCCCCAGTCGCAGGCTGAGGATCGCAATCGAGACATCCGGCACCGGGACACGGATCGAGCTGCCGGTGATCGGTGCCTTGAGGTCGGGCAGAGCCTTGGCGACCGCCGAGGCCGCACCGGTCTCGGTGATCACCATGTTGAGCGGCGCCGAGCGACCGCGGCGGTCGGCCTTGTGGTAATTGTCCAGCAGGTTCTGGTCGTTGGTGAAGGAGTGGACGGTCTCCACGTGTCCGCGCAGGACACCGTACTCGTCCGCCATCGCCTTCAGCGGCGGCACGATCGCGTTGGTGGTGCAGGACGCGCAGGACAGCACCTGCTCGTCCGGCTTGATCGTGTCGTGGTTGACGCCATGGACGATGTTGGGGACATCGCCCTTGCCCGGTGCGGTCAGGACGACCTTCGCGACACCGGGGCGGAGGTGCTGGGACAGCCCCTCGCGGTCGCGCCACCTGCCGGTGTTGTCGATGAGGATGGCGTCCTTGATGCCGTACGCCGTGTAGTCGACCTCCGCCGGGTCGTTGGCGTAGATCACCTTGATCGTGTTGCCGTTGGCGACGATCGTGCTGTTCGCCTCGTCGACGGTGATCGTGCCCTGGAACTGACCGTGGATGGAGTCGCGGCGCAGCAGCGACGCCCGCTTGACGATGTCCTGTTCGCCGCCCCGGCGGACGACGATGGCGCGCAGCCGCAGACCGTTGCCGGAACCGGCCTTCTCGATCAGGAGACGGGCGACGAGGCGGCCGATGCGGCCGAAGCCGTAGAGGACCACGTCACGCCCCTGGCGACGCTCGATCTTGTTCGCACCCGTGGCGCCGGCGACTGCCTCGGCGGTGAACTCCTCCACCGAGAGGCCGCGGTCGTCGGTCGCGTACGTCGCGGCGAGCATGCCGATGTCGATCTGGGAAGGGCCGAGATCGAGCGTGGTGAGAGCCCGCAGGAACGGCAGCGTATCGGTGACCGAAAGCTCCTCACCGGCGATCTGCCGGGCGAAACGGTGGGTCTTGAGGATGCTGACCACTGACTTGTTCACCAGGGAGCGGCTGTGCAACAGGACCGTGACGTCCTGCTCGCGGTGCAGCTTCCCGACGATCGGGATCATCGACTCCGCGATCTCTTCGCGGTTCTTCCAGTTGGTGAACGAGTCTTCGTTGACAGTCACAGGATTATCTTTCGAGCTAGGCGGCGCTCATATGGTAACCCCCGGCGACTTTGATCATTCGAACGGCCCAGCGCGCCAGGGCCGGGGCGGGCCCGGCCGACGCGCTGCGCAGGACCACCGGCGCGTGTGGCGGCCCGGCCCGCCCGGGGCACGTGCGGCTCGGTTCGCGAAGCCGTCACACCACGGTTCTCCGCCGTCCGCGACGGCCCCGGTGCACGCGTGAGACGCATGAGCCGATACGGGCCGGGGTCGCGTCCCGGACGGCGTGCCCCGGTGGTCGGCGCGCGGTCAGCAGGGGGTCGGCGCGGGGTCAGCCCTCGGGGTCGAAGGGGATGCCGGAGGGTTTCGCCTTCGCCAGATGCCGGTTGAACTCGCCGTCCTTGATGCCGAGCAGAGCGCTCCCGAAGTCGGCGGCGCCCAGCCGGTCACGCAACCCGTCGGGGTAGCCGTTCCAGCCGACCAGCGTGGGGTACTGCCAGGTGCCCCGATGGTTCTCCGGCGGCTCGTCGTTATCGTTCGCCGCCCGGAAGCAGTGGGTGCTCCCCCCGTCCTTGTGGTAGACGACCTTCGCGTGCGTGCCTTCGAAGAACATCTCCGAGCGCGGGTGAACGGTGAACCCGCCGTGGGCGGAGGTCGCGACGTACTCGACCTGGTCGCCCTGCACCCAGACCACGACATGCTCCCAGTCGTGGCGGTGACCGGCGCTGCCCCCGCCCAGCGAGACCTGGTCCTTCTCGAAGTAGAGGGCGTACATGATGGCGCACCAGCCGTTGTTGCACTTCTCCCGGGAGTAGCTGTTGGTGTTCTCCAGGTCGGACAGATCACGGCAGTTGCCGTTCACGTCCCCGCCGATCTTCAGGCCGGGCGCGATCGTTCCGTCGGGCCCGATGGCCGGGCTCGCGTAGCAGCCGTCCTTGTCGTAGTCGAAGGCCGGCTGGAACTCCAGCTCCCTGGCGTCCGCGTTGCCCGGCAACGCCGGTGGCGGAGCGGCGTGGGCCGACGCGGGGGAGACCAGTACCAGGGCGGCCGCGGCCAGGGCGGTGGCCGCGCCCTTGCGCCATGTCCTCGTCCTGCGGTCCGCTGATTGCCTGTCGGTCATGAGTCCTCGATTCCGTTCATCAGTCGCTGTGTCATGGGCCGGTCGGCCCGAGGCGTGCCCGGGCACGGTCACGGGGGTGCCCGCGGACTGCCCGCAGGGACGCGGGAATCGCGGGTGTCCCGATGCCGTGTCCGTGGAACGGCGGTGCGGGAGCGGGGTGTACGCGGCAGCCCACCGCGCGCGTCAGCTGTCCTCGGCGGCGTTGAGCAGGTCGAGGGCGCTGTGCTGGCAGCCGTTGCCCGTCACTGTGAAGGCACCGGCCCAGTGCGGGCCGTACTGGTCCAGCGAGTTCCGGTTCGCGTACAGCGTGGACGCCTGGCGATCCAGGTAGGCGCTGTAGGGGCGGTCGGGCAGTTCCTTGTTGAGAATGCCAAGACCACGGACGTAGGCGCCCTTGAACGAGTCGCCGTCGGAGGTGCAACCGGTGCCGTCGGGCTCGTAGGGCTCGTGCAGGGTGCCGCCGGGGTTGAGGTAATCCGACGAGGTCGAGGCGTCGGCCAGGCCGCGGGCGTTGTCCAGCAGCGCTTCGTCGCCCGTCGCACGGTGCAGTTCCGCGAGACCGGCCAGGATCACGCCCTGGTTGTAGGTCCACGTGGTGTCACCGTTGTTCGCGCAGGCGGACGTCAGGCCGTCGTTGACGGTGCCACCCGCATTGATCATGCCGCTGGTCCGGAACCATGCCCACTCGTCCTGGGCCCGTCGCAGATAGGTGGTGTCCCCGCCGATCCTGTTGTGCAGCGCCGCGTTGAGCTGGAGGTACAGCTCGTTGGTGATGGCGTTCTTGTACGGCTTGTCGGTGGCCCACTGCACTCCGCCGCCGCACGTGGAGGTCCAGTAGTCGTGCATGTGGTCGGCGTCCGTGCGTGCGGTCCGCAGATAGCGCTCGTCACCGGTGGCGTCGAACGCCGCCACCCAGGCCAGGCCCCACCAACCGGTGTCGTCCAGATACGCGTTGGTGAAATCACCCCCCTCGTCGTCGATGAGTTTGTCGTACGTCTCGGAGATCGCGTAGCGATAGCTCGGCATCCCACTGACGCGGATGTTGTCGATCAGTGAGGTGAGCGCGGTGGCCGACGTCCACCACCCGGCGAACTTCCCCGTGCTCCGGTCGTACTCCATCATGAGCGAGGTGGCCGCCGCCGTGCTCCTGCTCCACGCGTTCCAATGGGTCCGGGCCCAGCCGGTGCAGGAGATCTCCGCCCGGTTGCCGGCCTTCCCGCAGGCCCGGAGCGCGCCGATGCCGCCGGTGGCCCACTCGTCCACGTTGTACATCTGGGTGCGCCAGCCGGCCGCTCCTTCCGGGACCGCGGTCACCCCGAGCTTGCTGCCGGAGGACCAGGACCGGCCGCCGTCGAACGACCGGTCCAGCCAGACCTGATCGCCGGGAGCGCCGTCGTCCAGCGAGGCCCACCCCATGACATCGTTGTCGGAAAGGTGCAGTCTGATGGTGCGTCCGTAGAGGGATGTGGTGACCGGGACGCGTTCTCCCGTGGCGTACCGGGGATCGCGGGCGTCGCACTGCTTGTTGCACACCTGGTTCTCGGCCGCCTGCGCGCCGGTCGGTGCGACGCCGACGGTCATCAGGGCGAGCAGTGAGGCGAACAAGACGGTTCTTCCGGTGGGGGCAGGTCGCGTGGGGGGCATGGGCCGGGCCTCCGGTCTGGTTGAGAGGGCTGAGTGCCGCCGCGAGAACCGAACCGGCATCGCTCTGTCCATGTCAAGGATTTCTGTTCCGCTTGGGCCTGATGTGGGTCCGAAGGCCCAGCCGGCGTGCGGACCGGACAGGTCCGCACGCCGACTGCGGTTCGACCTGTCGCCCTGGAGATCGCTCACCGCTGCCCAAACTGGCCGGCAAGCGCTGTCGCTGAAGCCGAACGAAGCCAGGGGAGACCCAGGCGGACTGGAACCTCGTCTACATGAGGTCAAAGGGGGCCGGGTCGTGTCCCTCCCAGATCTGGCGAGAGGCCACTTCTGGGTAGGGCAAGGTCTTCGACTCGATGTCCAGGACGCGAGTCAGCTGTCGCTCGGGTCGGTGGGCGGGCCACCCGGGGTCGCCGGTCGTGGCGAAGCGGACCCATCCCCGCTGCATTTCCCGGGATACTGCCGAGACCTCCGGCGTTGGCCGGTCGCCGAAGAAGTGCCGGCCGGCGGGGCTGTCCAACGTGCCGAACGCCAGGGGAACGTCGAGGCTGTGGCAGGCGCCCAGGACTCCGCCGCCCGCCGGAGCCGCCAGTTGCAGCTCGAAGAGAAACGACGTGCCTCCAGCCGCTTGGTTCGCCTGGGCCAGCTGCAGTGAGGGCATCCGGAACAGGGCATCGGAGTAGACCAGTTCAAGCAGTTCTTCAGGGGTGGCCTGTGGGCAGGCGGCACGGTAGGCATCGGCGCCGGCTGGTGCTGGGGCGAACAGATCCAAGGCCGTATGGGCCTCGTCCTCAGTGAAGGTGCCCAGCCGCCCCATCATGACGCTGAACAGCCGGAATTCATCGCGGGTGTGGCCGACGAGGAGCTCGATCCCGCCTGTACGCCCGCCGGCCAGCGCCCTCCAGGGTGTTTCGGTGAGCACCACGCCGTCGAGGACCGGGCACACGGCGACACCGGTCTGCGAGAGCCGTCCCCAACTCTTGTGATGGCCAGGAAGGTCGACACCAAGAGCGGTGAGCTCGACGGCCAGGTGTGAGGGGTCGATGCCGGACAGGGCTTCGACGTCGGGTGTCGCACCGACCCGGGCCGCGAGCGCGGCGGCGACTTCTTCCGCCAGTGCGCGGGTGCACAGTGTTCCCGGCACCGAGTGCACGATGGCCCTGCGGAACAACCCGTGCGCCCGCTTCATCGTCAGCAGGGCCGCGATCGACCCCGCTCCGGCGGACTGTCCCGCTACCGTGACCTGGTCAGGGTCTCCGCCGAAAGCGGCGATGTTGCGCTGTACCCATTCCAAGGCCGCGATCTGGTCGAGCAACCCGCGATTGGCCGGGGCACCCTCGACAAGAGCGAAACCCTCGGCTGCCACGCGGTAGTTGATGCTCACCACGACCAGGCCGGCGCCGGACAGGGCCGCAGGATCGTACATCGGATCGCTGGAGGCTCCCGCGATGTAGGCGCCACCGTGGATCCACACCAGCACAGGCAGCGCGACCGTCCCCAGGGCCGGGGTGCTGACGTTGAGCGTGAGCCAGTCGTTCCCGACTGAGCTCTCGGCCGTCGGCCCCGCCTGCGGAACCACGGGGCCGAACTCGGCCGCCTGCCTCGTCCCGTCCCACCCCTTGACCGGGGCAGGCGCCTGGAAGCGCAGCGGCCCGATCGGCGGCCGAGCATAGGGGATGCCGCGGAACACCGCATGCTCTCCCCGCCGGCGCCCTTCGACGAGGCCCGCCGCAGTCCGTGCCCTTGGTCGTTCGGACATGCCACACCCTTCCTCCACGGACGGACTCCCAGCTTTTACCAGTCAGATGTAATATGTCAACTGTATTGAAACAGGGAAGGCCAACGATGCCCAAGCAAGTGGATCACCGCGAACGCCGCGAGACGATCGCCCGAGCACTGTGGCGCGTAGTGGAACAACGCGGCATCGCGCACGCGAGCGTGCGCGAAGTAGCCCATGAAGCGGGCATCTCCCACGGCGCGGTGCAGCACTACTTCGCCACCCGAGAAGAGATGTTGGTCTTCGCCATGGACTTCGCGTCCGAACAGACATCACTACGCGTCGCCGAAGGCATCAGAGAACTCGGCAACGCACCACACCCCCGTGACATGCTCCGAGTGATGCTCGCGGAGATGCTCCCGCTGCATCCCGACGCACGCGCGACGAGCCGGATGAGCGCCGCCTACGTCCTGGAGGCACTGCACAACGCGAACATCCATACACGGGCACGCGACGGGCTGACTCATGGCCGCGACCTCATCGAGCAGATCGTCCGCCGGGCAATCACCGATGGCCACATCAGCCCCGACCGCGACCCGGCGACAGAAACCAACCTGCTCTTGACACTCACCGGCTTGACCCCACTCATCGAACTGAGCGTGATCAAGCCCCAGGAGGCCCTGGCCGCCGTCGACCAGCACCTCAACCGACTGTTCACCAACAAGGCCTGACCGCACCAATCGCCGGCGGTCACGTTCCGGGACGGAGGCTCGAAGCGCGCGGGTTCGCAGAATCTGATGTCGGCGTACACGTGAAAGCGCATGGCCACGTGCAGATGAACGGGCTCCGTCGCTGATCTTGTGACCCGCTCGCGTGGGCGATTGGCTCTCAAGGCGTCACTCGGTAAGCACCCTCAGGGCATGCCAGTGCTCCCGGCTGGCATCGCAGCGTTTCGCGACGCGAGACGGGAGGAGGACTGAGCATGCAGGTCGCTGGCGTCGAGGTGTATGTCAATCACCCAGCCCTGGCGCTGGGCCGACGGACTGGCTGCCGGTCTTGGAGTTGAGGGAAGAGGCCACGGTTGCCTGCGAGACCCACGTAGGGGTCCGGATGCGGGCTCAGATCCAGCTCATCAAGGTGCGGTTCTTCGTCGAGTCGCTCGACGAAGAACCGGACCGGATCCTTCTTTCACCATGGTGTTCGAGGAGCCGCTCGCGTTGGCCGATGGGCGGCCCGTCATCGGTGGCTCATGGGCGAGACCCGCTTCGTGAAAGCCGTCACCCCATAGGACACGATCTAAACGCTCGCCTCCGGTCTCGTGGCGGACGCGACCGCGACGGCCGTGGCCAGTGGATCGCGGGCCGGGTGGCCGAGAAGGTCCGCGAGGGCGGGAGAGGAGCCTCCCAGGAAACCGTGCCGGACGCTCGTGGCGATCGAGGCGAGCATCGGCGGCTGGAACGGCAGCAGCCCCGGCGTCTCGTCGAGGAGTCTGCGCCGATACTCGCCCAGGCTGATGGTGCGGTGCGGAACCCCGAGCTGTTCGGCCACCTGCCCCGCCGTGATCGTGGTGCCGACGAGGTCATGGACGAGCCCGCTGTGCCGTGCCGGATCCGCCGCAACAGTCGCCGCGGCATCGGCCAGATCCTCTCGCACGACCGCGGCCAGGGCGCCGTCGCCGAACGCGGACTCCACCGCGTTGCCGGCCCACATCAGGAGACCGCTGAAGAGATCGGCGTAGAGACCGTTGCGCAGGATCGTCCACGACAATCCGCTTGCCTGCAAAAGGCGTTCGGTCGCACGGTGTGCGAGCGCGAAGCCGAGGTGGTCGCCGGCGCCGGTCAGGCTCGTGTAGACGACGTGGTCGACGCCGTCGCGGACGGCGGCGTCCAGGACCGCCGCGTGCCGCGTGACGACTTGGTCGTCCTCGGCATAACCGGCGGAGATCAGCACCAGAGTCGACACACCCGCGAGATCCGGCTTCATGGGATCGTCGAAGTCGAGATGCCGCATTCCCGCGTCCGGCGTGCGGCTGCCGCCCGTCGCGTCGATGCCGCGAGCACGCAGCGCCGCAAGAGTGGCCGAGCCGAGCTTCCCGCTCGCTCCCGTCACCAAGATCATGTCAATCACCGTCTTCCTCGTGGTTCTCATCGGTAACTACGCTTGATCCTTGATCGCACGCCCACCGGCCACAAGAAGGCAGTTCGATGTCACTCACGCACACCGGGGTAACCACCACCCCCGCCGACCTCGACCCCTGCGGACGCGCGGACCACCCCGACTGCGGCATCCGCGATGTCCTGGACCGCATCGGGGACAAGTGGTCGGTGCTCCTGATCGTCGAACTCGCGGGCGGGCCACGGCGGTTCCGTGAACTCCAGCGCGCCGTCGACGGCATCTCCCAGCGCATGCTCACCCTCACCGTACGGAGGCTCGAACGCGACGGCCTCGTGCTGCGCACCGTGTACCCGACCGTCCCGGCCCACGTCGACTACCGCCTGACGGAGACAGGAGCCGGCCTCACCCACTTGGTCAAGGCGCTCGCCGACTGGTCCCTCGCCCACCGCGCCGTCATCACCGAGGCACGGCACGCGTACGACCGCACCCACCCGGACCACGACATCCGCTGACGGGGTCGGTGCCGTTGACGGGGCCTGTGCCTGACCGGTCGTCGGCGTCGCACGCCTGCCGTCAGTCGGGTCGGAGGGTGTTGTGCGCCGGGCGGCGGACCTGGTGGTCACGCCTGGACGAAGGCCGTCACTCTCCCCGTTCGGACGCCTGGAGCGTACGGCCCCGTGAGGGCCTGGCGGTGACCTGTTCCGGTGACCAGCCGTCGTTCTCGGTGGCGTCGATCACCAGCCCGGTCCGCACCAGGTCGGCCAGCTCGATCGCCGCCTCGTAGCGAGCCACGAACGCTGCTTCGTCGCCGTTCTCGTTGCTGGGAAGTTCGTCGTGGCCGGGGATCACTGCGGACAGCGGTTCGGACACCGAGTCGGCGTACATGGCCAGCTCCCCGTCCCCATAGGTGAGCACGTATCGCCATCCGTTGTCGCCGCCAGGGCGGGCCGGGCCGTCCGCGGGCAGCTGATCTCGGCGGGAGAGCGCTGAGTTCGGGACAGTTACCGCTCCCGGACGGTGTAGGTCAGGTGCGTCACCCTTGGGGAGGGCTCCGCGCGGACCTGCTCCAGGGCCACGCGGCCCGCGTCCACGCCCTCGAACAGGCGGATTCCGGAGCCGAACAGCACGGGTGACAGCGCGATCGAGAACTCGTCGATCAGGCCGGCGTTCACGTACTCCAGGATCGTCGCGCCGCCGCCCGCGATGCGGACGTCGCGGTCGCCGGCGGTCTCGCGGGCCTGGTCGAGCGCGGACTCGATGCCGTCGTTGACGAAGTGGAAGGTGGTCCCGCCGGGACGCTCCCAGGGGTCACGCTTCTCGTGCGTCACGACGAACACCGGCGTGTGGAACGGCGTCTCCTCCGGCCACATCCTCTCGCCGGCGTCGAACATGCGCTTGCCCATCACGCTCGCGCCGGTGCGCTCGAACGTCTCCCGCACGATGTCGTTGTCGCGCCCTTCCTCGCCGCCCTCGCCGAGCTTCAGGTTCTCCCGGAAGAACCGCTGCGGGAAGATCCACTGCTGCAGTTCCATCCATAGCTGCCCCATCAATTCCTCGGGGGACTCGGGCGCGATGAAACCGTCCAGCGACATCGACACGCTGAAGAACACCTTCCCGGCCATCAGCCCTCCGCTCCCTTCCGAACGATCTCGGTGACGTATGCAGCCAGGTTGCTCAGGGTCTGCCGGCCGCCCTCGATCGCGTGGTACTTCTCGACCGCCTCGTCGCGCAGCTCCTTGGTGGGGAACACTGTGCGCATCTCGATCCGGGTCGCCGCACCGTCGGGCGCGAACGTCAGGACCGACTCGAAGGCGTTCGGGTCGTCGCGGGTCTCACCGTGGAGCATCGCGATCCGTTCCGGTGGGGCGAGCTCGGTCCAGGTGATCCACTCTTGGTAGTCCGTCCCGTCCGGTCCGTGCATCACGAAGTCCCACGCTCCGCCGACGTGGAACTCGAACGCCCGCGTGGTGGTGGTGAACCCCTCCGGTCCCCACCACCGTGACAGGTGCCGCACCTCGGTGAACGCCTCGAACACCAGCTCCCGTGGGGCGTCGATGGTCCGGGAGATGACGATCTCGCGGTCCGCTGTCGCCGACTGCGTCGGCGTTCCTTCTTCTGTCGTGCCCATCAGCTACTCCGCATTCCTTGTCTGCTTCAGGTCCTGCACGTAGGCGTCCAGCCGGTCGAAGCTCTCGTTCCAGAACTGCTCGAACCCGCCGGTCCACTCGTGGACCGGTCGCAGCCCGCGGGCGTCCAGGCCGTACAGGCGCTGCTTGCCTGCCCTGCGGTCGCGCACCAGCCCGACCTCCCGGAGCACCCGCAGGTGTTTGGACGCCCCCGGCTGGGTCATCCCCAACTCCTGGGCCAACTCGGTCACCGACCGCTCACCCGCCCGCAGCAGCACCAGGATCTCCCGGCGCTGCGGCTCGGCGATCGCGTTGAAGACGTCCGACGTCGTCGCTGCTCGTGCCATGGGTTCATCGTATTCCGATATCGGCATGCGTCAAGCCGGAGGAATCAGTCGGGTCTTGTCGGATGACGATCGCGACCCTTGTCGGCGGCTGCGGAAACCGAGCGATGGCAGGTCTCGATGATCGGCGCGACTGACCTGGTTCAGGCGGAAACCGTCACGCTTCGTGTCTGCAAGCACCTGCCGCACTTGCGGCGGCAAGGTCGCCCCGAAGGGTCACCCCCCGCGCTTCATGCTGGTGCCCCGGCTCCGCGCCGAGCCGGCCACGGACGAACGCGGAACTCGGGGACTATTGCTCACCCGTGAACCAGGTTTCCAGGGCTTCGTGCAGGCCGTCGCCCGTGGTGCCCTGCCAGGCGACGTAGCAGTCGGGTCGGAGCAGCAGCGCGGTGTCGAGTTCCGGGAGCGTCGCCGTGTCGACTTGTGATGCCCAGGGGCCCGTGTCGAGGCTGCCGGTGGGATCCAGAAGGACGGGGCGGCCGCTACGGGTCAGTTCGCGCAGGCCCGGCACGTCCGGCGCCCATCGGCCGACATGTGTTCCGGTCGCGGGCCCCATGTCGTAGGCGATGTCCGCGCCGGACAGCAGATTCGCGATGTGCTGCCGCGCTGTGGGCTGGGCGAGCAGTTCGCCGAACAGTTCGCGCAGTGCCGTCACGTCGCCGCCCGGTCGGATCAGCAGCGACTGCGCCCGGGTGTGCATGACGACCCGCCGTGCCGCCGGGGCTCGTTCCGACTCGTAGGTGTCCAGCAGGCCCTCCGGCGCGTGGCCGCGTAGTTCCGCGGCCAGCTTCCAGCCGAGGTTCACCGCATCCTGCAAACCCAGGTTGAGCCCTGGCCCGCCGATCGCCGAGTGCACGTGCGCGGCGTCCCCGAGCAGGAACACGCGCCCGGCGCGGTACCGTGCCGCGATCCGGGTGTTGCCACCGAACAGCCGCCTCATCAGGTGCGGCCCCGGTCCGGTCGGCGGGCCGAGCGGTACGTCCGCGCCGAGCACCCGGGAGACGCCGGCCCGAAGCTCGTCGAGCGAGGTCTCACCCTCGGCCGGCTGCTGCCATTCCACGATGCTGATCAGTGGGTCGTTGCCCGGGAACGGCGCCCAGGCGATCAGGCCGCGTTCGGTCCGCAGGTGCTGGAACGGCGGCACGATGCCGAACCCGGGCACGGACAGGCTGCCGTCGGCCCCGACCATGCCCCGTGGCACGCTCACATGTCCGGTGCGGGACACCGAGTCGTCCGTGGTGACGCCGGGGAACTCGATTCCGGCGCTTTTGCGGACCACGCTGTGTCCGCCGTCGGCCCCGACCAGGAACGCGGCCTCGACCGGCTCCCGTCCGCGCAGTTCGATCACCACCGACTGCTCGCCCTGAGCCAGGCCGGTGACCTCGTGGCCGCGGCGGACCTCGACGCCCAGTTCGGCCGCACGCTCGGCGAGCATCTGCTCGATCCGGCGCTGCGGAACCATCAGCGTATGGAGCGTGTTGTCCGTCAGGTCCTTCAGGTCGAGGGGGAACGCGCCGAACACGAAGCCGGGTACGGGTTCGGGCGCGCTACCGGGCGCGGTCAGCCGCTCGTACAGTCCGCGCCGGTCGAGCATGCGGACGACCTGGCCGACCAATCCGTTCGCGCGCTGCTCGCCGGTGGGCTCGGTGAGGCGTTCCAGTACGAGCGGACGTGCGCCGGCCAGAGCGAGTTCGCAGGCCACCATCAGACCGTTGGGCCCGGCACCTGCGATGACGACGTCGATCATGGGCGGACTCCCTCTCCGGGCAGCGGGGCTCCGCCCGACTGCCTGCCGGGCCTTCCGCCGTTGGTGGGTAACTGGTGCTGTGAGGCCGGGAGGAGGCCGGAGGGCGACCGGGAGGGTGCGCCTGCTCGCGACGGCCCGGCACCTCGCCGCCTTGCCCGAGCACGTCCTGTACGAGAGCGGTCCTCCGCCTTGCGACGCACCGCGCCGGACACCGCGAGTTTCCCGGCACCCCCGTCCGGCCACGGCGCTAGGGTGCGGGCAGCCCTGCCGCGATCCGGCCGAGAGCGTCAGCGAGCAACTGCCGTACCGGTACGGGTGGATCGGTGCGGAGGTGGTGAGCCATGGCGGCGTTCGTGGCCGCCATGACCGCGGCTGCGACGAGGTGGGGGTACAGGTCCTGCCGCAGGTCGGTTCCGGTGCGCTCGGCGACGGCTGCCGCGATTCCGGCCTCGGCCAGGGCGCCGGCCCGCAACATCTCGCCTTGCAGGGCCGGTTCGGCGAGCATCACGCGCACGCCGGCGGCCCACTGCTCCGCGTCGGGAACAGGGGCGGCGGACGAAGCGGTGTCCAGTTCGAACTGCGGCAGAACCGCGAAGGGGATGGCCTCCCACAGCGGCTCCGCCGGGTGCTCGCGAAGCGCCTCGGCAATGCGCAGGCACCGGTCGAGGTGGCGGGCGACGACGGCCTCGGCCTTGCTGGAGAAGTAGTTGTTGAACGTGCGTGGCGAGACACCGGCGGCCTCGGCGATGTCGTCCACCCTGACGTGGTCGAGCCCGCGCTCGACGGTGAGCCGGAGCGCCGCCCAGCTGAGCGCCGTGCGCGTCTCGACCTTTTTCCGCTCCCGCAACCCCATGAATCCACCGTAGTGAATATTGCGTGACACGTAAAGATGCGTGCAACGTAAAGTTGCTTGTCGCGAAAAAGTGCGTCTCACGCAGATAAGTTGCTTCGGTGCGCAGTCGAGAAGCGGTCGAGAAGCAGTCGAGAATCTCGGGAAGCGGTTGAGGGCGGCGTGTCGATCCACGCGGTCCGGAACTGCGGTTGCGAGAACGTCTCTGTCCGGCCTGCCGAAGGCTCAGTGATGGTCGTCGTCATCGGCGGCGACGGGTGCAGCGGCCGGCGCGAACAGGCTCAGTCGGTAGGTGGTGGGGTGGGTCAACCGCCCGCAGAGCGTGTCCAGTCGGAGGGACGTGTCGTCGAGCTGCCGGTTCTCGGTTCGCAGGCGCTGAATCCGGGCGCGGAATTCCGACTGGTCGTGGGTCTCGAAGAGCACTTCCCAGTGTCCGGCCTCGGGGCTGAAGCGGGCGGCAGCCCACTCGCGCCCCTGCTGTCGCTGTCGCTTCCGCTTCCTCTGCCCTGGCATCCGCTCATCGTTGCGGCACCGCGTCGAACCGGCAAGGTCATGGGCCGTACGACGGGCCCGGTCGGCGAAGGCGGCCGGACGCCGGATGCCCGGTGCCGGACGGGTCCTGGTCCCGATCCGGGGCGCCGGAGTGGCGGCATCGGCTCACCGGCCGCTTCGGCCCCGCCGTCGGCGTGATCGCGCGCGAGCGCCGGACGCCTCTGGTGGATCGCCGTCCGTGTGCCGGGGGCACGTCCGTGTGTCGGGGTCAGCGGTCCGCGATGTCCTCGCGGAGGCCGTCGGAGAACTCCCACCACGACAGCGGAAGCCAGTCGCCGTTGACGAAGGCGTCGACAGTCGCGCCGCGACCGCGGACGGTCACCGTCGTTCCCGGCGGGTACGTGGTGCCGGACAGGCCGGGCACGGGGACGAGCAGGGTTCCGAGGCGTTGGGCGGCCACTCCGTGCCCTCCTTTTCCGTTTCTCGATGCAGAAACGCAGTGCATATTCATCCTGATATTACCGGGTTGTCTGTTTGTTCAGGCCGGAGAATCATGAGAGGTGGGTCACGCGGAACTGAACGGGCGAGAGCGGACAGAAGTACGTGCGCACAGCACCGAGCGGAGGTGGCAGCCATGAAGGCCGTCGTGTACAAGGGACCGTTCACCGTGGCGGTCGAAGACGTCGAGAAGCCCAGGATCCAGCACCCGAACGATGTGATCGTGAGGATCACTTCCACGGCGATCTGCGGCTCCGACCTGCACATGTACGAGGGTCGTACCGCAGCCGAACCCGGCATCGTCTTCGGTCACGAGAACATGGGAATCATCGAGGAGACCGGCCAGGGCGTCACGTTGCTCAAGGAGGGCGACCGCGTCGTCATGCCCTTCAATGTGGCCTGCGGCTTCTGCATCAATTGCGTCGAGGGGTTCACCGCGTTCTGCCAGACCGTCAACCCCGGCTTCGCGGGCGGTGCTTACGGCTACGTCGCGATGGGGCCCTGGCCCGGCGGCCAGGCTGAGTATCTGCGCGTTCCCTACGCCGACTTCAACTGCCTGAAGCTGCCGCCGGGAAGCGAGCACGAGACCGACTTCATGCTGCTCGCCGACATCTTCCCCACCGGCTACCACGGCTGCGAACTCGCCGACGTCCGTCCCGGCGAGAGCGTCGCCGTGTACGGCGGCGGGCCGGTCGGGCTCATGGCCGCCTACTCGGCCCTGCTGCGCGGTGCGAAGAAGGTGTTCGTCGTGGACCGCGTGCCCGAGCGGCTGGAGAAGGCCCGGGAGATGGGTGCGGTTCCGATCAACTTCGCCGAGGGCGATCCCGTGGAGCAGATCAAGGAGCAGACCGAGGGCGTCGGTACGGACAAGGGCGTGGACGCTGTCGGTTACCAGGCGGCGGCGCGCGGCACCGGCGGCGAGGAACCGGCCACCGTCCTGAACTCGCTCGTCGGCACGGTCCGGGCCACCGGGGCACTCGGCGTACCCGGTCTGTACGTCCCGTCCGACCCCGGCGGTCCCGACGAACAGGCCAAGCACGGCATGCTCCTCGTCTCGATCGGCAAGCTCTTCGAGAAGGGGCTGCGCATGGGCACCGGGCAGTGCAACGTGAAGCGCTACAACAGGTACCTGCGCGACATGATCATCGAGGGCCGGGCGAAGCCGAGCTTCGTCGTCTCGCACGAACTGTCCCTGGACCAGGCGCCGTCGGCGTACGAGAAGTTCGACAAGCGGATCGAGGGTTACACGAAGGTGGTGCTGCACCCCTGAAGCGGCGCCTCGGCGGAGTTGCGCCCCTGAAGCAGGGCCTTCGACAGTGCTGATCCCTTGAAACGGTTCGTCTGCCGCCGGCACGCCACCTCGGCCACCGTTCAGTGCCGGACTGCCGGGTCGGGGACGGGGTGCGGGCCGGTGGTGCGGCGGGCGCCGACGGCGGGGGCGAGGAAGACCGCCACGGCGACGACGGCGAGGACGAGGATCATCGCGGTGCGCAAGCCGTAGTGGTCGCCGAGGAAGCCCAGGCTGGGCGGCCCGACGAGGAACGCGATGTAGCCGATCATCGCCACGAGGCTGACCCGGGCCGTCGAGTCCGGGCCGGAGTCGCCGGCCGCGGAGAGGGCGACGGGGAAGCCGAGCGAGGCTCCCAGCCCCCAGAAGAGCACTGCGGCACCGGCGAGGACAGTGGAGTCGGCGAAGACGACGAGGCCGAGCCCGAGCGCCGCGGATATGGCGCTGGCCCGCACGACGGGCGCGCGGCCGAGGCGGTCGATGAAGAATCCGCCGCTGAACCTGCCGATCGTCATAGCTGCGGCGAAACCGGCGTAGACGGCCGACCCCAGGGCGGGATCCATGCCATGGCCGTCGACCATGAGGAGGGGCAGCCAGTCGTTGGCGGCACCCTCGGCCAGAGCCATGGCCAGGATGATGCCGCCGATCAGCAGCAGGCGCCGGTCCTTCCGGACGGCCACCGGTGCCGATGCGGGGCCGGTCTCGACCTCGGTCTGCTGAACCGTTTCTGCGGGCATGTCGACGGCGCCGGGGATGGCGCGGAAGGCGTGCGCGAACAACGCGGCCGCGATGACGGCCATGGCGATCAGGTGCCAGTGCACGGGGAACGCGACGGCCGTGCTCAGGATGCCGAGCGCGGCTCCCGCGACGGTGCCGAGGCTGAAGAAGCCGTGCAGGGTGGGCAGCACCGTCCGGCCGGTGATCCGCTCCACCTCGGCGCCGTCGATGTTGACCGCCACCTCTCCGCCACCCATGCCGGCGCCGAAGAGGAACAGCCCGGCTGTGACGGCGGGGGCGGACGAGATCAGGGTTCCGCACCCGATGACGGTCAAACTGAGAATGACCAGCAGCGTTCCGATGCCCATGACCGGTCTGGTGCCGAACCTGGAGACCAGCGCACCGGAGCTGAGGATGCCGAGCATGGAGCCGACGGACAGGCCGAAAAGGATCACGCCCATCTGCGCGGTCGAGGCATGGAGCTGGTCCCTGATGTCGGGTGTCCGGGTCACCCAGGAGGAGATCGACAGGCCGGGGATGAGGAAGAAGAGGAACAATGCCGTTCGGCGGCGGCGTGTGGCCAGGTCCATCGGAACGTGCTCTTTCGAGAGGAAGTGGCAGGGCGGACGGCGCCCTCGGCTAAGTATGTACAAACGTACACGCCGGTGCGGAACAGGGAGAAGGGGATCAGTGTGACGGGGAGCTCTCGCGGTCCGAACGACCCGGGGCGCAGGGACCGCATCATCGATGCGGCGTTGGACGTGATCGCCGAGCATGGAGTCACGGGCGCCACGCACCGGCGCATCGCCGGGGCCGCCGGGGTTTCGTTGGGATCCATGACCTACTACTTCGACGGCATGCAGCAGCTGCTCATCGAAGCCTTCACCCGCCTCGCGGAATCGATGTCCGCCCGCTATCGCGAGCTGCTGGACGCCGCGGAGACGACTCAGGAGGCGCGCTCCGCGGTCGTGGAGATCATTTGCGGGACTCACTGGGGAAGCTCCCGGGAGCTCATTCTCAGCTACGAGCTGTACGCCTTCGCGTCACGCAACCCGGCGCTGCTCGGCGTCATCAGGTCCTGGATGCGCGCCAGTCGCACCTCGCTGAGCAAGCACTTCGACCCCAGGACCGCCCGCGCTCTCGACGCGCTGGTGGAAGGGCTCACCATCCACAACTCCATGGACTCCGAACCGATGAGCCGCGACGACGTCGCCGCCGTCGTGGACGCGGTCAGCGCCCGCCCCGCATGCGGAGATGGCCGCAGCAGCACGTGAGCCGGAAGCCGGAGCGCTCCGGCTGTTCCCCGGCCGGCGGCTCGGACTCGTTGCCGTCGGGGCCGGCTCTCGGCTGCTCGGACTCGTTGCCGTCGGGGCCGGCTCCCGGCTGTCCGGACTCGTCGCCGTCGGGCGCCGCCTCGCTTCGGGCCGGGCTGACCGCCCTCGGGATCGCGTCCCGGCCGCCCGGACGTCGTTGTATCGCGCGCCGAGTCAGCCGGATAGTGTGATCATCCGTGCGGTGGCGGTGCGACGGCAAGGGGTGGGGACGATGACCGACGGTGCGGCAGGGACCGGGTTGCTCCCGCGTCGTGGTGTGTGTCCGATGCGGGCGACCGGCGCGGCCGGGCATCACCGCGTCGAGAGACGGCCCTGAGCGCGGACGGCCCTCGCCCGTCCGGCGACGCCCTCGTCACGCCGGACGGAGCAGAGGCATCCCTGCTCACGTTCCTCGGCCTGGAGCCGCTGGAGGATGCCGTGTACCGGCTCCTCGTCGACCGGCCCGACAGCGAACCCGCCGCGCTCGCGGGCGATTCGACGGGGCACGTCGAGGACGTCGCGCGCGCCCTCGACGTCCTGGTGGAGCGCGGTCTCGCCAGTGCTCAACCCGTCGGCGGTGCCGTCGTCCAGTACCGGGCCGCCGCCCCCGTGCTCGCGCTGGGCCCTCTGCTGGAGGGCCGCCGGGCGACGCTGCGCCACGTCGAGTCGCTCGTGACGACCCTGGCCGAACGCCACCGTTCCGCCCAGGCCCACGCCTCGGGAGTGCCCATCGAAGTGCTGTCGGGCGCGGTCGCGATCCGGCGCAGACTCCTGCTGATGCAGGATCAGGCGACCATCGAAGTGTGCAGCATGATTCCGCTGCGCGAATACCACGCGGTGATCACCTTCGAGGACAACTACGACGAGATCGAGGATGTCCTCATGCGGCGTGGCGTCGCCATCCGGGGCGTCATCGAGCGCGACTGGCTGGACCGTCCCGGAATCGCGTCGACCATTGCCACCTATGCCGCCCAGGGCCAGTTCATCTCCGTCGTCGACAAGCTTCCCATCAAACTGATCATCGTCGACCGACGGATCGCTCTTCTGCCGCTCGCCCCCGAGCGTGAAGGCATCGATCCCGTCGCGCTGGTCGTGCACGGCACCGGACTGCTCACCGCGCTCAGTTCGCTCTTCGAAACGCATTTCGGCAGGGGCTGGCGCCTGCTGCCCGCCGGCACGGCTCCCGGGGCGGGGCACACCCCCGGAGTCGAACTCGACGCCGTGGACCGCCAGATCGTCTCGCTGCTGTACGTGGGGCTCACCGACGCGGCCATCGCCCGCCAGCTCAGCATGGGGCACCGTACCGTCCAACGCCGTTTGCAGTCCCTCATGGCCGAGGTGGGCGCGGCCACCCGCTTTCAGCTCGGGTGGCATGCGGCGCGCAGCGGCTGGCTGGAGGGGGCGGAAGCGCAAAACCTCCTGAACCGGAGTGAAAGCAGCGCTGTCTGAGGCGTATTTACGCCGCGGCGTGTTCACGCCAAGTCCATCTCTTGTACGCCCCACCGGCCGTGCCGAACCATCAAGGCACCGACCGCGGGGGTTCTCCCACAACCCCAGCAGTCGGGCGAGTTCACGCATCCGTGCGATAGGGGAGGGTTCACGTGTTCCCGACACGACAAAGACGGCTCCGCCGTGTCCTGGCCGCCGCAGTGGTCGTCGCGGCCACCGGCTCGACGTTGCTGACGTCACCGGCCTGGGCCGACGAGGAGGCGCCGCCGGCCACGACGGTGGCCGGTGACCGGGTGCCCGTCGCGCCGGCCATGACGCAGCGCATCGACGACACGGTCCGCAAGGGCACTCCGGCCCAGGCCGCACGGGCGCACCTGAAGGCCCATCAGGACACGTACAGGGTTCCGGTCTCGGACCTTGAGACCGTGAGCACCAGCAAGGACGGCAAGCAGTCGTCCGTCCGCTTCCAGCAGAAGCACAACGGGGTGCCGGTCTTCGGCGCCGAGTACGCGGTGCAGACCGAGGCGGCGGACGGCGGCCAGAGCGTCGACTCCGCCACGGGCACCCTGTACACGGACCTGACGGTCTCCACCGCACCGAGCGTGTCCGAGTCCCTCGCCCGGAAGCGGATGTTCTCGCTCGACGGAAAGCTGTCGCGGGTCAAGGGCGCCACGACCGAGGACCACGGCCTCATCGTCCTGCCGGACGCCCGGGGCGGCAGGCTGGCCTGGCACTTCACCGTCACCGGCGCCGAAGCCAACGGCAGCCCCGTGCGCCAGGAGGTGTACGTCGACGCGAACATCGGCGGCATCGCCCTGTCCTACAACAACATCGACGCCGCGGACGCCGCACCGGCCAAGGGCACGGGCGTGCGCGTGGACGGTTCCGAGGCGGAGCTGGACATCAACAAGGAGACGAGCGGGTCCTACACGCTCGTCGACTCCACCCGGGACATGTACGCGAACACGGGCGGTCAGATACGCACGTACGACGCCCAGCGCAAGAGCTACTCGCTGGTGGCGGGCGGTCCCGTCACCGACGACATTCCCCTGGCGACCTCCGCGAGCGACCGGTTCGACGCCGCCAACACGACGTCCGGCGCGGTCGACGCACACCTGAACGCCACGAAGGTCTACGAATACCTCAAGGACAAGCTCGGCCGCGACGGGGTCGACGGCAAGGGCGGCACGATCTACTCCGTCGTCAACGTCGCCAGCAACGGCAAGGACTACGCCAACGCCTTCTGGGACGGCTCCAAGATGGTCTACGGGCACTTGGACGGCGTGCCGCTGTCCGTGGGCCTGGACGTCGTCGGCCACGAGATGACCCACGGCGTCACCGAGCATTCCGCCGGGCTCGTCTACCTGAACCAGTCGGGTGCCCTCAACGAGGCGATCTCGGACTACTTCGGCAACGCCATGGAGACCGCGGACAAGGGTGTCGCGATGAGCGACCCGACCTCCGGCCTCGTCGGCGAGTACCTCTGCAACGGCACGAAGCCGCTGGAGGAGTGCGCGCTGCGCGACCTCAACGACGGCCGCAACGCGCAGACGGACTACGAGCCCATCACGCTCGACATCGACAACGGCGGCGTGCACTACAACTCCACCATCGTCGGTGGCGCGTTGTGGGACATCCGGAAGAACATCGACGCCGACCTCGCCGACCGGATCCTGTACCGGGCGGCCCAGAACTACCTCACCCCGCTGTCCGGCTTCACCGACATGCGCAACGCGGTCACCCTGGCCGCGAAGTCGCTGAAGGTGTCCCGGGCCGACCTCGACGCCATCGGCCGGGCCTTCGACGGCCACGGGATCGAGCAGGGCTGGGAGAAGAAGTCCGGCACCCACGACGGCACCACCATCGGAGCCGACGTCCTGCCCGCCTACGAGGTCTACAGCGGCATCGACGAGCAGGCCGCCCAGATCAACGGCGACGTCTACGCCATCGGTCACGGTGACGCGATCGCCTGGGACCAGGGCGGCGCCGCCTTCGGTATCACGGTCGGCCGCTTCGGCAAGAAGCCGCAGCACGAGCTGGCGCAGTCGGACGCCTACCTGATGGACCCGTCCCTCGACGACCAGCGTGTCGTCTTCACCCGGATCTCCGCCGACGGCGTCGGTATCTACCGGGCCGGTGACAAGGGCCAGGGCGCCATCAAGAAGCTGGTCGACAGGCCGGACGCGGACGAGACCGAGCCGGTCACGGAGAACGGCTCCCTCGCCTACATCAGCACCACCGCCGACGGCGAGCAGGACGTCATGCTCCTGAAGGCGGACGGCACCACGGTCAACGTGACGCCCGAGGCCGGCACCAAGGCCTCGCGCCTCGCCATGAAGAACGGCACCATCGCCTGGGCCGGTGTCGACGGGACGTACCTGTACGTCTACGACATCGCCACGGGAACGACCCAGAACAAGCGGATCTCCGGCTTCCTGTTCGACCGGATCTCGGACATCCAGCTCACCTCGGACCGGGTCTTCTACCGGACCACCGGCGGCTTCCTGATCCCGAGCACCACCATCGGATCGACGCCGGCCGCCGATGTGACCCAGATGAAGAGCCTGTCCTACCCGAGGAGCCTGTACGTCGCCCAGTTCTCCGTCACCGACGCGTACTTCGCGTACTCCACGTACGACCTCTGGGGCGCGCTCGGCTCCTGGAGCGGCCCGACCAAGGTGAAGGTCTCCACCACGGCGGACGTGCTGGCCGGGCTGAACAACTTCAGCCTCGCGTCCTGCTCCTCCGGTTCGCAGCTGGCCCCGTCGCTCGGTGACGGACAGCGGATCGTCTGGCTGGACACCACCGCCGCCGCGACGGACGTCGTGACGCGCGGGACGTTCGCGGGCACCTGCGCGTAACACCCGCCACGGGTAGGGGCGGTCACCGGATCCTCCGGTGGCCGCCTCTGCGCGTACGGGCGGAGGAGCTGAACCGTGCTCGTTCGGCCCGTCCCGTACTGACTGACCGCCTCTTCGCGTGCGATGCGAACAGGAAGAAGCCGAGGGACTATGGACGTGTGGCTATATCACTGAATCCCCCAGGGGAGACACCACCTGCCGAGGGCTCCATCAGTGAAGCCCATCAGGAACGGGCGGACGGAGGAGTCTGGGAACACCCTGCTCTGTGGGCCGGACTCATCCTGCTGGGATCGGTCGTCTTCGCGGCTTTCTTCATCGCGCGGATCTTCGGATACGGATGACCGTCCGCACCCGGCGATGACCGGCGACCGGACCTCGGCACTGTTGGGCGGCGGTGAGCGGGACACCTGATGCTCACCGTCCCGTAGGCGTGCGCCGCGGCGATCTCGGCCACCGGATGCCGCCACCCGACCGGAGCCACCGGACGCGGCCAACCGACCGGATCACCTGTTCTGTGAGCATCTCCGATTCTGTGAACATCTCCGAGGACGATGAGGAGCACACGCATGGCTGAAGGAAACCCGCCCACTCCTGCGGAGCTGCCCGCCTTCAAGCAGCGCCTGGGCCGCACGGGGGTGTGGCTCTCGTCCCTGTCCGAGGTGACCGCGGAGGAGGAGCGCAGAGCCGTCGCCGTGATCGAGGAACTCGGTTACGGCACGTTGTGGTTCGCCGAGGGCCCCACCGGGAAGGAGGCGCTGACCCACGCGGCCGTCCTGCTGTCCGCGAGCCGGCGCCTGATCATCGCCACCGGCATCGCCAACATCTACGGGCGCGACGCCACCGCCGCGGCCAACGGAGCCAGGACGCTCTTCGAAGCGTGGCAGAACCGTTTCGTGCTGGGCCTCGGCGTCAGCCATGTGCCGCTGGTCAGCGGACGCGGGCACGACTACGGCAAACCGGTCTCCACCATGCGGGCGTACCTCGACGCCATGGACGCCACGCCCCCCGGCGCGCCGCTGCCCGACGCGGTGCCGCGGGTGCTCGCCGCATTGCGCCCGAAGATGCTGGAACTCGCCGCGACACGGGCCCACGGCGCGCACACCTACTTCGTCACGCCCGAACACACCCGCAAGGCCCGGGAGACCCTGGGCCCCGACCCCTTCCTCGCCCCCGAGCAGGCCGTGGTGGTCGACACCGACCCCGGGCGGGCGCGCGCCGCAGCCCGCGCGTACGCGGCCATGTACCTGTCCCTCCCCAACTATCTGAACAACCTGCGCGAGCTGGGCTTCGCCGACTCCGACTTCGAGGACGGAGGCAGCGACGCGCTGATCGACGCGGTGGTGCCGTGGGGCGATCCGGAGACGCTGGCCGAGCACATCGGGGCGCACTACCGGGCCGGTGCCGACCATGTCGCCGTGCAGCCGATCGCACCGACGCTGGACCGGCAGCTGGAGGACCTGCGCCTGCTCGCCCCCGTCCTGCACCGCTGACCCGGGGCCCCGCTCCCGCCGGGTGCGCGCGAGCCCCAACGCGCACCCGGACGGTACTGCGGGCGTCCGGTCCGTCCCCGCGCGGCGCTCCTCTCCCGGCGCCGTCGCATCGCCCGCACCCGCCCCGGCGGCGCCCGCCGTACCCCTACGAGCCGCCCTTGCGCTTGTTCCACACGTCGAAGCCGACCGCGGCGAGCAGGACCAGGCCCTTGATGACCTGCTGCCAGTCCGTGCCGACGCCGACGAGGTTCATGCCGTTGTTGAGCACGCCGAGGACCAGGCCACCGATGATCGCGCCGAGGACCGTGCCGACGCCGCCGCTCATGGACGCGCCGCCGATGAACGAGGCGGCGATCGCCTCCAGCTCGAAGTTGGTGCCGGCCTTGGGAGAGGCGGCGTTGAAACGGGCCGCGAAGACGAGCCCGGCGAGGGCGGCCAACATGCCCATGTTCAGGAACACCAGGAAGGTGACCTTCTTGTCCTTGACACCGGACAGCTTGGCCGCGGGCAGATTGCCGCCGATCGCGTAGACATGACGGCCCACGACCGCGTTGCGCATCACGTAGCCGAAGCCGACGACCAGGACGGCCAGCATCAGCAGCACCACGGGGGCGCCCTTGTAGCTGGCCAGGAGCAACGTGGCCGCCAGCAGCGCGGCGACCAGGGCGACCAGCTTGAGCGCGAACATCTTCGCGGGCAGTACATCCAGCGCGAACTCCTGCTGCCGCTTGCGGTCGCGCAGCTCCTGGACGACGACGAAGGCGATCAGGACGAAGCCGAGCAGCAGGGTGAGGTTGTGGTAGTTGGTGTCCGGGCCGACCTCCGGGAGGAAGCCGTTGGCGACGGTCTGCAGGCCCTTGGGGAACGGGCCGAGCGTCTGCCCCTTCAGGACGATCTCGGTGACCCCCCGGAAGAGCAGCATCCCGGCCAGCGTGACGATGAAGGAAGGGATGCCCACATACGCGATGAAGAAGCCCTGCATCGCGCCCGCGGCCGCGCCGAGAGCCAGGCACAGCACGACCGCGATCGGCCAGGAGATGTGGTGCTGCACCATCAGCACGGCCGCGACCGCGCCGACGCAGGCGGTGATGGAGCCGACCGACAGGTCGATGTGGCCCGAGATGATGACGAGCATCATGCCGATCGCGAGGATCAGGATGTAGCTGTTCTGGAGCACCAGGTTGGAGACATTGCGCGGGAGCAGCAGGTCGCCGTCCGTCCACACGGTGAACAGGGCCACGATCAGGCCGAGCGCGATCAGCATGCCGTACTGGCGCATGTTGCGGCGCAGACCGTCGAGGAGCAGGTCCAGCAGACCGCCCCCCGCCCGGCCGCCGCCCTTGCCGACACCGGACGGCAGCGGGGCGCCCGCCGGAGTCGTGGCTGTCAGATCCGTACTCATCCCGCTACCCCTTGTCCTTCGTCATCCGGCGCATCAGTACTTCTTGCGTGGCCTCCGCCCGCGGCACCTCACCGGTCAGCCGGCCGGCGGACATCGTGTAGATGCGGTCACACATGCCGAGCAGTTCGGGGAGTTCCGAGGAGATGAAGACGACGGCCTTGCCCTCGGCGGCGAGCGCGTCGATCACCGTGTAGATCTCGTACTTGGCGCCGACGTCGATGCCGCGGGTCGGCTCGTCCAGGATCAGGACGTCGGGACCGGCGAAGATCCACTTGCTGAGGACGACCTTCTGCTGGTTGCCGCCCGAGAGCCTGCTGACCGGCTCGGCGACCGTCGGCGCCTTGATGTTCATGCTGGTGCGGAAGCCCTCGGCGACCCGCCGCTCCGCGTGCTCGTCGACGATGCCGTGCCTGGCGACCTTCCCGAGGGCGGCGAGCGACACATTGCGGCCGATCGTGTCGAGCAGGTTCAGCCCGTAGTGCTTGCGGTCCTCGGTCACGTAGGCGATCCCGTGCCGCACCGCCTCGGGCACGGTCCGGGTGCGGATCTCCTTGCCGTCCTTGAGGACGGTGCCGCCCGCATAGCGCCCGTACGTGCGCCCGAAGACACTCATGGCGAGCTCGGTGCGGCCCGCGCCCATGAGCCCGGCGATGCCCACGATCTCGCCGCGGCGCACCTGCAGCGAGACGTTGTCGACCACCTTGCGGTGCTGGTCGACCGGGTGGTGCACCGTCCAGCCGCGGATCTCCAGGGCCGGGGCCGTGCCGTGCTCCGGCTGATGGGGGGTGCGGTCGGGGAAGCGGTGGTCGAGATCGCGGCCGACCATGCCGCTGATGATCCGCTCCTCGGTGGTCTCCGGGGCCTTCACATCCAGGGTCTCGATGGAGCACCCGTCGCGGAGGATGGTCACGGAGTCGGCGACCCGGGCGATCTCGTTCAGCTTGTGCGAGATGATGATCGAGGTGATGCCGTGGTCCTTCAACTCCATTATCAGATCGAGGAGTTTGCCGCTGTCCTCGTCGTTCAGCGCCGCCGTCGGCTCGTCGAGGATCAGCAGCTTCACCTCCTTGGACAGTGCCTTCGCGATCTCCACGAGCTGCTGCTTGCCCACGCCGATGTCGGCGACCCGGGTCTGTGGATGCTCGTCGAGGCCGACCCGGCGCAGCAACTGCGAGGCGTGCCGCAGGGTTTCGTGCCAACTGATCACGCCGCGCACGGCGTGCTCATTGCCGAGGAAGATGTTCTCCGCGAGGGAGAGATGGGGCACCAGGGCGAGTTCCTGGTGGATGATCACGATGCCGCGTTGCTCGCTCGCCCTGATGTCCTTGAACCGGCACGGCTCGCCCTGGAACAGGATCTCCCCTTCGTAGCTGCCGTGCGGATGGACGCCGGAGAGGACCTTCATCAGGGTCGACTTGCCGGCGCCGTTCTCCCCGCAGACGGCGTGGACCTCGCCCGGGCGGACGGTCAGGGTGACGTCCGAGAGCGCCCTGACTCCGGGGAAGGTTTTGACGATCGAGCGCATTTCCAGGACGGGTTCCGCCATGGTCCTGCCTTTCTCTGTCACGGGTGGGGGCTCCCGCCCTCCGCGCGGAAGCCCGGAGGGCGGGGAAGGCGGACCGGGCCGGTCAGCCGAGGTCGCTCTCCTTGTAGTAGCCGCTGTCGACCAGCTCCTTCTTGTAGTTGCTCTTGTCGACGCTCACGGGGTTGAGCAGATAGGCGGGGACGACCTTCGCGCCGTTGTCGTACGACGTGGTGTCGTTGGTCTCGGGCTTCTCGCCCTTGAGCGCGGCGTCGACCATGCCGGTGGCGACCTCGGCGAGCCGGCGCAGGTCCTTGTAGACGGTCTGCCGCTGCTCGCCCGCGATGATCGACTTCACCGAGGCGACCTCGGCGTCCTGACCGGTGACGACCGGCCAGGGCTTGGACGCGGTGCCGTAGCTGTCGCCGCGGAGCGCGGAGAGAATGCCGATGGAGATGCCGTCGTACGGCGAGAGCACCGCGTCCACGCGCTTGGACCCGCCGTACGAGGACGTCAGCAGGTCGTCCATGCGCCGCTGGGCGGTGCCGCCGTCCCAGCGCAGGGTGGTGACCTGGTTGAGCTTCGTCTGCCGGGACTGGACGACGAGTTGCTTCTTGTCGATGTACGGCTGCAGGACCTTCATCGCGCCGTTGAAGAAGTAGCGGGTGTTGTTGTCGTCGTTGGAACCGGCGAACAACTCGATGTTGAACGGCCCCTTCTTGCCCTTGTCCAGACCGAGTTGCTCGACGATGTACGTGCCCTGGAGCCTGCCGACCTTCTCGTTGTCGAAGGACGCGTAGTAGTCGACGTGCTTCGAGTTGAGGATCAGACGGTCGTAGGAGATCACCGGGATGTCGGCGTCGGCGGCCTGCTGGAGCACGTTGTCCAGGGACTTGTTGTCGATGGCCGCGATGACCAGCGCGTCCACGCCCTGCGTGATCATGTTCTCGATCTGCGAGACCTGCTGGTCCGGGTCGTCCTCGCCGAAGACGAGCTTGGTCCGGTAGCCCTTGGCCTTGAGGTCCTTGACAACGTTGTTTCCGTCGGAGATCCAGCGCTCGGACGACTTCGTCGGCATCGCGATGCCGACCGTGGCGTTCTTGGTGTCCTTCTTCTCGTCGCCGCCCGATCCGTCCTGGCCGCAGGCGGTGAGGCCGAGACCGAGGGCGAAGCAGGCTGCCGCGGTTGCCGCGATACGTGTGCGCATGATCAGGAATCCCTCTCGATGGCGTCTTCCGGAACGGTTTCTACGGGGTGGGTCGTGAAGCGGTTCAGCGTGCCGGGCAGGCGGGAGCCGAGCGGTGACATGCCGCCCTCCGCTCCGTGCCGGGCCAGCAGATCGAGGGCGAGGCGCCCACGGCGGACGCGTTCGCGGGCGGTGGCGAGAGTGAGATCGCGCAGATGCGCACCGTAGGGATAGATCCCGGGCGCCCTCGACAGACCGAACTTCAGGTACAGGGGTGCGCCGCGCCGGATCAGTTCGGCGATCTCGTACATCCGCACGTAGCCGCCGAGATCGTCCGGTGCTTCGACGTACATGTCCATCGGCGCGGCGGAGACCTGGCGGATCTCGGTGAGGTGGGCGGGCGTGAGGTCGGACGGCACGTTGAGCGAGTCCGCGCCGAGCCGCTCGTACACGGCGTACGAGGCCGGGTTCACGGGCCCGGCCAGTGCCGAGACCTTGAGCGTGGTGTCGGCCGGCACGACGCCCGCCAGGCGTGCCCGGTGCAACGCCCAGAGCACGCCCTCGTCCGCGACGAGCAGGCACGTGACGCCCAACTGCGTGGCGCGCACGGCGTCTTCGACGCATCCGGCGAGCGCGTCGTGGCCACGGGCGCGCAGCCCCGCGCCGTGGGAGTCGGTGCGCACGGACGCGCCGGTGTCCCAGGTGCCGCGGGGGCCGGTGAAGAGGCACAGCTCGATGTCGCGCTCGCCGGCCGTCTCCACCATCTCGGTGATCTCGGCGTCGGACAGCATCCAGACGCCGCTGCCCTGGCTGATCCGGTGGATCGGGACATCCAGGCGTGCGCTCTCCTTGAGGACGGCGGAGAGCGCCTCGGGGCCCTCCACCGAGGGGATCTCGATGCGCCAGGTGCCGCCGTCGGGGAAGGAGTGCGCCGATGCGTCGGCCGGGTCCAGGACGGGCACGGCATGCCCGATGCGGGTCAGGGCGTCGACGCCGGGGCGACGGGGTGAGGATCGGGCGATCACGGTACTCCCATGTTCGATATATCGGACGATGTTCGAGGTGATGGGGGCGATGGCAGGAGCAGGTCGGGCGGCCGCGTACCGCCGTTTGGCCGGGAGTCCGTCCGACGGGCGGAGCCGGTGGGGTCGATGGGGACGAGGGACGGACCCGTGGGTCGACGGGCGGAGTCGGTGCGGGCGATGGACGGACCCGGTGCGGTCCACGGTGCGGGTGCGGCGGATCAGTTCTGTGCGGCGTGACGACAGCTGTCCGCCCGTGCGGCTCAGGGGCGGAGCAGCACCTTCCCGGTTTTCGGGTCGCCGCCGCCGACCAGCGCCATGGCCTCGTCGAACCGCTCCAGGGGGAACTCGTGGGTGATCAGTGGCGCGGGATCGAGCAGTCCCAGGCCGAAGGCCCGCACCGCGTCCGACCAGGCGGACGAAGAGGCGCCGAAGACGCTGCGGATCTCCAGTTGGCTCAACGAGAGGTGCACCGGGTCGATGCCGAGGGCCCCCGGTGTGAACATCCCGGTGAGCACCACCCGGCCGCCCCGGCGCGCGAGGAGGCAGGACGAGGCGGCCGTGGACGGCGCTCCCGCGGTCTCGACGACCAGGTCGAAACGGCCCTGCAACAGGGATGCGGCAGCATCCGGCGCAAGGATCTCGCCGGCCCCGAACCGCCGTGCCTGCTCGCCGCGTTCGGCCCGCGGTTCGATCACCGTCAGCTCGGCGGGCGAGCAGGCGGCGAGCCACTGGACCGCGAGCAGTCCGAGGGTGCCCGCGCCGACCACGGCGATCCGCTCGCCCGGGCTCGGACGCCCGGCCCGCACCGCCGCGGCGATCACCGCGGCCGGTTCGATGAGGGCCGCCGCCCGCAGGTCGGCGTCGTCGTCGAGCGGGTGCAGCAGGCGGGCGGGCACGGTCAGCCAGTCGGCGAACGCCCCCGGCTCGGTGAACCCGGTCTCGGCGTACCCACCGGTGCACAGACTCGTCTCACCGCACCGGCAGCGCTCGCAGACCCCGCAGGCCCTGAATCCCTCGGCCACGGTTCTGCGACCGAGCAGCGCGGGGTCGACGCCCTCGCCGACCGCCTCGACGGTCCCGGACCACTCGTGCCCGGGTGTCACGGGGTAGCTGACGTAGGAGGCGTCGCGATGTCCCTCGTAGACCTCGCGGTCACTCAGGCAGATCCCCGCGGCGGCCACCCGGACCAGGACCTCACCGGGGTCCGGTACCGGCACCTCGCTCAGCACCAGACGGTGTTCGCCGGGGCGCTCGATGACCAGGGAACGGTTGCCCCCGCTCGGGGAGCGGTCGGACCCCGGGCGGTTCCCGCCGGGCGGACGGGCCGCTTCGCTCGGGACGGCGCTCACTCGGGTGACCTCCGCTCCCAGCCCTCGGCCCACAGGTCGAAGCGGGCTCTTTGCTGCGGGAACTCGGCTGCCGCGTCCACATCCAGCTCGACGCCGAGACCGGGAGCGTGCGACACCTCGAAACATCCGGTCTCCGGGTCGACCTGCGGTGCGCCCCTGACCACCTTCTTGATCTCCGCGTCCGCGAAGTCGTTGAAGTGCTCAAGGATCTTGAAGTTCGGTGTGCAGGCGGCCAGTTGGAGGGAGGCCGCGGTGAGCACCGAACCACCGACGTTGTGCGGTGCGACCAGCATGTAGTGCGTCTCGGCGGTCGCCGCCAGCTTGCGGGTCTCCAGGATGCCGCCGATGTGGCCGACATCCGGCTGGATGATGTCGGCTGCCTGCGATGCGAAGAGCTCCCGGAATTCGATCCGGTCGTGGATCCGCTCACCCGTCGCCACCGGGAGGTCCACCTTCGAGGCGACCTTCTCCAGGGCCTTGAGGTTCTCCGGCGGCACCGGTTCCTCCAGCCAGGCGGGCCGGAACGGCGCGAGCTCCCGGGCGAGCCGCACCGCCGTCGAGGGACTGAACCGCCCGTGCATCTCCAGCATCAGCTCGGCGTCGGGCCCGATCGCGTCCCGCACCGCCTCGATCAGCGAAACGGCGTACCGGGTCTCCTCGGTGCCCAGCTCGAAGTGCCCGGTCCCGAACGGATCGATCTTCAACGCGCGGTAGCCGTGCGCCATGACCTCCTGGGCCGCCTTGTGGTACGCCTCCGGGGTGCGCTCGGTCGTGTACCAGCCGTTGGCGTAGGCCTTGACCTTGTCGGTCACCTGGCCGCCGAGCAGCTGCCACACGGGTACGCCGAGCGCCTTGCCCTTGATGTCCCAGCACGCCATCTCGACGACCGCGATGCCGGACATGACGATCTCGCCCGCCCGTCCGTAGTCGCCGTATTTCATGCGGCGTACGAGATCTTCCACGGCGAAGGGGTCGGAACCGGCTATGTGGTTGGCCTCCGCCTCGCGGAGATAGCCGATCAGTGCGTCGGTGCGGCCGAGCATGCGGGTCTCGCCGACTCCGGTGAGGCCCTCGTCGGTATGGACGAGAACGTACGTGAGATTGCGCCAGGGTGTCCCGACGACGTGAGTGCTGATTCCCGTGATGCGCACAGCAGTTGTCCCTCAGGTCTATGTCTGGGCGTTCGAGATTTCGTCACACGTTCGAAATGTTGGCGTGACGGTATTCAGGCTGCCGGGGGAGTGTCAATGGGGCGTGCGACAGCCGTTTCCCACGGGTCCATTGCCCGCCCAACAGTCGTGTGGATAGCCTGTGTTCGTCATGCCGGTCATTGACCGTAATCTCGAACAACAGGGGTGGGTGAGGGGCGTGGGACGTCTTGTCCCGGCGGTGACCAGGGCACTGGATGTGCTCGAACTGTTCTTGGAAGGCGACGGAACCCTTTCCGCGCCGGAGATCACCCGCAAGCTCCAACTGCCCCGCACCACGGTGCACGAGCTGGTGGCGACGCTGGCGGCCCGCTCCTACCTCGTGGCGGTCCACGAGCGACCGGGCCGCTACCGCCTCGGCGTGCGCAATTACCAGCTGGGCAGCCGGTACGCGGAACAGCTCGACCTCGCCGCCGAGGGCCTGCGCGTGGCCCGTGAGGTCGCCGAGACCTGCGACGAGACGGTCCATGTCGCGATCCTGGAGGAGATGGATGTCATCTACATCGCCAAGGTCGACTCGACCCACGCGGTCCGCATGGTCTCGGCGGCGGGACGCAGACTTCCCGCGCACTGCACATCGGTCGGCAAGATGCTTCTCGCCGCGCTCCCGGCCGGCGAGTTGGATCTCCGCATCGAGGAGGAGGGTGTTCTGGCCGCGATGACCCGCGACAGCATCACCGACCCCGACGAACTGCGCGCCGTCCTTGCCGGAATCCGCAGTCGTGGCATCGCCACGGAACACCGCGAGTCCAATCCGGACGTGAGCTGTGTGGCCGCGCCCGTGCGTGACCGTTCGGGCCGCGTCGTCGCCGCGCTGTCCATCTCGGTTCCCATGGTCCGCTGGTCCGAGGAGCGCGAGGCCGAACTCGCCGAGTTGGTGGCCAAGGGCGCGGGTGATCTCTCCGTGAGCCTCGGCCACCGCGCCGGCGCTCGGTGACGGCGGCCGGGGCCGCAGGGGAGGAGCGGCTGCCCGCGTGGTACCGGCCGGCCCCGGGGGAAGGGCCGGCCGGTGGGCGAGGGGTGCGAGGTGCGTGCGTGTCGGGTCAGAGCTCCGACACGTAGTACGGCGAGACGTTCATCCAGCCGTTGGCCGCGGCCCCGTTGCGCGTGCCGCTGCTGGTCTTGGCCAGGGTGTACCAGGAGTCGACGTAGTCCGGGTCGTCGGTCCACCAGGAGGTGGGGATGGCGTCCAGGAGGGCGTCGGCGAGGGGGATGTACGCGCCCTGGTCGGTGATGGTCAGCAGGACCGCGACGATGGCCTTGGCGAGCGCCTGGTAGTTGGTGTCGCCGTCGTCCTCCATCATGACCGCGTCGGCCAAGTCGTACTTGTAGTTCGACCAGTTCACGAGGACCTGGTTCGGGTAGTACGTGGTGGCGTCCTTGTCCAGGTACGGCATCTCGACGGTGTCGACGCGCGGCTTGCCGTCCTTGCCGAACCCGGTGACGAGCGTGAAGATCTCGGCGTCACCCTTGATCCACGGCTCCTTCACGTCGGAGACCCGGACCGAGTTGATCAGAGTGGTGTCGATGCCCGTCGTGGCAGACGGCGCGACGGCCCTCACCTCGGCCGCCGGGACCGGCACGTCGAGTCCCGCCTTCGCCAGGGCGGCGTCGACGATCGCGAGGCCCTCGGTGACCGCCTTGGCGCCGTCGATGTCGACGAGGTAGACGGGCCGGTCGGGGATCGTGTCGAGGGGCAGTACGTGGGCGGCGCCCCGGCTGTCGTACGCGGTGAACGTGGAGGCGTCGTCATCGGACGGGGTGGCGGCCACCAGCGGGGCCGCGCCCCCGGCGAGCCGGGCCTTCATCGAGGCGTCCGCCAGGCCCACCCGCAGCAGTGAACCGGCTTCGTCGCCAAGGCCCTTGGCGGTGGCGACGCTGCGGTCGGCCGAGGCCACCCCGGCGGCGAGCCGCTGGCCGGCCGCGGTGGTTGATCCGCGGGTCAGCGTGCTCAGTTCCACCGATTCGGCGGCCAGCAGGGCCGTGCGGACCTGTCTGTTCCAGGCGGGGTCGGCGAGGGAACCCGCGAGGGTGCGAGCGGTCGCGTCCGCTGTCGTGAAGACCGAGGGCGCCGGGGTGGTGGCGGTCTCGGCCGTTTCGGTCTGCGCTGCCAGAGCCGTGCCCTGAATCGGGATCAGTGCGGTCGCGGCCAGTACGAGCCCGATCAGGGCCGTACGCAGCGGGGTGGAAGCACGCAAGGCGGTCTCCTGCTGAGTCAGTGGTGCGCTGCGGGGGATGAGCAGGTCTTGTCTATGCGGGTAGACCCGTCTGTAAGGATGTGCATGACAAGGTGTGGCCAAACCATTCCGCCGCGTGAACCGGTGTGTTCAGGCCGATCGTGCGCGTCCGAGTGGTCACCGGACTCGCCTCCGGATGATGGGTTCATCGGTGGTGTGACATGTGCGGTTCGAGGTCCGGAGTGGTGTTCATCCGGAGGGGGCGGGCGCCGGATCCGGGCCCGCGGATGATGGGCAGGAACGTCTGATCGATACGGGGGAGGGCGACGCCTGATGAAGATCATGCGCCGCATCGCGCTGTACGCCGTGATGCCGCCGGCCCTGGTGCTCGGCGTAGGCCACGGCGGGTACCGGATGAGCGACACCGGTCAACGGTGGTGTGACGAAGGCCGGTTGGCCACGTACTGCGAGGGTCTGCTGCCGGTCACCGAGTCCGCCGCCCTCACCTCGTACTCCACGGACGCCGGACTCCCCGGCGTGCCACCGTTCCCCGTTCGGTCCGGCCGCGGTGGGCCCGGGAGCCGGTGGCGGCGCCGAATGCGCCGGGTCCGTCGAGGCCGAGAAGCCCGTCGGGGATTGACCGTACGCAGAGCGTCCTTCGACCCTCACCCCGAACAGGTGCGCACGGTTCTCGGGCCACAGGTTCACGAGGTGTGACGACGCGGCCCCGACGGGTGTCGCCTCCGGCCGGCGCCATGGTCGGCGGAGAGCAGGAGGAGCAAGGGTGGTACCGACTCCGGTTGCGGGTGTTTCGCGCGATTGTTTGAGTGGAAGCCGGTCTCATGCACAGGAGCTGTCATGTCGATCCCCTTCGGTTCAGCCTTCGGTTCCGCAGACCCGTTCAGTGAGATGCTGAGCCGTTTCTTCGGTACGTCACCGGCATCGTCACCTCCCGCCGTGCAGCGCGTACCGATCGGACGCCTCCTGAGCGACTCGTCGCACGAGTTGCTGAACCTGGCGGCGCAGCGTGCGGTCCAGGACGGCACCGCCGACCTGGACACGGAGCACTTGCTGTGGGCCGCGTCGCAGGTGGATCCCTCGCGGCGGATCCTCGCCCAGGCCGGGGTCGACCCGCAGGAACTCGCCACGGAGATCTCACGGGTCCTGCCCAAGGAATCCGGCGAGCCGTCCTCCGAGCCCGGCCTCACTCCGGCGGCCAAGCGCACACTCGCCACCGCCTACGCGCGCTCGCAGGCAGCGGGCGTCTCCTACATCGGCCCCGAGCACATCCTCCTTGCTCTCCTGGACGATCCGGACTCGGGTGCGTCGCGCATCCTGCGCGCCAACGACATCGAAGTGGACAGACTCCGGAAGCCGGCGGGCAGGGCCGCGGGGGCGGACGGCGCGCAGCCCGGTGAGGCGGGGCCCGCGACGACGCTGGAGGAGTTCGGCCGAAATCTCACCGACGAGGCCAAGGCCGGCAAACTCGATCCCGTCGTCGGGCGCTCCGAGGAGATCGAGCAGACGGTCGAGATCCTTTCCCGGCGCACCAAGAACAACCCCGTGCTCATCGGGGAACCCGGTGTCGGCAAGACCGCCATCGTCGAAGGGCTCGCCCAGCGCATCATCGCGGGCGAGGTACCGGACACTCTCAAGGACAAACAGGTCATCTCCCTCGACCTGTCCGGCTTGGTGGCCGGCGCGCAGTACCGCGGTCAGTTCGAGGAGCGTCTCAAGAAGGTCATCGAGGACGTGAAGGCGGCCGAGGGCGACATCATCCTCTTCATCGACGAACTGCACACGGTCGTCGGGGCGGGCGCGACCGGTGAGGGCTCCATGGACGCGGGCAACATGCTCAAGCCCGCCCTGGCCCGTGGAGAGCTCCATGTGGTGGGGGCGACGACCATCGACGAGTACCGCAAGCACATCGAGAAGGACGCCGCTCTCGAACGCCGCTTCCAGCCGGTTCTCATTCCGGAGCCGTCGGTCGAGGAGACCGTCGCCATCCTCGAAGGTCTGCGTGACACCTACGAAGCCCACCACCAGGTCCGTTTCGCCGACGGAGCCCTGTCCGCCGCCGCGGAGCTCTCGGACCGCTACATCAGCGACCGCTTCCTGCCGGACAAGGCCATCGACGTCATGGACCAGGCGGGAGCCAGGGTGCGCCTGCGCAGCGCGGCACGGTCCACCGAAGTCGTCAGCCGTGAGGACCGCCTCGCGAAACTGCGCCGCGAGAAGGACCAGGCCGTCGCCGCCGAGGACTTCGACAGAGCTTCTGAGCTGAAGGCCGAGATCGCCGAAACCGAAGGGGAACTCGCCGGGATCGACGAGCGCCGGGAAGGAGTCGTCTCCGTCACCGCCGCCGACATCGCCGATGTGATCGCGCGCCGGACCGGGATCCCCGTCTCACAACTCACCGCCAGTGAGAAGGACCGGCTGTTGCGGCTTGAGGAATCGATGCATGCCAGAGTCGTGGGTCAGGACGAGGCGGTCACCGCGGTCTCGCTCGCGGTCCGCCGCAGCCGGGCAGGCATGGGCGATCCCAAGCGCCCCGTCGGATCCTTCTTGTTCCTGGGCCCCACCGGCGTCGGCAAGACGGAACTGGCCAAGACCCTGGCCGAGTTGCTGTTCGGCGAGGAAGACCGCATGATCCGCTTCGACATGAGCGAGTTCCAGGAGAAACACACCGTGGCCCGCCTCGTCGGAGCACCTCCCGGATACGTCGGCTACGAGGAAGCCGGCCAGCTCACCGAGAAGGTACGCAGGCAGCCGTACAGTGTGCTGCTGTTCGACGAGGTCGAGAAGGCCCACCCCGACATCTTCAACACACTGCTCCAGATCCTGGACGACGGCCGGCTCACGGACGCGCAGGGCCGCACGGTCAACTTCCGCCACTGCGTAATCATCATGACGTCCAACATCGGCGCCCACCTCATCCTCGATCACCACGGCGACGTGTCCGAGATCAAGGACGATCTCATGGAGGACCTCAAGGCGCGGTTCCTGCCGGAGTTCCTCAACCGTATCGACGAGATCATCATCTTCCGGGGCCTCACCGAGGACGACCTCGCGGAGATCGTCGACCACCTCCTGGCCCAGAGCGACCGCCGGGTGCGCGCCCAGGGGATGACGCTCGAAGTCACCGAGGCCGCCAAGAAACTACTGGTCGCCCACGGCTATCAGCCGGAGTTCGGCGCCCGTCCCCTCCGGCGGACCATCCAGAACGAACTCGACAACCGCGTCGCTTCCCTCCTGCTCTCCGGTGAGGCCGAGCAGGGAGACACCATCGTCGCCGATGTGGTGGACGACAGCCTCCACTGCGCCGTGCGCGGTTCGGCGCGGCAGGAGAAGGACGCCGAGGAGGTCATGGCGGCGGACGACGCCGACGGTACGGAACCGGGCGGCGGCCGGCAGACGGCCGGCGGGTAGGCCCGGGACCGGGTGGTGGCACCGTGAGGTGTGCGGCTTCGGGCCCGGCGCAGGTGGTGCTGCGGCCCCGGGGCCCGACCGGGGCCGTGGTGCGGGGTCAGGCCGTCTCCTCCAGGGCCTGGACCGCCGCCTCGGCTGCCTTCTCCACCAGCGAGACGCCGTCCGCCATGGTGACGCTGCCCCGCGACAGCACCGCCACGAGGCGGTCGTGTCCGTTCACCTGGACGAGCCCGATGCTGTTGACGTCCCAGCGGCCCGTCGCCGTCCGCTGCAACCAGCCGTTCTTCAGGCCGGTGACGGGGCCGGCCGCGGAAACGCCCCAGGACTGGTCTGCCGCGATGTCTCCCATGAGGCCGCGCACGTAGGTACGGTTCGAGCTGTTCAACGGGGAGTCGGTGCCGAAGACGGCCGCCAGCACAGCGAGCTGATCGGTCGCTGTGGTCTGGGTCAGCCCCCAGTGCCCGTCGAGGCCGCCGGTCGTGCCGGTCAGGCCGAGCCTGCGGTTGGCGGCCTCCAGGCCCGGTGCCTTGCCGATCACGCGCCACAGCGCGTCGGCGGACGCGTTGTCGCTGACGCGGATCATCGACGCGGCGGCTTTCTTCTCCTGCGCCGTGAGTCCGCGGTGTTCGTCCTGGGCCTTGAGCAGCAGAGCCGCCAGGATGTCGACCTTGACAATGCTCGCCGTGTCGTAGGTCGTGTCCGCCCGCACGCCGTACCGCGCCGTGCGCCCGTCGGCCGGGTCGAGCACCGCCACCGAGAGCGAGGCGGGGGAAGCCGCCACGACCGGGTCGAGCCGTTGGGACAGCACCTGGTCCGGAGCCGAACCAGGGGCCCCACCGGCCCCAGTGGTACGCAGCGACGCTGCGGACACCGCCGGCGGGGACGCCACCGCGGTGGAGGCGGACGGCACGGTGGGGACCGCACCCAGCCCCATGAGAGCGGGCACGGTGGGAACCGCGCCCAGCCTCACGGCAGCGGGCACGGTGGGAACCGTACCCAGCCCCACGGCAGCGGGCGTCCGCCCCGCCGCCGGGCCCGACCGTGCGGCGGTCCGCGCCTCGTCGTCCCCGGCCGTGTCGAGGTCGGCGCCGGTCGCCGCCCAGGAGCCGGTCATGACGAGCGCGAGGGCGGCCAGGGCGAAGCGCGACGCACGGCGCCGGGTGAGTGTGACAAGCAGGGGAGCGAAGGAATGCCGGGACATGGCGTGAGAATAAGGAGACAGTTCCGGCACAAGCTATGTCGCACGTAACAGTTACGTGAAATAGTTCGTGATGATAAGCACATCGGCCCAAACCGGACTATGGGGTGGTGTCCCCTGTCACTCCCCCCGCCCCGGTTCGCCGCCCGGCTGTCCCGCGCGTCACCGTTCCTTCGCGAACGACGCGAGACGGGCCTCGGCCGCGTCCCAGGCGCCGGGGTCGCCGCCGGGCGTGTAGTGACGCAATGGCTGGGTGTCCGCGACCAGCCGGCGCATCGAGGAGAGGTCGCCGACCAGACCGGCCGCCCTGGCCTGGACGAGGACGTTGCCCAGCGCGGTGGCCTCGGCGGGGCCCGCCACCACCGGCAGCCCGCAGGCGTCGGCGGTCAGCCGGCACAGCAGCTCGTTGCGCGAGCCGCCGCCCACCAGATGGACCTGGGCGATGTCGTGGTCGGCGAGCCGGGCGGCCTGCCGCAGGACGCGGCGGTGGGCCAGTGCCAGGCTCTCCATGACGCAGCGCACCAGCGCGCCCCGGCTGTCGGGGACGGGCTGCCCGGTGCGGCGGCAGTGGGCGCGGATCTGCTCCGGCATGTCATCGGGGGCGAGGAACTCCGGTGCGTCCGGGTCGATGACCGAGACGAACGGTTGGGCCCGGTCGGCCTCGGCGAGCAGTTCGGGCAGCCCGGCCGGCAGGCCCTGCGCCGCCCAGGTGCGCCGGCACTCCTCCAGAAGCCACATGCCCATGATGTTGCGCAGATAGCGGATGGTGCCGTCGATGCCGCGTTCGTTGGTGAAGCCGGCCTCCCGGGACTCCTCGCTCAGGATGGGAGCGTTGAGCTCCAGGCCCGCCAGGGACCAGGTGCCGCACGAGATGTACGCGAAGCGCGGGTCGGTGGCCGGTACCGCGACGACGGCGGAGGCGGTGTCGTGGGAGGCGACCGCGGTGACCGGGGTGCTGGTGTCGAGTCCGGTGTACGCGGCGATGTGCGGCAGCAGGGTGCCCGCGGGGTCACCGGGTGCGCGCAGTGGCGGCAGCAGGCCGGGGGCGAGGGAGAGCCGGTCGAGGAGGTCGGGGCGCCAGGCGCCGGTCCGTGCGTCGAAGAGCGCGGTGGTGGAGGCGTTGGTCTCCTCGGCGCCCACGGTCCCCGTCAGCCAGTGGATGAACAGGTCCGGGACGAGCAGCAGGGTGCGGGCGGCGTCCATCTGCGCGGTGCCCGCCGCCGCGGCGAGCTGGAAGACCGTGTTGAAGGGGAGGTGCTGAAGACCGGTGATCCGGTACAGCTCCTGGGCGTCGATCCGGGACCACACGGTGTCGGCGGCGCCCTCGGTGCGCCTGTCGCGGTAGTGGAAGGGGTGCCCGAGCAGCGCGCCGTCACGGTCCAGCAGCCCGTAGTCGACGGCCCAGCTGTCCACCCCGATGGAGGCGAGGCGGCCGTCGGTCCTGCGGGCGGCCTCGCGCAGCCCGTCGAGCACACCTTGGAAGAGGGCGAGTACGTTCCAGCGCAGCCCGTCGGACAGCCGCAGCGGGGTGTTGGCGAACCGGTGCAGCTCCGTGAGGACGAGGCGGTCCGGTGCGACCTCGCCGAGGACGACCCGTCCGCTGGTGGCGCCCAGATCGGCCGCGGCGAACAGGGAGGGTGACGCGGAGGGGGACGGGACGGTGGTCATGGGGGGGCTCCTCCGCGAGGCGTTGCGGTGGTGTCGATGGGCAGGGCGGGGCGAACGGGACGGCCTGTGCGGTGGTGAACCGTCCGGACGCCTTCGCGCGGGTTCCGAACGCCTCCGGGTGGGGAGACCGGCTCCGGCGGGATCGGCGGGATCGGCGGGCCGTCACCGGGCCGGGCGCGGTCGGCCCGGACCGGTGACGGCATGTGCGCTACCGCAGGAAGGCGGCGGCCACACCGGCGTCGACCGGGACATGGAGGCCGGTGGTGTGCGTGAGGTTCCCGCCCGTCAGCGCGAACACCGCGTTCGCCACGTGCTCGGGAAGCACCTCGCGCTTGAGCAGGGTGCGCTGGGCGTAGAACTCGCCGAGCTTCTCCTCCTCGATGCCGTAGGTGGCCGCGCGCTGCGCGCCCCAGCCGCCCGCGAAGATTCCCGAGCCGCGGACCACGCCGTCCGGGTTGACGCCGTTGACGCGGATGCCGTGCTCCCCCAACTCGGCCGCCAGGAGCCGTACCTGGTGGGCCTGGTCGGCCTTGGTGGCCGAGTAGGCGATGTTGTTGGGGCCGGCGAAGACCGCGTTCTTGGAGGCGATGTAGACGATGTCGCCGCCCAGTTCCTGCTGGATCATCACGCGGGCCGCCTCGCGGGAGACGAGGAAGGAGCCGCGGGCCATGATGTCGTGCTGGAGGTCCCAGTCCTTCGCGGTGGTCTCCAGCAGCGGCTTGGAGATGGAGATGCCCGCGTTGTTGACGACCAGGTCGATGCCGCCGAAGGCCAGTACCGCCGTCTTGAACGCGTCGGTGATCTGTTCTTCGGAGGTGACGTCCACCGTGACGGCGACGGCCCTGTCGGGGCCGCCCAGCTCGTCCGCGACCGCCTGCGCGTTCGCCGCGTCGAGGTCCGCGATCACGACGCAGGCACCCTCGGCGGCGAGTCGGCGGGCGATCGCCTTGCCGATGCCGCTGCCCGCGCCCGTCACCAGTGCGACGCGGGTGGCGAGCGGCTTGGGTGCCGGCATCCGCTGGAGTTTGGCCTCCTCCAGGGCCCAGTACTCGATGCGGAACTTCTCCGATTCCTCGATCGGCGCGTACGTGGAGACGGCCTCCGCTCCGCGCATCACATTGATCGCGTTGACGTAGAACTCGCCGGCCACGCGCGCGGTCTGCTTGTCCTTGCCGAAGGAGAACATGCCGACGCCGGGTACGAGCACGATCGCCGGGTCGGCGCCGCGCATCGCGGGGGAGTCGGGCTCCGCGTGGCGCCGGTAGTAGGCGGCGTACTCCTCGCGGTAGGCGGCGTGCAGTTCCTTCAGCCGGGCGGCCGCCTCGTCCAGGGGAGCGGTCGGCGGCAGGTCGAGGACGAGCGGGCGGACCTTCGTACGCAGGAAGTGGTCCGGGCAGGAGGTGCCCAGCGCCGCGAGCCGGGGGTGCTCGGCACAGGCGAGGAAGTCGAGGACGACGTCCGAGTCGGTGAAGTGGCCGACCTGCGGGCGGTCCTGGGAGGCGAGGGCCCGGATGTGCGGTGCCAGGGCCGCGGCCCGGTCCCGGCGGTCCGACGCGGGCAGGGCCTCGTACCCCTCGACGACCGGCCCGAACGGCTCGGCCCTGCCGCGCTCGGCGAGGAAGGTCTCGGCGGTGCGGATGATGTGCAGCGAATTGCGCTCGCACTCCTCGGCCGTGGCACCCCAGGCGGTGATGCCGTGGCCGCCGAGCACGCAGCCGATCGCCTGCGGGTTGGCCCGCTTGACGGCCGCGATGTCCAGACCGAGCTGGAAACCGGGGCGGCGCCAGGGCACCCACACCACACGGTCGCCGAAGCACTCGGCGGTCAGCTTCTCGCCGTCGGCGGCGCAGGCCAGCGCGATGCCGGAGTCGGGGTGCAGGTGGTCGACGTGGGGCGCGTCCACCAGGCCGTGCATCGCGGTGTCGATCGACGGGGCGGCGCCGCCCTTGCCGTGCGCGCAGTAGTCGAACGCGGCGACCATCTCGTCCTCGCGCTCCACGCCGGGGTAGACGTCGGTGAGGGCGCGCAGCCGGTCCAGGCGCAGTACGGCGAGACCTGCCTCGGTCAGCGTGCCGAGGTCACCGCCCGACCCCTTGACCCACATGAGTTCGACGTCGCCGCCGGTCACCGGGTCGGTTCCGGTGCCCTTCGCGGACGTGTTGCCGCCCGCGTAGTTGGTGTTGCGGGGATCGGCGCCGAGCCGGTGGGACCGGGCCAGCAGGGCCGCGGCTTCAGGATGGGGAGCCATGTTCCTAGTCCTTAAGAAGAGTGTCTGCTTGTGCTCGGAGCCCCGAGGGGCGAGGGGAGCCGCGGCACCGGCCGTACGGCCCTGTCAGGGGGCGGTGAACCGTGCCGCCGCCGGGCGGCCGTGCGGCGGACGCGGCCGTCCCGGCGGGACCACCGCACGTGCGCGGTCCCGTGGCGGCCCGGCCGGTTGTGCCGCCTCGCTCACGCGCCCCAGCCGGCCTGCTGCCCGCCGACCCGTTCCGCGGCGATCTTCGCCGCCCAGCCGGAACGGTGGTACGCGGCGACCGGGTCCGGGTCCAGGCCCAGTTCCTCACGCACCTCGCCCAGCAGCGGACGTACGTCCGTGTTGTACGCGTCCATCAGGACGGCGTTCGCGGCGAGCACGTCGCCCGAGCGCTGAGCGACGGTCAGCGCCGCACGGTCGACGAGCAGCGCCTTGGCCGTCGCCTCCTGGACGTTCATCACCGAACGGATGATCGCCGGGATCTTGGCCTCGATGTTGTGGCACTGGTCGAGCATGAAGGCGACGTCCGGCGTGAAGCCGCCACCGCGGATCACCTCGTACATGATCCGGAACAGCTGGAAGGGGTCGGCGGCACCGGCCATCAGGTCGTCGTCCGCGTAGAAGCGGGAGTTGAAGTCGAAGGCGCCGAGCTTGCCCTCACGCAGCAGCGTGGCGACGATGAACTCGATGTTGGTGCCCGGGGCGTGGTGTCCGGTGTCGACGACGACCTGCGCCTTCTCGCCCAGCTTGAGGCAGTGGGCGTACGCCGTGCCCCAGTCCGGCACGTCGGTCGTGTAGAAGGCGGGCTCGAAGAGCTTGTACTCCAGCAGCAGCCGCTGGTCGTCGCCGAGCCGCTCGTACACCTTGGCCAGCACGTCGGCGAGCCGGTCCTGGCGCTCGCGGACGTCGTCCTGACCCGGGTAGTTGGTGCCGTCGGCGAACCACAGCTTGAGGCCCTTCGAACCGGTCGCGTCCATGATGTCGACGCATTCGTAGAGATGGTCCAGGGCCTTGCGGCGGACGGCGGCGTCCGGATGGCAGACGCTGCCCAGCTTGTAGTCGTCGTCCTGGAAGGTGTTGGAGTTGATGGTGCCCAGCGTGAGGCCGCGCTCTTCGGCGTACGAGGCGAGTGCCGCGTAGTCCTCGGTCCTGTCCCAGGGGATGTGCAGCGCGACGGTCGGCGCCACCCCGGTGAACTCGTGGACCTTGGCCGCGTCGTCCAGCTTCTCCCACGGGGTGCGCGGCACTCCCGTCTGCGCGAACACCTTGAAGCGGGTACCGGAGTTGCCGTACCCCCAGGACGGCGTCTCGATCCGCTGTCCGGCGAGTGCGGCCTTCACGGCAGCGATGTCAGTCATGTTCACCTCGGGAAGCGCGACAGCCCTGAAGAGGGCCGGCAGACACACAATTGTGTGAATCGATTCATTGCATCGGCAAGTTAGCCCCGGGTTTCGTGAGCGTCAAGGGCTTCCGTCAGCCCGGTGTCGCGTTACTCAATCGTGCTATTGGCCCCAGGTGGCCGTCGGGCAGCCCTTATTCCGCACAGATCAAGGGGTGCGGGCCGGTTGTACTGGATGGTCTTCTCCTGATTCGGCCCCTTGCGCCAGAGTCGACCCCTTGACCTGAGGAGCGGGCGGGGCTAGCTTCCGGGCAACCTCACTGAAACATTTCATGCCGGGTGATCGCATCGGCGCGGTTCGGCGTGCCCGGATCCCCCGGCCGACCCTGACCTCCATGGAGAGACACATGACGCAACCCGAACCGGATGCCACTCCGGTCCTCGCGCTGGAGGAGGTGAGCAAGTCCTTCGGCGCCGTCCGGGCCCTGCGCGGAGTCTCCCTACAGCTGTTCGCCGGAGAGGTCCACGCCCTCGCCGGCGAGAACGGTGCGGGCAAGTCGACCCTGATCAAAGCCCTGGCCGGCGTGCACCGGCCCGACACCGGCACGGTGCTGCTCGACGGATCACCGGTGGAGTTCCACGGCCCCGCCGACGCCCGGGACGCGGGTGTCGCCGTGATCTACCAGGAGCCGACGCTCTTCCCCGATCTGTCGGTCGCCGAGAACATCTTCGTGGGCCGCCAGCCGTCCCGCTCCCTCGGCCGGGTCGACCACCGCGCGGTGAAGCAGGCCGCCGCCGGTCTCTTCGCCCGTCTCGGCGTCGATCTCGACCCGGAACAGCCCGCCCGCGGACTGTCCATCGCCGACCAGCAACTCGTCGAGATAGCCAAGGCGCTCTCCTTCGAAGCCCGCGTCCTGATCATGGACGAGCCGACCGCCGCACTCACCGGCAGCGAAGTCGCCCGCCTCTTCGGCGTCGTCAAGACGCTGCGCGAGCAGGGTGCCGCCGTGCTGTTCATCTCGCACCGGCTGGAGGAGATCTTCGAGCTGTGCCAGCGGGTGACCACCCTGCGCGACGGAGCCTGGATCAGCAGCGAACCGCTGGCCGGCCTCACCGAGGACGACCTGGTGCGCCGCATGGTCGGCCGCGACCTCGACGAGCTGTACCCCAAGCAGGAGACCGAGATCGGCGAGGCCGCGCTCACGGTGCGCCGGCTCACCCGGGAAGGCGTCTTCACCGACGTGTCCTTCGAGGTGCGGCGCGGCGAAATCGTGGGCCTGGCGGGACTGGTGGGTGCGGGCCGCAGTGAGGTCGCTCGGGCCGTGTTCGGCGTCGACCGCTGGGACGCAGGCGAGGTCGAGGTGCTCGGCCACACACTCAAGGCGGGTTCCCCGAGCCTGGCGATGGCCGCCGGAGTCGCCCTCGTCCCGGAGGACCGCCGCGCCCAGGGCCTCGTGATGGACATGTCCATCGGACGCAACATCGGGCTCACCGGCTTCGCCGAAACCACCCGGGCCGGACTGATGAACCGCCGGGCCGAGCGCGACCGGGCCGTCGACTGGGCCGTGAAGCTCCAGGTGAAGTACGCCCGGCTGGCCGACGTCGTCGGCACCCTGTCGGGCGGCAACCAGCAGAAGGTCGTCCTGGCCAAGTGGCTCGCGACCGCTCCCCAGGTGCTGATCGTGGACGAGCCGACCCGCGGCATCGACGTCGGCACCAAGGCCGAGGTGCACCGGCTGCTGTCCTCGCTCGCCGCCGAGGGCGTCGCGGTGCTGATGATCTCCTCCGACCTCCCGGAGATCCTCGGCATGGCCGACCGGGTCCTCGTGATGCACGAAGGCCGCCTGGCCGCGGAGATACCGCGTGCGGAGGCGACCGAGGAGACCGTGATGGCGGCGGCCACCGGCCGCGCAGCCCGTGGAAGGGACGCGGCATGACCACCACAGCCGAACCGGTGCGCAGCGCACCCGCATCCCGGACCACCGGCGCGCGCACACTCATCGACAAGATGTTCAAGGTGCGCGAACTGGCAGTCCTCGCCGTACTCGTGGTGATGCTCGGCGCCACCCAGATCTACAACGGCGAGTTCCTGTCCGAACAGGGCATCAAGGACCTGCTGCTCAACGCGACCATCCTGGCCCTCGTCGCCACCGGCCAGGCCGTCGTGGTGATCACCCGGAACGTCGACCTGTCGGTCGGCTCGGTGCTCGGCATCTCCGCCTTCGCCGCCGGCAACTACCTGAGCGGCGGCGGCAGTCCGCTGATCGCGGTGGTGCTCGCCGCCGCGCTCGGAGCACTCTTCGGACTGCTCAACGGCGCCCTGGTCAGCCTCGGCAAGGTGCCCGCCCTCGTGGTCACCCTCGGCACCCTCTACATCATCCGCGGCATCGACTCCATCTGGGTCGGCTCCCGCCAGATCACCGCGGACGCGCTGCCCCAAGGCTTCGTCGACTTCGGCCACGACGGCGTCTGGGCGATTCCCTACCTCGCCCTGCTCGCCCTCGCCGTGCTCCTCGCGGTTGGCTACTACCTGCGCAGCTACCGCAGTGGACGCGACCTGTACGCCCTCGGCTCCAGTCCCGAGGCGGCCCGACTCGCCGGTGTCCCGGTCCGGGGCCGCATCATGACCGCCTACGTCCTGTGCGGAGCCCTCGCCGGACTCGCCGGCGCCCTCTACCTCGCCCGCTTCGGCAACGTCGACTCCGCCACCGGCAACGGCTACGAACTCACCGTCGTGAGCGCCGTGGTGGTCGGCGGCGTCGCCTTCACCGGAGGCTCCGGAAGCGTCTACGGAGCGGCGCTCGGAGCCGTCCTGCTCACCTCCATCAACAGCGTGCTCCCCGCGATCGGCGTCAGCTCGGTCTGGGTCACCGCGATCAACGGCATCCTGCTGCTGCTCGCCATCGCCGTCGACCGGATCCTGGCCCTGCGGGTCGCCGCAGCGCTGCGCAAGAAGGCAGCACAGATGAGGAGTGCCCGCCATGACTGACACCACTACGAAGGCCACGGGCCGACTCGGCCTCGGCGGCGCGGTGCGCTGGGACACCGCGGTGGGCGCCCTGTTCGTCGTCCTGCTGCTGTGCTCCTTCTCGTTCGTCGACAACTTCGGCAACGCGCTCAACGTCTCGTTCCTGATCGGCAACACCCTGCCGATCGCCCTGATCGCGCTGCCCATGACGATGCTCGTGATCTCCGGCGAGGTCGACCTGTCCGTGGGTTCCACGGCCGGCCTGTCCGGGGCGGTGATGGGGGCCCTGTGGAACGAGGGCATGGCCATCGAGACGATCATCCCGCTGTGCCTGGTGCTCGGCGTGGTCTGCGGCCTGATCAACGGGCTGCTCGTCACCCGTCTCGGCCTGCCGTCCCTCGCCGTCACCATCGGCACGATGGCCGCCTACCGCGGCATCGCCCAGATCGTCCTCGGTTCCGACTCGGTCACCGACTTTCCCGCCCAGTACCTGGACTTCGGCGCGGGCCGGATCGGCGACACCTTCATCCCGTACGCCGCGCTGCCGTTCCTCGTGCTGCTGGCGATCGCCGTCGTCGTCCTGCACGCGACTCCCGTCGGGCGCTCGCTGTTCGCGACCGGCGCCTCGGAGGAAGCGGCCCGGTTCGCCGGCATCCGCGTCAAGCGCCTGAAGCTGTCCATGTTCGTCACCACGGGCGTGCTCTCCGCTCTCACCGGCGTCTTCTGGGCCCTGCACTACGCCAGCGCCCGCTACGACAACGCCACCGGCCTCGAACTCTCCGTCATCGCCGCGGTCCTGCTCGGTGGCATCGACTTCGACGGCGGCAAGGGCACCCTCGGCGGCGCGATCGCCGGGGTGTTCCTGCTCGGCACCCTGCAGAACGTGATGAGCCTGCTCAACGTCTCCGCCCAGTCCCAGATCGTCGTCACCGGCGTCCTGCTGGTGGTCTCCGTCCTCGCCCCGCGCGTCGGCCGGCAGATCGCCCAGAGCAGAGCCCGCAGAAAGGCGACAGCGGCCCCCCTGTCACCACCGGCCGCCATCACCTGACGAGGCCCCGGCACCGTCCGCCGCACCCGGGGGAAGGCGGACCGGCACCGTCCGCCGCACCCGAGGGGAGGCGGGCAAGCACCGTCCGCCGCACCCCGAACCAGACAACTGCCCTGTACAAAGCCGTACTTCGCAACGATAGGACCCTTTGCCATGTCTCTCGCCACCGTCAGAACCCGTCGGCTCACCCTTGCCGTCGCCACCGCCACCGTTCTCGCCCTGGGCGCCACCGCCTGCGGCGGCACCACCAAGGACGACACGGACAAGACGTCCGGTTCCGCCGTGACGACCGGCAAGGCCGACGCCAACGCGGAGACCAAGAAGGGCCTGAAGATCGCCTTCCTGCCCAAGCAGGTCAACAACCCGTACTTCACCATCGCCGACACGGCCGGCAAGAAGGCCGTCGAGGAGCTCGGTTCGACCTACCAGGAGGTCGGCACCAGCAGCGGCACCGACACCTCCGGCCAGGTCTCCTACGTCAACACCCTCACCCAGCAGCAGGTGAACGGCATCGCGGTGTCCGCCCAGGACCCGGGCGCCCTGTGCACCGCGCTGAAGCAGGCCATGAAGAACGGCGTCAGTGTCGTGACCTACGACTCCGACACCAAGACCGACTGCCGTCAGGTCTTCGTCTCCCAGGCGTCCACCGAGGACATCGGACGTACCCAGGTCCAGCAACTGGCGCAGCAGATCGGCGGCAAGGGCGAGATCGCGATCCTCTCCGCCGCCCAGACCGCCACCAACCAGAACACCTGGATCGACTTCATGAAGGAGGAACTGAAGAAGCCCGAGTACAAGGACATCAAGCTGGTCAAGGTCGCCTACGGCGACGACGACGCACAGAAGTCCTTCCAGCAGACCCAGGGCCTGCTCCAGGAGCACCCCCAGCTGAAGGGGATCATCGCCCCGACCACCGTGGGCATCAAGGCCGCCGCCCAGTACCTGTCCGGCTCCAAGTACAAGGGCAAGGTCAAGCTGACCGGCCTGGGCACCCCCAACGACATGCGTGCCTACGTCAAGAACGGCACCGTCGAAGGCTTCGAGCTGTGGGACCCGAACAAGCTCGGTGAGCTCGCCGCCCGCACGGTCATCGCCCTGCAGTCGGGCCAGATCACCGGTGCCGAGGGGCAGACGTTCAAGGCCGGTGACATGGGCACGTACACCATCGGCAAGGACGGTGTGGTGTCCCTCGGGAAGCCGACCGTCTTCGACGCGAAGAACATCGACCAGTACAAGTTCTGATCCGGCCGGTGTGGGGCCGCTCCGCCGCGACCGCGGGAGCGGCCCCACCCCCGCACGTACCCACCGAGGACATGACATGCAGCGTGTCTGCTTCCTGCTCAAGGTCCGGCCCGACCGGGCCGAGGAGTACCGCGAACGCCACCGGCAGGTGTGGGCCGAGATGCGCGAGGCGCTGTCCGCGACCGGCTGGCACAACTACTCGCTCTTCCTGCGCGAGGACGGTCTGCTGGTCGGCTACCTGGAGACCGAGGACTTCGACGCGGCCCGCGCCGCCATGGACGCCACCGGCGTGAACGCGCGGTGGCAGGCCGAGATGTCGGGGTTCTTCGAGGAGCTGGACGGCCGGGCCCCGGACGCCGCCATGCTCCCCCTCACGGAGGTGTTCCACCTGACATGAGAACCGGGCAGGGCTTCTCCGGACCGGACGGCCCCGCGCCGTTCCCGCCGCCCGACGGACCCGTCGTCCGCGCCGCCGGACGGGAGGGCGGCTCGGCAGAACGTACGACGGGCCATCGGCCCCCGGCCGGTATCAAGGACGTGGCACGGGAGGCGGGAGTCTCCGTCGGCACCGTCTCCCATGTGCTCAACCGCCCCGAACGGGTCTCCGACCGGACCCGCCACCACGTCCAGCAGGTGATCGCCCGACTCGGCTACGTGCGCAGCGAGTTCGCCCGCCAAGTGCGGGCGGGCCGCAGCCGCATCGTCTCGGTGCTGGTCCTGGACATGGGCAACCCGTTCTTCGTCGAGGTCGTGCGCGGGGCCGAACGCACCGCACGCGACGCGGGCATGGGCGTGATGGTCTGCAACAGCGGCCAGAGCGTCCAGGAGGAAGCGGACTATCTCGCGCTCTTCGCCGAGCAACGGGTGCGCGGGGCACTGATCACTCCCGCCGACTCCAGCGGTCGTACGCTCCGCGAGTTCCGCCGGTTCGGAATTCCCTTCGTGGTCGTGGACCGGGTGGCGGGCAACGAGGAGGGCTGCTCGGTCGCCGTCGACAACGTGGCCGGCGGCGCCCTGGCCATCAGGCACCTGACGTCCGTGGGGCACCGCCGGATCGCCTTCGTCAGCGGGCCCGAACACCTCAAACAGGTGCAGGACCGGCGGTCGGGCGCTCTGGCGGCCCTCGCCGCGGCGGGACTGTCCCCCGAAGCCCTGCACGAACTGCCCACCGACCGCCTCGACGTGGCCGCGGGCCGCGACGCCGGAGCCCGCCTGCTGGGGCTGGCGCGGCGGCCCACCGCCGTGTTCTGCGTCAACGACCTGCTGGCCCTGGGGGTGCTCCAGACGCTGTACACCGCGGGGGTGAGGGTGCCCGACGACATCGCCATCGTCGGTTACGACGACATCGAGTTCGCGGCCGCGGCCGCCGTGCCGCTCACTTCGGTACGGCAGCCGGCCTACGCCATCGGCACCATCGCCGCCGACCTGCTGCTGCGGGAGACGGGTGAGCAGGCCGACGAACACCGTCACGAACACGTGGTGCTCCAGCCGGAGCTGGTGGTACGGCAGTCGAGCACGCCCGGCGTCTGAGGCGCGCCGGGGCCACGGCCCTCGGGATGCCCCTCGGGTTCGTACCCCGGCCCGTCCCGTCCCCCGCCGGTGGTCAGCCGCGCACGTGCAGCCCGAAACCCGTGCGGCCCGCGGGCTCCAGTCCCTCCTTCAGGTGCAGCGAGGGGATCTCGTAGTCACCGAAGTTCTGCCGCCGGAACGCGATCGGCTCGGTCGACTCCAGGGTGAGCAGGCGCTGCTCCCAGGCCTTGGCGACGTCCGGGAAGTCCTGCCCGGTCATCCGGTCGGTGCCGTACAGCACGAACGGCGGCAGCACCTCGATACCCGGGTAGTAGAGGATGCCGTGGTGCATCGGGAACAGCAGATCGTCGATGGGGCCGTTGATCCCGCGAGCGGCGTAATGCGACTCCGGGCCGCCGGCGGTCACCGACAGCAGAGCCTTCCTGCCCGCGAGGGTGCCTTCGCCGAAGCGCTCGCCATACCTGGTGTCGCTGTGCTCGCCGACGCCGTACGCGAAATGGTAGGTGAACACCCGGTCCACCCAGCCTTTGAGGATCGCGGGCATCGAGTACCACCACAGCGGGAACTGGAAGATGATCGTGTCGGCCCACAGCAGCTTCTCCTGCTCGGCGAGGACGTCCGGGGTGAGCGTCCCGGCGTCGAAGGCCCGGCCCGAGTCCAGGGCGACCTTCAGCGGACTTGAGGCGTCCGGGCCGTAGTCCGCGGCGTCCACGACCGCCTTCCAGTTCATCGCGTACAGATCGCTCACCCGTACCTCGTGCCCGGCGGTCTCCAGTGTGGACACCGCGAGGTCCTTCAGCGAGTTGTTGAGCGACTTCGGCTCAGGGTGGGCGTAGACAATCAGCGTCTTCATGGGAAGTCCTTCGGATCGGATGCCTTCGATTCTGGGCGCCGCGACGCCGGGCGTTCAGGGGCGCCGCTTCCATCGGACGGGACTTCCTGGTAACGGCAGGACCACCTTCACGGGCACCAGCGAGGCCATACTTGAGGCATGGACGATCTTGCGGGCTTCCTGCGGACCCGGCGTTCCCGGGTCGATCCGGCGGCCGTCGGCATCCCCACCGACAGCCGCCGCCGGGTCGAAGGGCTGCGCCGCGAAGAGGTCGCGCACCTGTCCGGAGTCAGCGTCGACTACTACGTACGCCTGGAGCAGGGCCGCGCGACCCAGCCCTCCGAGCAGGTCCTCGACGCGCTCGCCCGCGTCCTCGGCCTGGACGAGACCGAACGCGGGCACCTCCACCGGCTCGCCCGGCAGCGCCGCCGCCGCGCGAAGGCGCCGGGCGGGCGGGTCCGGCCGGAGCTGCTCCGCGTCCTCGACCTGGTCGCCGACGCACCCGCACTGATCATGGACCACCGCCTGGACGTGCTCGCCGGGAACCGCCTCGCCGGGCTCCTCTACGGCCGGCCGATGCCGGGCCTGAACACCGCCCGGCACATCTTCCTTGACGAGTCCGAGCGCGGCCTTTACGCGGACTGGGAGAAATGCACCCTCGACGTGGTCGGGCACCTGCGCCTGGCCGCCGGCAAATACCCCGAGGACCCCCGTCTGGCCTCGCTCATCGGCGAGCTGGCGATGGGCAGCGAGCGCTTCCGCCGCCTCTGGGCCCGCGCGGACGTGCGCGCCCGCACCCATGGACGCAAGGCGTACCGGCATCCGCTGGTCGGACTGCTGGAACTGCACCAGGAGAACTTCGCACTACCGGGCGGATCAGGCATGGAGCTGCTGGTGCTGTCCGCAGCCCCCGGCAGCCCCGCCGAGGACGGACTGCGTCTGCTCGCGGGCCTGGGCGCGGACAGCGACGACGCGCATCCCACGGTGAACGCTCAGGTCCGCGAGTAACTCGACGACACCCGTCCGCCGCCGGGAACGCCTCACCACAGACGGTCTTGGCGCGGGTATCCGGGTCACATCCCGGATACCCGCGCCCCGGACCGCCGCGTTCACCCGCCTGCGGTGCTCACGCGTGCACGGTCGTGGTGCCGTACGGCACCACCCGTACCGGGCCCAGCAGCCCGTACTCCTGACGCTTGGCGGCGCCGAACACCGGCGCATTCGCCACCCGCAGCCGGTTCAGGAGCGTCGTCGCCACCTCCACCTCGACGGTGTTGGATCCGTGCCGCAGCCGCGTACCCAGGTCCACCACCCGCGTCACCTGGTCCGCCGGGGGCAGGGCGTGGCCGTTGACGCGGATACGGAAGGTGTCGCACACCTCGCCCAGCTCCAGCCGCGCGCCCGTCCCCGGCGTCCACTCCTTGCCCAGGGTGAAGGTGGCGCGGTAGGTGCCCACGCCCGACACGTCCTCCAGTTCGGGGATCTGCGACCACGGCAGGAGGCCGTCCGGCAGCGACAGCCGGTGCCGCACATGAACCGTCTCGGTGGCGTTCGAGCCCGGCCGCCAGTCCTCCACGTCCAGCTTCCACGACTCCGGTGCGAACGGCGGCGGCACCGCCCCGACGACGGCGTCCACCGAACGCCCGTTGTCGAACGTGGTGCGGTAGGCGCCCGCGGCAGCGGCCCGCACTTCGAACCTCCGGCCGTCGGCGGTGACCACCTCGTCGGCCGCGGTGGCGGTGACGTACCGGACGGAGCCCCGACCGGTGGGCCGGGACAGCCGCACGATGCTCACGGCACCGGGCGCCAGGTCCACGGTGAAACGGATCCGCCCGTCCTCGGTACGGGTATGGGCGGCGAGCGGCGCGACCGAACCGGTCCACGGGTCCAGCAGGTGGGGGACGGCCCCGCGGACATGGCCGCTCAGGGTGACGTCATGACGGATCCGGGAGCCCGTGGAGCCCTTCTTGCTGACCGCGTCGTTGGCGAAGAAGAAGTAGTCCGCGTCGTCGTCCCGGCGGTGCGCGTGCACCAGCATCGACGTCTCGGCGTACTCCACGTCGCGGCGCAGACCCAGTGCCTCGATGGCCTCGGGGACGTCGGGCCGGTCCGCGACGGTGTGCACGGTGGGGCGTTTCTGCAACTCCACGAGAAGCTCGCGCAGCCGCGTGTTGTCGTCCGCGGCGGCCGGCATCCCGGGCACATGCGCGTCCGACCAGTCGCCTATCAGGACGATCGCGAGACCAGCGTCCGCGTACGCGACGAGACGTCGGGCCACATCGAGCCGGAGCGTGTGCTCACGGCCGCTCATGACATCGCCGTCGACGACCAGCGCCTTGCAGGCGGGGCCGTCGGGAGCGAAGCGGCCGTCACGCACCACGGCGCCGGGCAGGTCGAGCAGCCGCGGGCTGAGGAAGGTGTGCGTCCAGCCGACGGGCACGCCGTCACTGGTGAACCAGGGCGCCCCCAGCCCCGCACCCGCGTAGCCCTTCTGGCGCAGCACCCCCACATCGACCCGGTTGACCCCGGTCTGCAGCACCTGCTGGATCCTGGCGAGGCAGTCGGCGACGATGTCGGCGTGCTGCCAGGTGGGCTGGCGCGGCCCCCATGCCTCGCCGTATCCGGCACCGCCGTTGTACGGCGAGAAGGCGGCGAAGCCCGGCCAGGCGGCACCGGGCGCGTCGGCGTACGCGAAGCCGTGGAACACCGCCTGGTTGACACCGGCCGCGTACTGGGTGACCAGCTTCTTCAGGGTGGCGGACCAGGTGGTCGAGTAGGCGCCGCCGGCCACGCCCCCGGCTTCGTTCGACAGGATGAGCCGGCCGCCCATGTCCCGGCCGCCCGCCAGGCACCGGAAGTCGTCCAGGTTCTTGAAGCCCAGCGACTCGCCCTCGGAGATGTCCAGGATCGCCGCCTTGTAGATCGCGTCGGTCTCCAGGCCGTACGGCTGGATGCGCAGCTTCAGCCCCAGGGTGTGTGCCCAGTTCTGCAGCGGAAGCAGGTGGTGCTCGACGTACAGCTCGGTGATGACGTCCATGACGTCGCCGCGCACCGGCTTGTCGATGTCCGGACCGAAGCTGTAGACGGGCTTCTCCTTCTTCTCGACGACGGTCGCCAGGTACGGCAGCAGCCCGTACCCCTTGCGGCGCTCGAACTCGGCGGGCAGCTTCGGGGTCCACAGCGTGGCGTCGGTCTCCAGCTCGATGGAGTCCTCGAACAGGGCGCCGCCCACCTGGCGCAGCAGTGACCGGATCGCTGGGGTGAGGATGTGCTTCTCCCAGAAGGCGGTGACGGCCTCGGTGCCCGCGTCGCTGAAGTGGTCGACGACGTAGGAGAGCGGGGCGGTGTGCGCGGGGCCTTCCGGGCGCTGGCCGGAGCCGCGCTCCCAGTAGGCGATCACCAGCCAGTCGCCGTCGCCGGGTGCGGTCCAGGTCAGGGCGGTGCCGCGGACCGTCGAGGTGAGGTCGGTGACGCTGGACCGGTCCAGGACGACGGGGACGGCGCCGGCCGAGCTGCCCGTGGCGATCCGGACGGCCTGCACCAGCAGGAGTCGCTGGGCGGTGACGCCCTGCTCGGCCTCGGACACGGCGGCCGGAAGCGGCCCCGAGTAGGTCTCGCCCGACGCCACCAGGGCCTGGCCGTGCGCGAGTTCCTTGGCCGACGCCGCACCGTCCGGGGTGATCGAGGGAACCGCGGCCGGCCAGGCCGGGCCGATCGTCAGATCCACCACCACGTCATGCCGTTTCGCGGCCCGCAGCGCGGCCTCCACGGCCGCCGTCCACGCCGGGGTGCCCCAGCCGTAGCGCCCGGCGTCGATCGGCTGACTGAGGCTGTGGGTGACGGCCGCGATCTCCACCCCGCCGAAACCGGCGGCGGCGATCCTCTCGATCTCGTCCGCGATCTCACGGGTGTTCACCAGTGCGTCGGGCCACCACCAGCGGAACTTGGGACGCACGCCGGACGAGGGGTCGTCGAAGCCGCGCGGCGCGAGGCTGCCGCCCCCGCCCTCCTTCGCCGTCGCGGGAACTGCTGCCAGGGGCAAGGACGTTGCGGCCGCACCGGCCAGGGCCCCCATCGTCAGTACCGTTCGCCGTCGCAGGCTCATGTTGCTCCTTGTCGGGCCCACCGGGGCGCCACGTACCGGGCCCCGGAACACAGGTCCGTTTGAAACCACGTTTCAAACGATTCAATTAACGCGCCGGAAACCTACGTCCTCGGCTGGGCTGAAGGCAATAGGGGCGAAGGAAGGGTGAGGGAAAGAGCTGTTGCGTACATCTTGACGTGCGGTGATCGCACCCCCAGAGTTGCCGTCGTCCCAAAAAAACGATTCAACTCTCGCTGTGCAGAGGAGTCTCCGCATGCCACGACAGGGCCTGACGCGCAGACGTTTCGTGACCGGAACCGGAACCGGGGCCGCGGTAGGCGCTTGGGCGGTGGCCGGGGGGCCGGCCGCCGCGGCCGGTGACCGCGGCTCCCCGGCCGGATCCACGGGCCCGCGCCCCGCGTTGGCCGAGTTCGCGCCGGGATCGGTTCGGCTGTTGGACAGCCCCTTCCTCGACAACATGCGGCGCACCTGTGCCTACCTCGAAGCCGTCGACATCGACCGTCTCCTGCACACCTTCCGCGTCAACGTCGGCCTGCCGTCGAGCGCGCAGCCCTGCGGCGGCTGGGAGGCCCCTGACATCCAGCTGCGCGGCCACAGCACCGGGCACCTGCTGTCCGGGCTCGCGCTGGCGCACGCCGGCACCGGGGACGACCGGTACGCGGACAAGGGGCGCCGCATCGTCGACGTGCTGGCGGAGTGTCAGGCGGCCTCCCCCGCCGCGGGGTACCACGAGGGTTACCTCTCCGCGTTTCCCGAGCAGGTCTTCGCCGACCTGGAAGCGGGTGCCAAGCCCTGGGCGCCATACTACACCATCCACAAGATCATGGCCGGTCTCCTCGACCAGTACCGGCTGTGCGGGAACGAGCGGGCTCTGGGCGTCCTCGAAGCCATGGCGGCCTGGGCCGACCGCCGCACCGCACCCCTCACCCCGGACCAGCTCGACCATGTGCGCCGCGTGGAGTGGGGCGGCATGAACGACGTGCTCGCCTCCCTGTATCTGACCACCGGCAGTCAGGCGGCCCTGCGCACGGCCCGCCGCTTCGACCAGGAGGACCTGTTCGGTCCGCTCGCCGAGGGGCGCGACGAGCTGGACGGCCGGCACGCCAACACCGAGATCGCCAAGATCGTGGGCGCGGCCCGGATGTACGAGGCGACCGGTGAGGAGCGCTACCGCGCGATCGCCTCGAACTTCTGGGACATCGTGGTCCACGACCACTCGTACGTCATCGGCGGCAATGCCAACCAGGAGTTCTTCGGGCCGCCCGGCGAGATCGTCAGCCGGCTGTCCGCGGAGACGTGCGAGAACTGCAACACGTACAACATGCTCAAGCTGGGGCGGCGGCTGTTCCTGCACGACCCGTCCCGGACCGAGCGCATGGACCACTACGAATGGGCCCTGTACAACCAGATGCTCGGCGAGCAGGACCCTGACTCCGAGCACGGATTCGTCACCTACTACACCGGCCTGTGGGCAGGGTCGCAGCGCAGTCCGAAGGGTGGTCTGGGTGCCGCGCCCGGCAGTTACAGCAGCGACTACGACAACTTCTCCTGCGACCACGGCACGGGCCTGGAGACCCACACGAAGTTCGCGGACAGCATCTACTTCCGCTCGGCCCGCGCCGACCGCCCCGAGTTGTACGTCAACCTCTTCATCCCGTCCGAACTGCACTGGCACGAACAGAAGGTGACAATCCGTCAAGAGGGCAGCGGATACCCGGAATCCGGACGCGTCCGGCTCACGGTCACCGGATCGCCGTCCCGGTTCCGGCTGCGCGTGAGGGTGCCGGGATGGCTCGGCGACGGCACGCGCCACCGAACCCCGCGTATCACCGTCAACGGCCGCGGCGTCGACTGCGACGCCGGGCCGGGGGAGTACGCGACCCTCGACCGGCAGTGGCGGTCCGGCGACACCGTCGAGATGACCCTGCCGCGTGAGGTCGTGGAGCGCCCCGCCCCGGACAACCCGCACGTCGTGGGGTTGTCCTACGGGCCGCTGGTGCTGGCCGGCGAGTACGGGACGTCCGGGTCCGTGACGATTCCCACGCTTGAGGACGGACCGGTACGACAGACCGCGCACGGAGGGACCGCGTTCACGGCACGTGCGAACGGGGCGCCGATCAGCCTGCGCCCCTTCCATCAGGTCCACCACCAGCACTACAACGTCTACTTCGCGCGCCCGCCCCGGCAGGACCCCCCGCGCGACATCGCCCGCTACCTGCTCGACGAGGGCACCGGAACCACCGTCGCCGACACCACAGGACACCGTCCGGACGGCCGGCTCGCCGAAGGCGCGGAGTGGACCACCGGACGCGGAACGGCCGGCGCGGTGGCCCTGGACGGCACGCGCGGCCATGTCGTGCTGCCGCGCGGCCTGCTGACCGGCCTGACCGAACTCACGGTGAGCGCCTGGACACGCCTGGACTCCGTGGCCAACTCGGCACGGATCTTCGATCTCGGCTACCACAAGGGCACCTACCTCTTCCTTGCCGCCCGCACCGGAACGGGCTTTCCGCGGGCCGCCGTCAAGATCGCCGGGATGGAGGGCGAGGACTTCGTGGACTCCGCCCTGCCGCTGCCGCTGGGCAGCTGGGTCCATGTGGCGCTCACCCTCGGCGGCGGCAGGGGAGTGCTGTACATCGACGGGGCCGAGACCGGGCGCAACGAGGCCATGGTCTGCTCGCCCCTGCTGCTCGGCGACACCAGCCGCAACTACCTGGGGCGTTCACAGAACGCCACCCACCCCTATCTGCACGGTGCCGTGGCGGACTTCCGCATCCACAACCGGGTGCTGTCGCCGCAGGACGTGGCGGCGATGGCCCGCAGATGAGCCCGCCTCCGCGCCGGCCGCGAACCTCCCGGTCCTGAACTGCCGGGTACGCGGCCGGAGCGGGCCCGGTGTGAACCGTACCCCGCTCGCGGACCCGCCCCCGGAGCCGACGGTCGGACGCCGTCGACACCGGACCCGGGCAGCGCGCCATTACCTCAGCATCAGCATCTGACGGAACGCCATGAGCCGAGCATCAGCGTCGGACAGAACGCCATGAGTCGAGCATCGATATCTGACACAGCGTCATGAGCCGAGCAGCACCACCACCACCACCACCTGCCAGTCCCGCCATCGATCGAGCGCCGATTTCCCGCCAGTCCCGCCCCTACCTGACAGAGCGTCGCTCCCCGGCACTGCCACGCCTCATGCGTGCCGCGCCGTGCCGTCCGTACGCCCCCGGCACAGAAAGCAGATCGCACTCCCATGCCGCATCTCTTCAGCTCGCCCGATGGCGCCTCGCGCCTGACCAGACGTCGCTTCGTGACCCTGGCCGCACTCACCACCGCGACCGCCACCAGCGGTGTTCTGAACGGACTGCCCGCCTTCGCGTCCGGGCAGTCCGGGCAGTCCGGGCAGTCCGGTCACTCCGACGGAACCACCCTGCCCGCCTTCGGCGACATCGACTTCGCCGACCCCGGCCGCGACAGCCGGCCCGCCGTGTACTGGTACTGGAACGGCCCGGTCACCAACGAACTCGTCGAGACCCAGATGGCCGACCTCCGCTCCAAGGGCATGTACGAGGTCATCGTCTTCCCCTTCGACAATGCCGAGATGCAGCCCGCCTTCTTCACCGAGGACTGGTTCGACATCATCGAGCACGTGCTGACCACGGCCGAGAAGACCGGCATGAAGGTATGGCTGTTCAACGACAACCACTTCCCCAGCGGCCGGGCCGGTTACTTCATCACCCAGGGCGGCACCGTCGGCTCACGCACCTACGAGGCCCGCCCCGATCTGCGCCTGAAGGGCCTCTGGCGCTCCACCCACATCGTTCAGGGACCGACGAGCACGCGCCCGACCCGGACCACCGGAGTCGGTGTCGACACCGGGAACCTGGTCGCCGACGCGGCTGTCCTGGCAGGCCCCGCCGTCCTGGACGGCAGCGCCGGATGGGGCGACTGCACTGTCTCCGCCGCCATCAAGCCCGATGTCATCGCGGCCGGAATGCTGGTGAAGGCATCGGCGGCGGGCGACGACGCGCTGCTGGTGGAGTTCGAGCAGACCGGCGTCGTCACCCTCAGCCGGATCGCCGGTACGGGGGTCACCCAGCTCGCCCGGTCCACACGCACCGACGGCTTCAACAAGACCAAGTTCCACACCCTGGCCGTCCAGGTCAGCCACGGCACGGCCACCGTCACCCTCGACGGGAAGGACAAGGGCACCGTCACCGTCGACGCCCTCTCCGGGGGCGGCGTCGGCGTGCACGCCCGGGACGGGCAGCGCTCCCTGTGGGACAGCCTGACCGTCACCGCCGACGACGGCACCGTCCTCTACCAGCAGACCTTCGACGAGTCGTCCGCCGCGGGCGACTTCGCCGTCCGGGACCTGCCCGAGGACGTCGCCCGCCCGGTCGCCGCCACCGCGCGCCCCGTGGGCACCGCCGATGCCGGCGACCTGATCGAACTCACCGGACACCTCGACGGCACCTGGCAGGTTCCGTCGGGACGCTGGCAGATCGACCTGTTCGGCGCGGCGACGCTCACCGACGACTCCAGCGGCTACACGCGCGGGTACGCCGACCTCCTCGACGACGAGCCCGTCGAGCTCTTCCTCGACATCGTGCCCGGAGAGTACTACCGCCGGTTCCGCCGCTACTTCGGCTCGGTACTCAAGGGCTTCTGGGACGACGAGCCGTTCATCGCCTCCGCTGCTCCCCACCCCTTCAAGCGCAGGCCCTGGTCGCCCACGCTCGCCGCGGAACTGAAGGCCGTCGGCGCCGAGCCCGGCGCCGCCTACGCCGGCGCCTTCGACGAACTCGGCGAACAGGGACGCATCCTGCACGGCCGCTACTGGGAGGCCGTGTCCAACCGCTTCGCCCAGTACTTCGCCAAGCAGGCCACGTGGTACGGCGAGCGCGGCGTCCAACTGATCACCAACCCCCTCTACGACGAGACGTCCCCCTCCAAGCGCCTTCAGTCCACCGGCGACCTGCACAAGGTCAACCAGTGGGCGCAGGTGCCGGGCGGTGACGCGATCACCGCCGAGTACGAACTCGACACGCCCACCATGGATCCGCGCAACCCCGCCTCCGTCGCCCACCAGATGGGGCGCCCGCGCGTCCTCATGGAGACCTTCGGCAACATGGGCTGGCAGGTCGCCCCCGACTTCATACGGGCCCTGCTCGGCGCGTACGCGACGCGTGGCATCAACTTCACCGTGCTGCACGCACTGTGGACCGACGAGACCCATGTCTACTTCGCGCCGCCGTTCGGCCCCCGCAACCCCTGGTGGTGGGCGATGCCTCCGATCACCGCCTGGATCGGCCGGGTCATGGAGCTGGCCCGCGGCACCTCCGGTGCCCGCACCGCGCTGCTGCAACCGCAGCGTGCCGCCGAACAGTTCACGGCCACCGCCCGCCAGGGCGAGGTCGACGACGCCTTCGCCCGGACGGCCTTCGCCCTGGAGCGCGCCCAGGTCGACTTCGACCTGCTGCACGAGGGCGCCCTCGCCGGTGACCCGGACCTCCTCGCGCACGCCGAGCCGCGCGACGGTGTGCTCCGGGTCGGAGAGGCCACCTACGACCTGGTGGTGCTGCCGGTCACCCCCGTGCTGGAGACGGCCGCGGTGCACACCCTGACCTCGTTCGTCCGCGGCGGCGGTACCGTCGTCGCCGTGGGGGACCTGCCGACCCTTGCCGCCGACGGGGACAACACCACACTCAAGCGGTCGCTGGCGGAGCTCTTCCCGTCCGGCACCGGCAGCCGCACCGTCGGCAGGGGCAGAGCCGTACGGGTCGCGGACGACACCGGCCTCCGCGCCCCCTGCCACGCGGCCGGTGTCGCAGCGGCGGTCCTCGAACCGGCCGCCGAGGCCGTGCGGGTGCTGCGCACCCGGCGCGGCGACGACATCGCGTTCCTCTTCAACAACGAGAGCGGCGCGGCCGTCACCACCGAGGCCCTGCTGCCGGCCCGCGGTGTGCCCGAGGTGTGGGATCCGGCGACCGGTGCCACCGGCCCCGCCCTGGTGCGCGGCCTGCCCACCACCGAAGGCGTCCGGGTACGGATCGCCCTCGCCCCCTACGAGACCCTCGCGGTCGTGGTGCGCAAGAAGGCCAAGGAGGTGCCGTACCTCACCGGCACCGACGGCCTGCCGGTCACCGGCATCACCCGGCACGGCAACAGGCTGCGGGTGACCGTCCTGGGCGAAGCCCCCGGCACGTACCGCCTCACCGCCCGCGACGGCAACCACTCCCGCACCGGGACGGCCCGCGTCACCGACCGGCTCACGCCCGTCGCCCTCGACGGCGACTGGACACTCACCCTCGCCCAGGAAGGCGCCGAACCCGTCACCCGCCCCCTGGCCGACTGGAGCGACATCGCCCGCCTCCACTCGGGCAGCGGCACCTACACCAAGGACGTCACGCTCGACGCCCGCGCCCTGGACGGCCGGCACCACATCCTCGACCTCGGCACGGTCCGCGAGGTCGCCGAGGTCACCGTCAACGGGCACAAGCTCGCCCCGGCCCTGTGGTCGCCCTACCTCGTCGACGTCACCGAAGCCCTCAGGCCGGGCGTCAACCGGTTCTCGGTACGGGTCTCCAACACCCTCTCCAACGAGCGGAACAAGCCCCTGCCGTCCGGCCTGCTCGGCCCGGTGAAGCTGCTTCCGCGCCTGCCGTTCACCGTCGAACTGGACTGACGCCCGGACCGTACCGGCCGCACTCCTCGGCCGTGTCGTCACACTGCCGTCTGCCGTGCGACGACACGACCTTGTTCCGACGCACTGTCCCGACGTACTCGTGGAGTTTCCGCATGCCCCGCACACCTCGTACACCCCGCACGTCAAGACGGTCCCTCGTGCTCGCCTGCGCGCTGACCGCCCTGGTCACCACGGCACCCTTCGTGCCGCCCGCCGCGGCCTCCCCCCGGCAGGCCGCGGTCACCGCCGAGGAGCTGCGCACCCAGCACCTCAGCAGCGCCCTCGGCATCGACGACACCACCCCCGACCTGAGCTGGCAGCTCACCTCCCGCGGACGCGACACGGCCCAGACCGCCTACCGCGTCCAGGCCGCCACCAGCCGTGACCGGCTGATGTCGGGACGGCCCGACCTGTGGGACTCAGGCAAGGTCGTGTCGTCCGTCCCGCAGGCCACCTACGCGGGCCGCGCGCTCGGCTCCCGCACCCGCGTCCACTGGAAGGTCCAGCTCTGGTCCCGCGGCGGCGCACACCCCGGCAACTGGAGCAGCCCCGTCGTCTTCGAGACCGGACTGACCCGCGCCGCCGACTGGTCCGCGGACTGGATCACCCACGACGACTGGCAGCTGAGCAAGCACACCGTCGAACCGGTCGTCGTCACGGTGCCCCGGACCTCCGCCCGGTACGTCCGGCTCGACGTCACCGAGCTGGGTCTGCCCCTCGCCGACGACTTTCCCGCTCTCGCCCACCGGCTCCAGCTCGCCGAGATCGAGGTGCGCGACAGCGACGACTCCGGCACCGACCTCGCCGAGGGCGCCGCGGTCACCGCCTCCGAGTCGGACACCGAACGCAAGGTGTGGGAGCCCAAGCTCGCCACCGACGCCGTCACCAACAGCGCCTGGAGCCAGGCAGCCGGCTACTCCAGCCTGCCGCACACCGGCTCCGACGTGTCCGGCACGCCCGTCACCGTCACCCTGGACCTGAAGGAGACCAAGACCTTCGACCAGGTCGTGCTGTACCCGCGTGCCGACGTCCTGACCGACGACGGGCAGGTGCCCGGCTTCCCCGTCGACTACACACTGTCCGCGTCCGCCGAGGCCGACAGCTCGTACACGCGGATGGCGCAGGTCACGGGCCAGAAGCCGCCGAAGCCCTATCTGCCCTCCGGACTGCCGCTGTTCGCGAAGGACTTCACCCTCCCGGGGAACATCCGGTCGGCCCGCCTCTACATCGCCGGACTCGGTGTGTACGACGCCCGCGTCAACGGTGAACCGGTCGGCGACGCCGTCCTGGAACCCGCCAACACCGACTTCGCCGACCGGGTCCAGTACGCCACCTACGACGTGACCGACCGGCTGCGCAACGGCGGGAACACGCTCGCGGTCGAGCTGGGCAACGGCATCTCCAACCAGCTCAGCACCGCCGACCGGTACCGCAAGCTGTACGGCAACCGCAGCGACCCCAAGCTGATCGCCCAGCTGGAGGTGACGCTCGCCGACGGCACCGTACGACGCATCGCCAGCGGCGACGACTGGCGCACCACCCTCGGCGCCACCACCTCCTCCAACTGGTACGGCGGCGAGGACTACGACGCCCGGCGCGAGATCCGCGACTGGGACGGCCCCCGGGGCGACCACTCCGACTGGGACCGGGCCGTCACCGTCGGCGCCGGCTCCGCCCCGGCCGCTCTCAGCGCCCGCGAGACGGAACCCGTCCGCGTCGTGGAGACGTTGAAGGGCAAGGAGGTCGACGGGGCCGCCGAGGGCAGCCGGATCTTCGATCTCGGCCGCAACATCGCGGGCTGGCCGGAGATCACCGTCTCCGCCCCCAAGGGCACCACGGTCCGCGCCTACCCGGCCGAGAGCCTGAAGAACGGGCACGCCTACCAGTCCATCAGCAACGTCGGCGCCCCGCTGTGGGACAGCTACACCACCGGCGGCGACAGGCGCTCCGAGACCTGGCATCCCAAGTTCAGCTACCACGGCTTCCGTTACGTGGAGATCAAGGGACTGCCGAAGGGCGCCAGCGTCTCGGTCGCCGGCAAGGTGCTGCGGACCGACAACGACTCCGCGGGTTCCTTCTCCAGCTCCGACGACCTGATCAACGGCATCCACTCGCTCATCCGGCGCTCCGTCGAGGGCAACATGATGAGCATCCTCACCGACTGCCCCAGCCGTGAGAAGCTCGGCTGGCTGGAACAGGACCAACTGGTCTTCCCCGCCCTCGCCGCCAACTACGACATGCGCGCCTACCTCCGCAAGATCGTGCGGGACATGGCCGACGCTCAGACCGATGAGGGCCTGATCCCCTCCACCGTCCCCGACTACGTCGAACTCGCGGGGACCTACCGCAACGACGCCAACTGGGGCGGCGCGTTCGTGCTCGTGCCCTGGCAGCTGTACACCACCTACGGCGACCGGGAGACGATGCGCGCGTACTACCCCCGGATGAAGGAGTACGTGGCGTTCCTGGAGCAGAAGGTCTCCGGCGGCCTCCTCGACTACTCCCTCGGCGACTGGTTCACCCCGGACAAGACCTTCCCCAAGGCGGTGTCGGGAACCTACGGCTACTGGCACATCGTCGACACCCTGGCCGCCATGGCGAAGGTACTGGGAGAGGACGGGGACGCGGCCACCTACCGCGCCAAGGCCGACGCGAGCGTCAAGGCCCTGTCGGACACGTACTACGACCGGCAGAGCGGCACCTTCGGCGGCGGCGGCCAGGGTGCGGAGGCCCTCGCCCTGGACATGGGTGCCTACCCGGAGGGCGAACGCGACCGTCTCCTGAACCACTTCACCGCATCGGTGGAGGCAGCCGACCACCATCTGCTGCTCGGTGAGATCTCCCTGCCGGCCGCGTTCCGCGTCCTGTCCGGGGCGGGCCGGGACGACATCGTCCACCGGATCGCCACGCAGACCACCAGCCCCAGCTACGGCTACCAGGTCCTGGCGGGCAACACCGCCCTCGGCGAATCCTGGGACGGCGGCTCGGGCCAGTCGCAGAACCACTTCATGCTGGGCGCCATCGACTCCTGGTTCACCACCCGGCTCGCGGGCCTCGACCAGGCACCCGGATCGGTCGGCTACCGCACGCTGCGGATCGCCCCTGCCGTCGTCGGCGACGTGACCTCGGCACGTGCCACCTTCCTCACGCCGTACGGCGAGGCGGCCAGCGAGTGGCAGCGCGACAAGGACAGGCTCTCGCTCACCGCGCGCGTCCCGGCCGGCACCACAGCCACCGTCGAGGTCCCGTCCACCTCCGACCGGGTCAACGCCCCCGACGGCGCCCGGCTGGTCGGACACCGCGACGGCGTGCGGATCTACCAGGTGGGATCGGGGACCTGGACCTTCAAGTCGAGTTACACACCCGGGAATTGAGCGAACCCTCAAGGAGCCTCCACAACCGAGTGTGGGGTACAGGCGCCGAGGGAGGCGCCGTCATGAAGCGTGGGGGAGGGGCGCCCGGGTTCGTTGCCGGGCGCCCCTCCCGGGGCCGCGGTGTGTGGCGCCCGTCGTCGCGCTTCCCGGCGGGCGTGCGGTGGGCACGGCCCGGGCGTGTACAGACCTTCGTGGCACGGCGCCTCGCCACGTGACCGCGCCGCGACGCACCCGGCCTCGACTGACACCTGCCGCCCCGGTGAGTGGTGAGACGCTGCGCGACATCGACCGGCCGTCGACGATCCGGGAACCCCGTACATCCGAAAGTGAGTAGGAGGACTCATGCCGACGGTCGCACGCTCGATGACGATGAGGACCACCATCGACATCAGGAGACACGCATGCTCAGCCGCCTCGCCGACGTTCTGGTGCCCGTGTTCGGACGCCTGTCGGTGACCGCCGACGCGGACATCGACTTCGCACCGGGCAGCATCATCGCCGCGAACCACACCTCGCTCGCGGACCCCGCCGTGGTGCTTGCCGCGCTCCACCGACTCGGTGTCCAGCCAACGGTGATGGCGGCCGCCGGCCTGTGGCGCGTCCCCGTGCTGGGCCGCGCTCTCTCCCACATGGAATACATACCCGTGCACCGGGGGGACCGGCGCGCCGCCCGCTCGCTCGACCTGGCCGTGGCGGCCCTGGAGCGGGGGCGCATCGTCCTCATCTACGCCGAAGGCGGTCTCCCGGACCGCCGTGACGCAGCGGAAGACGCACCCAGGCGCTTCCGCAGCGGCTTGTCCCGACTGGTCGAGCGGACCGGAGCTCCGGTCATCCCCCTCGGTCAGGCCGGCGTCCGCCGGATCACCTCCGGCAACGTCGGCAAGCAACTCGCCGGCCTTGCCACGGCGCCGCTGCGCCGCCCGCGTCTCCACGTTCACGTGGGGGTTCCGCTGACGCCGGCGGGCGACCGCGCCGCGCGGACGCTGCAGGCCCACACGGCGGTCACGGCCGCATGGAGGACGGCGGCCGTCCACCTTCGCGAGCCCGCCGCGCTCGCCGCCTGAGGTGCTACCGACCGTGACTCGCACCGTCGCATCCCGCGGGGAGCGGGTCCGGCGGTCGCGGCGACGCCGTCGGCATCCGCAGCCAACAGCCTGAACAGTCTGCCGTCGGATCCGCGCGCGTGGACGTTCTTCGTCAGTTCGCGGACGGCGCCGCGTCGGCCTTCTCGCCTTGCTCCACCTGCTGGATGCGCGTGGCCAGGACCGTCGCGAGATCCTGCACGCGCGGGAGAGCGCCGTCGGTGCCCTCCAGCCGGGTCGTTCCCAGCACGGTGCCGACACGTACCGGCAGCCCTCATCGCTGTTGATGACGGGGAATCCGCGCAGCGGCCGGATTCAACGGTCCGCTCCGTGCCCGGTGATCGCCCCCTCCACGGTCTCGACCCGCAGCGGCCGCTCACGCGGCTGGTCGAAGGACGTGCGGCGGAGACGGCTGGGCCACCAGACAGCGGGCCCGATGTCCCGGACCAGAGCGGGTACCAGCAGCGATCTCACGACGATGGTGTCGAGAAGGACGCCGAAGGCGACGATGAAGGCGATCTGAGCGAGGAACGCGAGCGGGATCACGATGAGCGCAGCGAACGTGGCGGCCAGCACCACACCGGCGGACGTGATGACCCCGCCGGTGGCGATGAGCCCCCGGAGCATGCCCTCCCGTGTGCCGTGGAGCACGGTCTCCTCGCGTACGCGCGACATCAGGAAGATGTTGTAGTCGACGCCCAGGGCCACCAGGAAGACGAATCCGTACAACGGAACCGAGGCATCGGTGCCGGAGAAGCCGAAACCGTGCTGGAAGACCAGACTGGCGATTCCGAGCGTTGCCAGATAGTTCAGTGCCACCGTCGCGACCAGTACGACCGGCAGCAGCAGCGAGCGCAGCAGCACGATCAGGATCACCAGGATGATCATCAGAACCACGGGGACGATCAGATCGCGGTCGTGTTCGGCGGTGCGCTGAGTGTCGTACTGCTGCGCGGTGTAGCCACCCACCAGCGCGTTCGCCTCGACTGCGGGAAGACGATCGCGCAGCCGCTGTACCGTCTGCTTCGCCGCGTCGCTGTCCGGCGCGTCGGCCAGGGTGGCGTCGATGCGCAACCGGCCGTCCACCACCAGCGGCGTACCGCCCGGCTGCCCGGACGTGGTCACGAGCTCGGCGTCGGCGACCCCGGTGGTCTTCGCGGCCGTCGCCGCTGCCTCGGCGCCCCTGTCGGCGTCCGCGATGATGACGACCGGCTGACCGGATCCGCCGGGGAAGTGCTTGCCGAGCGTTTCCTGGGCCGCGACGGACGGGGCGTCGTTGATGAAGAGTTCGTTCTGTGGCACGCCCTTGGACTCCAGCGTGGGGGCGAAGGCCGCTCCGACCAGCAGTACGGCGAAGGTGGCCAGCCACAGCCGGCGGGGACGTGTGTCGACCGCGCGTGCCACGCGCCGCCAGATCCCGTGTCCGCCGCTCTGCGCGTCGGTCGACCGGGGCTTGGCCGGCCAGAACGCGGCAGGGCCCATGAGGGCGAGCACGGCAGGGAGAAAGGTGAGCGTCGTCAGCACTGCGCAGACGATGCCGATCGCCCCGACCGGGCCCAATGCTCGGTTGTTGGTGAGGTCGCTGATCAGGAGGGCGAGCAGGCCCAGTGCCACGGTCGCGGCGCTGGCGGTGATCGCGCCGAAGGAGCCCCGCAGGGCCGCCCAGGCTGCGGCCGTCCGGTCGTCGACCCGGAGGAGTTCCTCGCGGAAGCGTGACGTCAGCAGCAGGGCGTAGTCGGTGGCCGCGCCGATCACGAGAATGGACAGGATGCCCTGGACCTGCCCGTCCACGCGCACGATGTCGTGGTCGGCGAGCACGTAGACGAGGGCGCATGCGACGCCCAGGGCGAACACGGAGCTGATGATGATGGTGAACGGGAGCAGCACGCTCCGGTAGACCAGCAACAGGATGACCAGGACAGCGGCCAGTGCCACACCGAGCAGGATGCCGTCGATGCCCGCGAAGGCGTCGGAGAGGTCCGCCTGGCCGGCCGCGGGTCCGGCGATCTGGACGCGGGTGCCGTCGACGCCTGCAGCGGCCCGCTCCACCCTGTCGAGGACCTCGCTCAGCTTGTCACCGAGGCCGGGGCTCAGCGGAACGATGCCTTCAAGAGCCTTTCCGTCGTCCGAACGTATCGCCGGGGAGGGCGCACCTTCGACGCCCTCCGTGTTCGCCAGGTCCCCCAGGGCCCGGGTGGCGGCATCCTGTTGAGCCGCGTTGACGCTTTCGCCGCCGTTCCCGGTCCATACGACGACGGCGGGCAGGGTCTCCTGCTGGTCGAACGCCCGCTGCTCGGCGATGACCTTGGTGGACTCGGCGTTCTGCGGCAGGAAGGCGGCTTGGTCGTTGGTGGATACCTCGCCGAGCTTGCCCGCGTAGGAGCCGAACGCTCCACCCAGGCCGAGCCAGACGACGGTGAGAACGAGAGGGACCAGCCATCGGGCCGGTCGACGCGCGGTCTTCATTCAATTCCCCAGGGGCGAGGGCAGGTACGGGAGCGAAGATATCTCAAGGAGAAAGTATCTCAAGCATCGAGAGATAATAGACTTGAACCATGCAGTCCAGCCCTGAGGTTCCAGAAGGTCCGGCCGGCGACCTCCAGGGGTACGCCGTCCTCCTGCGTCGTATGAATGGCGAGTTCAACCGGATCGCCCATGCCTTCGCACAGGCGCACGACCTGCACGCCACGGATGTGCACGCCCTCGCCGCGATCATGGACGCCTCGGCCGCGGACGGGCAGCCCATGACCCCCTCGCGCCTCCGGGAGCGTCTTGACCTCACGTCGGGCGCCGTCACCGCCTGTCTGGACCGGCTCGAACGCGCGGGTCATATCACGCGCAACCGTGACAGCGCGGATCGCCGCGTGGTGCACCTGCACTACAACCCGGCAGCCCGCGACCTCGCCCGCCAGTACTTCAGCCCGCTTGCGCGCAGCACCGAGGCGGCCCGGCGGCAGTTCACCCCCGAGCAGCTTGAGACGATCGCCGCCTTCCTCGATGCCCTCAACACCGAGCTTGCCGCCGAGCGCTGACACGGATTCGCCGCCGCGGCGGTCCCTCGGCTGCCTGACGATCAGCTGTGTCGGCGAGGTCCGGGTGGTCTCGCCTGCTGCCTCCCGGAGCCGGGTCGTGGAGGGAGGGCCGGATGCTGTTCCAGGTTTGGTGGACGGCCTCGGGACTGGTGGGCTCGCATGTTGAAGTGTCGCGTATTGCTGCCAGGGCCACCCCTGCGGTCACCCTGGGCAACGGCCGATAGTCCTCGCTCTGACCACACTCTGGCGTGCTCTCCTGGAGTCGCTTATCATCCGAGAACTGATTGAGGGCGTGACCTCGCGGCTGCGCGGACCTGTAACGGTCCGCCGCTTCCCAGGGGTTACACCGTCTCAGCCAACCATCGTGCTTCGGTGGTCGGGCTGAGACGGCATGTCTCGGAACGGCCACCCTCACAGAAGGATGTCGGCCGTTGAGTTCCGGACCGTTGACGCGCCTCTTGCTCGTCGCCCTGGCAACTGTCCTGTCCCTGCTAGTCGCAGTCATCGCTGGTGTGCTGTCTTGGGCAGCGGACGGAAGCGTGCCACGTGCAGTGCTCTGCGGTGGTGGGGCATTCGTCGTATGGATGACCCTCTCCATCTCGCTGTACTCAGTTCTGGGCCTGCTCGACAGGGGCGTCGGGCAGGGATGATGTGCAGCTCAACCGACTGGGGTGCTCCTCGTACTCTTCTCTCGGTGAGGTCGGCCCTGGCGTCACCGAGAGTGGTCGCCGGGGGCGTATCGGGCCCAGGTTCCTCCGGCTTCGGTGACCAGACGGGTGGCGGTCTTGTCGTGGTAACCGAGTGCCTTCGCGATGACGGGGGCCGGGGCCTGGAGGACGAGTTGTCGGATCGCGGAGGTCCTGCCGCGCTGCGGCGGGACGCCGATCTTTCGCAGGTGGACTTGGAGGCTGACCGGGTTCATGGGCTGTCCGGGCTGGCGGCCGGGGAAGAGCCACTGTGAGCGTCTGCTGCTGGCGTAGGGCAGATGCTGGCGGGACTGTATGTAGGCCCGCATGAGGTCAGCCACGGGCTCCGGGAGGGGGGGACGGTGGATCTCCCAGCCGGACGGCAACGGTGGCGCCGTCGTCGAGGACGTCGTCGACCGTGAGGCGGACGATACTGGTCACGGGCTGCGCGTAGAGGAGAACGAGCGCGGCGGCGACCCGGGCCCGCAGGGGCAGAGAGTCGTCGTTGAGGGCCCGCCGGAGAATGGCGAGTCGGCGATGCTGGTGCAGCGGCGCTTGGTCCTGGTTGATGACCTGGGGTGGCAGGGTGAGGCGGGGCATCCGGCTCGTCTTCATGCACCAGCGCAGGAACGTCTGGGCCGGGCGCCGGGTGGCCAGCCTCTCCGTGTGCCAGGCGTCGAGGCCGGCCTGCTGGCAGTGCTCGATGGTGCGGCCTCGGTCGGCAAGCCAGGTGAGGAAGGCGCCGGCCTGGGTAATCTCCTGCTTCGTCTGGTTGGTCTGGGAGCGTCCCAGCGGTCCCTTCTCCGCCTTGCTCCGCAGGCGCCGCATCTGGTGCCAGGTGGCGAAGTGCTGAAGATGACGACGGTGTTCGGGGTTCTCGATGGTGGCGAGCCGTTCGGTCAGCCAACGCTGATAGAGCATGAGCTGCCGGTCGACGCGCGGCAGGACGCCGCCGGCGTCACTGCTCATCCTTCGGGTGTCAGGCGGACCCGTGTGGGCCGCCGGGCGGCCAGATTGATCGGCGCCTCCTCGCCGGCGGCGCGTCGAGCTGGGAGGTTCTGGGCCGAGGTAGTGATCAGGTCGGCGGTCGTGCAGTCGAGGATGTCGCAGAGGGTGGCCAGCACCGGCAGGGAGAGTCGTTCCGGGGTGCCGGAGACTAGGCGGTGGACCTGGGAGGAGGACAGTGTGATGCCGCGTTCGGTCAGGTGCGGCATGAGTTCGGCGACGGTGAACATGCCGCGGGCGGCCATCAGTTCGCGCAGGCGCCACCGGTAGCTGATCTGGCGTGGCATCAGGAGGTCCTTCCCGGCCGCAGAGCGGCCTCGATGGTGGCGTCCAGGACGCGGCGCAGGGAGCGGGTGCGGAAGTCGGAGGAGACGCAGGTGTAGATGGCGGTGGTCGAAGCGTGGTCATGGCCAACCTGCTGCTGGATTATCTTGAGTTCGCTTGCCCGGCAGGCTGTTGACCTGGGTGTTTGCGTCGCGGTGGTTCGCCGTGACGTAGCGGATGCGGGCACTGGGAGTCCTTTCAGTACGGGCCGATCGTTATTGACCTGGCATGTCCGCGTACGCGTTGAGGTGCTCAGCCAAGTACGGAAGAACGTGCTCAGCTCGGACCTGTCGGCCGGCCGTATTGCCGGGCCTGATGCGAGGGCGGGCGCCGTTCTGCCGGTCCGTGGCGGCAGGATGCTTCCAGCACCAATGGGACACGGCAGATGGGGGCGGTCATGCCAGCAACGGCGCTGGATATGTTGAGAGATCGGCTTGGCAAGCCGGAGTGGTGGGGCCAGGCGCGGCCGGAGTTGTGGCAAGCGTCGGAGGCCTACCTGGGCCTGGCCCTGCCGACCGATTACAAGGCGTTTCTGGACCTCTTTGGGCCCGGCGCCGTAGACGGATACGTGTGGTTGGACCGGCCGATGGACGGCAGCCACGAGGAGGCGGAGCGGCTCTGGCACCAGCGGTGGCAGGGAATGAATGACCCCGAACTGTACCCATGGCCGTTCCATCCCGAGGAGGGCGGTCTGATCAACTGGGGGCACGACGAACAGGGCAACACGTACTACTTCCTCGCCGTGGAACCGGACCCGGACGATTGGCGCATCATCGTCTGGAGCGAGATCGGAGAGTGGTTCGAGACCGCCGGCACCTTCACCGAGTTCCTGCTGCGGTGCTTCGAGCGGGTGGACCGCCCGCCGTTCATCGACAGCGGCTGGCCGGGAAGGACGCCCGTTGTGAACCCGCGCGTGTGACCTCGCTGATGTGGGGGGCGTGTCGTCCGGACTCGGTTCACGCTTCGTCGCGGTGGGTGAGGTGGCCGTTGGTGAGCCGCCAGTAGTGCTGGTGCGGCGTCAGTTGCCAGGTCTCGTCGGCGGCGATCGCCTGTGTGATCCATTCGTGGAGTTGCGGGAGGGCATGCGCTCGTAGAACAGCGCGGGTGGCAGCACGCTCAGTGGCATCGACGGGGTGGACGTCCATGCGGAAGCCGACCATGTCCGGGTGGATGCCGCGGCCGTAGTTGCGGGGGTTCGGAGCGATCCATGCTGCTCCCAGGACGATGGTCCCGCTGTCATGTCCGGTGAGGAACTGCACGTCCGTGACTCGGGTCATGTAGGGGCCGAGACACTCGTTGATGTCGGTGGTGGTCAGTGGCCAGGCACGGTGCCGGGGCAGTCTTCGATTTCGTGCGGACATGGCAAGCAGAATGGCAGAAGGTCACTGTCGGCCCTCACGGGTTTTCTGTTCGGCGGCCGTTTCCAGAAGCCGGCGGTGGAGCATGTCGGTCTCGAACCGCTCCAGCTCGTCCGCCGACGTGGGCGCCCAGTGCTCACGCAGGTCCCGTACGACCGCCGGCGCCGCCAACCCGAGCCTCCTCGCCGTCGGCCCGACTGCGGATGGGTCGGACGAGATGAGAACGCTTCAGGAATCTCGAAATTGCGTCACAGGCCGGCAGAGCACAGAGTGCTACCACTTGGAGGGCGGGGGCGTTCATGTCCACTGGAGCCGTCGAGTTCTACTGCGAGTACCCGTGTGACCTCTCCACCTGCTTCCAGTCGTCTTGCCCTCAAGGCGGAGGCCCACTGACTTCACGTCGCCGTCGGACTCGGCGGCCAGAGGTCAATGGCTCGTAGGCCGGATCGAGTTCAGAAACACCTTGTCAATCGGTCCGGAACCGCCATGATGTTAACGTTAACAACCCGTCGAGCTCTGCGCCGCGACGGAACGGACCGGTGCCATCCCACCTGACTCGGAGTGTCCACGTGCCGACCTTCGTCAACCCTGTCCTGCCCGGAAGCCACCCGGACCCGTCCATCTGCCGGGCAGGGGAGGACTTCTATCTGGTCACGTCATCGTTCGCGTACTACCCGGGGATCCCCGTCTTCCACAGCCGCGACCTGGTGCGCTGGCGCCAGCTGGGTCATGTGCTGCACCACTCCCGCGCTGTGTCCCTGTCGGGGCTGGACACCTCCGACGGCATCTGGGCCTCGACCATTCGTCATCACGACGGCATCTTCTACGTGGTGTCGACCCTGGCGAAGGGCCGCCGGGGCGGCGTCACCTTTCTCACCACCGCCTCCGATCCCGCGGGCCCCTGGTCCCCTCCAGTGCCTCTGGACGCGGAAGGTATCGACCCGTCCCTGTTCTTCGACGACGACGGCCGGTGCTGGTTCACCGCCTGCCGGGACGCCGCCCGTCCGGATGTGGCCGGGCCCGGTGAGCTGTGGATGCGTCAACTCGACCTCAAGGCACTGATGTTGACCGGACCGACCCATGTGCTGTGGCACGGTGCGATGCGTGGGACCTGGGTGGAGGGCCCGCACATCCACAAACGTGACGGGGTGTACCACCTGATCGCCGCTGAGGGAGGCACTGAAAGCCATCACGCCGTGACCGCGGCTCGCGCACAGGCCGTCACCGGCCCCTATGTCACCGACCCCAGAAGCCCGCTGCTCACCCACCGCCACCGTGGTGCGGCGGAGCCCGTCCACAACGTCGGTCACGCCGACCTCGTCGACACCCCCGCCGGAGAGACGTGGGCGGTCACCCTGGGCGTGCGACCGGTCGACGGCACGCACACCCTCGGCCGCGAAGTGTTTCTCGTTCCGGTCGACTGGACCCCGGCGGGGCCTGTCTTCGCGCCGGACACCGGGGGAGTGAGTCTCCGTGAGCGGCTGCCCGCGGGAGTCTCGGAGGCGGCCGCGGTCCCGCACTTGGACAGCCCCCTGCGGGAGCACTTCGACGAGGCCACCCTCCCTCCGGAGTGGAGCAGCCTGCGCGGTCCGGTCGATGACCTCGTCATGCCCCGCCCCGGGCGCGGCGGCCTCACCATCCGCCTGTCCACGGAATCGCCGGCTTCGACAGGCACACCCGCCTTCATCGCCCGCCGCCAGCAGCACCTGTGCGTCCGGGCCGCCCTCCGTATCCGCTTCACCGCTGCCACACCGGCCCAGGAAGCGGGACTGGCCGTCTTCCAGAACCAGGACCACCACGCCACCCTCGCCCTGACCTCCGACGCCGCAGGAACCCCTCACGTCGTGCTCACTGTCCGCGAGGCGGGCGTCGGCACCCGCCTCGCCGCGGTGGCCGTGTCGGAAGACGACGTCATCCTCGCCGTCGACAGTGACGAGACCGGCTACACCTTCCACGTCAAGGACAGCGCCTGGACGACCGTGGGCAGCATCGACCGGGCCTTCTTCAGTACCGAGCGGGCCGGCGGATTCGTCGGCGTCCACATCGGCCCGTACGGCACCACCAACGGAGAGGCGGGCAGGGGCGAAGCCCACGTGCGGTGGTTCGATTACGTCCCTCGCCGCACGGACTGAGCACTCCTGACGCAAACCATCGCCCAGGGGCCGGTCCGTCCTGACGTCGGCTGTACGGCATCCCGGCACGCACGGCAGAGGGAACCGGTGCCGACGAGGCAGCGTCCGTCCATGTGCAAGATCGACCATGGGCGCAAAGGAGTTTGAGATGGCCGCCACAGGTACCCGCTACCTTTATCTCGTTCGGCACGGCGAGGCGTCGCCGGACGAGACGCGGCTGACAGAGGCCGGCTGCCGGCAAGCCGAACTGCTCGGCCGACGGCTCCGGGACATTCCCTTCGCGGCGGTTCACCATGGCCCGCTGCCCCGGGCCGAGCAGACCGCACGCCTGATCGCGGACCAGCTGAAGAACGTTCCGCTGCGGATCTCGGAAGCTGCCGGCGACTATGTCCCCTACATGCCGGAGCGAGGCGAACTCCCGCCGGAATCGGCGGACTTCTTCCTGCGCTTCCTCGACGGTGCCACTGCCGAGGAGCGGGAGCGGGGACCTGTCCTGGCCCGTCAGGCGCTGGACCTGTACACCGGGCCGGTGGACGGCCAGGAGGACCGGCACGAACTGGTCGTCACGCACAGTTTCCTCGTTGCCTGGTTCGTCCGGGAAGCCATGTACGCGCCGAAGTGGCGCTGGCTCGGCCTCAACCACTGCAACGCCGCCCTGACGGTCATCCGTTACGCGCCCGGCCGGCCGGCCTCCGTCCTCCTCTCCAACGACATGCGGCATCTGCCCGACGAACTGTGCTGGACCGGCTTTCCCCCTGAGGCGCGCGTCTGAGTGCGTCCCCTGCGGCCGGTCCGACGACACGACCCGGCTCGGCTCGCAGGGCCGTCGGCCGTGCGGGCCGGCCTGCGGCCTGCTGGAGCGCGAGCGGCTGGTCGGCGAGGCCTGCGGCAAACCGTTCCGGTCGCAGCGCTAACGGCGGACCTGGGGTGCGGCAGTGCTGCGTCGCACGATGAGCTCGGGTGAGATCTTCTCTCGTACCGCCCGCTCCCCACGCAGCATGCGCAGCAGCGATTCGACGGAGCTCCTGCCGAGACGGCCGAAGTCCTGCCGAACCGTGGTCAGCGCGGGTACCAGGTACCCGGCCCCCGCCATGTCGTCGAAGCCGACCAGCGAAACGTCCTCGGGTACCCGCACGCCCTGTTCCGCGCATGCTGCCAGCACCCCCATGGCCATGTGATCGTTCCCTGCGAAGACCGCTGACGGCAGTCCGTCACCGCTCGCACACAGCTCACGAGTGAGACGGAACCCGCTCTCCGCGGTGAAATCACCCTCCAGCACGATGCCCTCGGCCCCCGCCGAAGCGATCTCGGCCCGCCAGCCTTCGACCCGCTCCCGTGCGTCGAAGGTGTGCAGGGCACCCGTCAGGTGCGCGACGCGGCGATGGCCGAGGTCGAGCAGATGCCGTACGGCCAGTCGTGCGCCTAGCTTCTGATCGACTTCGACGAAGCTCAGATCGGGGTTGGGCGCGTTCCCGGACATGATCACTGCCATCGGCACGTTGAACACCAGGTCGGCCAACGCCTCCACTGCGACGGGCCGGTCGGCGATGACCGCGATGGCCTCCACCGACTGGTCGGTCAGCCGCCGCAGCGTCTCGACCAGGTCTCCGGGACTGTCTCCCTGCCAGCTCGCCAGGCTCACCCAGTAGCCGGCCTGCTTCGCCGCCGTCTCGATCCCGTGCAGGACGTGCGACAGCTCGAAGAGCTCCGATCCGGCTATGACCACGCCGATCGTCGAGGAATGGCGACTCTTCAGGGCTCTGGCCACGCTGTTGCGACGGTAACCGAGCTTCTGGATCGCGACTTCCACCCGGGCCCGGGTCTCCGCGCGTACCGACGGGTGGCCATTGACGACCCGGGACACGGTGATGTGCGATACGCCGGCCTCACGCGCCACATCCATCATCCCTGGGGGGCGATTCATGTTCTTCGCTTCTCCGCCCTCGACCGCACGACCGTGACCTCTGCCTCAACAGTGATGGTGTCACACAGCCCGGCAGATCCCGACAGGCGCGAACCGCGGGCGTCTCAACTCCGCACATCTGAAAGGCCATCGCGGACGAGACGGGTGACCGTTTCCCCATGGTCGTTGAGAAAGAAGTGGCCCCCGGGGAGGGTCTTCAGGACGAAGCCGCCGCGGGTGTGGTTCGCCCAGCCTTCTGCCTCCTGGGCGGATACCCGGTCGTCGCTCTCGCCGGTGAGCACGGTGATCGGGCAGGAGACCACGTCATCCGCTCCGCCCCGGTAGGTCTCGATGGCCCGGTAGTCGCTGCGGAGCATCGGCAACACCATGTCGAGGATTTCCCGGTTCTTCAGGAGCGCGGGGTCGGTGCCGCTGAGCGTCGTCAGTTCGGCGATGATGCCCTCGTCGTCGCGGGTGTGCACGAACTCGGCCCGGAAATGGGAGGGCGCTCGGCGTCCTGAGACGAAGAGGGCCAGCGGAGGCTTCCCCAGCCGCTTCTCCAGGCGTACCGCCAGCTCGAAGGCGAGCGTGGCACCCATGCTGTGCCCGAACAGGGCCATCGGCTCGTCGGCCCACGGCACGAGTGCGTCGAAAATAGCATCGGCCAGTTCAGGGATGGTGGCGATGCACGCCTCCCTGTAGCGGTCCTGCCGCCCCGGATACTGCACGGCTACGGTGCTGATGTGCGGCGCCAGCGCGGCCGACATCGGGCGGTAGAAGGTCGCACTGCCGCCGGCGTGCGGAAGGCAGATGAGCCGCACACCCTCGTCGGCGCGGTGATAGCGCCTCATCCAGGAGTCGGTGGCCGATGGGTTCTGGACGTTGGGATTCATGAAGACCACGATCTCATCCGGCACTTGACTTCGGCCACAAGAATCGGAAGACCCTCATGCGGTCCGGCTCCTCGGCGAAAGCCTCGAAAGCCTCGCTTGAACGGTCGGAGCGCAGGCGCCGTCGCAGCGGTCGCGCCCCGCTCCGGCGGGACGCATACGCGTCTCCGGCGGGGACGCATACGCGCGGAATGCATCCGCAGATGCGAGGTGAATGCCATCTGTCTCCTTGCATGAGCTCGGACACGCATCAAAACGGATGGTATGTGCGTTTGTGGGGGAGGGGTGTTCGGGTACGGTCATGCGGGAGGTGGTAGCCCGTGAGTCAGTCCCACGCAGCTGCCGGTACGACCGCCGGTCCGGTGGCGGAACTCACCCTCACCGGTGATCTCGCCCGTCCGGCCCGCCTGACGGTCTCCGCTTTGCTCGCCTGGCCCCAGCACCGGGCACGGGTCAGTTTCGAGTGCGCCACCAGCGGCATCCAGCACCACACCTTCACCGGACCGCTCCTGTACGACGTCCTGACGTCCGCCGGTCCGGCCTTCGACCTCGCACGGCGCAAGGACCGCCTGCGCTTCCTGATCGCCGTACGTGGCGCGGACGGCCACCACGCCCTGCTGTCCTGGGCCGAGATCGACCCCGACTTCGGCCGCGCCCCCGTTCTCCTCGCGGTCACCATCGACGACAGCCCCCTCGATCACGCGGGCGCCCAACTCGTCCTGCCCCAAGACCGTTGCGGGGCCCGGCACATCAGCGGCATCGACGCGATCCGCGTGGACGGCGGCTACCCCGCGATGAGCGGCCCCCGATGAGCGGCTGACCGAACGGAGCGGCTGACCGAACGGAGCGGCCGACCGCACCGAGCGGCCGACCGCACCGAGCGGCCGACCGTGCAGAGCGGCGGTCCGCCTCCCCTGCGCGTGCGGCAGCCCGGACCGGCTGCACCACGGGCGTCGACCGCCGCGCAACCGGCGCTTCGCGTACCGCTTCTCTCGGCTTCATGGGTTTCAACGGCAACCACCCTGTAAAGCTCATGTGTTGACCCGTCCTGCGCCGCGAGGTGGCCATTGAGATGTGAACGACGGCTTCCTATGGTTCCAGTGCCGTGGCCGGAAAGGTCTGCCGGGCGTCGTGCGCCGGTGAGCCCTTCCGGCCGCAGCACCCGCTGCGGTGCCCGTCCGACGCTCAACAGCATCAGAAAGGTGTCCGCCCATGGAGGGAACGGCGATCCGGCTGCATGGGCTGAGCAAGGCCTTCGGCCGGTCCGAGGCGGTGACCGGGGTCGACCTGGAGATAGCCGACGGTGAGTTCTTCTCGATGCTGGGCCCGTCCGGGTCGGGCAAGACCACGGTGCTGAGGATGATCGCCGGATTCGAGACGCCCACCTCCGGCACTGTCGAGCTCGCCGGTCGCGACGTCACCCGCCTCGCACCCTTCGAGCGCGACGTGCACACCGTGTTCCAGGACTACGCGCTCTTCCCGCACATGACGGTCGAGCAGAACGTCGCGTACGCACTCAAGATTCGGAAGGTGCCGAGAGCCGAACGGCTGGACCGCGCCCGCGAAGCCCTCGCTCAGGTCCGCCTCGACGGCTTCGACGGACGCCGGCCCTCACAGCTCTCCGGGGGCCAGCGCCAGCGCGTGGCTCTCGCCCGCGCCCTGGTCGGCCGACCCCGGGTGCTGCTCCTCGACGAACCGCTCGGCGCCCTCGACCTCAAGCTGCGCGAGCAGATGCAGGTCGAACTCAAGGCCATCCAGCGTGATATCGGCATCACCTTCGTGTTCGTCACCCACGACCAGGAGGAGGCCCTGACGATGAGCGACCGGATCGCCGTTTTTCGGAAGGGCCGTATCGAGCAGACCGGCACTCCCGCCGAGATCTACGAGCGACCGGCGACTGCTTTCGTCGCCGGTTTCGTCGGCACCTCCAACCTGCTCGCAGGGGACGCCGCCGAACGGGTCGTCGGCTCCACGGGTACGTACAGCATCCGGCCCGAGAAGATCCGCGTCCTCAAGGAGTCCGCCACCCCCGACGAACGTGAGCACTCCACCGCCACCGGCACCGTCGCCGAAGTCGTCTATCTCGGCGACGTCACCCGCTTCCTGGTGGATCTCGACGCGGGAGGGCGCCTCACCGCCGTCCAGCAGAACCTGGAGACCTCCTCCGAGGATGTCGCGGCCTACCGGGGCGCTCGGGTCAGGCTGCTCTGGCGCGACCGCCACACGTTCCGGGTTCCCGAGGCGCGGTGACCGCACCACGCCGCCACGCCGCCACACCGCCATGACCGCACGCGGCCCCACGTCGCCTTGACCGCACAGCCCGCACGTTCCGTCCCGCTCCGCCCCCATACCCATGGAGAGATTCGTGCGCCTGAACCGTTCGCTCAAGGCCGCAGCCGCCATCGGCGCGCTGCTCCTGGCCACCGCCTGCGGCTCCTCGGACCCGGACAGCGGCCCGTCCTCGAAGGGGCTCAACCCCCCGGACCTCACAGCACAGTCGAAGCTCGGCAGGACGGAGGGCCAGGTCAATCTGATCGCCTGGGCCGGCTACGTCGAGGACGGCTCGAACGACCCGAAGACCGACTGGGTCAGCGGCTTCGAGAAACAGACGGGCTGTCAGGTCAACGCCAGGACGGCCGCCACCTCCGACGAGATGGTCAGCCTCATGAAGACCGGCGCCTACGACGCCGTGTCCGCCTCGGGGGACGCCTCGCTGCGCCTCATCGCCTCCGGAGACGCGGCCCCCGTCAACACCGAGCTCGTGCCCAACTACGCGTACGTCTTCGAGGGCTTGAAGAACCAGGACTGGAACTCGGTCAAGGGTGTCCCGTACGGCATCCCGCACGGCCGCGGCGCCAATCTCCTCATGTACAACACGGAGAAGGTCACGCCCGCCCCCGATTCCTGGTCCGCGGTCTTCGACAAGGCGTCCGCGCACAAGGGAAAGGTCACCGCGTACGACTCGCCGATCTACATCGCCGACGCCGCGCTCTACCTGAAGGCCACACGGCCGGACCTCGGCATCAAGAACCCGTACGCCCTGGACCAGAAGCAGTTCGACGCCGCCGTGGACCTGCTGAAGAAGCAGAACGCGAACATCGGCGAATACTGGAGCGATTACCTCAAGGAGATCTCCGCCTTCAAGAGCGGTGACTCGGTGGTGGGCACCAGCTGGCAGGTGATCGCCAACCTCGCCCGGTCCGAAGGCGCCGAGGTCAAGGCGGTCCTCCCCAAGGAGGGCTCCACCGGCTGGTCCGACACCTGGATGCTCGCCGCTGAGGCCAAGCACCCCAACTGTGCCTACAAGTGGCTGGACTGGATCATCTCACCCAAGGTGAACGCGCAGGTCGCCGAGTACTTCGGTGAGGCCCCGTCCAATGAGAAGTCCTGCGTCGAGACCGCCGACACAAACCACTGCGCCACGTACCACGCCGCGGACGAGCCCTACTGGAAGAACGTCCACTACTGGAACACGCCCATCCCGCAGTGCCTGGACGGCCGCACCGACGTCACCTGCGTGCCGTACGCGACGTGGGTGCGGGCCTGGAACGAGATCAAGGGCTGAATCCGTCGATGACGCGCGGAGCAAGGCTGAATCCGTCGATGACGCGCGTCCGGGACCGGACGTGGCTGTGAAACAGAGCAGGGGCTGACCCATGACCGAATCCGTCGCAGCCGCCGGACCCGTCCGGCGGCTCGCTGGGAACCTGCACCGCCGCCCCCGGTTGCGGCTGTCCCTGCTCCTGGCCACGCCGCTGCTGTGGCTCGTCCTCGCCTACCTCGGCTCACTGGCCGTGCTGTTCCTGTCGGCGTTCTGGACCACGGACTCCTTCACCTCGGAAGTCGTGAAAGTGTGGTCCACCGACAACTTCGAGGCGCTGCTCACCGAACCGTTGTACCGGCAGGTGGCGCTGCGCAGCATCGGTGTAGCGCTCTTTGTCACCGTCCTGTGTGCCGTGATCGCGTTCCCGATCGCTCTCTGCACGGCACGGGTGGCCCGGCCCAGATGGCGTCCACTGCTGGTGGTGGCGATCCTCACGCCGCTGTGGGCGAGTTACCTGGTGAAGGTGTACGCCTGGCGGCTCATCCTGTCCGAGGGCGGCCCGCTCGACTGGCTGCTCAAGCCTCTCGGCCTCGGCGGCCCCGGCTACGGTCTGCCCGCCACCGTCATCGTCCTCACCTATCTCTGGCTGCCGTACATGATCCTGCCGATCCACACGGCGCTCGAACACCTTCCTGACAGCCTGCTCGACGCCTCCGCCGATCTCGGCGCCCGCACCGCACGCACCTTCCGCTCCGTGGTGGTGCCGATGGTGCTGCCGTCCGTCGCCGCCGGATCGGTCTTCACCTTCTCGCTCAGCCTCGGCGACTACATCACCGTGCAGATCGTCGGCGGCAAGACCCAGCTCATCGGCAACCTCGTGTACTCCAACGTGACACTGAACCTGCCCCTGGCCGCGGCACTCGGCACCCTTCCGGTGATCGTCATTGTGCTCTATCTGCTCGCGGTGCGTCGTACAGGTGCGCTCAGCAGTCTCTGAGCACGGCCGCCACCGCCGTCTGCGGACACCGCCGTCTGCGGACACCGCAGTTCGCGCACACCGCAGTTCGCGCACACCGCAGTTCGCGCACACCGCAGTTCACGGACACCGCAGTCTTCGAACACCGCCGGCTTCGAGGAGCCCACGTCATGCGACTCTCCCGCCCCGCACGCATCGCGGTGCGTACCGCCGCCGGCATCGGCTTCGCGGTCATCTACCTTCCGCTGCTGCTCGTCCTTCTCAACTCCTTCAACCCTGAACGCAGTTCGAGCTGGCCGCCACCCGGCCTCACCTTCGACTGGTGGGCCGCGGCCTGGCGCAACGACGGTGCCCGGTCCGCCCTGTGGACATCCGTCGAGGCGGGCCTCGCCGCCACGGCGATCGCGCTGGCGCTCGGCACACTGGTCGCCTTCGCGGTGCACCGCCACACGTTCTTCGGCCGTCAGGCGATCTCGTTCGCCGTCGTCCTGCCGATCGCGCTGCCCGGCATCGTCACCGGAATCGCCCTCAACTCGGCCTTCCACACCGTGCTTGAGCCACTGGGCGTGGGCCTCGGCCTCTTCACGGTCGTCGTCGGCCACGCCACCTTCTGTGTCGTCGTCGTCTTCAACAACGTCGTGGCGCGACTGCGCCGCATGCCCGGCAGTTACGAGGAAGCCGCGATGGACCTGGGCGCACACACCTTCCGCGCCTTCGCCGACGTCACCTTCCCCCTGCTGCGGTCGGCTCTGCTGGCAGGCGGGCTCCTGGCCTTCGCGCTGTCCTTCGACGAGGTCGTGGTGACCACCTTCACCGCGGGCCCCGGTGTCCAGACTCTTCCGATCTGGATCTTCAACAACATGGCCAGACCGCAGCAGGCCCCGGTCGTCAACGTGGTCGCTGCGCTCCTCGTCCTGCTGTCCGTGATTCCGATCTACATCGCCCAACGGCTGTCCTCGGACACGGTCTCGGGCGGCAGGGTCTGAGGCCACCCGCACGGAGGCGTGGCGCCCCGCCGCATGGCTGACGGCTGCTTCGGACACACACACGGTTCGCCGCGATCCATGACCCGCACGACCCCGACCGCGGCGATCCGGACGCGTACGTTCGGACGGCGGAGGATTTATGGTCGGGCCCCGTCGGTGCTGCGGTCGGTGGGGGTGGCAATCGATCGTCCTGGTCACGACCTGCAGCCGGGCGACATCACTCCACCGACTCCAGAACGCGGTCGAGTGTCCGGCGCCCCATCCCGCTCATCGTCGGATTGCTTTCGACGTAGTACCAGACAACGCCCATCGCTTGTACGAACGCCCACGCCTTGCCGCGCTCCCATTCGAGTTCGTCGCAACCCAGTGTCCGCCGCAACACTGCCCTCGGACCCCGCTGCAGCAGGTGCCAGGCACTGACCAGATCCAGCGCAGGGTCGGCCGGTCCGAAGCCGCCGGTGTCGAGCACGCCGCTGAGCCGGTCGCCCGTGACCAGCACATTGCCGGGGATCAAGTCACCATGGCTCATCACATCGGCACCTGTGCGAGCCAGTTCCCGCAGCCGGCTCCACCGTTGGCGCAGCCGGGGAACATCGAGCAGCCCCTCGCTCTCCTCGAAGCACCTCTCCATCCATGCGTCGTGGTGAGTGAGGACGCCGCCACGACCCTCGCCGCTGAAGACCCGCCCTCGCGTATCGGCCTTACGGAGGGCGGCGATGAAGAGCGCAAGATCCTGTGCGAAGGCATCCGACCCACTCGGGTCGGCGTCCGAGGCGACCGTTCCCGGCAGCCACGTCTGGACCGACCACGGCATGGGATAGCCCGCGCCGGGCTCTCCCAGGGCTACGGGTTCCGGGGTGGGGAACCGAGACACCCGTGCCAGCTCCGTGCTCGCCCGGGCTTCCTGTTCCAGAACCGCCAGCACCTCTGCGGCATCGGTCAGACGCAGGGGGAAACGTGCTGAGAGGTCGTCCCCGATGCGGAAGACGGCGTTGACCGTCCCTGTCGACTGCAGGAGTCGGATCTGCTTGCCGCTCCACCGAGGGAACTGTTCCCGCATCAAGGCCGCAACTGTTGCGGTGGTCACGTCCACTTGGTCATCGTGCATGGCCATCTCTCGCACTCTCTTCCTCTGGTCCTGCGTCCGGAATTCGTCAGGCAGTGCGACCAGATTGCCCGAGGCGGGGCTGTCCCTCTTTCGCGTGACCGTATCGCCCCAGGCCACAGCCCGGCATCCGGACCAGATCAAGGGAGACGGGACATCAGCCGTGTGTGTGCCCGGGGCCCGGGGACGCCGCCCGGTCCAGTGGGCCCAGATCGTGGTTGAGCTCGACGACGTTGACGCAGGGCTGCCCCAGAAAGCCCAGCACACGTCCCCGGACATGCCGGGTGACCAGGGCTCTGACCCTGGCCGGAGCGAGGTGGCGGGCCTTCGCGACCCGGTTGACCTGTGCGTACGCGTACGACGGGGAGATCGCCGGGTCGAGGCCGGAGCCGCCGGCCGTGACGGCGTCCGCAGGAAGGGACGCCGGTGGCACGCCGTCGAAAGCTGCGACGGCGGCGCGACGCTCCCGGACCGTCCTGATGAGCCGGGCGCTGTTCGGGCCGAGGTTGGAGGCGCCCGAATTCAGTGGGTCGTAGCCACCGTTGGACGGGCGCGGCTGGAACCACACGGGGTCCGGACGCGGCTCCTCGCGCGGGTCGCGCGGGTCGCTCCTCGGCAGGGCGAAGTTCTGGCCGATCAGCCGGGAGGCCACAGGCCGGCCGTCGGTGGTGAGCAGCGAGCCATTGGCCTGGTGGGTGAGGCCGGCCTGGGCGATGCCGGTGACGAGCAGGGGGTACGCGAGGCCCGTGGCGACGGTGAACACGAGCAGCATGCGCAGGGCGGCCAGATGGTGGCGGAGCACGGCTGGAAGGGTGACGGGCGCCATGGGATCGCCTTCTCCTCTCGTCGGACCGTGGTCAGCGCAGTCCGGGGATGTACTGGATGACGAGGTCGAGCAGCTTGATGCCGACGAACGGCAGGACCAGACCACCGAGCCCGTACATCCGGATATTGCGGCCGAGCAACTGGGAGGCGGAGGACGGCCGGTAGCGCACGCCACGCAGCGCCAGGGGGATCAACGCGATGATGATCAGCGCGTTGAAGACGATCGCCGAGGTGATCGCCGAGGTGGGGCTGTGCAGGCGCATGATGTTGAGCAGGTCGAGCCCCGGATGGACGCTCGCGAACATCGCGGGGATGATCGCGAAGTACTTCGCGACATCGTTGGCGATCGAGAAGGTCGTCAACGCGCCCCTGGTGATGAGGAGTTGCTTGCCGATTCCGACGATCTCGATGAGTTTCGTCGGGTTGGAGTCGAGGTCGACCATGTTCCCGGCCTCCTTGGCGGCCGATGTGCCGGTGTTCATCGCCACGCCCACGTCCGCCTGGGCGAGGGCGGGGGCGTCGTTCGTGCCGTCGCCGGTCATGGCGACGAGCTTCCCGCCCTCCTGTTCGCGCCGGATCAGGGCCATCTTGTCCTCGGGCGTCGCCTCCGCGAGGAAGTCGTCCACACCGGCTTCCTGCGCGATGGCGCGTGCCGTGAGCGCGTTGTCCCCGGTGATCATGATGGTTCTGATGCCCATGCGGCGGAGTTCGTCGAAGCGTTCCCGCATGCCCGCCTTGACGACGTCCTTGAGGTGGATGACACCCAGGACGCGCGCGGTCTGTGTCCCCTCGGTCCGGGAGACGACGCCGACGACCAGCGGGGTTCCGCCGCTCGCCGAGATGCCGTCGACGATCTGTCCGACATCGTCGGTGGGGTGGCCGCCGTGGTCCCGCACCCAGCGCATCACCGCGGTCGCCGCGCCCTTGCGCAGCGACCGGCTTTCCCCCGGATCATCGAGGTCGACCCCGCTCATCCGGCTCTGAGCGGTGAAGGGGACGAACACGGCCCGGTCCAGTTCGCCCTCGCCCCGTGCGCGCAGGGCGTACCGCTGCTTGGCGAGAACGACGATCGAACGGCCCTCGGGTGTCTCGTCGGCGAGGGAGGACAGTTGAGCGGCGTCGACGAGTTCATCGACGCTCACCCCGCGCGCCGGCAGGAACTCGGCGGCCTGACGGTTGCCCAGGGTGATGGTCCCGGTCTTGTCGAGGAGGAGGGTGTTGACGTCGCCCGCGGCCTCCACGGCACGCCCGGACATCGCCAGCACATTGCGTTGGACGAGGCGGTCCATGCCGGCGATGCCGATCGCCGAGAGCAGCGCGCCGATGGTCGTCGGGATCAGTGCCACGACGAGGGCGACGAGGACCACGATGCTCTGCTCGGCCCCCGCGAAGACGGCGAAGGGCTGCAAGGTCACCACGGCGATCAGGAAGACGATCGTGAGGGATGCCAGGAGGATGTCGAGCGCGATCTCGTTCGGCGTCTTCTGACGGGCCGCCCCCTCGACGAGGGCGATCATCCGGTCGAGGAAGGTCTCACCGGGCTTGGAGGTGATCCGCACCACGATCCGGTCCGAGAGCACCTTCGTGCCGCCCGTGACCGCCGACCGGTCGCCGCCCGACTCGCGGATCACCGGTGCCGACTCTCCCGTGATGGCCGACTCGTCGACGCTCGCGACCCCCTCCACGACATCGCCGTCGCCCGGGATCGTCTGTCCGGCTTCGACGACCACGTGGTCGCCCAGTCGCAGGTCGGCGCCCGGAACCTCCTCCTCCGCGGTGTCGGTCGCGCCGGGCCGCCAGCCGGTGAGACGCCGGGCCGTCACCGTGGTCTTGGTACGGCGCAACGTCGCCGCCTGTGCCTTGCCCCGCCCCTCCGCGACCGCTTCGGCCAGGTTCGCGAACACGGCCGTCAGCCAGAGCCACGCGGTGATCACCCAGGCGAAGACGCTGGGGGATCCGACCGCCGACAGCGTGGTCAGGAGCGCCCCGACGCCCACCACGAACATGACCGGATTGCGGAACATCGAGCGCGGATCCAGCTTGCGCAGGGCGTCGGGAAAGGATCGCAACAACTGTCCCGGATCCATCAGCCCGCCGGGGATCCGGTCCTGACGGGGCCCGGTCCCCGGCGGGACGGGGCCGGAGGCGGAGGTGGTCGACATCAGTGCAGCCCCTCTGCGAGGGGGCCCAGTGCGAGGGCCGGGAAGTACGTCAGCCCCACGACGATGAGGACCACTCCGGTGAGCAGGGCGACGAACTGCGGACGATGGGTGGGGAGTGTGCCCGCGTTCACCGGCACGGGTTGCTGACGGGCGAGCGATCCGGCAAGGGCGAGGACGAACACCATGGGCAGGAACCGGCCGAAGAGCATGACCACGCCGAGCGTCGTGTTGTACCAGACGGTGTTCGCGCTCAGACCCGCGAACGCCGAGCCGTTGTTGTTCGCCGCGGACGTGAAGGCGTACAGGACCTCGGAGAAGCCGTGTGCCCCGGTGTTGAGCATGGCCGCGCGTTCGCCGGGGAACGACATGGCCAATCCCGCACCCGCGAGCACGAGGGCGGGCGTGGTCAGGATGTAGAGGGAGGCGAACTTCATCTCCCGGCCGCGGAGCTTCTTGCCCAGGTACTCGGGTGTACGGCCGACCATCAGCCCGGCGACGAAGACCGCGACGACCGCCAGGACGAGAATCCCGTAGAGACCGGAGCCCGCACCCCCCGGCGCGATCTCGCCCAGCATCATGTTGAAGATCGTCATCCCGCCCCCGCCCGGTGTGTACGAGTCGTGGGACGAGCCGGCCGCTCCGCACGACGTGAGCGTGGTGGACACGGCGAACAGGACGGAGGCCCAGATCCCGAACCGGGTCTCCTTGCCCTCCGTCATTCCGCCGGCCGCCTGACCGGCGGTACTGCTCACGTCGTGCAGCTCGTTGGCGGTCACGACGGCGACCGAAGCGGTCCAGATGACCGCCATGACGGCGAGGACCGCGTAGCCCTGCCGGTGGTCGCCGACCATCTCGCCGAAGGTCCGCGGCAGCGAGAAGGAGACCACCAGCATCAGATAGATCTCGATCAGGTTGGTGAGGGCGCTGGGGTTCTCGAAGGGGTGCGCCGAGTTCGCGTTGTAGAAGCCGCCGCCGTTGGTGCCCAGTTGTTTGATGGCTTCCTGCGAGGCGACGGGACCGCCGGTCAGGCTCTGGTGGTCTCCGGCGATGGTGGTGACGGTCTGGGCGCCGTGGAGGTTCTGGATGACGCCCGTGGCCACCAGGACGATCGCGAAGACGAACGCGATGGGCAGCAGGACACGCAGCACGATCCGGGTCAGGTCCACCCAGAAATTGCCCACCCGATCGGTCTTCTTCCTGGTGAAGCCGCGGATGAGTGCGGCGACGACGGCGATTCCCATGGCCGCGGAGGTGAAGTTCTGCACCGCGAGGCCCGCCATCTGGACCAGATGTCCCATCGTCGACTCGCCCGCATACGCCTGCCAGTCGGTGTTCGTGACGAAGGACGCGGCGGTGTTGAACGACAGGTCAGCGGCCACCGGCTTCATGCCCAGGGAGAGCAGGAAGTGGTTCTGCAGACGCAGGAACCCGTAGAGGAACAGCACCGATACGGCGGAGAAGGCCAGGACCCCGCGCAGGTAGGCCGGCCAGCTCTGGTCGGCGTCGCCGCTCACTCCGCCCCACCGGTAGACCAGACGTTCCGCCCGCCAGTGATGACTGCTCGTCAGGACGCGTGCGAGATATCCACCCAACGGGCGGTACGAGAGTGCCAGCGCCACCACCAGGGCGATGACCTGGAGCCAGCCCGCAAGGGTTTCGTTCATCCGGGCCCGTCCCTAGAAGCGTTCGGGGAAGATCAGGCAGACGACCAGGTAGACCACCAGGACGCAGGCGACGCTCAGGCCGACGATGTTGTCCGCGCTCACAAGCGCTCGACCCCCCTGGCCACCAGACCGATGAGGGCGAACACCGCGACGGTGAGGCCGATGTACACGACGTCCGACATGCGCGAGGCACCCCGCAGAGTCAGTGAGCGGAACTCTTCGTCCCACCCGTGGATGAGATCACTGCAGCACCTGAGGCTATATCAGTAGAAATCCGGATCAGTCCGATGTGATGCGGGCCGATGGGGTGATCGCCGTGACCCCCTACCGGCCTCGCCGGATGGAACCGCCACCGGATCCGGTCGTCACACCGGCGAGAGGGCCTGGGGCTGTGCCCCGGACCGGCGTCCGCGCTCCCTCGACCTGGTGCGGGCGGTGATCACGGCGTTCTGCGTGGGCCGGGGCCCCGGCGGCGGCGTCGTGGCCGTCCGGCGCACGTGTGCCCCGGCTCGGCCGGGCTCCGTCCATGAGGGATGATCCCGTCATGGACAGAGCGCTCGACCTCGACGAGGCTGCTGCCGTTCTGCTGGGACGGGCCGTGAGCTGGAGATCGGCTGGTCTCGAAGTGGGACAGCTGACGTGGCGGGACGCGGAGGCTTCGTGGCCGCAGCCGCTCGAAACCGACAGGGCTCGGGTTCACGACCCCGACTCGGTCGGTGTGGTCATCTCCGACCCGGCGGAAGCCGAGCTGTCTGTCGTGCTGTTCCGTGGTGGTTGGGCCGACGTGGATTTTGCTGCCGACCTCGACGACGTCGGCTGCCTCCCGGCCTCGGACATCACCTCGGGATCGGACTTCGGGATCCGGATGGATCAGTGGGTGGCTCGTGTCTTCGGGGTGCTCGGCAGCGCGTAGAAGCAGTGCGGACAGCCGTGCGGCGGGATCCGGCTGAAGCATCTCCCCGTCGCCCTTGGCTCTCCACCGCCGCCGACCCGCAGTCCGCCGCGGCGAAGGCGGGCCGGCGTGGGATCTGCGGCCCGATGTTCTGCTCGGCCTGGTGTCGAGGGGGGACGGGCGGCAGGGAGCAGAAGGACGACACATCCCCACCGGCCGGCCGGACCGGGCAGGGTACCGAGCGTGGCCGGTGACTTCGACAGGTCGTCTGCCCAGGTGCTGCGGCCGTCGACGACTCCGGCGGGACGACCCTCAGGGAACCCAGCGGTAGAGCAGCACCTTGTTGAAGAGATCGTCCTCGACGTTGACCAGGTACTCCCCGGTGGAGCGCTGGACTGCTGAGATGCCGTAGGGGATGTCGACCCACCCGGTCCGCGTGACTCCACCGACATTGCTGCCGGGGAGCCAGCTGCCGACGGCGCTTCCGTCACTGGCCCTCCAGACCCAGACCTGGCCGCGGGTCTGGACGCCGACCGTGAAGATGTAGTCGCCTGCCCACGCGAGGCTCACCGTCGTCACGCCCGGCGTCGCGGTGGTGTCCCAGGGGAGGAGCATGGTCCAGGTCGCCGTACGGTTGCCGGTGCTCCAACGGTCGTAGCGTGCCAGGACCTTGCCGCACTCTTTCCAGTACGCGTTCTCGAACGGTGCGGTGGGCGTGTACCCGGCCATGTACATGACGTCGCTGTCCACGTCGTAGTGCAGGCGGCGGACGGTCGTGAACGGGGCGGGCAGGGGGATCGTGACCATGCTGGCGTAGTCGTAGATCGGGTTGCCCTTGGCGTCGAAGCCCTGCAGGGGATACCGGCGCAGGTCGCGGTCCCCGCCCTCCCAGACGTCGCCGTTGGTGTCGACGAACCAGACCCAGCAGTTCCCCGGGGAGTTGAGACCGGTGCCGGGCTGGAGGTATTCGCCGGCCTCGAACGCGCCGTTCCCGCTCACGTCGCGCCAGATCCACTGGCCCTGCGCCGGCTGGTACGGGGGCCACGTGGGGTCGTCGCCCGTCCAGTGCTGTTTGAAGAACGCTCCGGACGGCCTGGCGATCTCGCCCTCGAAACGGTAGATGAGCAGGTGCGAGCAGTACATGCCAGTGACGTACATGTACAGGGAGCCGTTCTTGCGCAGCAGCGTCGGAGACGCGGCGTGGTGCTGGTGCCCGGTCAGGAACAGGCGTGGGTCCTGGGGGTACTTGACGGAATCGAGGGAGTAGCCGCGCCAGGCGACATCGCGCCCCGGTGGTTTGGTGACGTCGATGCGGTAATGGCACTGCTTGGTGTAGACGTCCAGCCCGTCGGAGTCCGGGTCGAAGTCGGCGGCGTCCACGAAGGCGCTCCCTTGGAGCTGCCAGACCAGGTTGCCCGCCGAGTCGAACTTGCGGATCCACGAACCGAATTCGCACAGGGCGACGTAGACGTTGCCCGCCGCGTCGCCGCCGACCCCGGTGATGCCGAAGAACTTGTCGGCGAGGTTCCGGCCCGGCGTCCCCGCCCCGATGCCGCCCGCGAGTCCCAGGCTCCGCGCCAACACCGGCGTCCCGGACAGATTGCCGTACGTGTGCACCTGGCGGAGCGGGCCGTTGTCGCCGACCAGCAGATCCCCGTGGACGTCGATCGCCAGCGAGGTCGGGATCCAGTCGCTCGCAGGCCCGCTGATGGTGCCCGGTAACGCGGCCCCGGTGTTGGAGAAGTGCAGGATCCGTGCCGGATGCGCGGCATCGACGTGCCAGAAGTGCCCGTCGTTCGTGTCCCGTGTGATGTTCTCGACGACCCAGATGCCGCCGTCGGCGTCGATCGCGACCGCACCCGGCTTGCTGACGCTCCAGCTCCGCAGCAGCGATCCGGTGGCCGCGTCGAAGACCTTCACCAGGTTGGACACCCGGTCGGTGGCCACCACCTGTGTGGCCGAGGCGGTCGCCGCGGCCGGCGGGCTGCCCACATTGAACGTCAAAGACGTGCCGGTGCCGTTCAGGGCGAAGCGCGTCAGGCCGTTGCCGACGGCGAGGTAGGCGTAGGCCCCGTTGACCGCGACCGCGTCCCCGTTGGCCCCTCGGCAGTTCCCGACGAGGTGGCCGTCCTTGTAGATACCGGCGTAGTTGCCGGCCTCGTCCCAGAAGCTGACGGTGTAGACCGTGCCGTCGGCGGCGACGGCGATGTCGAAGACGAAGTCCTGCACCCACTCGGTGGCCCCGGAGAACGTGTTCCCGGTCCAGGAGGTGACGACGTCGGACGTGCCGGCGTACGGGATGGCGCCCGGCGCCCGCGCAGGGAGACTCCCTGACGCGGCGTCGGTCGTGGCTGCCGCGGTGGCGGCGTTGTCGAAGGAGAACACACCGGCCAGTCCCGCGGCGATCGCGGCGTTCCTGCCGTAGGCCAGCGCCTGGCGGCGGGTCACCGCGCTCTTGCCGGGTGAGGGGAGGTTGCGTTCCGGCGTCCTGTCGCTCATGGTCAGGATCCTTTGCTCGGCGAGCTGCATCCGGTCTGGTGCGACGTCAAGTGACCGCTCACTTGACGTCGTTGAAGATAGAGTCGCTCAAGTACCGCGTCAATCCATCTGCATCAGCTTCCGATCAGCTTCCACGGGGCGATCCTGAGCCGTATGATCCGATGTCCTCAAGTGAGCGGTCATGGAACAGGGGTCTCTGCGTGTCCGATCGGGCGACTCTGCGCACCGTCGCAGCCAAGGCGGGTGTCTCGCACCAGACGGTCTCCCGGGTGGTGAACGGCGACCCGACGGTCACCGACGGCATCCGGGACAAGGTGCTCTCCGCCATGCGCGCGCTCGACTACCGCCCCAGCGCGGGCGCTCGCGCCCTCGCGAGCGGCCGCACGGAGGTCGTCGGCGTCGTCCTTCCGCACGCCCCCGGCTTCGCATTCTCGAACGACCACCTGATCCGCCTGGTCGGGGGCGCGGACCAGGAGCTTGCAGGCCGCGGCTACGGCCTGCTGCTCTCCACCCGCGAGGCACCCGACGACGCGGCGTCGGCCCACCGGCGCTTCACCCGGCGCCGACAGGTCGACGGGCTGCTCGTCGAGGCCGGGGTCGGCGGGGAGGCGCTTCCCGCACTGCGGTCGGCCGGCTATCCCACCGTCGTCATCGGCTACACCGACGAAGACCTCTACCGGGTCCACCCCGACGACGAGGGCGGCGCCTACGCGGTCACCCAGCACCTGCTCGCCCTGGGGCACCGCCGGATCGGCATCGTGGGCGGCCCGGTGGAGAACCGGCTCGCCATGGCCGCCCGGCTGCGTGGCGTGCGTCGCGCCCTCGCCGATGCGCACCGTACGATCCCGGACGACCTGGTGGAACACGGCGACTTCACCAGGGAGTCCGGCTACGCCGCGACCGGACGGCTGATGGCGCGGGCCGAGCCGCCCACCGCCGTCTTCGCCTTCAACGACGGCATGGCGTTCGGCGCGATGCGCTGGCTGCGGGAGCACGGACGAGCCGTGCCCGCCGACGTCTCGGTCGCGGGTTTCGACGACACGGCCGCCGCAGAACTCGTCGATCCGCCGTTGACCAGCGTCAGTCCGCACAGCGTCGACGTGGGCCGACGGGCCGCGCAGATCCTGCTCGACCTCCTGGACGGAAGGCCTCCGGCCCAGCGCGACAACGTCATGCCCAGCACCCTGAAGGTCCGCGCATCAACGGCGCCGCCCCCCAGAGCGCACTGATCCCGACACAGCGAGTGCCGCCCCAGGACGCACTGATCCCGACACAGCGGGCGCCGCCCCAGGGCGCACTGATCCGAGCACAGGGAAAGGACGGCCGAACCGATGGACCACGCGCAGCGCTGCCGTGCGGCGAACACGTACGTCGAGGACGTGTCACCCGGTACAGGCCGGGCACGGCCCCACGCGTCCTTCCGCTCCGACGCACCGGTGATCGAACTGGACGGCTCGTGGAGCTTCCGGCTCGCCGCCGGCCTTCACGACCTGACGCCGGGATTCGAGGACCCCGCGTTCGACGCGGACAACTGGCCCCGCATCGCGGTGCCCTCGTGCTGGCAGATGGACGGACTGCCGGGGCCCACCCGGTTCGGCACCCCTGCCTACACGAACATCACGTACCCGATCCCGGTCGACCCGCCCCGGGTGCCCGACGACAACCCGACGGGGGAGTACCGCCGGGAGTTCGAGGCCGAAGAGGGCTTCGCCGACGGGGGAGCGGCGGTCCTCAGGTTCGAAGGCGTGGACTCGTGCTTCGCGGTCTGGCTGAACGGGGTGCGGCTGGGCGACGGCAAGGGCAGCCGGCTGCCGACCGAGTTCGACGTCACGGACGTGCTGCGCCCCGGACGCAACGTGCTGGCGGTCCGGGTGCACCAGTGGTCCGCCGGAACCTACCTGGAAGACCAGGACATGTGGTGGCTGTCGGGAATCTTCCGCTCGGTGCGGCTGTCGGCCCGACCCGCCGGGGGCATCGCGGACTTCTTCGTCCACGCCGACTACGACCACCGAACGGGGCTGGGCACGCTGCGTGTCGATGTCCGGGGCGAGGCCCGGCTCACCGTCCCGGAGCTCGGGCTCGTCGACGCCGACCCGGCCGGACCGCACGCCGTGGCCGGGGTATCCCCGTGGAGCGACGAACAACCACGCCTCTACGACGGCGAGTTGACGACAGCGACGGAACGGGTGCCGGTCCGGATCGGCTTCCGACGGGTCGCGGTCGAGGACGGCGTGCTGACCGCCAACGGCAAGCCCCTGCTGTTCCGCGGTGTCAACCGGCACGAATGGCACCCCGTCACCGGACGGACACTGTCGCACGACACGATGCTCGATGACGTGCTGCTGATGAAACGGCACCACGTCAACGCCGTGAGAACGAGCCACTACCCGCCGGACACGGCTTTCCTCGACCTGTGCGACGCGTACGGGCTCTGGGTGATCGACGAATGCGACCTGGAGACGCACGGCTTCTCGAAGACCGCCTGGCGGGGCAACCCCGGTGCCGACCCGGCCTGGCGGGCGGCGCTGCTGGACCGGGCCGAGAGGATGGTGGAGCGGGACAAGAACCATCCCAGCGTCGTGATCTGGTCGCTGGGCAACGAGTCCGGCACCGGGGCGAACCTGGAGGCCATGGCGGCGTGGATTCGCGACCGGGATCCGGACCGCCTCGTCCACTACGAGGGCGACTGGGACAACTGCGTGTGCACCGACCTCTATTCGGTGATGTACCCGGACCACTCCACGGTGGCGACGATCGCCTGCGGGCAGGAACCACTGACCGGAGACCCCGCGAACGACGCGCGGCGGCGCGCCATGCCGTTGCTGCTGTGCGAGTACGGGCACGCCATGGGCAACGGGCCCGGAGGGCTGCGCGAGTACCAGGAGCTGTTCGAGGAGCATCCGCGACTGGCCGGAGGCTTCGTCTGGGAGTGGATCGACCACGGCATCGCACGGCGGGACGCCGACGGAAACCTGTACCACGCCTACGGCGGGGACTTCGGGGAGCCGGTCCACGACGGCAACTTCGTCATCGACGGGCTGCTGTTCCCGGACCGCACCCCCTCGCCCGGACTGCTGGAGTACGCGAAGGTCATCGAACCGGTCAGGATCGAGGCCGCGCCGGACCGGGGCATCGTGGTCCGCAACCTCCACCACACGCGCGACACCGGGTATCTCAGGTGGACCTGGCGCCTGGAGGCGGAGGGGGTTCCCCTGGCCGGGGGCGACTGGGAGATGCCGGTGGTCGGGCCCGGGGCACGGGACCGTGTCGACTGGCCCGACTCCCTGACCAAGGCCGTCGGCACGGCCGGGCGAGGAGAGCACTGGCTGACCGTGAGCGCCGAACTCGCCGCGAACGAACCCTGGGCCGACGCGGGCCACACCGTCGCATGGACCCAGATCGATGTGGGCGCCGACAAGGTGTCGCGGACGGTCCCGCCGGACACTCCGCCGGTACGCGGAAGCGGCGGCCGGGGCGCGGGACCGCACCGCGACGGTGACACGATCACGCTGGGCGCCGGCCGGTTCGACGCGGCCACCGGAGCCCTGGTCCGCCTCGGTGAACTGCCCGTAGCCGGGCCCCGGGTCGATGTGTGGCGGGCGCCGATCGACAACGACCGGTTCTCATCGCTGGGTGCGGCATGGCAGCAGGCCGGACTTGACCGCCTCCGGCACAAGGTCCTGGACGTCGAGACCGACGACGACGGGATCACCGTACGGACCAGGATCTCCCCGGCGGGTTCGGACCTCGCCCTGCTCGCCGACTACCACTGGAGTACCGGCGACGGGAACGGGCTCGTGCTGACCGTCGACACCGCACCCACGCGGCCGTGGCCCGTTCCGCTGCCGCGGCTCGGCGTGGCGATGACCGTGCCGGGAGAGTTCGACCGGGTCACCTGGTTCGGTCTCGGCCCCGGTGAGGCATACCGGGACAGCGACACCGCGGTGCGGGTCGGACGGTACGAGAGCACCGTCGACGCCCTGCAGACCCCTTACGTGCGCCCGCAGGAGAACGGCAACCGCAGACACCTGCGGTGGGCCCGCCTCACCCGCTCCCGTCCGGTCGGGGACGGTGCGGGGGAAATCTCTCAGGGTCCTGGCGGGGACGGTGCGGGCGGAACCTCTCCACGTCCTGGCGGGGACGGCACCGCGGGCATCGAGATCACCGGCAGTCCGCTGTTCGACCTGACCGTGAAACCGTGGTCCACGGAGGTGCTGCGGAGTACCGCCCACACCGTCGGCCTGGAACCCGACGGCCTCGTCCACCTCAACATCGACCTCGAACACCACGGCCTCGGCAGCGGTGCGTGCGGTCCTTCCGCCCAGCCGCGCCATCATCTGGCCGCGGTCCCCGCCCACTTCACGCTCGGGATCAGGCCCATCGAAGCGGAGGCCCGTGATGGCGTAGGGTGATCCGCGGGACCTCGGCGGCTGTGCGATTGCCCCATGAGACAACGTGGGCACCTTGCAGCGCCATGTCGCCGGGAGGAGCGTTCCGTCCATGAGTACACCGGGTCCGAGCACGTCCAGGCCGCGACGCCCGACGATGGTCGACGTCGCACGCGAGGCGGGCGTCAGCCTCAAAACCGTCTCGCGGGTCGTCAACGGCGTGTCGACCGTCGACCCGGAGCTGGCGGAGCGCGTGCTGGCCGCAGTGACCCGGCTGGGGTTCCGGCGCAACAACAAGGCCAGGGACCTGCGTTCGAGCAGTACGTCGGCGACGGTCGGACTGCTCATCGAGGATCTGGCCAACCCCTTCTACGCGGGCATCGCCGCCGCCGCGGCGCAGTGCGCCCTGGAGCACGACACGCTGCTGATCACGGCCAGTTCGGAGGAGGACGCCGACCGCGAGCGCAAGCTCCTGCTCCAGATGTGCGAACACCGGGTCGACGGCTTGCTGGTGGTTCCAGCCGGCAGCACCGCCGACCACGTCTACCTGCGGGCCGAGATAGAGATGGGCACCCCGGCCGTGTTTCTCGACCGACCGCCCACCAACCTGCGCGCCGACACCGTGCTCATCGACAACGCGGCGGGAGCGCGGGCCGCGATCGAGCACCTGGTGGCCCGAGGGCATGAGCGGATCGGCGTGCTGTCGGACTGGCTGAGCATCCATCCCATGGCCGAGCGGCTGTCGGCCGCCGAGAGCACGCTGGAGGGGGCAGGGCTGGCCTATCGGCCCGACCTGATCCGGTACGGCCTGCACACACTGCGCGACACCGAGGCCGCGGTCGAGCGGATGCTCGCGGTGCCGCAGCCGCCCACCGCGCTCTTCGCCCTCAACAACCGGATCACCCTCGGCGCCCTCGGCGCGTTGAACCGGCTGGGGGAGGATCTTGACGTGGTCGGCTTCGACGACTTCGAGGCCGCGGGTCTGATGGCGCGTCCGCTGACCGTCGTCTCCTACGACGTGCGAGCCATCGGCAGGATCGGCGCAGAACTGCTCTTCAAGCGCATCGCGGGGGACAAGTCGCGGCCCAAGACGGTCGTCATCCCCACGACCCTCGTCGAGCGCCGCACGTCCGGCGCCGCGGCGGCAGACCGTCCCACCGCACCGGGCGCCGTCCGACAGGTGTATTGATCACGAGCGTGGTGGACACGGGGGACTCGATGAGGGCGAAGACCTCCGGTGTGGTGGAGCTGTCCAGGAACACACCACTACTTACGCTCGCGTGAACCCGTGGCTCCGCTCCACTTTCGCCACATGCAGCGTGTAGCTCTGGTACCACTCGGCCTGCCCGCGCTTTTGCGCCGCGCGGTGCTCGGCGTTGCTCCGCCACTCCGTGAGGGCGTTGGCGTCGCGGAAGTACCCGACGGTGATGCCCAGCCCGCCCGGAGTCTGCGCGTGGTCCATCCCCAGGAACCCAGGGACGTCCTTCACCAGGTCTTCCATGCGTGCGTTGGTTTCGCCGTAGCCGTTCTGGTCCTGGGTTCGCACCGTAGTGAAGACAGCGACGTAGTAAGGAGGTTCATATGCCTCGACGGGCGTGACAGGCGCTTCCGAGTGATCGCTCATGGCGCCACCGTAGGGCGGGATGTGCCCCACGATCCAGCGTCTTTCCTGAACGGGATACATGAGGGATCGGACTCTTGACCGAAGCCGTGCGAGCTCTCCCCCAGCTCCCGGAAACGGGCACGAGGCCACCGGCTCACAGAACGGCGCAAGGGACGGGGAACTCAGGGGCGAACGTTGCCTGCTGCGGCACTGGTTGGGGGATGGGCTGAAGGGCCGGTCACCACGTCTCGTAGTGGTCGGCGAGGCCCTCGGTCGCTCTCTTCCAGAAGTGGGAGCCGCCCAGGTCGTGCGGGAGCGCCTCGACGAAGGCGTCGACCTCTTGGAGGGCCGCCTTCAGGGCCTCCTCGCGCGCGTCTTCGTCTTCGAGGTCGTCCAGGGGATCCAGTTCCCTGACGATGGCGGCGAGCAGGGCAATGGCGGCGCCGGCGTGGCCGTCGGACGCGAACTCGTGGGCGGACGCACGGGTCAAGGGTCCACGGTACCGGCACTGCCGACGCGTTGAGGCGGTGGTGCGCTGTGAGGCAAGGCCCCGGCAACGGGGGTTCCGGTGGATCGCCCGACGGATGCCGTCCTGAGGCGTGTCCGGCTACGCGTCGTGCAGCGGTGTTGTCCGTTCCACGGGGCCTGCTCTGTGTGGTCCGCTCCACGGGGCCGCCCAACGATGTTCCGTGCAGCGGGTGTTGTCCACGCGGCTCGATGCGTGTCGCGCACCGGCGTTGCCCACGAGGTGTGTCCGGCGATGCGTTTCGGGCGTCCACGGATGGCGGCGGGCAGATGGCGGCGGACGCCATCCGGGCGCACACGGTGGACACCCCCAGGCGCACACGGTGGACACCCCCGAGTGCACTGCCCACCGCCACCCCCAACCCCACCGACCCTTGCCTCCCGCCTCCCGCCGTACGTCCGTCAGGAAGCGCCGGCCGCATCCAGGTGTGACGTCCTTGCCACCAGGCCCAGTTGGACACAGTGAGGCGCAGGGAACACCCGAGTGTCGTGGGTGTCAGCCGCTCGGGCAACCGACTGCCGACAGTCGCTCCCAACCCCTAGGCAACGTTGTCTCGACTGGCTATGGTTCAGAACCGGTCCAGGAAGGGCGACGGCGACGGCCCTGTGTTGATGCGGCTCGCGTCGCACGAGTCGACGGCCACCAGTTTCTTGCGGTCAACTGCCTGGTCAGGGACGCTCACCCCGGCTGTCCACGGGAAAACTACCGATGCGGAGCCGACACCTTCAGGCCGATGAAGGTGTCCCAAGAGCGAGCGTTCCGCCGTGAGGCAACGTTGTCTCACCTTGTTGTGTGGTGTTTGAGGAGCCGAACCCAGGAGGGAAGCGGAGATGGCCGACATCATGGATCTGGCGCGGTTGTGGGCCGACCACGACACGCTCCACGTGCACGGCATTGAGGTCGCCCTGCTGACCGAAGGGCCGCGCCCCGAGGTGGAGCACGACGAGGACGGCGCGGTGATCCACCTTCGGACCGGTCCGTCCGGGCCGGTGTTGTTGCGTCTGGACGTCCCGATCGGCGACGCCGTCGGCTACTGGCATCCCGCAGCGGGCTGGGACCGGCACCTGGTCGCGGACTGGGTGAGCGGCTGGCGCAGCGTCGGCCTCGTCGACTCGGCACCGCTGGGCTGCCTGTACGACGCGGCCGGCTCGGCGCTGCTGGCGTTCGCGTCCGACCGGGTCACGGAGACGACCAGGATCCGGTTCGGCGTCGCGGAGGAGACGGCCCGCTTCGGGGTCTGGCTGGCCATGGACCTGCGTCCGGGAGAGAGCTGCCGGGTACGCGTGCAGGCCCCGGGACAGTCCTTCGCCGACACGACGCGGGCCCTGACACGACGGCTTCGTGACGGGAACGAACTGCCCACGCCCGACGCGGCCCGCACCCCGGCCTATTCGACCTGGTACTCGCTGCACCGGGACGTGGACGCGGCACGTGTCGAGGCGGAGGCGGTGCACGCGGCCGAGGCGGGTTGCGGGGTCCTGCTGCTGGACGACGGCTGGCAGCGGCGAGCCCAGGGCCCCGGCTACTCCGGCAGCGGTGACTGGACGCCGGACCCGGCGAAGTTCCCCGACTTCGCCGCGCACGTCAAGACCGTTCAGGGCCTCGGACTGCGCTACGTGGCGTGGATCGCCCCACTGCTGCTCGGCGAACGCACCCTGGCGTACGAGGAGATGAAGGAGTTCGCCCCTCATGCCGTACCGCGCCTTTCGTGCCGTGTCCTCGATCCGCGCCACGAGGAGGTCCGACGATTCGTCACGGAATCCTGCGTCGATCTCGTACGCCGCCACGGGCTGGACGGGCTGAAGATCGACTTCCTGGACTTCGCGATGGTCCACGCCCAGGAGGAGGACGGCCGGGCCGGGACCGACGTCGGCGTGGCGATGCGGCTGCTGCTGACCGAGCTGCGCGAGAGGCTGCGCGAACTGCGCGGCGACGACCTGCTCGTCGAACTCCGGCAGCCCTACACCGGTCCGGGCATGCTCGGCTTCGGCAACCTCCTGCGCGCCGGGGACTGCCCCGCCGACGCGACCGCCAACCGGGTGCGGACGCTCGACATCGCCGCCGCCACGACGGCCGGATCCGTGCACTCGGACATGCTCATGTGGGATCCCGGGGCGACGGCGGAGGCGGCGGCCAGGCAGCTCCACTCGGCCCTGTACGCGACCCCGCAGATCTCCGTACGCCTGGCCGGGCAGTCCGCCGAGCACCGCGCGATGACGGCCTTCTGGCTCGGGTTCTGGCGGGACCACCGCGATGTCCTCACCCGCGGCGAGATCCACGCGGGACGGCCCGACCAGCTCTACGAGACGGTGATTGCGAGCGCCGGGAAACGAGCCGTGATCACCTACTACGCCGAACACCGTATCGCCCCGCTGCGCCTCGAAGCCTTCACCGAGACCGCTCTCGTCAACTCCACCGCCGCCGCGCACGTGGCCCTGGCCGTCGACGGCAGTGCCGTGGAGGTCCGGCTGGACGCGTCGGACGCCTGTGGCCGGCCCGCCGGATCGTCCGTCCGGACCCTGGGCCCCGGCCTGCACTCGATCCCTGTTCCCCCCTCCGGCCTGTGCGTACTCAGGCCGGTGCCATCCGCGGATTGCCCGCGCTGACGTCTGGAGAGGTCCGCTCGTGTCGAACAGTCAAGATCGACGTCCTCGTACCACCGCGGAATCGACGGCTTCCGGCGAGATGTCCCGCCGCAACGTCGTGGGTCTGGGGGCGGCGACCGTCCTCGGAGCAGCGGCCACCGGCTTCCTGGCACCGCGTGCCCAGGCCGCCGGACCGGCCGCCCCGCAGGATGCCGCCGCAGGGCCCGCGGTCACCCTCGCCTTCTCCGATCCGACCGGTCTCTACCCGGTCGACGGCGACGCCCCGGCCACCCCCGACCTGCTGGTCACGGTGTCCAGCCCCATCGAGCTGAGCGGAACCATCGCCTGGTCCGTCTCGGCGCGGAGCCAGTCACCCGGAAACGGAACGGAGCCGTTCGAGGCGGCGGCGGGCACCCCGAGCACCGTCACGATCCCGCTCGGCCCGCTCGGCCCCGACTACTACCTGGTCACCGCGACCGTCACCGACTCGGCCGGCGCGCAGTTGCTCGCCCGCACCGTCGGACTCGGCGTGGTCCGGCCCACGGTCGCCGGACGGCGTCCGCAGTCCGTGTTCGGCATGGGCATCCGGTCGGAGTCCACCCCGGCGATCACCAAGCAGATCGCGCAGCGCATCGGCGTGAAGTGGACCCGGGGCATTGCCTCCGTCCAGCCCGACACCGTGTCCCCGAAGGCGGGGGTGTTCTGGCAGCAGCCCCAGATCGACATCGCCCGGGCCGAGATAGCCGACTGGCACGACCACGGGATCGACACCCTCGGCGGCATCAACTACAACATGTCGTGGAACGTCCAGCCCGGGCCCAACGGCGAGCCGCTCAAGCTGTACCAGAACCGGCCGAAGGACATGACCGCGCACGTCGAGATGGTCTACCACGCGATCGCGCCACTGCAGGACCTGGTCCCCAACTGGGAGCTGTGGAACGAGCCGTGGGTCCACGGCTGGACCTGGAAGACCGGCGAGGCGCAGGACTACCGGGACATGTGCCGGATGATCTGGGAACGCGTGAAGCCGGAGTACCCGGACGTGAACCTGATCGGCGGCGGCTCGGTCTCGTACAACCGCGACATCGTCTACGCCCAGGGCTCCAAGGACACGGGCTACATCGACGGTTCGGTCAACCACGCCTACGGATACCCCGACGCGACGCAGTACGCGATGACCAAGACGCAGATCAAGATGGACAGACTCTGGTCGCGGACGAACGGGCGCGCCGGGCAGTGGCAGACCGAGCTGGGCACCGCCACCCGCTACAACTTCGCGGACCTGCCGGCCGAGGAGGCCGCCTACGGGGTGGCCCGGACACTGGCGCCGACGTATCTGCTGCACATGCTCGCCGGTGCCGAAGAGGACACGCCCATCCGGATCTTCTGGTTCTCCCTGTCCTACGACAAGGGCTACTCCGGCGACGACTTCAACATCTACGACGCGACCACCAAGACCCCGCGGCCCGTGGTGGTCGCCTACGCCACGATGACGAGCCTGCTCGAAGACTCCGCACTGCAGGAGGAGCTGTACCCGGACGCCAAGTCCACCTGGGGCTTCCTCTTCCGCGGCGCGGACGGCAAGGGCAGAGCCGCCGTCTACGCCGACCAGTTGTACGACGGCACCGACGAGCACCAGAGCGCCGGCTACACCGGCACCCTCACCCTGAACGACGCCCGAGGCATTCGCGCCTACGACTACCTGGGGCGCCGGCTCACCGACGGCAGGTCGTCCCGTGTCACGCTGACACTGAAACCGTGGGAGGCCGTCTACTTCGACAGCGACCTCTCACCGGCGGCGCTCCGCAAGGCCCTCACCCAGGGCGCGCGCTTCGACTACACCACGCCGTTGCTCGTCAGCCCCCTGTCCTTCGTGAAGCCGGTGGACTCGGCCGGCACCATCGATGTCCGGGTGGAGAACGTCACGCCGAAGGCGCTGGACGCCTCGCTCAGGATCACCCCGCCGCAGGGGTGGCGGGTCGCACCGCGGACGGTCCCGGTCAACGGGATCGAGCCGGGGGAGTCCCGCGTGATCTCCTTCCCCGTCACGGAGTCCGTGGTCAGCGAGAACAACCGGTACACCATCGGATACGACGTCACCGTGGATCACGCGGCGGGCCCGCGGCAGAGCGGATCGCGGACGGTTCAGGTCGCCTATCTGCCGTTCCGGCACATCACTGTCGGCGGGAGCGCGAGCCAGTGGAACGACGTCGTCCCGGTGACGATGACCAGCGTGACCGCGGCCGGAGACAGCAGGTCCTACTCGTTCCAGGCCGCCTGGGACGACGGATTCCTGTACGTCAGGGCCCTGGTCGAGGACGACGTCCAGGTGTCGAACCCGGCGTTCACCGCCGACGCCTACAAGTTCCCGTTCCAGGCGGACAGCGTCCAACTGGCCTTCGACGCCACGGCTGACAAGACCGAGGACTTGCTCGCCGGTGACCCGCACTACGAGAAGTGCCTGCGGTCGGTCTCGCACCTGTACGTCGCCACCCTGGCCACCGGGGGCCGTTCCGAACTGCACCGGCAACTCGCGCCGGGCACCAACTACCAGACGTTCTACCCGACCAACGCGGTGCTCCCGACGCCGCTCGGCCCGATGGACGCGCAGCCGGCCGAGGGCAGCGAGGGCCGTGTCCTCGTCTCCAGGGATGACGCCAACAAGCTGACCAGATACGAGATCGCTCTCGCGTGGAGTCAACTCCCGGAACTGGCGGCCGAGGTGAGAGCGGCGCGTCCCGGGAGCGTCACCCGGGCCACGTTCGCCGTCCAGGTGCAGGACGCCGGGACGACCGGTCACGGAGCCACCTACTGGACGGCGCAGTCGGAGCCCCCCACATCGGGCTGCTACAACTTCGCCCCGTTCTGGGGCACCGGCGCGCAGTTCACCGGCGGTCGCGTCGACACCCGGTGGGGCATCGGGCGCTGAGCGCCCCCGGCCGTCCGCGGCGCCCGCCCGTCGGACACCCGGCGGCAGTCCGACGGCCGGGCGGTTCCGACGCCGGGCTCCCGCCCGCCCCGCACACACCGTCGGGCACCCGGCCGGGGCCGCATCGCGCACGGCCGGTAGCCCCGGCGGGGGACCGGATCGGCACACGGCCCGTAGTCCCGGCCGGGGGCGGCGGGTTCGAACACGACCCGTGGTCCCGACCGGCGAACCGTACCGAACATGCCCCAGCGGTACCCGTCAGCCCGGTGCCCGCCCGCACGGCGAGCACCGGCCCAGAACCAGGAGCACACACCCGTGAGCGACACTCCCGACAAGCCCGACGAGCCGCCGTGGGCGCAGCCCTCCGGCATCCGGATCACTTCGGTCCGGGCCGTTCTCACCGCACCGGCCGGCACGACGCTCGTCGTCGTCCGGGTCGACACGAGCGAACCCGGACTGTACGGCCTCGGCTGCGCCACCTTCACCCAGCGGGCGGCGGCGGTCGCCACCGCGGTCGACACGTACCTGGCGCCGCAGCTGATCGGGCGCGACCCGGCGGACATCACCGACATCGCGTCGACCCTGCACGTCAGCGGCTACTGGCGCTCCGGTCCGGTGCTCAACAACGCACTGTCCGGGGTGGACATGGCGCTGTGGGACATCAAGGGGAAGCAGGCCGGTCTCCCGGTGTGGCAGCTGCTCGGCGGCCGGTGCCGTACCGCCGTTCCCGTGTACGCGCACGCCCAGGGGCGGGACGCCGAGGAGGTCGCCGACGAGGTGCGCGACCTGATGTCCCAGGGGTACCGCCATGTGCGCTGCCAGGTCGCCGTGCCCGGCGCCGGAACCTACGGGGCGCCTGCCGCCGCGGCCCCCATCGGCGCCCGCCCGCCCCTGACCCCGAACGCCTGGGATCCGGCGGCGTACCGGCGCACCGTCCGGGAGCTGTTCGGGCATCTGCGCCAGGAGCTGGGCGACCAGGTCGAGTTGATCCACGACGTCCACGAGCGGATCCACCCCACCGATGCCGTACGGCTCGCGAAGGACCTGGAGCCGTACGACCTGTTCTATCTGGAGGACCCGGTGGCGCCCGAGGACATCGAGTGGCTCCGGACCCTGCGCAGCCGCTCCGTGACACCCATCGCCATCGGTGAACTGTTCACCAACCCCGCCGAGTACCGGCCGGTCGTCCAGGAGCGGCTGTGCGACTTCATCCGTGTCCACATCTCCGCCATCGGCGGCATCACCCCGGCCTGGCGGCTCGCGGCCGCGTGCGAACTGTTCGGCGTGCGCACCGCGTGGCACGGGCCCGGTGACGTCTCGCCGGTCGGCCATGCCGCCAACCTGGCGCTGGACCTGGCCTGCCCGAACTTCGGGATCCAGGAGCAGCACCTGTTCGGGGCTGCCGCGCGGGAGGTGTTCCCCGGCTGCCCCGAGATCCACGACGGCCACCTGTGGCCGAGCGACAGCCCCGGACTCGGCATCGGCTTCGACGAACGCCTCGCCCTGAAGTACCCGCCCAGGACCCCCGCCCCCGGTCGCGCGTGGAAGCCGCCGCGACGAGCCGACGGCACGCTCCAGCGCCCCTGACCGACCGCCCGAAGGAGCCCGACCCATGAGAACCCGCACACCCTTCACGATCCTCGCCGCGACCGTCTGTCTCACGACGGCCCTCGGCGCCTGCACCACCCCCGCCTCCGACAACGGCGGCGGCAGTACGAAGCAGAACGTCACGCTGACCGTCGCGGAGTGGACCAACCCCGGCGCGGTCGAGTTCACCAAGGAGCTCAACGCCAAGTTCGAGAAGGCGCATCCGGGCGTCACCGTCAAACTGCAGACGGCCCCGACCGCCAACGGCGCCTGGCAGCAGCTGTGGAACAGCATGCTGCACTCCAAGTCGGTGGACGTCCTGGCCCAGTTCGCGCCGACCCAGCAGGGATTCGCCCCCGACTACACCGACCTCAAGCCCGGCGGATCGGCCGCGCTCATCACATCGGGACAGCTGACCGACCTGAAGGACCAGCCGTTCATGAAGCGCTACGACGCGGCGGATCAGGCTGCCGCCGTCGGGTACAAGGGCGGCGTCTACGGCGTGATGGCCGCGGAGTACGTCGGCGCGGGCGCGATCTGGTACAAGAAGGACCTGCTCAAGAAGTACCACTTGACCGTCCCCACGACGCTCCAGGAGTTCCTGGACGACTGCGAAACCCTCAAGAAGGCAGGGGTGACGCCGATCTTCGTGTCCGCGAAGGACGGCATGCACGGCGGCGTGTGGCAGGGCATCGCCAACCAGATGATCATGAAGGGGCATCAGCCCTCGGAGTCCGTCAAGGTGTCCCAGGACCGGGCCGCCGCCTTCTGGAAGGGCTCACAGTCCTGGGCCGACCCGATCTACAAGGAGATCTCCCAGCAGCACCAGAAGGTCATGCGGTACATCGAGCCCGGCGCCTCCGGCGTGTCCCAGCAGACCGCGCCCGGCGTCTGGGCAGCACAGGCCGACAACTACCCGTTCCTGCTCGACGGTTCCTGGGACGGAGCGGCCGTCCAGCAGGCCAACCCGAAGCTCGACCTCGGGTTCTTCGTCATGCCGGGCACTGACGACGCCGCGGCCAACCGCGTCGCGTTCAAGCCCGACCTGAGCTGGGTGGTACCGACCGGGTCGAAGCACAAGGACCTGGCGATGGAGTGGCTCGCGATGTTCTCCGAGCCCGAGAACTACACGAAGTGGCTGGCAGCGACCGGTTCCATCTCCACGCAGCCGGCGCTGAAGAACACCAGCCTGCCGTGGATGGACTGGCTCAACAGCCACATGGACGACGCCTACCCGCAGCTCACCAACCCGTGGGTACCGGCCGGGGCACCCCTGGACGCGGCCGGACCCGACCTGTACAAGCTGGCGCCGATCGGCGGCGACGGCGTCGACACCATCCTGTCCCGCGCGGCAACGGCCTACCGCAAGTCGGTCGGCAACTAGTGCCCACGGAAAGGAGGCCCAGCGTGGCACGCTGCCCCTTCGGAACCCGGCGGACACGGCGGTTCATCCCCTGGGCCAGCATCGCGATCCCCGGCGCCGGCTGGCTGCTCTTCGGGCTCTACCCGTCGCTCGCCACCATCGGATACTCCTTCACCCGGTACTCCGGTCTGCCGGGCACGCCCCTCAACTTCTGCGGCCTGTGCAACTACCAGGCTGCCTTCACCTCGCTGTCGTCCGTGGTCGGAGACGCGATCAGGGTGACACTGATCTACGTGGTCGGCGTGACGGTGCTGCAGACCGCGGTCGGCCTGGGACTCGCCCTGCTCCTGAACCGGCCCGGCCGGTCGTACACCGTCTACCGCGCGATCATCTTCATGCCGCAGATCTTCTCGGTCGCGGTGGTCGGCGCGATCTTCTCCCTGATCCTCGACCCGTACTCGGGCCCGGCGGAGAAGGTGGTGCACGGTGTCCTCGGCGGCACGACGGCGTTCCTCGGATCGACGTCGCTGGCCCTGCCCCTGGTGATCCTGGTCAACGTGTGGATGTTCTCCGGCTACACGATGCTCATCTACATCGCCGGGCTGCGGAACATCCCGCCGGCGGTCTACGAGGCGGCGGCCATGGACGGCGCCGGACGCCTGCGGGTGTTCCGGCACGTGACGTGGCCGCTGCTGGCCCCGGCCACCACGGTGACCGTGTTCCTGACCGCGATGGGAACCCTCGGTGAATACGCGCTGATCATGGTCCTCACCGGCGGCAACTTCGGCACCAAGACCCTGGGCCTGTACATGTTCCAGTCCGCGTTCGGCGGCGACAGCCAGCTCGGCTACGGCTCGATGCTCGCCATGCTCCAGTTCCTCCTGACCGTGGTGATCGGTGCCGGCGTGCTGTTCACCCTGCGCCGACGGGAGGTCTCGCTGTGAAAGCCAACCCCGCGGTGCTCGATGGGACCGCCCCCGACAGCGGCCCGCGGACGAGGACGTTCCCCCTGTCCCTCAGGCCGGCCAAGTCCGCCGGGGCGAACCTGCTGTGCTTCGCGATCGCCGCCGTGCTGTTCGCCGTACCGCTGGTGTACATGCTGATCCAGGGATTCAAGACGTACACCGGATTCCTCCAGAACCCGACCGGGCTGCCGAGCCCCTGGACCACGGACAGCTTCTCGACGGCCTGGAGCCAGGGCCACTTCGGGCGCCAGATGATCAACAGCCTGATCTACGCGGTCATCCCCGACGTGGTCACGCTGATCCTCGGAGTCTTCCTGGCGTTCCCGATCTCCCGCGGCTACTTCAAACGCTCCAACGCGCTGTACACGTTCTTCATCTTCTCCGGCTTCCTGCCCGGCGGCCTCATCCCGCTGTTCATCGAGGCCCAGTCGCTCCACCTCTACAACAGCGCGGCCGGGTACCTGATCCTGACCAGCCTGTCGGGCGCGGGGTTCTTCTTCTTCGTCGGCTACATCAAGGGGATCCCGCGCGAGATCGACGAGGCCGCCGCACTGGACGGCTGCGGGTACGTGCGGTTCATCTTCACGATGATCATTCCGCAGATGAAACCGGCCCTGGCTGCCTTCGCCATCTTCGGGTTCGTGCACGCCTGGAACAACCTCATCCTGCCGCTGATCATGCTGTCCGACCCGAACCTGTGGCCGGTCACCCGAGGGCTGTACTCGTTCTTCGGCGAGTACACACAGAACTGGCCGTTGATCGCCGCCGGAACCTTCATCGTGGCCGCGCCCATCCTGATCCTGTTCGTGCTGCTCCAGCGCTATCTCGTCGAAGGCGTCGCGGGCGGCGCGGCGCTCGGCACGCAGGGCGTCACCGGAGCGGCTGCCGTCCGGGCCGAGGGCGAGGACGGATCGTGACCGGCCCGGCCACCTCCTGGCCCGCGGGCGCCGACGGGGTGCGGTTCCGGCTCGCCGATCCGCTGCGCCACCCGGACTTCGCCTGGCCCAGGACGCTGCTCCACCACCCGGTGCGCTGGGCCGCCCCGTCGATCCGCGCCGAACAGCTCCGGCTGGTCGACGAGACGGGGCGGGCGGTGCCCTTCCAGCTCTCCCGGGTGATCCCGGCGGCGGGCGGGGAACTGGAGTCCGCCGACGTCTGCTTCTTCGCCGACCTGCCGTCCGGCGCGACGCGCGCATTCACGCTGTGCGCCGACGCGTCGCTGCCGAAGGCCCACGTTCCGCGACCGGTCCGGATCACCGAGGACGGCTCGTCCACCGTCGTCGACAACGGAGCGCTCCGGATCCGGCTGCCCTCCACAGGCCGGTTCGGCGCCGACGCCGCACCGGGCCCCGTCCTCCAGCTCGACCGCGGAAAAGGCTGGGTGGGACGGTCCGCCCTGCGCTGCGGCACCGAACGCGTCGAACGCCTGGACGTACGGCTCCTCGAAGCCGGTCCGCTCTTCGCCACCCACGAACTCCGCTACCGCTTCACCGGTGAGGCGGCCTACACGGCAACCGTCACCTGCCTTCAGGGCTGCGACTTCGTCGACGTGGCCGAGGAGATGACGGCGCTCGACTCCACCACGACAGCATGGGAACTCAGCTGGGACGGCGTGACACCCACGCACCGCTTCTCGTCGACCTGGCCGTTCTCGCAGTCCTCCGACGACCACGCCGACCGGGAATCACCGCACTTCTACCACTGGCTCGGCATCGACGAGCCGATCGTGCTCGGCGACAGCGGCGAGGACCCGTCGTTCTCCGGGCCCGGCGGCAGAGAGAGACCGGACACCGACTTCGCCTTCACGGTCGGCCCGTACGCCCCGAGCTACGCCTGGAACATCCGCCCGCACGCCACCTTCCGGGACGCCACCGGAGACGACGCGATGGGCGTGTTCATCCGCGACCACGACCGATGGGACGACCGCGCCTACGCCTCCTGGGCCTCCGCGGAACACCTCCAGCTCCGCTTCCGTCACGACGGCGTTCTGCGCTGGACCTGGCCCCTGCGCTCCGGAACCCGCCGGACCGCGATCGCCTTCTACGACCACGCACGCGACCGGGAGGTGCTGAGCGCCCAGAAAGGCGTCCGGTACCCGTCCTCGTACGTACGCCACCTGCACCACTGGCAGGGCACGCTCAGCCTCGACCGGGTCAAGGACTGGAGGCTGACCTACTCGGGCAGACGACCCGCCCGACTGTGCTCCGAAGGCGAACTCGGCTCCCCCGACGACCTGATCGCCGCCCTCTTCACGGGACAGGAGGGCCCGAGCCTCATCGCCCACGGAGTCAACGAACACCCCGGCTACCTCAACATCGGTCAACGCCCGCTCTACGACCGGCTGCTGGACGGCTACGACCGTCTCGCCGACGGGCTCGACGCGACCGACCGCGAGCGCGCCGACGCGTTGCTGCTGCTGACCGCCCACATCTCGGCGGGCGAGGAGATCGGCCCGCTGCGCCGCATGATCGCGGGCCACCCGAACTTCCTCGCCGACGGCAAGGCCGCACTCGCCTGCCTCGCCCGGCTCTTCCCCGACCACGAGGCAGCACCGCAATGGCTCGACCAGTTCGAGAAGTTCGTCGAACTGGCCGGTGTCCTCCACACCAGACCGGCACTGCCGGCCCACGGATCCCGGGCCGGCCGCTGGACCGAGAGCCTGGCCACCTACGTCTGGGCCTTCCTCCGCCCGGTCACCCAGGGCAACTTCCTCGGTCAGCTGACCGACGGCCGCAACCGCCTCGCCACACCGGAACTGGCGGCCCTCGGCGGCTGGCTGGTGAACGCCCTGACCGCCCCGGTCGAGACCGGCGCCGACGGCGAAATGCGCCGCCTGCACCCCGCGCAGGGCGCCCACGCCTTCTGGCCCCGGCGCCCGCCCATCGAGATGCGGCTCCTCGGCGAGGCTCTGCGCCGCTACCGCCCACTCGTCGCGGAACATCTGCTCTGGGGGAGCGACGAGGCGGCCCACCGGCTCGACAGTCCGCCCGGAGCCCCTGACCCGTGGCGGGTCACGGTGCGGTCCGCAGGGGACCGGGGCACCAATCCGCGGCTGAGGAGCTCGAAGTACACCGGGTACGGCATCACGCTGCGCGCCGACGTCGACGGGCCCGGCGAGGTCGCGGTCTTCCTCCAGCAGGTGGACCGCGGCCCCAACTACCGGTGGGGGATCGCCGACGACAACGGCAGCGGACACCTCTACTACTACGCCGCCGGACACTCCTACAGCGGCCACGGTCCCGAGGACGCCGGGGACCGCAGGGCCCCCGATGCCACCTTCGCCACCTCCTGCGCGCTCTGGAAGGACGGCGCCTACCGTTCGATCGGCCAGAACACCCTGGACCGGCCCCTCCACGACCTGGGCGGCGCACAGTACGCGGAGATCGTCCCCGACCCGGACGGCCCGGTGGCCGGCCTCTACCTGAGCCGCAGCGTGCTGCTCGTCGGCAACGACTACCTCGTCGTCCACGACGCGTTCGCCGCGGGCCAGCGCATGGTGTGGACCTGGTCCACGCTGACCGAGGCCACCGGCCACGACGCCAACAGCTTCCCGCACCTCGCCGAGCGGATGCCGTTCATCCATGTGGTCCGCGGCGTACGTACGGACGGCGCACTCGACGGCACGTTCTCGACGGGATCCTCCCGAGGCGTGCGCCTTGAGGGAAGGGCCGACGGTGCGAACGGCAACACGCTGGCCGTCGTGAGCCACCGCGACGACCTGAAGATCGCCCCCGCGCACTCGACACCCTGGGGCGCCCGGATCCGGACCCCGCACAGTCTGGACTTCGTGTTCCGGCACGAGCCGTCCACGCACTACGAGCCGAGGACGGTGGAGTTCGCCGAACAGGGACTGCGCTTCGCCGGTACGGCCGGCACCATCAGACTCTTCGACGACGGCCTGCGCCACCTCAGCCTCTTCCACGGAAGCGCCGTGGGAACCTCCGACCTCCTGCTGACGACCGAGGACGACGACCTCGGCATCAGCCTCCACTACCGGGACCTCACCGAGATGCGAGGCATCTACCACGCCCCGTCGGACAGTTCGGTGACCCTGCACACTCCCCACGGTCTCGACGCGGCGGCCCGCTTCCACATCGACGGCGAGCGGGTACGCCCCCTCGCCACGGCACCGGACACGCTCACCGTGGCCCTGCCCCGGGGCCGACACCACTGGGAACTGACGAGCCGACAGCCGGAGCCGCCTCCGTCCCAGGTCGTACGGACCGAGACCGTCGGTGACGGCGCGCTCGTGCACTTCTCCACGGCCGCCGCCGCGGACCGCTACGCCATTCAGCTCAGCTCCGACGGCGGCCGCACCTGGGCGACGGCCGAGGAGGCGGAACACAGCCCCGTCCACCTGACCGGTCTCGTCGAGGACGAGAAGCGCCACGTCCGCGTCATCGCCCGGAACAGCCGGCGACAGGCCGCGCCGGGCACCGACTACCCCCTCCACCCGAGCCGCAGAGCGCCCGAACCGCCCGACGGACTCAGACTCCGACTCGGCCACGGCACCGTCACCGCCACCTGGGGCGAGGTGCTGGGTGCGGGCGGGTACCGGCTCTACCGGCGCCGCAAGGGTGAGGTCACCTACGACGAGATCTTCGCCGGGTTCGGGTTCCGTCACGTCGATCACGCGCCCGGCGTCCGTCCCGCCCACGACGATCCGGGCCGGGCCTGCCCGGCGGACGCGACCGTGTACGAGTACGCCGTCGCGGCCGAGAACGGCAACGGCGTCGGCCCGAGGTCGGCGGCCGTGGACACGGACCCCGGCAGCTGGCGGCACTGGTCCCCACCGGTGGAACTCGCCTTCCGCCGGCAGCACACCTACAACCAGCCTCCCTACGTGCCCGCGTCCGCGACCCCGCGCCCCTACGACCGCCCGGCTCCGCCCCCGGAACTGCCCGCCGTCGCCCACCCGTGCGGGGAGGCGCCGTGACCGGGCAGCGGATCCTGGTCACCGGCGCCGCGGGCCGCATCGCCCGCGAACTGCGTCCGCGCCTGGCCCGCGCGGGCCGGACGCTGAGGCTCATGGACATCGCGGAGACCGAGCCCGCCGGACCGGGCGAGAGCGTGGAGACCGTACAGGCGTCCTTCACCGACCAGGACGCCGTCGACGCGGCCTGCCGGAACGTCGACGCGGTGCTCCACCTGGGCGGACTCGCCGGTGAGACGTCATGGGAGCGGATCGCCGACATCAACATCGACGGCACCCGGCACGTCCTCGAAGCCGTACGGAGGCAGAGCGTGCCCCGCGTGGTCCTCGCGTCGAGCATCCACGCCGCGGGCTTCCACACGCGGGACGACGCGACCGACGGCCTCCTGCCCGCCGACGCACCGCCACGCCCGGACACCTACTACGGGGTCAGCAAGGCCGCAGTCGAGGCGCTGGGCAGCCTGTACCACTCCCGGTTCGGCATCGACGTCACCTGCCTGCGCATCGGGGCGTTCCGGCCGCGCCCGCTCGCCCCCGAGGACCTGGCGGCCTGGCTGTCGCCGGGTGACGCGGCCCGGCTCGTCGAGGCGTGTCTGCGGGCCGGGCCCGCCGCGTTCCGCGTCCTCTGGGGCATCTCCCGCAACACCCGCCGGTGGTGGTCCCTGGCGGAGGCGGAGGCCATCGGGTACCGGCCCGAGGACGACGCGGAACACCATCTGGCGTCGATCCTCGCTCCCGGGACCTTCGTCCCGACGGACCTCGACCCCGCCGAGCCCCGCAACTTCCGCGTCGGCGCCCGCTTCTGCACGATGCCGCTCGGCTGACGGCCGGAGGGGCCGCGGGACGGGGGGTGCGGCCTGCACCCTGCGCGGGAGCGCTGTGCGTTCCGGGTGCGGTGAGCGTGCGTGCCAGGCGTCGCGACGCGGCACAGTGCCTGTTGCCGTACTAGCGTGCGCTGCGCAGCTTGAGAATGTACGTGGCAGTCAGCGCAACGGCAGGGTCTTCGTCATGTGAAAGATCGGCGAGGGCACGTGACGTCGCGATCCCCGGGATGTCCGCGAGCGCCTGTGTCAGCCGTCGACGGGCAGACGATCCGACGGGTACGCGGTCGAGGCAGTCGACGAGCCCAGTGGAGATCTGGTCCTCCAGCGCGGGATCACTCGCCAGCGTGCTCAACGCATCGGCTGCGTCGGCGTCGTTCCTCTCCTCGACGATCATGTCGATGAGGGTCGGGACCGCGTCGGCCACGCCACGTGCCCCGAGCGCCAGAGCCGCGTACCCGCGGACCACGACGTCGGGGTTGGTGAGGGCGTTGTGCAGCAGTGCGGTCGCCTCACCGCTCGGAATCTCGGCGATGGACCGGACGGCACGTTTCCGCACCTCGGCCGCGGGTGAGCCGAGGCCCTCCGCCAGCAGGGGCAGCCCGTCCTCGCCCGATTGCGCCAGAGCCCAACGAAGGGCTCCGGCGACGTTCGGGTCCGACTCGCTCAGCACGGCCTCGACCAGTGCTTCCACCGGCACGTTGACTTGCCCGCCCGCGGACAGGGCCGCGCGTTGCCGCGCCCCCGCGCTCTGCGCCCCCAACGCCTGGAGGAGCGCGACGATCTGGAGGACGTCCTCCCAGCCGGCGGGTTCCGCGGCACCGATCCGACGGAGCCGCGTGAGCAGCTCCGTCTCCGCTGTGATGCGGTCTCGCGTCTGGTGGATGAGGTCGTCGACGAGCTCCGCGGGCGCGAAGCCGGGGTCATCGAGCGCGCGCCCGACGTCGCGCAGCGACAACCCCAATGACCGCAGGCTCTCGATGTGGAAGATTCGCCGGATGTCCTCGTTGGAGTACTCGCGATAGCCGGAGCCGGTACGACCCGTCGACCGCACCAGGCCGAGCGATTCGTAATGCCTGAGCATGCGGGCGCTGACCCCGGACCTCCGTGCGACATCGCCGATCAACACTGCCTACCGTCCCTCCTGGCCGGCCCCGCCGAGGGCTACGACGCGCTTCGCCTCCTCGATCGCGCACTCGAAACCGGCATCCGGGTCGTGCCACAGCCGTTCCGTGGCGAGGGCGTGCGCGCGCACCCGAGGGTCGAGATCCCCCCTCGCGGAGCCCAGTGTCGGCAACATCGCCTCGCCGAGCGCGATCAGCGCCCGGCTGAGGCTCAGCTGCGTCTCGCGTCCGCCGCGCCCGAGCTGTGTCGCCAACACTACGGCCAACTCGTGCTCCTCACCCTCGGGCACGAGCACGACCGCTGCCCGCCAGGCGCTCAAGGCCACGTCGTCGTCGGCGTCGGACAGCAGCGCCGGTGTGATCGCCGGCCATGCCCGCCGATCCCCGATCTTGGACAGCGTGTGCAACGCCTGGCTCCGTGCCTGCGCACGCTCCGAGCGGACTTCTTCGAGAAGCACCGGGACCGTCATCGATGCCGCGTGGCGGGTGAGTGCCCACGTCAGCATTTCGCGCACGTGGAACTCGGGTTCGATCGCGCATCGCTCGACGATCTTGTCGATGAACCCCGGGTCCGGGGTCGTGCCCACCGCGAGCGCTGCCCGCAGCCGGATCGACGAGCTGTGGTTCTCCAGCGCCTGGAGAGCTCGCATCGTGTTCGTGTCCTCTTTCGGCACGGTCATCGGGACCACCTCCTTGGCCACAGTGAAGACCTTGTCACTGTGTCAAGGTCAAGCGGAGCCAGGCTCGGAGAGGGCCACGGGCCGGCCCGTGATCCCTGGTGGGGGCACGGTGACAGCTACGGCACCTGGCCGCGTTGTCGGCCGGTCCGCCACCATGGCCCGCCGTCGAAGTGGGGCTGTGCCCGCGCGGTCGTGGTCCATGCCGCGGCCCGGCCGGCCCGGCCCGGTGCTGCCCCGGCCGATCTGCTCATCCGGCGAACGTGGCCGACGGCAGGCCCACGGCGCCGCCCATCTCGTCCACGACGAAGACGGACCCTGCCGGATCGTCGCCCGGGAGCTCCAGGCCCTCCCGGGCCGAGGTGACGTACAGGGCGTCGAGGCGCGGTCCGCCGAACGTGCAGGACGACGGTTGGCGCACAGGCAGCGGAATCCCGCCGAGCAGGTCGCCGTCGGGGGAGATCCGTGCCACGCGTGCGCCACCCCACAGCGCGACCCACAGGCACCCGGCCGAGTCGACGGTGAGTCCGTCCGGCATGCCCGTGTGCGCGGGAAGCCGCACCAGTGTGCGCCGACGGCTGATCCACGGGGCGTCGTCAGTCGTGTCGAAGGCATAGATCTCGCCCGCGATCGAGTCGGCGAGGTAGAAGGTGCGGCCGTCGGGGCTCCAGCCGAGCCCGTTGGGCAGGGTGAGTCCTTCGAGGAGCACGTGGCTCGTCCAGTCGGGCAGGAGGACGTGCAGAGCGCCGCTGCCCGGCCGGAAGTCCAGTGCCGTGCTGCCGGCCCAGAACCGCCCCTGCCGGTCGCACTTCGCGTCGTTCATGCGCTCACCGGCGGGCAGGAACGCCCGCCGGGTCGTCATCGAACCGTCGGCGTCGACGCTCGCGAACCCCTCGGCCGTCGCCGCCACGAATCCTCCGCCGCCGCGCCGCGGCACCGCGGCGCCGACCTGCGTCGGCAGCCGAAGGCTGGTGGTCAGGCCGGTGGCCGGGTCGCTGGTGTGGATCAGCCCGGCGGGAATGTCCACCCAGTGCAGGCGCCGGAGCCCGGGATCCCAGACCGGCCCCTCGCCCACCCTGGCCGTCCCCGGAATCGCGACCTCGGCCGTCATGAAAAGTCCTCCGTCATCGAATGTCCGCCGTCATCGCCTGCGGTCGAATACGGCATCCGCCGCCCTCAACCAGGCAGTACCACAGCCGCGTTGGCCAGCAGCCCGCCGTCGACGGGCAGCGAGACGCCGGTGATGAAGCTGGCACGGTCCCCGGCCAGGAAGGCGATCGCCTCGGCGACCTCGTCCGGTCGCGCCACCCGTCCGAGCGGATGCATCCGCCCCCAGGACTCGACCAGCTCCTGCGTGCCCCGGTCGCTGCCGTCGGAGAAGGAACGGGCGGAGGCGCGCAGCATCGGGGTGTCCACCGACGCGGGACAGACCGCATTGGCCCTGATCCCGTTCTTCGCCTCGTCGATGGCGATCGACCGGGCGAGCGCGTTGAGCGCCCCTTTGCTGGTGGTGTAGGCGGCGACGGCGGTCTGGGTGACGAAGGCCTGCACGGAGGAGACGATCACGACCGAGCCCGCCCCACGGGCGCGCAGATGGGGCAGCGCGTGCTTGACGGCGTGGAAGGCGCCGGTCACGTTGACCGCGAGGACTTCGTTCCACTCGTCTGCGCCGGTCTCCGCCGCGGCACCGTAGCGCTGGATCCCGGCCGCGGCGACGAGGATGTCGAGTCCGCCGTGTGCCGCCGCGACCCGCGAGACGAGCCGAGCGACGGCCGCCTCGTCGGTGACGTCGACCTCGATGCGTTCGACACCGGGAGGCAGCTCGTCGAACGCGCCTTCCGGCGGGATGCCGGCCGCCACGACCGTCGCCCCGCGTGCGGAGAGCACCCGGGCTGTCGCGCCCCCGATGCCACTGAATCCACCGGTGACGATGGCGACCTTGCCATCGAACTCCGCCACGTTCCACTCCCTCGATGTGTTTCCGGGCCTCGCGCCCGGCCGGGCCCCGCCGCCGAGACGATCCACAAGCAGCTGCGACGGGCGGTTTCGGCTGACGACCACCCACGGACGGGCCGGACGAACTGCGCTCCGATGGTGTCGACTTCACTCTAAACAACGTTGTCTCAGCCCGCTAGTCTGTGGTCGTTCCGCACTCCGGCGCACTTCGGAGCGGGTGCTTCTTCGCTGTGCCCGGCCATCGCTCGACGTCGTGCCGGGGTCCTTCGCGTGGGCGCTCGTTCGTCGGGCGGTGAGGAGAAGAAGCTCATGACGGCAGAGTGGATCAGATGGCCCGCCAACGTCGTTGACCGGTTCGGCGGGGAACCGGTGGCGTTCGGCGGCGACTACAACCCGGAGCAGTGGGACGAGAGTGTGTGGCCCGAGGACGTCCGGCTGATGCGCGAGGCCGGCGTCAATCTGGTGACCGTGGGCGTCTTCGCCTGGTCGACGTTGCAGCCGGAGCCCGACCGATGGAACTTCGGCTGGCTGGACCATGTGCTCGATCTCCTGCACGCGGGCGACATCGCTGTCGATCTCGCCACCGCCACCGCTTCCCCTCCGCCGTGGCTCACCACACGCTTCCCGGAGGTGCTGCCCGTCGACCGGGAGGGGCGGACGATGGCGCAGGGCGGACGCCAGGCCTGGTCGCCGTCGTCACGGATCTACCGCGAGCACTCGCTCGCGCTGGTGGAGAAGTTGGCGGAGCGCTACGGCGGACACCCGGCGCTCGCACTGTGGCACGTCTCCAATGAACTCGGCGGCCACAACTCCCGGTGCTACGGCGAAGCGAGCGCCGTGGCCTTCCGGAGCTGGCTGAAGGACCGCTACGGGGACTCGCTCGACGAGCTGAACGCCGCGTGGACGACCGCCGCGTGGAGCCAGACCTATGCGGCATGGGAGCAGATCCAGCCACCGCGCCTGACGTTCACCGACTCGAACCCCACGCAGGTGCTGGACTTCGACCGGTTCAGCTCCGACCAGCTGCGAGCGCAGTTGCGTGCCGAGACGGCCGTCCTGCGCAGGGTCACGCCGGATGTGCCGGTCACCACGAACCTGGTGCTCTTCGACGCCGGCAAGAACATGAACTACAGCTCATGGACCGGTGATGTGGACCTCATCGCCGCCGATCACTACCTGCGTCCGACGTCCGATGCCCGGACCGAGCTGTCCTTCTCCGCCGACCGGGCCCGCGGACTGTCCCGGGGGAAGCCGTGGCTGCTGATGGAGACGGCCACCGGTGCCACGAGCTGGCGGCCGGTCAACCCGGCAAAGCGACCGGGGCAGCTGCGGCGAGACGTACTCGCCCACCTCGCCCGCGGATCCGACGGAATCTGCTTCTTCCAATGGCGCGCCGCACACGCGGGCGCCGAGCGGTTCCATTCCGCGATGCTCCCGCACGCCGGTCCCACCAGCAGAAAGTTCCGGGAAGTGAAGGCGCTGGGCACGGAGTTGACACGCTGCGCCGAGGTGCTCGGCAGCCGGGTGGCGGCCGACTGCGCGCTGCTCTTCTCCGAGGAGTCGTGGTGGGCCGCCGACCGCGAGTCGCACCCGCACAACGGTCTGTCGTACATGGAGTCCGCCCTCGGGTGGTACCAGGCGCTGCGGGACGCGGGCGTCACCGTGGACATCACCGCGCCGTCGGCCGACCTGTCGGGCTACCGGCTGATCATCGTGCCCCTGCTCTACCTGGTCCACGACGAGGACGTGGCCGCACTGACCGCCGCCGTGCACGCCGGGGCGACCGTGCTCGTCACCTGCTTCTCGGGCATTGTCGATCCGCTCGACCGGGTACGGCTCGGCGGCTATCCCGGAGCGTTCCGCGAACTGCTGGGCGTGCGCGTGGAGGAGTTCGCACCGATGGTGGACGGTGACTTCGTGGACATCGACGGGGTCACGGGGCCGGTCCGGGTCGCGACCTGGCACGAGGAGATCGACCTCACGGACGCGGAAGCGGCCTGCTGGTACGACAGCGGTGACTTCGCCGGCACACCGGCGATCACTCGCGTGGACCGGGGAGAAGGGGAAGCCTGGTACACGGGTGTGGAGTTGGATGCCGACGCGCGTGCGCGTCTGGTGGGGCATCTCGTGAAGCGCTCCGGGGCGACGGCGCTTCCGGCCGGAAGCGGAATCGAGGCCGTGACCCGTCGCACGGCCGGTCGCGACTACGTCTTCCTCATCAACCACGGCGACACCGACACCACCGTTCCCGGCCGGGGGACCGACCTGCTGGACGGATCGGTGCACGAGGACGGGGTATCGGTGCCCGCGGGCGGGGTGCGAGTCCTCGGACGGGCCCACTGACCGCCCCGGAAGGTACCTGCCCGCGGGCAGGCCGAGGAAGACCGGCGCGAGGCTTCGCCGAGTACGATCGACCGCCCCACAGTCGTCGGCTGGAGAGAGAGCCGTGCCGCGGAATCCCACCATGAACGACGTCGCCCGCGAAGCGCGCGTCAGCCTGAAGACGGTCTCGCGTCACGTCAACGGCGCGACGAACATCGATCCCGAACTCGCGGCTCGGATCGGCGCGGCCATCGTGAAGCTGGGATACCGCCGCAACCTCTCGGCGGCGAGCATCCGGCCCGGCCGGACAAGCAGGACCATCGGTCTGGTCATCAGCGATCTCGCCAACCCCTACTACTCCACGCTCGCGAGCGCCGTCGAGAGCGTGGCGGACGCCGCGGGCTACCTCGTCACGATCGCGAGCTCCAACGAGGAGGGGCCGCGCCACGACCGTCTGGTCGACCGGCTCATGGAACAGCGGGTGGACGGCTTGATCGTCGTACCGCCGCAGCACGCGGCGCGCGATTGGTCCGAGGTCGCGTCACCCATTCCTCCGCTGGTCCTTCTCGACCGGCCGACGCCGTACCCGTTCGCCGACACGGTGCTCGCCGACAACGCGGGCGGGGCCCACGAGGCGACCTCGGCGCTCTGCCGCGCCGGTGCACGGCGTATCGCGTACGTCGGTGACTCGCCCGGCATCCACACGATGCGCGAACGGTACGCCGGATACGCCACGGCGCTCGCCGACGCGGGGATCCCGGTGGCGGACGCACCGACGGTCACGACGGCGCACACCAGGGAGCAGGCGGAGTGCGCGGTCGGGGACCTGCTGCACGACGGCTCGGCCGACGCCGTCTTCGCCGCCAACAACCGGGCGACGATCGGTGCGTTGCTCGCGTTCCAGCGGACCGGTCGGCGGCTGCCGCTGGTCGGCTTCGACGACTTCGAGACGTCGCTGCTCGGCAGCCCTCCGGCGTCGGTGGTGAGCCAGGACATCGAGCTGATGGGGCGTACGGCCGCCGAGTTGATGATCGGCCGGCTCAACGGCGACACCTCGGAGTTCGTCACCCGGGTGCTTCCCACGCGGCTCGTCCTCAGGGGATCCGAGCGACCGGATCCGGCAGAAGCCCGGTAGGCGGGAGGCCCGGCGCGGTGCCCGCGAGCCGGCCGGGCCGCCGGGGATCGGTCCCGCACGCGGCGTAGGGAGATGAGGCGCAGGACCCCGGCGCAGGACCGCGATGCGGGCCCCTGGTTCGGCGAATTCGAGGGGCCGTATCCACGACCCCGGCCGGGCCCACCCGCACGCGGACGGGGGCATCTCACCCCGTCACGCCGACACTCGGCCGTTCGCCGGAGCAGCGCGTGTGCCGATCGGCTCGTCGAGTGACAGGCCGTTCAGGACGCCTTGCAGATATCCGATCGCGTGTGCCCGGCCCCGGCTGCAGTACGCCTCGGAGGAGGTGTCCCCCCAGGTGTCCAAGTCGCCGATCATCGCGGGCACATGATCGTCGATCAGGAACCCGTCGAAGCCCGCCGATTCGAGTCGGCGGATCACTCGTGCCGGGTCGAAGTTCCCCTCGCCGAGGAAGCATTCGCTGAAGCGCGGCACGGTGCCGCGGACATCTCGGAAGTGGACGTAGCAGATGGCCGGTCCCAGCAGGTCGATGACCTCGTTGACGCTCTGCTCGCCGGCCATCTCCGACACGGTGCCGAGGCAGAGGTTCAGCCCCCACGAGGGGCTGCCGCCGGCCTGCGCGTGGGCCCGTCCGATGGCATCCGGAGAGGTGAAGATCCGGGCGATGCCCCCGAGCGGCTCCGGGGTGGGCGGATCGTCGGGATGGAGGGCGAGCCGCACTCCGACTTCCTCCGCCACGGGGAGTACGGCGTCCAGGAAGTACTGGTGGTTCTCCCACATCCGCTCGGCGGTGATCGGCTCGTCCGGACTCCGGTCGGGGGTCAGCCGGTAGCCGGCGAGCGCGTTGCCCGCGTGGACGTCGGCCAGGTCGAAGGCGGAGACCTTGGCGCCACCGCGGCCCTTCGCCGCCATGTCCGTGCGCCAGACGTAGGTGGCGAGGAAGTTGTAGCCGAGTACGTCCACCCCGACGGCGGCGAGGTTGCGGATGGTCTTCCGGTAGTTCTCGATCTGCTCGTCGCGGCCGGGCAGACCGCGCTGGATCTTCCAGAAATGAGCGAGGGGCACGTTCTCGACGCCGTCGATCGCCAGACCGTCCGCGTCGCAGCGGTCCCGCAGGGCCCGCAACTCCTCCAGGCTCCAGAAGCCGTCGGCTCCGGGCAGCAGATCCGGTGTGTGGAACTGCACGCCGGTGAGCCCGAGTTGGTGGGCGAAGGTCGCCACCCGGGCGTCGTAGGTGTCGATGTGGCCGAGGGAGAGTCGTATGGTCATGCCTGCCCGACCCGCTGCCGGCCGAGCCCGTCCGCGTGCGCGAAGTCCATGCGTCGCCTTCCTTGAGGTAGGGGAGTGGCCGGCCGCGGTCACGCCCTCGGGCGTGCGTGGTGGTGGACCGGCCGCGTGTCCGGATCGAAGTCAGTCGGTGAAGTAGCCGGGGTGCGCGGCCCGGAGCGCCGGGCCGCGTTCCAGGGCGCGCCGCGCGTGCCGGCTGATCAGGGCGCGACCGGCGGGCAGATCGGCGTTCTCCAGCGCGTCCACGATCAGCCGGTGCTCGTCGATCAGTTCGCGCATCGCGGCGGAGTCCGGCAGCGCGAGACGGCGAAGCCGGTCCAGTTGCAGCTTCATCCGCTGCACGGCCTGCCACGCCCCCGGGTAGCCGCTGAGCGAGAAGATCTCGCAGTGCAGCGCCTCGTCGGCGGTGAAGAACGCGTCGTAGTCCTCGGCGCGGCAGCTGTGTTCCTGTTGTTCGAGGAGGTCGCGCAGTACGGTGACGTCCACCGCCGGGTCGGCGCACACCACTTCGAAGGCCGCGACCTCCAGGCTCTCGCGGACGAACCGCGCCTCTTCGACGTCACGCAGACTGATCAGCCCGACCCGCGTGCCGACCTGTGGCACGACCCGCACGAGTCCCGCGTCGACGAGCCGGGCGAGCGCCTCGCGCACCGGGGTGCGGCTGACGTGGAGCTGTCTGGCCAGGTCGGTCTCGGACAGGGAGGCGCCCGGAGCGAGCCGGAGTTCACGGACCGCCGCGACCAGCTCCTCGTAGACGCGGTCGGACGTCCGGGTCCGCGCCCCGTCCCGGGTGACGGGGGTCAGTCCCGCATCGTTCCCGGCCAAGGTCCGTTCAGGGATACGAGGTTGTTGAGGAGGATTCACGAAATGATCGTTGCACGCCGTATGCTTGTATGCAAGTATCCCAACCACTGCCCCACCCGCCGTGGAAGGGATTCACCGTGTGCGCCGACTCGCGAGACCCGTCACCGTAGGGCCCGCTCTCACCTCCCCTCCTGTCCAAGGGGTTCGACGGAGGGACCTGGGCCCGTGCCCGTACGGGGACGCGCCGTCACGGTGGCGACGACCGTGAGAACAGGCCCCACGCCCGTCTCCCGCTGACGCCGGAAGCCGCGTCTCTCCGGGAACCCCTTCCGCCGAACTGCCGGAACGCGCGGACGATCGCGGTTCCGGTATGTCCCCGCAGCGCGAACCCCCCTCGCGCCCGCGCCCGGTGCCCGCTCCACCGGCATCGCGTTCCGAGCCGTCATCCGGCCCCCGCGGACGACCTGTCCGCGCCAGGCCACGCGTCAGTACGTCCACCGCGCCCCTCCCACCGGGCTGTGCAGCCGCCGGCCCGCACGGGTCCGGGAGCGCGCCGACGGACTCGACACCGACCAGAACATCCCGCAGGCCCAGTCAGGCACGCCTCAGGCCGTCCGCACGGTCGGCCTCGATCCACTCATTGACACGAACCACGCTGTACAGAGCCGAAATTGAGAGGACGTCATGGTCATGCGCAGGGCGAGACTCGCCGCGGCGGCCATCATCGCCGCCACCGGAATCACGCTGTCGGGGTGCAGCAGCGGCAGTACCGGAGCGAGCACCAGCGGCCCGGCCGAAATCACCTTCTGGGGGTGGGCGTCGGGCTACGAGAAATCCGTCGAGCTGTGGAACAAGTCGCACCCCGACATCCACGTGAAGTACGAGGCGATAACCGACGGCGGCGCGGGTGGCTACGACAAGATGCTCACCGCCGCGAAGGCGCACAAAGCCCCCTGCCTGGCGCAGGTCGGATACGAGACCTTCTCCAGCTTCCTCGCCGCCGGTGTCCTCCAGGACGTCAGCAGCTACGTCGCACCGAAGAAGGGCGAGTTCGCCGACTGGGTGTGGGGCAACGTCGGCGTCAACGGCAAGGCCTACGGTGTCCCGGTCGACACCGCTCCGATGGCGATGTTCTACCGCGCCGACCTCTTCGAGAAGGCGCACATCGAAGTCCCCAGGACCTGGGACGAGTTCACCGCTGCCGCCACCGCGGTGAAGGCCGCGGACCCGTCGTCCCGCATCATGAACCTCCCCACCGACCCCTACCTCTACGCCGGATTCGCCTGGCAGGGCGGTGCGCCCTGGTTCGGCACCGAGAACGACGCCTGGTCCGTCTCGCTCGACAGCGCTGCGAACGGCAAGGTCGCCGACTACTGGCAGGGACTCTTCGACCGGGACCTCGTCACCTCCCACCCCGCCTTCGACGCCGCGCTGTACTCCGCGTGGAGCAAGGGCAAGGTCTGGGCGGAGGTCGGCCCGGTCTGGTCCGCCTCCCTCATCCGGGACAACGCCGCAGGCTCCGCGGGCAAATGGGACGTCGCGCCCATGCCCCGGTGGGGCGCCCAGGACACCGTCGGCAACTCGGGCGGCTCGGCCACGGCAGTGACGAAGGACTGTGCACGACCGAAGGAAGCCACCGAGTTCGCCCTGTGGATGTCGACCGACTCCGGCTCGGTGTCCAACCTGATCGCCTCCGCGGCCATCCTCCCCGCCTCCGAGTCCGGGCTCGCCAACAAGGCACTGGACGCCCCCCAGAGCTACTACGGCGGCCGGCCCGTCTACCAGCTGTTCCGTCAGGAAGCGGCCAAGGTGAACCCCGACTGGCAGTGGGGTCCGGTCATGTCCACCACCGCCACGGCGCTCGGTGACGGCCTCGGCACGGTGCACACCAAGAAGGGAACCTTCCAGGACGCCCTCGACAGCGCCCAGAAGGGCACGGTCTCCGCACTGCGGTCCCAGGGATTCTCCGTGAGCAAGTAGTCCCGCGCGGGGGCCGCGCTCCGACGCGGCCCCCGCCGGATCCGCACATCCGCCACTCCACGGAAGAGGTGACCGTGTCCTCCTCGACGATCCGACGGCGCCGACTGCGCGAACTGAGGCGAGCCGCGCCCTTCGTCCTGCCGTTCCTCCTGCTGTTCGTCATCGTCTACCTGGTGCCCACCGGGTATTCCGTGGTGAAGAGCTTCTTCGCCGAAAAACGCTCGGGCCTCGGCCTGTCCGGAGCCGAGTCCGTCTTCGCGGGCTTCGACAACTACGTCCGCGTGTTCCACGACACGGACTTCCTCGCGTCCCTGGGCAGGGTGGCCTTCGTCGGCGTCATCCAGGTGCCCGTGATGCTCGTCCTCGCACTCCTGCTCGCCCTGCTCATCGACTCGTCCGCCACGAAGGGCCGCAGGTTCTTCCGGATCGCCTACTTCATCCCCTACGGCCTGCCCGGCGTGATCGCCGGCCTGGTGTGGTCCTTCCTGTACGCGCCTTCACTGAGCCCCATCACCCAGTACCTCGGCTCGATGGGCGTCCACTTCAGCTTCGTCACCGACGGCGCCCTGCCCTTCTCCATCGCCAACATCCTGACCTGGGCATGGACCGGCTACAACACCATCCTGATCTACGCGGCCCTGCAGGCGGTCCCCGAGGAGACCATGGAGGCCGCCGCGCTCGACGGCTGCTCCGGCTGGAAGGCCGCGCTGCTCATCAAGGTCCCGCAGATCCGGCCGGCCCTGTTGCTCACCCTCGTCTTCTCCATCATCGGCACGTTCCAGCTGTACAACGAGCCGGCCACCATGAAGTCCGTGGCGCCGAACCTGTCGTCCGCCTACACACCCATCATGGCCGCGCTGCGGTCGCTGTCGGCCAACGACTTCAACTACGCCGCCGCCCAGTCCGTGGTGCTCGGCGCGCTGATCTGCGTGCTGTCCGTCCTTGTCTTCCGCGCATCGGCCAGGAGCGTCGACTGATGACCGCCACCCTGCAACCGCCCACCCGCACCGCCCCCGTGCCCCGTGAACCGGGGCCGCGACGCTCCCGGTCGGGCGCCCTCACGACGGTCACCCCGGTCTCGCGCCTGTTCGTGCTGGGCGTCATGACCCTCTTCGCCGTCTACTTCCTGCTCCCGGTGTGGTGGCTGGTCGTCTCCGCCACCAAGGGCAGCGGAGAGATCTTCTCCGGCAACGGATTCTGGTTCGGCGGGCACTTCGCGCTCTTCGACAACATCCGCACCCTGTTCGAGACCCAGGGCGGCATCTACGCGCGCTGGCTGCTCAACTCACTGCTGTACGCGGTGGGCGGCGGAATCGTCTCCACACTCCTCGCGTCCCTGTGCGGATACGCGCTCGCCAAGTTCCCGTTCCCCGGGCGCGAGGCCGTCTTCGGGACGGTGCTCGCCGCCGTGCTGCTGCCCGCACCCGTGCTCGCCATCCCGCTCTACCTCGTGTTCAGCTACACGGGCACCATCAACACCTTCTGGGCCGTGTTCATCCCCAGCATCGTCAGCCCCTTCGGTGTGTACCTCAGCCGGATCTACGCCGCGTCCTCGATACCCGACGCCCTCATCGAGTCCGGGCGGATCGACGGAGCCGGCGAGTTGCGCATCTTCGCGATGTGCGCGCGGCTCATGGCACCCGCGATGGTCACGGTCTTCCTGTTCCAGTTCGTCGCGATCTGGACGAACTTCCTGCTGCCCTCGCTCATGCTCGCCGACACCTCGCTCCAGCCGGTGACGGTGGGCCTCGTGGGCTGGCGCGAACTCCAGGGCTATCCCGTCAGCTACACCACCGTCGTCACCGGCGCGCTGGTCTCCGTCGTGCCCGTCGTCGCCATGTTCGTGTCGCTGCAGTCGTTCTGGAGCAAGGGCCTCGTCACGGGAGCCGTCAAGTAGCTCACCCACCCCGAAAGGATGATCCATGAACATCCTGACGCGAAGTCTGGCGGCCGTGTGTGCCGCCCTTCTTCTGGCGGCACCAGGCACCCCCGCCGTAGCAGCCGATGACCCGCCGACGAATCTTCTCGCCCCGGACCTGGACACCGGATTCGACAGCGGCCAGAGCCCGCTCACCCTGGCCGGCCAGACAACGGGAGGCACCCAGCAGATCGTGCAGATCGACGGCGACAACGCCCTCGAACTCCGCGACGCCTCCCAAGGCGCCAACCTCTCCAGCTACTTCTACCACCGGTGGTCCACCGGCGCCCTGAAGGACCGCGTCAACGCCGTCTACAGCGAGCCGGTCGGCAGCCCCGCCCGACAGTTCGTCCTCCAGTACGACCTGGCACGGAGCGCGGCCGGCGACAAGCCCGTCGCCAAGGACATCTACGCACAGATCCAGTTCGGCAACTTCGACAACAACCTCGTCCCCCGGTTCCCGGTGCCCGCGGTGAGCATCACCACGACCTCCGCGTACACCGGCACCTCCGGCGCCCTGTCGCGGGTCGACGACACCGACATCCCGCAGTACCGCTTCACGATCGTGCCCAACGGCGGACAGCGGCTCGTCTCCACGGTGGAGCTGGGCTTCTCCGTACGTGTCGACACCGGCGGCACCGACGAGGCGATCACCCTCGACAACCTCGGCGTCTACGAGGTGGCCGGGGGCATCACCGACACGGAGCCCCCCTCCGCCCCGACCTCGCTGACCGCCGGCGTGACCGCCGGAAGTGTCTCGCTCGGCTGGCAGGCGTCGACCGACAACCTCGGCGTGAGCGGGTACGACGTCTTCCGCGACGGCTACCAGGTCGCCTCCGTCAGCTCCACCACGACCTCGGCCGTCGTCGGCGGCCTCATGCCCGCCACGCGATACGACTTCACGGTGCGGGCGAGGGACGCGAGCGGCAACACCAGCGCGCCGAGCACACCGCTCAGGACATCGACCGGCCCGTACGTGCCCGAGTCGCCCGCCCCCCACCCCGGCACCACGCAGTCCCGCACCCAGTGGCTGTGGGACAAGACGAAGGCCATGAAGGAGGAGAGCGGCGCCGTCAACGTGGCCCAGTACACGGCGCAGCTCGCCGACCACGAGAACACCGCGGCCAACCTCGCCAAGCTGGACGCCCAGTTCCAGCTCTACGACTACGAGCAGTACAAGACCATGGCGAAGATGTACTCCTACCTCATGGCCGGAGACCAGTTCAGCCCTGACATGCTCGCCCACGTGCGCGGCTACTTCGCCTCGTACGCCTACCAGAAGCTCCCGCAGACCGAGAACCTGCGGATGAGCAACTACGCCACCGGCTATCTCGTCGGCCAGTACTTCCCCGACCTCGCCGACCTGAACGGCAACTCCGGCGCCCGGCTGAAGGCCGCCAACAAGGCGAACGTCCTGGAGATGGTGAATGCCGGCGTGCGCCGCGGCTGGGCCGAGTACCAGAGCCCCGAGTACACCTTCATGACGTACTTCTGCCTCAACGCCCTCTACCAGTGGGCCGACGACGCCTCGTTCCGTCACCAGGTGAAGATGGCCATGGACGTGATGTGGTTCGAATGGGCCAACGACTGGATCGACGGCTACATGATCTCGTCGGAGAGCCGCGCCAAGGGCGACCTGTCCTCCGTCAACGATCCGACCTGGCGGCCCGCGGACCACTCGGTGCTCGCCTGGACGTACTTCGGCGCCCACCGCGCACAGCAAGGAGTCGGCGAGTCCGACAACCCGGCCCCCTCGGCGTACCGCCCCAACCTGGAGTACGCCGGTCTCGTGGCCTGGCCGGGGACGACGTACACGCCGCCCGAGCAGGCGGTGGAGATCGGACGGAAGACCGACAAGTCCTACACCGCGCACAAGGCGAACCTCCAGAACTCCAGCGGCGACGCGATGGACATCTACCGCACCAGCTACGTCCGACCCACCTGGGGCCTCGGCACCGAGGTCCAGTACCGTCGGGTCGACAACTGGGTCGAGGACCTGCCGGTCGTGCTCCGCTGGCGGTCCGACGCCGCGAATCCGCTGTTCCGGCTGTCGGTCGACCAGGGCAACGCCTCGATCGGCGCCTACGACCAGCCCGCCAACCAGCGGGTGATGCAGAACGGCCCCACGGCCGTCGGCGTCTACAAGTCCTCGGGCGACCAGACCTCCAACTACATCAACGCGCTGTTCCCCACCAACGGTTCGATCCGCGAACGGCGTGAGGTCGACGGCTGGACGATCGCCGACACGGGGCCCATGTACTTCGCGTACAAGCTGGCGAAGCCCGGGACCTGGTACCACCAGACACCGAACGACCCGGCGAACAAGGTGAAGACGACGGCACAGAACCACCCGACCGCCGGCCTCAGCTACAGCTACGACATCCTGCGCAGCCAGGCCGACAGCAACGGCTGGGTGCTGGAATCGGCGGACGCGTCCGCGTACGCCGACCTCGACGCGTTCGCGAACGCCCTGACCGGCACCACCGGAATGGACGTGAGCCACCTCGACGACACGAACCCGCGGCTCGTCTATCACAGCCTGAGCGGGGACGACCTCGACATCACCTTCGACTCCGCGTCCCAGGCACCCGGCGCCACCCATCTCGTGAACGGCGCACCGATCGACTACGACGCGTACAAGCTCTTCGACACCCCGTGGCTGCGGCAGGACAAGCTGGGTTCGACGTTCACCGCCTCGGTCGGTGGCCACTCCCTCGTCTACGACTTCGGCCGCTGGACCGTGACCGCCAAGGACGACAAGGACGACAAGGACCACGACCGGCGCGGACGCCCGGGCCGTGCGGTACGTGGAGGGGGCACCGGGTGACATGAGCCGCGGGCCGCACCTCACCGATGGGCGAGGTGCGGCCCGGGTGCTCCTGAGGCTCTACCCTCTGCCGCGTCCGGGTGCACCCCCCAGCCAGGGACTGAACTCGCTCTCCAGGACCAGCCGGCCGAGTTTGCGGTACTCGGCGAGGACGGCCGAGACGACCTGCTCCATCCCGATCGGTCCTCCTGACTCCGCCGCCTGATAGGCAGCGGTCACCGCACAGGCACGGATCGACCCTCCCGCCAGTTCATAGCGTGCCGCGCAGACGTCCAGGTCGAGTTCCGCGTCGCGCGGGATCGCCGTCCCCAGGCAGCGGTCCCACAGGGCCAGGCGCTGCCGGGCATCCGGCATGGGGAATTCCGCGACCACGTCCAGGCGGCGGATGAAGGCCTGGTCGAGGTTGGCCCGCAGATTGGTGGTGAGCACGGCGATACCGTCGAAGGACTCGATCCGCTGCAACAGGTACGCCGACTCCACGTTGGCGTGGCGGTCGTGCGCGTCCTTGACCTCCGAGCGCTTCCCGAAGACGGCGTCCGCCTCGTCGAACAGCAGGATCGCGTTGACGTCGGACGCCTCGACGAAGATCCTCTCAAGGTTCTTCTCGGTCTCACCGATGTACTTGTCCACCACGGTCGACAGGTCCACGACGTACAGCTCCATGCCGAGCTCCGACGCGACCACCTCGGCGGACATGGTCTTGCCGGTGCCGGACTCCCCGGCGAACAACGCGACCACCCCCCGCCCACGGCCACCACCCGGCCGCATCCGCCACTGACCGAGCACCTGCTCGCGGTGGCGTGCGCGCAGGGCGAGTTCGGACAACTGGTGCCGGGTCGCGGCCGGCAGCACGAGGTCGTCCCAGCCGACCGCGGGCTCGATGCGGCGGGCGAGCCGTTCGAGCCCGGCACCGTTCTGCGCACGGACCGCCGCGCGCAGGTCCTGCGCACCCACCGGACGCTGCTCCAGGACAGCCAGCCGGGAGGCGACGGCGGCGGCCTTGCGTACCTGCTCGGAGTCGAGCCGGTAGGAGACGGCCGCTTCGACGGCCCGCTCACCGGCCGATGTGTCACCGGTGTGCAGCCCGACAGCGGAGCCGGCCGAGGCGAGCTCCCGACGCCACTGCCGTGCCACGTCCGCGGGGCCGAGGGGCAGGACCCGGACCGGAACCGGGCTCTCCGCGGACCACAGGGGATCCCAGTTCTTCTTCCCGTACGCGATCAGCGGAGCGCCGCTGACCGCTCCGCACAGGCCACCGAGCAGCCGGGCCCCCTCGGGGCGCTCGGGGGCGAGTGCTTCGAGCGGTCCGAGCACGAGACCGCCGCCGCTGAGCCGTGCCTCGGTCGCCAGTGTCCGCGCGACCTCCACCGGCGCGGGGGCGAGGGCGAGTGCCGCGGCATCGACCACCAGCGGACGGCGCCCCGCGGCGAGCAGCGCGTCGACCGCCAGCCCGCGCGGGTCGCCACCCCGGTCGAGCAGATGCACCAGGCCGCTGCCCGTGCCCAGTGCCGCCGCGACCCGCAGGGCCTCCGGCCCCGTGTCGCGCTCCGACCCGGGTCCGGCGACGCGGACGAGGCCGCGCAGCCTCCCGTCGGTCTCGTCGTCGCCGAGCAGATACGCGGTGATCCGGTCGGGGACGCGCAGCACCCGTGAGAGCAGCGGGCGTTCGGCCTCCAGAACCTCCAGCAGCCCGCCCGCCATCAGCGGGGCGGACGGCGAGAACCGGAAGCGGCCGGAACTCGCGGCGGACAGCCCGCAGAGTTCGAGTGCCAGGCCGATCGTCGGCCTTCGCCGGGTCAGGTCGTCGTTGAGATAGCCGTAGAGCCGCTCGAACCGGACGTCGATGTCCGGTGCCATCACGACCAGCAGCAGCTCGACGTCCAGCGGTACCAGACCGAAGTTCTCGGCGAGCTGCCCGATCCGGCTCCCGGGCGGGGAGTCCGGAACGGCACCGGAACCAGGGGCCGGTACCGGGGTGAACGCGTCACGGGACTCAAGGACCCGCTCGACCGCCTGCGGGGTGAGGTACTGCCCCCGGTACGGATCGTCCGGGTCCGGGTCGGTGGCCCGCCGGGCCGCCACCGCGTGCCGCACCCGGTCCTCGACGTGCTTCAACCGCTCCCAGAGGTCTTCGACGGCCGTGCCCAAGGACACCGGCCGTTCGTGAACGGCGGGGCTCCCGTGCGTCATGGTCATCGGGCCGCGCCCCCGCGCCTGCGTCGGCCGGGCGGCAACTGCCGTTCGCGTTCCGCGGCGAAGCCCTGGTCGCCGGGGTCCGACGCCCCGTCGTAGCGCAGTCGGCGCCCCGGTCCCGTCCCGTCGCCGTCCCGTGCGGGTGCGGCCCGCACCACCAGCCCTTCGGTGACCGGCGGTCCGGCGGAGACACGTTCACCGGCCAGCGGTGCCCACACCCTCAGGTCGATCGCGGCCTTGAGCTCACCGCCGAGCGCGGACCACACGTCCACGGTGGACGGCCGGTCGGTGCCCGGGCAGGCCGCCTCGATCTCCACGGTCAGCCCGAGCTCGGCGAGGCTGCCCGTGAGCATCCGGGCAGGGAGCACGTCCGAGCGTACGAGGCAGCGCAACACCTCCGACAGCAGGCGGTGTTCGTCCTGCGGACGGTTCGTCCAGGCGGTCACCAGATAGGTCAGCTCGAACCAGCGGGGCGGAGTCCGCCGTCCGGTGACCACTCCCTCGCCGTCGTGCTCCTCGGCCGTGCCGGTGCGGCGGCGGCCCGCGTCCTCACGAATGCCATGGAGGAAGACGCTGACCGTGGGGGCGTTGCGGCGTGCGGCCCACTCCTTCGTCGGCGCGTCGAAGACCAGGTCGACCCCGCTCTCCTGGAGGCCGGCGTCGACCAGCAACAGGCGTAGCCCTTCGTCGACTTCGTGGATCACCTGCGCCCCACCTCGTCCGGCGGGACGATCGTGCCGCTGACCACCAGGAAGGGCGTCGTGACCGGGCTGAACCCCGGCCCCTTGGCCGTGATGGTGCGCGGCCCCGTCTGGTCCTTCACCAGGATCAGCAGCTGCGCGATGAACGTCCCGTTCCGGCGCGGGACGGTGGCCGGCGCGGCTGCTGTGATCCCGGGCTTCCAGGTGAGCGTCACCGGCGCCCCGGGCGGGAAGTCCTTGCCCCGGACGGAGGTGACGAACCCCGGTTTGCCGACGGCGGGCACCGCGACGATGCGGGGCTGGAGGATGCGCAGCGGGATCCTGGACACGTTGTCGCCGGTGTCGGCGTCGGTACCGGTGGTGGTCAGGGTTCCGGTGATGGTCGTCCGGAGCGCCCGGTCCGGCGCGAGCACGACGCGAACGACCGTGGAGGCACGCGGCGCCAGGTCCGGCAGCGTGCACACGCCGGCGGCGCAGCCCGGCGGAAGCGAGGCCACCGGGATCCTCGCGGGCAGTCCGAGCCTCAGCCGCAGGCCGGTGGCGAGGGCGTTTCGGCCGTTGCGCACGGTGTACGTCACCACCACGCGCCCGCCGACGTAGCCGGGGCTGGGCTGTGCCCGCACCACGACGCCGGGCCCCGCCTCGGGTTCGGGCGGCGCGGGGGCGGGCGGCGGGGAGGGTGCGGGGGGCGACGGGGACGGGGTCGGTGCCGGCGGCGCGTCCTGGACCGGGACGACCGTCTCGGAGGCGTTGTCCGTGGGGTTCAGGTCGAGCACGGCTCCGGTGACCGACCAGCCGATCCGCTGGTCGCCCGGTGTCACGCCCGTCAGCCGGGCGGTGACGTCCACACTGTCCCCCGGCCCGAGCACGCCCAGGTCGCACTGCGGCGACCCGGTCGCGCAGGGCCCGGTGGCGGTGGTGAGCTCCTCCAGGCGCACCCCGGGCGGGACGTCGGCGGTGAACGTGGTGCCGGGCGAGGGCGCGGGGCCGTGGTTGGTGACGGTGACCGTCACCGATACGGAGGAACCGGTCTCCACCGCGGGCCCGGTGGGCGGCGCGGTCAGGGACAGGTCGACCGACTGCTGGAACGTGGGTTCCTTCTGCCGACCGGTGAGCCCGTTGTCGTAGGGGGTCAGCTCGCCGGTGGCGAGGTCGAGAACGGACAGCTGCTCCGGGGAGTTGGGCGACAGGGCCCGGCGCGAACTCAGCACCAGGCATCGCGCGTCCGACGACCAGGCCACGTCACGCGGCTGGAAGGGACCGGTCTGCGAGGTGTCCGGAATGTTCTGCCGGCACGCGGCGGGGTTGCCGCGCTGGACGGTCGGAAGCACGACCTGGCATTCGCCGCTGTCCAGCGACGTGACGAGGATTCCCGCGCGCTCGTTGACCCGGCCTCCGCCGTCCTTGCGGTTGAAGGCGAGCGAGCCGCCGTCGGGGGAGAACGCGGGGCTGTCGTCGATCACCTCGCACGCACCGGGGCAGGCGGTGCGGCTCAGGTCCTGCTGCTGGTTCAGCGCATCGACCGGCACGGTCCAGATGTGCTTGTTACCGCCGACGCCCCCGATCACCTGGTTGCGCGTGAAGGCGAGCGTGGTGCCGTCCGACGACCAGGTCGGCTGGGCGTCGCCGCCCGCCGGCTGCCCGCTCGGCGGGACGATCTCGTCGAGGATCGCTCCGGTGCGGGCGTCGGCGATGAGAACCCGGCTCGGCCCCGCGGCGTCGCCGACCCCGCCGGGCGAGGTCCTGGTGAACGCCAGCTTGGAGCCGTCGGGCGAGAAGGTGGGGTCGGTGTCCCAGTCGCGGGGACCGCGTCCGGCGAGTGGCATCGCCTCCTCGTGCGTACCGTCGGCGTCGGCCAGCCAGATCCGTTCGATCCGCCCGTCGTCACCGTCCTCGAAGCGGGTCACGGCGATGTGCCGGCCGTCCGGGGTGTAGGTCTGCCGCTCGGTCCACGGGTCGTAGCCCTCCGACGGGTTGAACAGCGGATCGACGGCGGGGTCGGTGTTCGTCCTGGCCTGCGGATCCTCATGCAGCAGGGTGAGCCCGAGATCCCGCGGGTCCGAACCGTCCTGCCGGACGTCCTGGAGCGTGACGACCTCGGCTGACAGGGCGCTCGTCCGCGCGACGACGGCGGTCCCGGAACCGGTGGAGCCGATCCAGGTGGGCGACTCGACCGCGCGGTCCTCGGAGAGCACCATCCGCGGTTCGGTGTCGGAGTGGGCGGTCGTCCGGTAGACGTGGTCGAAGTCGTTGCAGCCACAGACCGTGTCGGGGCTGAGGAAGACCAGGTCGTTCCCGTCCGGGAGCCAGGCGGCCGAGCGGGCGTCCCAGTTTGCCTGGACACCGGCCAGCAGGGGGCGGTCCTTTCCGGTGCCCTCGGTGTCCTCGGTGACCCGGAGCCGGGGGCCGGTCTCCTCGTCCGTTTCGAGGGTGTACGCGACGAGCGCGCGGTGGGTGTCGTCGTCCACCGGGTTCCACACCGGCTCGGTCGCCGCACCCGGCGGGCCGTCACTGATCCGGGTCACCGCGCCACCGGCCAGGGCACGTTCGTAGATCTGCCGGCCCCGCACGGGATCGCTGTCAGCGGAGTACGCGATCCGGGTGCCGTCCGGGGAGAACGTCGGGGAGGTCTCGTCGGTGGTGGCCGTGTCCGTCAGCCGCCGCGGACCGGAGCCGTCGACGCCGACCGACCACAGGTCGCGCTGCACTGTGCCCGCGGGGCCCGGCTCCGCCGAGTCGAACACCACGGTCCGGCCGTCCGGGGAGAGTTCGGGGTGTGCGGCGTTCCGGTCGGTGGTGAGCCTGCGCACCGACCCGTCCGCGCCGCGCACGTACACCTGGGGCCGCACGGAGTCGCGCAGGCTGGTGAAGACGAGCGACTCGCCGCGTACGGAGGGATCCTGGTCGTAGTGGACGGGGCCGGAGCCGAACAACGGGACGCTCTCAGCCGGGTCGGTGGCCCGGCCGAGGCTGCGGTGTTCCGTGCCGGCGAAGGCGATGCGTCCGGCATCGGCCGGCTCGTCGTCCGCCACGACGGCGGCTCTCGGCGCATCCTGTGGGGCGGACACGGAACCCGCCACCAGCAGTGGCGTCAGCAGCACCACGACGCCCGTCAGCCGACGCAGCCGGGTATGCCTCGCCGGCCCAGCAGTGCCGCTCACGGGCCCACCTCACAGTCTGGTTGACGACTCGCCCCCTCAAGCATCCTGCGCGCGAGGGAACAAGGACAGGGCCCGGAGTACCCGGAGCGGGGGAAGGAGTGGGTGCCCTTTGCGGCGGTTCTCGCCGTCCATTCCCGGGGCTCCCGCCACCGGAACCCGGTTCGGGCCCGGCCACGACCTGCCGGGAGCAGCCTGGGGAGAGGCCGGCGTACGGCCCCGCTGGACCAACGGGCGGACGTACGCGCAGTGGTGGACCGCGAGGGGTACCTACGACGACGTGTCCGCCGGCTGATCCGCCGGCTGATCCGTCGGTTGGTCCGTGCGCCGACGGGCGTGGCTCCGGCGGTTGTACGCCGTCTCGGCCGCCGCTCGCAGCTTCACATAGAAGGGGTTGTCCTGGCTGGTCTCCCACATGTGCAGGTAGATCAGCATCTGGTTGAGCACGGTGTCGTACTCGACCAGCGTGCCGGACGCGTCCCCGGCCGCCTTGCCCCAGCGGACCAGGCGCTCCCGCTGCTCGTCGGTGATCTTGCCCTGCCTCGCGAAGTTGTTCGCGTAACTCTCCAGCTTGTGAGGCTGAGCGCCGTAGACCAGCTTCTCGCTCAGCATCCGTTCCTGGAATCCGTTGAACTCGGTGTTCTCGGCCAGTTCCTGCCGCAGATCGCCGAGCACCTGCTTGCGTTCGGCCGCCAGCTTCGCGACCTCCGCATCGGTCGTTCCGGACTGCACCAGCTCCATCACCGGGCTGCTGTCGAACGCCTGCTGGGCGGCGACATGCGTCAGTTCGTGCGCGATGTGCCCCAGCAGGAAGGAGGTGCCGCCCAGGGCCTGGGTATCGACGTTGAAGGTGAACGTCGGGTCGCCGCCGTCGGTGGCCGGATTGAGCGTCATGCCCGACCTGGCCAGCGGGTACCGCATCACGGCCACCAGGTGCACCACGTTCATCAGTTCATCGATGACGGTCCGCGTCAGCTCGGGCAGCGACTCGTCGACGCGGAGCGCCCCCAGCTTCTGGACGAACCCGTTCATCATGTTCTGGAAACGCTCCGCGGGGAGGACCTGGGCCGTTCCCTGGGACTTGGTGGCCAGCGCCTGCGTGTCGTGGTCCGGGTTCTCCATGCCGTCGATCTCGGTCAGCAGGCCCTGGAAGATCGACTCAAGGTCCAGCTGCCCCTGCGCCGCCTCGGCCTGCTGACGGAGCTGCTCGGTGCCCTCGGCGCGCGACCCGTCCGGCTTGCGGACCGTGTACTCGTGGCACGCCCGCACGATGCCCTTGAGGGCGAACAGCTTGCCGCGCTGGTCGGTGTCCGGCAGGGCGTAGAACGCCCTGAGCGCGTTGTCGACCACGGTGATCTGCGAGCGGTCGCGCGACGTGAGAGACGACGTGCTCTTCTTGAACTCGCCCTCGGTCATCATCCGGGACACCGTGATCATCTGCGACACGGCCGTATTGCCCAGGGTGCTCTGCAGCCCCGCGAGGGTGCGGGGGCCGGAGCTGTTCCGTACGGAGGAGGCGGGCGGCGTGTGGTGCGTCCGCTCGGCGCTCTCGTGTGTGCGCATGGCGCCACGCTAGGTCGGCGCGGTCGCGGAACCCAGGAACGGAAGGGCACGGTGAGGGCAATACCGTTGCCCCATGAGGACTTTCGGAGCGGATCCCGCGGCGGATACCGGCCGGGAGACGACCGGGAGGACGCCGACGGGTCCGCGGCGTTCGTGTGGGACCGTCCGCGTGCTCCCCCGCGGCGCTCGGGGTTGCCCTCCCTTCGCGGCACGACAGGGAACGTCCGCGTGCCCCCGCGCGGTGACGTCGTTGTCACGTCGTCCGCGCGGGAGCCCGCGACGGGACTCAGATGAGCCCGTGGCGCATGGCGTAGCCCACGGCGTGGGCACGATTGCGCAGATCCAGTCGCGTCGCCATCTCGTGCAGCACGTTCTTGACGGTGCGTTCGGAGTACGAGGTCTTCTGCGCGATCTCGGCGGTGCCGAAGCCCTCCGACACCAGCTTGATCATCTCCGCCTCCCTCGCCGTGAGGGTGGAGAGCGAGAGCCCCCGGGGATCGAGCACCGTGCGGTGGAGGCTGCTGACATGGTCGAGAAGCCTCCCGAGCAGGTCGCCCGGCAGTACCCCCTCTCCGTTCGCTATCGCCTTCACCAGGTGGACGAGGCGGTCCTGATCGGCCTCCCCGCGCCGCAGCACGGCGGCGACACCGCATTCGATCAGGGTCTGGAGCGCGCCCGATTCGAAGAAACCGACCACGAGCCCCGTGCGGGTCGAGGTGTTGCGTTGCAGACGGTTCAGGAGCTGGACGGCGGGCTCGTTCACCATGTCCACCACTACTAAGGAGACTTGGGCCCGGTCCGCCTCGGACTCCGCTACCAGTTCGATCTCGGGCCGCAGGCGCAACTGGTGGACTATGCCGGTCTGCAGGATCAGATCCTCCGCGTACACCGCCACGGAGATCCTGCCCCCGGGGGTGGCCTTGGCGCTGCCCTCGGCGGAGCGCTCCGGTGCGGCGGGCCTGCCGGTGCGGCCCCGCTCGGGTGCTCTGTTCGTCATGTCTGTCGTCGTCATCGTCATCGCTCTGCGCTCGTCTTCCTCAGGTGCTTCCGTCGGTACCCGATATGCCTGTTGCGGATCTCGCTCACACCCGCGTCGGTCAGGGGGACCGGGCCCGGGGAGGGGTCTTTGGGGCACCGAGCCGTTGCGCTGTCGGGGCACCAGCCCTGCCCGCTCGTTGCCCTCCCGCCTCTGCTGCGGGACCGCGGGTCCGGCTTAGCGTCGGATCGTGACCACATCTGCCGAACTCGAAATGCCCACGGTGACGGTGTCGCCGGGCGTCGAAGCGACGACCACACTGACCGTGCGCAACGACGGTGACATCGTCGAGGCATACACACTCGAAGTGGTCGGCGACTGCGCGGCTTGGGGCACTGTGGAGCCCGCGCGCGTGTCCCTCTACCCGGGCACCTCCGAGGTGGTGACGGTGAGACTCGCGCCGCCCCGGTCCCACGAGGTCCGGGCCGGCGAGATACCCCTGGGCGTGCGCGTTCTGCCGACGGAGCACCCGGAGTCGGTGGTGGTGCCCGAGGCCACGGTGGTGGTCGAGCCCTTTCACGAGCTCCGGGCGGAGCTGGACCCGCACCGCCGCCGCGGATGGCTGGGCGCCCGGTTCCGGACCTCGGTGCAGAACCGGGGAAACACCCCGGTCGACGTCGTCCTCACCGGAAAGCAGGCCGGGGAGGAACTGCGCCTGGCCTTCGCGCCGGAACGCCGACGCCTGGAGCCGGGCGAGTCCGCCGAGGCACGCCTGCGGGTGCGGGCCCGGAAGCTGATCTGGTTCGGCCGGCCGGCCACCTGGCCGTTCGAGGTCGAGGCCGCGGAACGCACCGAAGGGGACACCGACGGCGAGCAGTCCGGCCGACCCGCCGCGCTGCAGGGTGAGTTCGCACAACTGCCGATCCTGCCCAAGTGGTTGCTGATCGTCCTGGCCGCACTGCTCGCGCTGCTGCTCGCATGGTTCGCGCTGGTCCGGCCCGCGGTGCGGAGCACCGCGAAGCAGGCGGCGACCGAGGCGGCGCAGCAGGAGGCCACCGGTGGTGGGCAGGGCGGCGCGTCGACGGGCGGCTCGGGTGGCCAGGGGAAGGGGCAGGGAGCCGAACCCGGCGAGTCGGCCCCGCCCGGCTCCGGTACGGGTGGTTCCGGCTCGACGGGGGGCGTGGGTGCAGGGGGCGCGCAGCAGAGCTCGGCGACGATCGACGTGCAGACGGCGTCCGGGGCCGAGAAGAAAGGGGCGTACAGGGTTCCGGAAGGGAAGGTATTCGGTGTCACGGACATTGTCGTGGCGAACTTCCAGGGCGACGAAGGATTGCTGACCATCTCCTTCGGGGAGCGGAAGATCACCACCATCGCGCTGGAGACCTTCCGCAACCAGGACTATCACTGGGTCACCCCCATCCAGATTCCGCAGAACGCCACTGTCACCGCTTCCGTGACCTGTTCCAAACCTGGTACTCCGGCGACCGGAACGCAGGCTTCCGGATGCCACCAGGTGCTCAATGTCAGCGGTGTACTGAGCGATGTCGCACCATAGAGACAATAGTGCCAGCTTTCCGGTATTCCGTGCCGGGGATGTGAACATTTGAAGTCCCGACCAGGGGGAATCCGGCTCACCGATCGCCGGTGGCTCCTTACCTCCGCACCTCCCGAAAGTCCAGACTTCGAGAATCCCCGCGCGTCCGGAAACGGCCGGAGAATCTCCGGCTGTTCGAATGCGAACCACCCCGTCCGATAGTCGCCCCTGCCGTCCACGAGACCGAACGTGAGGCGGGTCGACGGGGAGGGGCAAGGGGTCCGTCCGGGCAGTGGAAAACCGGCCTGGGCGGGTAGTCGAACAGTGAGCATTCTGGCTGGTATTCATCGCCTCGGCTGCTGCGGAGGCGCGCGGGCGTTTTCGGGAATCCCCGCTGCGGTGGAGAAAACGTGCATGCTCCATTGCCGAATCCAGAGAATCTCATCCCCGTAGAACCCCGTAGAACCCCGTAGAACCCCCGTCGGAGCGCAGGGCGGGCACCCTCCATGGAGCCGGTGTCCGCCGCGCGGTCGAGGACTGTCCTGCCACCCGTGGTGGAGCGGCGCGGGGCGTCCGGTACGGATCGCCGCAGGGCTCCGGACGCGTTCGGACTTCCCGCCGACCCGACGGATGCCGCGAACGGTCCCCGCGGGGAAGTGATTCCCGGCGTCCAGGTGACTGGGAAGGCAGTGTCCCTGCCCCGTGTCCAGGACTTTGAGGCCTACTGTCCGCCGTCGCCGGCGGGCAAGACTGAGCGGGCGAACGACTGACCATCCGAAGGAGCGAGCATGCCGTCGTATCTCACCCCCGGTGTATACGTGGAGGAGGTGCAGTCCGGAGCGCGGCCCATCGAGGGAGTCGGCACCGCGGTCGCAGCCTTCGTGGGATTCGCGCAGACCGGCCCCTTCCACCGGCCGACGCTGGTGACGAGCTGGGACCAGTACGTCCAGACCTTCGGCACCTTCACCCCCGACACGTACCTGACGCCCGCGGTGTACGGCTACTTCGCCAACGGCGGCGGCGCGGCCTACATCGTCCGCATCGGCGGCCCGGCCCAGGACCCGACGCGGGACTCCGCGTCCGAAGCGGCCCCGTCCGCCGTCATCGGAGGCTTCCTGGTCTCCGTGCGGCCCGGTGCCGGGGGAGACCTCTCCGTGGAGGTCACCGACGCCGAGGGAGAGAACCCTCCGGAGGACCGGTTCCGGCTGCTGGTGCGGCAGGCCGGCAAGGTGGTGGAGACCTTCGACGCCTCCACCCGCAAGAGCGTCAAGGGGTATCTGGTCACCCAGGCCCGCCAGTCCAAGCTCATCCAGGTCACCGAGCAGCCCGGCGCGGTCCAGAGCCGCCCCGAGAACCAGAGCCTCGCCCTCGCGCCCGCCACTGCAGCCCCGGGGACGGGCGTCGCCCGGGTCGACCCGGGCGATTACGTCGGCGACGCCGAGGCCCGCACGGGGTTCGCGGGCCTCGAAGCGATCGACGAGATCACCATGGTCGCCGTCCCCGACCTGATGAGTGCCCACCAGCGCGGGGACATCGACGCCGAGGGCGTCAAAGCCGTGCAACTGGCGGTCATTTCGCACTGCGAGCAGATGGGCGACCGGGTCGCCGTCCTGGACACTCCGCCGGGCATGAGCGCGCAGCGGGTCCGGACCTGGCGCAACGACGACGCCGGCTACGACTCGCGCTACGCGACCGTCTACTACCCGTGGCTCAAGGTCTTCGACCCCGCGACCGGTCACAACCAGCTGGTGCCGCCGAGCGGCCACGTCGCGGGCGTCTGGGCGCGCAGCGACGGTGAGCGCGGTGTGCACAAGGCCCCCGCCAACGAGGTCATCCGCGGTGCGCTGGACCTGGAACTCCGCCTCAGCAAGGGAGAGCAGGACCTGCTCAACCCGATCGGCGTCAACTGCGTCCGCGCCTTCCCCGGGCGTGGCATCCGGATCTGGGGCGCACGGACGCTCTCGTCCGATCCGGCCTGGCGCTACCTCAACGTACGCCGTCTCTTCAACTACCTGGAGGAGTCGATCCTCCTGGGCACCCAGTGGGTGGTCTTCGAGCCCAACGACGACCGCCTGTGGTCGAGCATCCGGCGCAACGTCACCGCCTTCCTCACGGAGGAGTGGCGCCGGGGCGCCCTCTTCGGCCGTACGGCCGAAGAGGCGTTCTACGTCAAATGCGACCGCGACAACAATCCGCAGGAGTCGATCGACCTCGGTCAGGTCGTGTGCGAGATCGGCGTGGCCCCGGTGAAGCCCGCGGAGTTCGTGATCTTCCGCCTCGCGCAGTTCTCCGACAGCACCAGCCTCGTCAACGAGTGACCCAGAACCTCCACGAACGGAACAGGTGACACAGAGTCATGGCAGAGGGCGACGCTCTTTCCACCCACGTCTTCGGCGTGCAGCTCGGCGGCTATCTCGTCGAGTCGATCCAAGAGATCAGCGGTTTGACCGTCGAGGAGGAAGTCGTCGAGGTCCGTCAAGTGACCGCCGAGGGCAAGCAGATCATCCGCAAGCAGCCCGGCGCACGCCAGGCGGGCGAGGTGACGATCACCCGCGGGCTCGACAAGAGCAGTGAGTTCACCAACTGGATCAAGGAAACGCTCAACAACGGGGCCGTCGACACCGCGCGTCAGAACCTGACCATCGAGATCAAGGACTCGAAGGGCGAGACGGTCCGGCGCATCCAGCTGATGCAGGGGTGGGCCAGTAAATGGGAGGGCCCCTCGTTGAAGGCCGGCGAGTCCAGCGCGGCCACCGAGGCGGTCACCATCACCTTCGAGGAGATCGTGGTCGAATGAGGCGCAGGACCGTCACGTCGGGCGGGCTCGACGAAGTCCTCGACACTCTCGCGTCCGCCCCGCCCGCCGCACGCGAGGAGGCTCCCGCGCCGTCGCCGGCCCGGGAGCGGGAACGGCAGGACCTGCGCACGGAGTTCGACTTCGAGCTCCCGCGCGGTTACGTGGACGACGAGGGCCAGGTGCACCGGCGCGGCTCGATGCGGCTCGCCACGGCACGCGACGAACTGCGCCCGCAGATCGACCTGCGGGTGAAGGAGAACCCGGCGTACCTGAGTGTGGTGCTGCTGAGTCAGGTGATCACCCAGCTCGGCACCATCACCGATGTGCACGCCGGGGTGGTCGAGCGGATGTACGCCACGGATGTGGCGTTCCTCCAGGACTTCTACCGCCGGATCAACAGCGAGGGCCACACGCACGCCGCGGTGACCTGTCCGCTGTGTCACGGATCGTTCGAGGTGGACCTCTCGGGTGAGCGCCTGGGGGAATCGTGACGTACGCGCCTTCCCGGTTGTGGGAGGAGATCGCGTACGTCGCCTACCACTTCCATTGGCAGCGTGAGGACATTCTCGACCTGACCCACGGCGAGCGCCAGCAGTGGGTGAGGGAGATAGCGCGGATCAACACCCGCGTCAACGAGGGCGGGTGATCGTGTGGGGTTCATGGACCGGTTCCGCCGAGGGGACAGGCGGCAGCCCGACGCGTCCTCCGGGGGCGGTGCCGAAGCCGGCGCCGAGCCCGGTCCGGTGCCGGAGACCGAGCCGAGCAGCAGCCGGACCGAACCGTGGGACGGCGGCTGGCAGCGGGTCGCGCCGCCGACGGTGACCGTCGCCCGGTCCTCGATCGGGGTGAGCGACGGCCTGCGGTTCCGGTCCGGCCTCGCCTCGTGGCAGAACATGGCGTTCGGCGGCGAACTCGGCCATGCCGTCATGCCGTCCGCACCGGTGGGCCTGATCCACGGCGTCGCCCGTCCGGGCGGCGCGCGTCCCACGTCCCCCGGCGGGCCGCTGCTCCTGCGGGCCGCCCGGACCGGTGCGGACGGGCAGGCGAACCCGGCACCCGCCACGGCGGGCGACGCGGCCGGCCGGGGCGCCTCCGACCGGCAGCCGCGCCCCACCCCCGTCCAGCGTTCGAGCGGCACGACGCCCCCCGACTCCTCCCGGCACGCGTCACCGAAGCGGCAGGCCACGACCGGCACGGCCCCCGCGACGGGCACGGCGACAGCCACGGGCCCCGCGCCGTCCGTCGCGTCGGCACCGCAGCATCCCGCGGACACCGCAGCAACTCAGGCCGACCTGCGGCGGACCCGGCCCGCCGTCGTACGTCCGAGGCGGACCGCACCGCCCCTGATCGTCGCCCGGCGTCCGGCGATACCCCTGCGGCACATCACAGGGATCCCGCCGGCCGCAGCCGTCGCACCGGCCACGCCCGTCACCGGGGCCGCCGCGCGGCAGCCCGCGCCCGACCGTCCGAGCGGCCCCGACCAGGCGATCCCCGCTGTTCCACCCCACCGCGCCGCCGACCGTCCCGCCGCCGAGACGGTGCGCCCCGCTCTGGGCAGCCCGCTGCGGGAACTGCCCGCCGGGGCCGCGCCGTTGGGCCCGGCCGCGCAGGGCGGGGCGGTACCGACCGGCCCGCAAGGCCACCAGGCCGCAGGGATGCCCGTCGTGCAGCGGCAGGCACCGGACGCGGCTGCCCCCTCGGTGTCCGCCCCCTCCACGGAGGGGGCGAGGCCGTCCGCGCGTCAGCAACCCACTGCGGAGGCCCAGGGCCCGAAGACGGCCACGACGCCCCGGCTTCCCTCGCCGAACCCGTCCGCGCCGGAATCGACTCCGCGGCAGGAACCGCCTTCCGGGCCGGAACGGAGGCAGCACCCCGGCGCGCGCCGACCGTCGGAACCTTCGGCCCCTCCAGAGGCCGCGCGGCCGGGACAGCCCGACAGACCCGGCTCGCACGCGCGCACCCGTGGAGGGATCGGCCTCCCCCTCCCTTCCCTTCCGCCGACGGCCAGAGTCCGGAACGACGCGCCGCTGCTGGGCGACCGCCGTAGGGCACAGCCGGGAACCACGGACGCGCGGCGCGGTGGGACGTCGGCGGGGGAGCCCGTCGTGCCCCCGCCCGCCACGCTCCCGCCCGCCACGCCCGTGAACGCCACGTCCGTGAACGCGCCTTCACCGATGCCGGTGCGCTCGACCCCCGTGCCCGCTCCCGCTGCCTCCGTACCGCGACCCGACACTGTCCAGCGGGCGGCGGACAGCAGCGGTACGCCCGCGAGCGGACCCACCCCGTCCGCAGCACGACCCCAGGCCGTCCAGCGAGCGGTGGGCACCACCGGTACGCCCGCGGCCGCCCCGTCCCCCGCGGCTCCCGCCGGACCGGTACGTGTCCGGCGGATCGCCACGGAACGGGAGGGGCGCGGCGCACCCGGACGCATCACCGGCAGCGGGACGCAGCCGCCCACCGTCCAGCGGTCGCGCACCCTGCTCGCGGGCAGGGCCCTGACGGTGAGAACCGGCTCGGGCGAGGGCTTCTCGGGGCCGACGGCAGCGGCCACCGCCCGGCCGGTGGTGGCCGCCACGTGGCGTCGTGACGTGCGGCAGCCGGGGTCCGGAGCGTCGGAACCGGGCAGCCCGGGTCCGGGGCCCGCGGCGCACCCGACGGCATCGGGCGCGGCGGCCCGGCCGACGACTCCTCACCCGGGAGCCCGCCCCGCCGAACCCGTTTCGCCCCGCCTGACCCGTGCGTCCGGCTCGGGACCGGCACCCAGGAGGCCGTCGCGCGACGGCACAGTCCAGCGTTCCCCACAGGACAACCCGACACCCGGCATCGCCCGGAACACGATGCCCGCGGGCCCGGCGGCCGCCGGTGCTCCCGGCCGCGGTCCAGGGGCCGGCCGGGCAGGCGGCGGGCCCCCGGCCGACGACTCCTCCCTGCGGCTCGTGCGCCGCTCGGCACACGAGGGTGCGGCAGTGCCACCGTCCCCGGCACCACGACAGGATCCGTCCGCCCCGTCCGCGTCCTCCTTCAAGGAGCCCGTGCCGTCCGCTGCTCCGTCGGTACCGGTCGTGCGCCCGCATCCGTCCGCCTCGGCACGGCCGGGAGTGGCCGCCGTGCCCGTACAGCGGATGGCGATGCCGGTGGTGCCCGAATCGGCAGGCCCCGCGGTCACCGCGCCGGTGGCCGGAGACGGTGCCGCCCCCGGCGCACCACCGCGCCTTGCGGTGCGGGTTCCGCAACGCGCACCCGCTCCGGCCTCCGGAACCGGCGGCCCGGCCGACACGGCCCGGACGGTGCAGCGCAGGGCGGCCGACGCCGGAATCGCCGGCGTGCCGGTGAAGGCGGCTCCGGCGAAGCCCGCCGCACCATCAGCGAGGACCGGACCGGCGGACTCGGAGGCTCCGGCCACGAGCCGGATCAACGGGGCGGACATCGAGGAACTGGCCCGCCGTCTGCTGGATCCGGTGAGCCGGCTGATCCGGGCGGACCTGCGCAGAGGACGGGAGCGCGCCGGACGGTTGTACGACGGTCGCCGCTGACGGCGGGGCACTGCCCGTACGGAACTCGGAAAACAGCAGAGAAGAAGAGAAGCACATGACGGACAACATCTTCGCGACGAGTGTGTTCTTCAAGCTCGTGATCGGGGGCAGTGACCTGGGGGCCTTCCACACCTGCTCGGGGCTGGGCGCCGAGGTGGAGCTGGAGCAGTACGCGGAGGGCGGCAACAACGGCTTCACCTGGCAGTTGCCGGGGCGGATCACCTGGACCAACATCACACTGACCCGCCCCGTCACCGCGGACACGCTCAAGATCACGCGGTGGCTGAACGACACGATCCAGCGGGTGGAGCGCAAGGACGGCGAGATCGTCGCGCTGCGCCCGGACCTCAGCCGCATCATCAGCTGGCAGGTCCACGGCATCGTGCCGGTGCGCTGGCAGGGACCGTCCTTCGACCCGGCCAGCTCCGAGGCGGCGATCGAGACGCTGGAGATCGCGCACGAGGGCCTGGAGCCGTCCTGATGACTCGTCAAGTTCCCGGACAAGCAGCAGATTCCGGAGAAGGCCAGGAAGGAGGGACACCATGTCACCCGCTGTCCGTACGAGCCGTGCTCGCGCCCAGTTGATCATCATGGAACCGCCGGCGACCGTCGGCGCCAAACCTGGCGGGATCCTTGCCCGGCTCACGTTGCAGTTCAATCCCGCGAAGCTCTCACTGAGCAAGAACACCGAGTGGCGGCGTACGCCCTCCCGCATGGCCGAGCAGTCCGCGCTGCCCGAATTCGTGGGCAGTGGGCCCCGGGCGTTGTCCCTGGAGGTCTTCCTGGACGCCACGGCCACCCATGACGACTCGGTGGAGAAGGCGGTGGAACAGCTGATGACGGCCTGTGTGCCCACCCTGGGCAGCCTGGCCCGGAAGACGCCCGCAAGCCCCTGGGTGCGCTTCGACTGGGGAACGTCGACGACGACCTCGTTCGACGGCGTGCTGTCCAGCCTCTCCGTCTCGTACACGCTGTTCGACATCGACGGGAAGCCGCTGCGTGCCACCTGCTCCCTGTCGATCGAGGAGGCGACCGTCGACCGGCCCGGCCAGAACCCGACGTCGGGCTCACGGGAGGCGCGTCGCAGCCACCGGGTCGTCGCCGGTGACAGCCTGCCGCTGCTCGCCTGGCGGGAGTACGGCGATGCCACCGCGTGGCGCACGATCGCCCACGCCAACGACATCGACGACCCCATGCAGCTGATCCCCGGCAGCGAACTCGTCGTGCCCGGACTGGAAGACGGCACTCCGGAGGGCGGCCGGTGACCGCCCCGGGCCGCTCCTTCGCCGCGGATCCGATCGTCGAGGCTCCTGGCGAGCTGCCCCCGGTGTGGGCCGCCCAGTTGGTGAGCTGCGTGGTCGACGAGAACGTCGGGCTTCCGGACACCGCCGTGCTGATGTACCGCGACCCCGATCACAAGCTGCTCACCGCCACTGGTCTCACCATCGGCACCGCGCTGAAGATCTCCGTGGTCACGGTGCAGGAACGGGTGCGCGAGCGGCTGTTCACCGGTGAGGTCACGGCGGTCGAACTGGACAGCGACACCACCGGTTCGTTCACGGTCGTCAGGGCCTTCTCCAAGGCCCACCGGCTCCAGCGCGGACGCAAGGTGGTGGCCTACCGCAACATGAAGACGGCGGACATCGTCCGCAAGGTCGCCGCGGGCGCCGGCCTGGCCTGCGGCAGGATCGAGGCGGCGCCCGTCACGTACAAGCAGTTGACCCAGCCCAACGTCTCGGACTGGGAGTTCCTCCAGTACCTCGCGGGGGAGAGCGGCGCACACGTGCGGGTGGACGACAAGGGGCTGCTGGAGTTCGTGAAGCCGAAGCCCGCCGCGTCGGCGCCCTCCCCGGCCACCCCCGCCACCCGGCACCCGATGGTCCTGGAGTACGGCCGCAACCTGCTGGCCCTGCGGGCCGTGCTGACCGGTGCGGACGGGGCGGACAGCGTGGAGGTGCGCGGCTGGAACGTCGACACCAAGACACGCCTGGTGGCCCGCGAACAGTCCGTCCGCAGCGACACGGTGTCGCCCGGGATGAGCCCGGCGGCGGTGGCCGGCGCGTTCGGCGCGAACGCCCGGATGACGGTCACCGACACCCCGTACCGGACCCAGGCCGAGGCCGGTGCCGTGGCCCGATCGGTGGCCGCCTCGGTGAGTTCCGGGTTCGGCGAGATCGAGGCGGTCGCCGTGGGAAATCCCCACCTGCGGGCGGGCGAGCCGGTGACCCTCGGCAACGTCGGCCCCGCGTTCGCCGGCCGCTACACGGCGACCGCCACCCACCACGTCCTCGAACCGAACGGCGGCTACCGCACCACCGTGCTGGTGAGCACGGCGCCCGACCGCTCGATGGCCGGACTCACCAGTGGCTCGAACGCACCCTCGCGCGGCCCCCGCATGCCGGGACTCGCGATCGGCGTGGTCACCGACATCCGCGAGGGGAAGGCCGAACGGGGCTGGGTCCGGCTGAAGTTCCCCTGGCTCGACGACACCTATGTGACCGACTGGGTCCGCACGGTGCAGTGGGGCGGGCAGGGCGGCGGCGGGGTATTCAGTCCCGAGGTCAACGACGAGGTGCTGGTCGGGTTCGAACAGGGGCTGCTGGACAGCCCCTACGTGCTGGGCGGTCTCTACAACGGTGTCGACAAGCCGTCGCCCCACGACGTGCCGCTGGTCGACCCCACCACCGGCAAGGTCAACCGCCGTTCGCTGGTCTCCCGTTCCGGGAACCGGATCGAGCTGCTGGACGCCCCGCGCGGCCCGTCCGGTGTCCGACTGGCCAGCGGTGACAAGCGGCTCGACGTCACGCTCGACGAGCAGCGGAGCGAGATCGCGCTCAAGGTGTTCGCCCCCGGCGGGACCAGGGTGCTGAGCTCCGTGGTCCTCTCAGCGTCCGGTATCACGCTCGACGCCGGAACGGGTGACGTGGAGGTGAAGGGACGCTCGGTGACCGTCAACGGCAAGACGGGCGTCACCGTGGACGGCGGACTGCTCGCCGTCCTCAAGGCCAGGCTCATCCGGATCAACTGACGCCCCCACGCCGCCGGTACGGCGGCGGAAGTTCCTTTCGCAGCAAGGAGAACAGCGACCATGCCCCCTGCAGCCCGGACGGGCGACTCCACCGTTCACGGCGGTCTCATCGGCACCCCGCCACCGGGTGCCGTGGCCGTGGCCACCGTGCTGATCGGCGGCAGGCCGGCGGCCGTCGTCGGCAGCCTGCACGTATGCGTGGTCCCCCCGCACGCCGCGCTCGGGCCCGGGAACGTCATCCTGCCCAACCCCGCCGCCGCGGTCACCGGCCAGGTGCTGATCGGCGGGCTGCCGGCCGCCCGCATGCGGGACAACACCAGTTGCGGCGCGCAGATCATCAGCGGCGCGCCGAACGTCCTGATCGGGGGCCCGATGTGAGCGACGGCGGGTTCATCGGACGCGGCTGGGGCTTCCCCCTGCGGGTCGGCGCCACGGGCGGCATCGGCATGGTCGCGCGGGACCAGGAGATCGAGGAGGCGATCGGGCTGGTGCTCGGCACGGCGCCGGGCGAGCGGCCGATGCGCCCGGAGTTCGGCTGCGGCATCCACGACTACGTCTTCGCGCCCGGAGACGGAGCCACCGCCGGACGCATCGCACACGAGGTCCGTACCTCGCTGGAGCGCTGGGAGCCGCGCATCGCGGTGACGGACGTTGTGGTCGCGTTCGACGCCGTCGAGGAGGGAACCTTGTACATCGACGTGCACTACACCGTGCGGGCCACGAACGACCTGCGCAACCTCGTCTTCCCCTTCTACACCATCCCGTCCTCCGAGGGCTCCGAAGAAGCGGGGTCGCGCTGATGGCCCTGCCCTCACCCAACCTGGACGACCGGCGCTTCCAACAGCTCGTCGACGAGGCCAAACGGTACGTACAGCAGCGCTCTCCCGAGTGGACCGACCACAACGTGTCGGACCCCGGAGTCACGCTCATCGAGACGTTCGCGTACATGGTCGACCAACTGCTCTATCGGCTGAACCGGGTGCCGGACAAGAACTACTCGGCCTTCCTCGACCTGCTGGGCGTCACCCTGTTCCCGCCGACAGTCGCGCGGGCGGACGTCGACTTCTGGCTGTCCGCGCCGCAGCCCGAGACCGTGCTGCTCCCGGTCGGCACGGAGGTCGCCACCTCGCGCGGCGAAGCCGAGGAAGCGGTGGTGTTCTCGACCGCCGACGACCTTCCGATCGTGCCGAGTTCGCTCGTCCGGCTGGTCACCGCGCCGGCGTCGGGCGATCAGACCGACCGCACCGCACCGCTCGGCGCGGGCAAGGACATCCCGTGCTTCCAGCCCCGGCCGGAGCCGGGCGACGCCCTGCTGTTCGGCCTGCCCACCGCCGTCCCCCGGTGCATCGTCGCCGTACGCCTCGACAGCCGCGTGGAGGGCGTCGGCGTCGACCCACGGCAACCGCCGCTGGTGTGGGAGGCCTGGGACGGAGCCCGCTGGGTCACCTGCCGGACCGGCACCGACACGACCGGCGGGCTCAACCGGCCCGGTGAGGTGATCGTGTTCGTCCCCGCCGGGCACACGGCGTCGGTGGCCGCCGGAACCCGCGCGGGATGGCTCCGCTGCCGGGTCACCGCGCCGGAACCGGGTCAGCCGTTCTACTCCGAGTCGCCGACGATCCGGGAGGCCGAGGTGTTCACCGTCGGCGGCACGATCGGCGTCGAACACGCGGAGACGGTCCTCGACGTTCCCCTCGGTGTCTCCGAAGGCGTCGCCGGCCAGAGGTTCTCCGTGAGCCGGGCGCCGCTGCTGCTGGACGGGGAGCCGCCCGTCGTCCAGGTGTCCTCCCCGGAGGGCTGGCAGGTCTGGACCCCGGTGGAGCACTTCGGGGCCTCGTCGCCGGGCGACCGGCATGTGCGGATCGACGCCGTGTCCGGCCAGTTCGCCTTCCCGCCGGAGGTACGCGAACCGGACGGGACGATGCGCGTCTACGGTGCGGTGCCCGAGAAGGGCGCGCAGTTGCGGGTTCCCCGCTACCGGACGGGCGGCGGGGCGGCCGGGAACGTCGCCCGGCACGCCATCTCCGTCCTGCGCAGCTCGGTGCCGTACGTGGCGGGCGTCGACAACCGCGAGGCGGCCCGGGGCGGCGTCGACGGCGAAACCGTGGAGAACGCCAAGGTCCGGGCGCCCCACATCCTCAGGGTGCAGGAACGGGCCGTCACAGCCGAGGACTACGAGATCATCGCCCGCGAGGCCGCGCCTTCGCTGCGCAGGGTCCGGTGCCTGCCCGCCGTCGCGGGCGAAGCGGGCGCGGTACGGGTCCTGGTGGTGCCCGACGCGGTCGCCGACGAAGGCGGCCCACTGCGGTTCGAACAGCTGATCCCGCCGGACTCCGTGCTCGCCGCGGTCGCGGCGCGGCTCGACGAACGGCGGCTGGTCGGCACCCGGCTCGTGGTGGAGCCTCCCGCGTACCAGGGCGTCACCGTCGTAGCCCGGCTGGTGGCGAGCGATGGCGACGTGGACCGGGTCCGCGCCCAGGCGCTCGCGGCGCTGTTCCGCCACATCGACCCCCTGCGGGGCGGAATGGAGGGAACGGGTTGGCCGTTCGGCAGGCCCGTGCAGTTCGGCGAGGTCTTCGCCGTGCTCCAGGGCGTACGAGGAGTGGGCCTGGTGGATGAGGTCCGGCTGTTTCCCGCGGACCCGATCACCGGACGGCGCGGGGCTGCAGCGGAGCGGATCGACGTCGCCCCGAGCGCGCTGGTCTTCTCCCACCAGCACCAGGTCGTGGTCACGGCTCACGGGGCCGGTGAGGGCTCATGACCAGGGCCGCGGTCCCCGGGCTCGCCAGCCGCTATCCGATCGGCGGCCTGCTGCCCGCGCTGTACGCCGACGACGACCTGGCCCAGCGGTTCACGGCGGGCCTCGACACCGTTCTCGCGCCGGTCCTGTCCACCCTGGACAACCTCCCGGCCTACTTCGACCCCGCGCTCGCACCGGCCGACTTCCTGCCCTGGCTGGCGTCCTGGGTGGGCGTCGGCATCGATCCGGCGTGGCCCGAGGAGCTGCGGCGGTCCGTCGTCGCCCGTGCCGTCGAACTGCACCGGTGGCGCGGCACCCGCCGCGGCCTGATCGACCGCCTCCGGCTCTGTTGCGGCGTGCACGCCGACATCCAGGACGGCGGCGGCGTCACCTGGTCGTCCGATCCGGGCACCGCGCTGCCACCGGCTCCGAGCGGAGAACTGCTCGTGCGGGTCCGGTCGGTGCGGGGAGGGCCGGTGGACGCGAGCCGCGTCCTGGACGTCGTCACAGCCTCGTGCCCCGTTCACCTCACGTGCCGGGTGGAGATCCTGCCGGGCCCGCCAGACGAGACAGGAGGCTGACGCGATGCGTTCGTGTCCGGCGTGCGGTAGCGCCAACGGCGACGAAGACGAGTTCTGCGGCAACTGCGGTACCTACCTGGGCTGGTCCTCCCGGGCGCCGCGCACCCCTTCCGCCGCCGCGGAACCCGCCGGTCCGGCCGACCCGGCACGTCCGGCAGCCGAGCCCACGACCGGTGCTCCGGCTGTTCCCCCGACCGGTACCGACCCGGAGAACGCGGGACCGGCGGCCGAGGCCCCGCCCTCTCCGCGCCCCGCGCCACCCGCGGCATCCACGCGGCCGGACGCACCGGAGCCCGCCGGACCGCCGCCCGCCGGCTCCCCACCGCCCCCGGAACAGCCCCCGCGACCGGCGCAACCTGCCCCCGTACAGCCAACACCGCCAACACCGCCGGAACTGCCGGAACTGCCGGAACTGCTGGAAGGGGACGCACCCGTGGTCGCGGTGCGGCCCGCCGCACCGATCACCAGACGCCCCGTCGTCAGACCCGTGGCTCCGGACGAGGCGCCGGACGGCCCCCCGTGCCCGGTGTGCGGCACCCCCAACCTGCCGGGCCGCCGCTTCTGCCGGCGCTGCGCCGCACCGCTGCAGGCCCGTGAGCAGCCGAAGGCGCTGCCCTGGTGGCGCACGGTGTGGCCGTTCCGCCGCAGGGTGGGGGGCGGTTCGGGCCGCGTGCTGCGGCGCGTCCTGCTGGTCCTGGTCGTCGTCGGGCTGCTGTGCGCGGGCTTCCTGCTCGTGCCGGCCGGGCGCCGTGCCGTCGAGGACGTGCGGGACAAGCTCGGCGGGACGGCGGAGATCAGCCCGTCCGAGGTCACCGCGAGCTCCCGGACCCCCGGTCATCCGGCGGCCGACGCCATCGACGGACTGACCAACACGTACTGGGGGGCACCCGCGCTCGGTGCGTCACTGACCTGCGGATTCGACAAGCCGTTCCGGCTGGTCGGCGTCGTGGTGCACACGGGTGTGTCGAAGGAGCCCGAGGAATTCAGGCAGGGGGCCAGGCCCACCCGCGCCGACCTGATCGTCACGACGGCGGACGAAGAGGTCCAGGAGAAGGTGATGACACTCACCGACAAGCCGGGCCCGCAGACGCTACGGACCGGCATCAGCGATGTCGTGTCCGTCCGGATCGTGCTGCGGGACGCGGCCGGTCAGGGCAAGGGACGGCCGATCGCGGTCGGGGAGGTCGAGTTCTTCAAGCGGACCTGACGAAGCCTCGGCACCGTACCGTCGGGCGGTGCCGGGCAGCCGTCGCCGAGGGGGGCTCTCGGCGACGGTCTTCCCCCGCATCCCGTACGCGGTCCTGCGGGAGCGGTATCTGCCCCTTCGGCCGCACGGCATCGGAGAGTTCCGGCGGGCCCGGTCGACTACCGGCCGCCGGGGGAGTTCGGGGACATCACCACGCGGTGCGGCTCCCCGGTGGTGTTCATGCTGAATTCCTCCATCAGCACCTGCGCCGCCCGCAACGCGGTCTCGCCGGACAGCCGCCCGTACTCGTACACCCGTGAGACCAGGAGGCCGGCGGCCAGGGTGTCGTCGTCAACGCCCTTGTTCCACAGATCGGCCGCCTCGTCGAACACGGTGGCGGTCGGTCCGGTGCGCCGTGCCAGGGAACGCAGCATGGCGTACACCTCGTCGCGTGCTTGCTCATACGTCAAGTCGCCCGTACCGATGGCTGTTTCGCCGTAGCCGGGCCTGTCGGGCGACGTCGGGTGAAGTCTGATCTGCATCCAGTTCCAGGGCATGCCCGAAGCGTATGGGCTGCGGTGCACCCACGCGGCCCGGTCACACGAGCGGGTGAACCTGCCGCGTCGGCTTGATCGGCGTCGCCGGATCTCCGCGGACAGCGGTGACCTCCGGCCGCCCTGCCCCGCCCGGAACACGCACACCGGCCGCTGCGGAACCCCGGGCGGCTCACCCGGGAGTCAGCCGCACCGTCACCGTCTTGGGCCGCTGGTACTCCTGGAGCGCCAGGGCGCTCAGGTCCGTGCCGTGGCCGGACGATCCACGGCCGCCGTGGGGGAGCTCCGCCGTCTGCACCAGATGGCAGTTGACCCAGGCCTCGCCCGCGTCGAGACGGGCCGCGAGATCGAGCCCCGTCCCGAGACCGGTCGTCCAGACACTGGCGGCCAGGGCCTGCGGGACGCTGTTCGCCAGCGCCAGTGCCTCCTCCACGGTGTCCGCGTGCTGGACCGTGAGGAGCGGGCCGAAGACTTCCTCGGTGATCGTCGGGTCGTCGTGCGGGAGATCCGCGAGAAGAAGGGCCGCGCGCCAGTGGCCGTGCTCCTCGCCGGGCGGCGCGGAGATCCCTGCCGCAATCCGTCGTTGCGCCGACGAGGAGGCGACGAGGGAGTCGTAACGCGCCACCTGGTCCGGGTTGTTCAGCGGGCCGAAGTCGCGGCCGGCCAGCCGGGCGCCCATCGCCTCCGTCAGGCGGGCCACTGTCGACTCGTAGTTCCGGGTGAGCGTGATGACCCGGGCCGGAGCCGCGCAGCTCTGGCCCGCGTTGTACGTGGCCGCCCGCGCGAGCGACGCATACGTGTCCGCCGGGGCGTCCGGCAGCACGACGGCGGGGGCGTTGCCGCCCAGTTCCAGGCTGACGCGGCGCGTCCCCGCCCGCGCCGTCACGTCCAGCCCCGCCCGTACGCTGCCCGTGAAGGCGACCATGTCCACCGGGGAGTCGACCAGCAGCCGACCCGTCCGCCGGTCTCCCGGGAGCGACTGCAGCACCCCTTCTCCCAGGGTCCGTGCGGCGTGCTCCGCCAGCAGTTCCAGCGTGTCCGGAGTCGTCTCCGCGGGCTTCGCCACCACCGTGTTGCCCGCGGCGAGCGCCGGGGCGCAGCGCCAGGCCGCCATCATCAGCGGGTAGTTCCAGGGGACGATCACGCCGACCACGCCCATCGGCTCCCAGCGCACCCAGCTCTCGTGCCCGGCCACCAGCCGGCCCGCCGCCGGGGCGGTCCGGGTCCGTGCCGCCGTCGCGTAGAAGCGGAACAGGTCCGCCACCTGCTCGATCTCGCCCGCCGTCTCCGCATCCGGCTTGCCCGTCCCGGCCCGCTCACGAGCCGTGTACTCCGCCGCGCTGTCCTCGATCAGATCCGCCAGCCGGCCCAGCCGCCGGGCCCGGTCCTTCGGGGGCAGGGCGCTCCACGTGCCGAGCGCCTCACGGGCCCTCGCGACGGCCGCGGTCACCTCGGACGCGCGGGACACGGGAGCCGTGCCCCGGGGCCGTGCCGTGCGAGGGTCGGTCAGTTCGGTGTTCATCATGGCTTCCTGCCGCTCGTTCCTCACAACGCGTACGCCCGCAACCACAGTTCCAGCGTCAGCACGAGCCACAACTTGCCGCCCTGGCGGGGCAGGAGTGTGCCCTTGCCCTCCATCCAGGCGCGGATCGTGTCCGGGCGGAACAGACCCCGGTGGGCCGACTGCCGGCTCAGCAACAGGTCGTTCCCGAGATCGCGCAGCGGGCCCGACAGCCACTGCTGCACCGGTACCCGCATCCCGCTCTTCGGGCGGTCGACGACCGTGCCGGGGAGGAGGTCGCGCACGGCCTCCTTGAGGATCCACTTCTCCGCAGAGCCACGGAGTTTGTACGTCGCCGGCGTGGCGAAGGCGTGGTCGACGACCCGGCGGTCGAAGAGCGGCGACCGGCCTTCGACGCCCTGCGACGCGGTCAGGCGCTCCACCTTCGTCAGGATGTGGTGTGCGCCCTTGGTCCGCAGGTTGCAGTGGAGAAGCTGGTTGAGGAGGTGGCTCATACGGTACGGACTGCCGACGCCCGGCGTCAGATACGGCTCCACGAACCGCTGCGGGCGCGGGGCGTCGCGCAGCGCGTCCAGCGTCTGCGGGGTCAGGAGCGTCGGGAGGTCGGTCCAGCATTTGCGGTACGAGCGCAGATACGCCGTCGCCCGGTCCTCGTCCCAGGGCGCATCGGGTTCGCGATGCATCTCCTGCACCAGCATCGGGAGGTTCTTCGGGCCGCCGAACACGGGGTCGCCGCCCTCGCCGTTGAGCACCACCGAGGCGCCGTCCTCGCCCACGGCCTCTGCGAGCAGCAGGTTCGGGACCGTCAACGGATCACCCACCGGGCTGTCCAGGAGTGAGGCCGCCTCCTCCAGCCGTGACGCGACCGTCCTCCCCGACACGTTCAGGACCCGGTGCCGGGTGTGGCAGTGCGCGGCCACCAGGCCCGAGTAGCCCAGCTCGTTCGGGAGTTCGTCGCCGAAGCTGATCGAGTACGTGTGCACCGGATGGCTGTGGAGCTTCGAAGCGAGCGCGGTGACGAGGGAGCTGTCGATCCCGCCGGACAGCAGGACCGCCGCCGGCTCCGCCTCCGGAAGCCTGTCGGCCGTCGCCTGTTCCAGGAGCGCCCGGAGGGCCAGGACATGCTCCGTCGGATCCTGCGGGACGGGCTGTGCGAGGCGTTCACGGGGCTCCCAGTGCACGGTCTCGGTGACCGTTCCGTCCTTGGCCAGCCGCAGCACCCGACCGGGCAGGATCTCCCGCACGCCGGCCAGGAGCGTCTCCTCGCCCGGCAGATAGGCGAAGGTGAGGAACGAACGGACCGCGGACAGGTTCATCGACGTGCCAAGGGCGGGCCAGCGCCGCAGCGCCCTCAGCGACGTCGAGGCCGCCCAGGCTCCTTCGGCGCGGGCGTAGAAGAGTGTCCGGGCCCCCACCTGGTCGCGGATCAGGACCAGGTCCGAACCGTCCAGCACGGCCAGCGCGAACATGCCCTCGGCGAGCGCCACCCCCGCGCCACCGAGCCGCGCCCAGCAGCGCAGCAGCAGTTCGCCGTCGGAACAGCGGGCGGGTACGACGATTCCCTCGGCGTGCAGCGCGGACAGGAGGGCCGGCCGGTTGTGGAGGGTGACCTCACCCACCGCTGTGAGGCCGTCCCCCGTGAACGGGCCTTCGGCGCGGCCGGGTTCGCCCGTGATCAGCCCCAGATCGGCTCCGGGGACGTCCACCGGTGCCCGGCCGGCCGTGGTCGCGCCCATCGCCTCGACGTGGGCCCTGGCCTGCCGGGTCGTCGGGGCCAGGCAAGCGCAGAAGCGCGCCATGGAGAGCTCCATTCCTCGGTGTCGACCGGTTCGTATCGCTGCTGTCGCCGGCCCGGATTCCGGGCTCGTGCCGACGGGCCCGGTTCAGCCGAAGTCGTCATCGCTCCAGGAGTCCTCGCCGTCGTCCCAGTCCGCGTCCCCGCCGTCACCGGAATCACCGCTCCCGCCCGACGACGACTCGCCCTGTGCCCGCTGCCGGCGGAGTTCCTCTTCCTCCTCCGGGCTCATGCTCAGCGGCGGCAGTTGGGCGGCGGTGACGGCGAGGCCCGCCACACCGAGGCCCGCCACCCCGAGACCCGCGAGGACGGCGCCCATCCGGCCGCCGAACGAGGTCCGGTTGACCGTCACCGTCTCGCCACGGCCCCACAGGGTGCGGCCGTATCCGATGTCCCGGGCATACGTCACGGTGCCGTCGCCGAACGTGCGCTTGATGACCCGGTTGCCCAGGAGTTCGTCGATGCCGGAGGCGCTCCGGTTGTCGTGCCAGCGCACGAGATGGTGACGGGCACCTTCGCGGCGGCGCCACTCCTCCCGGCCGTCCTCGTAGCGCCGGTGGACCGTGCCGTCGGCGAGCAGTTCGTCGGAGTAGCCGATCTCTTGAGGTCGGATCATCGATTGCGTTCCTCGGGTCTGTGGGGCGGTCGTGGCCTCGGGAGCCCGGGTTCGCTCGAACGGGTCACGTCGCGGTTCACGGGCGGGGTGACGCGGTGGATCACGGGGCCGGCCAGGTCAGGAATCCCGCGGTCCGCAGCCCGCGCAGCTCCGTCCACAACGAGTTCCGGGGCGGTCGCGAGCCCCGGACGAGGCGCAGCACCGTACGCACGAGGCGGGGTGGTGGCACGGCGGCGACCTGCGCGAACCGTCCCCGGGCCAGCCACGCGGCCTCCTGGGGCCGCAGCGCGGACGGCCAGGATTCCAGAGGCGGATCCGGCGCCGGGCCGCGACCGCTGGGAAGTCGCAGGGCGGCCGCGTGGCGGGGTACGAGTCCGATCGACGCCACCCGTACGCCGGTGACGCTGCCGAGCGCCGCCCTGATCCGCGGCGTGAGTCCGATGCCCTCCGGGCTCGCGTCGTGCAGCACATGGACCGTCGCGCCCTCGGCCCGCTCCAGCGCCGCGACGAGGTGCGGGGCGAGAGGCAGGGCTTCGGCCGCCGCGAGGACGGGGCAGGCCGCTTCCAGATGGACATGGTTGGCGAGCAGCATGCGGGCGATCGAGCGGTCCTGGCAGACGAGAAGGCGGGGCAGCCCGTAGGCGTAGAGGTCGGGTTCGTGGGGATCGCGTGCGGCCCGGGGCGGTGGTGGCGCCGACGGGATCGGCGGGAGCAGGCCCTCCACGGTCGCCCTGCCCCGCGCCTCCAGCGCGCGCGTGAACGTGGGCAGACGCAGGGGAGGGGCCGGGGTCCGCGGGATGCGGGGGAGCAGGGTCGCGGCCGGACTCAGGACCCGGCAGGTTTCGTAGTAGAGCTGGCGTTCCGTGAACCTGATTCCGCCGGGGCCCGCGGCACGTACGGCGGCACCGCTGATCGCGCGATCGAGCAGGCGGATGCCGGACGTACGGCCGATTCGGGGAGCCTGGGCGAGGGAGGCCCCGTGTTCGGGAACCGGTGGGCGTCGCGGGGTCATACCGAACGGGTGCCCTTCTTCCGGGACGTGCCGGCGCCGGGTCGGCCGGTACGCCCCCCGGCCGTGAGCGAGGCAGCGAGGCCGGGGCGGATCACCGCTCACCCGCCCGGTCCTGGGCCGTCGAGCCGGGCCAGGTCATGAACCCCACGGACGCGGCGCGCCGCCGTTCCGGGTCGGTGTCCCCGGTGACCTGTTCGGCGACCCGGGTGACAGCGGCGAGCAGCCGGGCGGGAGGCACGCCGACGAGTGGGTACCCCCAGCCCTTTCCCAGCCACTTCAGCTCCTCCCCGGTGAACTCGCCGAGGGCGGTGAGCCGCGCCATGGTTTCCTGGTCGGGCCGGCCGTTCCGGTCACGACAGGGCACGGCCCGGCCACGGCGGAGCGTGCGCAGCGGCAGTCCGGCGTCGACCACCCTGCGTTGCCCCAGACTCTCGCGGACGCGCCGGACGAGGAGTTCTCCCCGCGCGTCGGCGTCATGGAGCACGATCACCGGACCCTGGGGGCGCTGTGCGTGGACCGCGGAGAGGTCCTTGACCAGCGCGATCCCGTAGCGGTCGGGCAGGCCGTTGGCGATCAGGAACGTGATGACGGAGCGGTCGGGGCACAGGAGTAGGGCGCCGGGACGAGCGCCGGAGAGCTCACGGGTACGGGCCCGGGGGGACACGGGAGCGGTGTCGTCGACGACCCCGGGCGGCAGCCCTCCGTAGACGTGGTGCCAGGGCATGAGCGCCTTCAGGCGGAATTCCGCACGGCTCATGGGCGGGATGCCCCGACCCGCGCCGGCGGCCCGTGCGCACGCGAGGCCCACGGAGACGAGCACGAGGATGCCGGATCCGACAAGGAGGGGCGTGGTGCCGCTGAGCACGCCGACGAAGCCGAGGACCAGGCCCACAACGAGCGCCGGCGCGGCACATCCCGACGCGAAGGTGCTCTTCCTGAGGTGTGTGCGCGAGAGCGCGTACCACAACTGGTCGGGCGCCACCGCGATCCTGCCCTCCTCCGTCATCTTCGCGAGGATCCTGCGCACGCGCAGGTCGCTCAGTCCGAGGGAGTTGGTCTTGGGGTCGAGTGCGTACGCCCGTCGGCAGCGGGAGCAGGTGTTGTTGGGGCGCTCCTTGCGAAGCAGGTTCTTCTCGCAGTGAGGACAGATCACCTGCGGACCTCCAGCGCGGCCGCCGCACGGCGCAGACGTGCGGCCAGACGCTCTCGGACGGTGGTGGTGGCGATGCCACGGTTCTGCTGAAGGTGTTCGATGTCGCGCAGGGCGGCGGCGAGTGCGCGGTAATCGGTGGCCACGGCCACCCGCCCGGACATCGGGGCGTCGTTCGCGGCGCGGCGCTCGGCCTCCCCGGCGGTGATCGCGTAGTCCTCGTGGTCGATCCCGTAACCCGTGTTGGCCGCGAGGATCGTCAGCGGATCGGTGCTCCTGTTCGCGAAGGAGTGCGGCATCATCTCGGGGATACGTATCAACTCCCCGGGGCTCAGAAGGACTTCGGTGACCCGGTCGCGAGCCGCGTCATAGAGGCCGCATGCCGCGTGCCCCAGGCTGAGAACGAAGTGCTCACCGCCGTGGGCATGCGGGGTGAAGGCGCTGCGCGGCTCCACGACACCGATCTTGACCGTGGCGTTCGAGGGACGCTCGGGGGAGGTCGCCGCATCGCCCACCAGATAGTGGGCGAACTGCCCGTCATCGATGAAGCGGAGGAGCTCCCCCTCGGAACCCAGCGCGCGGGTGCCTTCGCGATCGGTCAGCCCGATGTCTCCGTCCGGCCTCAGGTGGTACAGCTCCACACCCTCGGGAAGCGTGCCCCACGGTCCGCGCGACATGGCGGCTGACGTGCCGTCGAGCGGGCTCCCGGACATTGCGCCTCCCCCTGTGTCCCTGTGCGCGGCGCGTGCTTCGCAAACGCATCGTATGGCCTTGATTCACCCCAACGGGAGCCTTTGGAGCGACACTTGGAAACGTGCGGGGAAACGTTGGGTGAACGCGCGGCCCGCGTGCCGGAGGGTCGGCACCCCAACCCCAACGGCGGCAGGCAGATCACCGACACCGCCACCGAGAAGGCCCCCGACCACAGACAACGCCGACGGCGGCCCTCCAGGCCGGTCGGTGCGCGCCGACCGGCCTGGACGCCCTGATCACACGAGGTCGAACCGGTCGAGGTCCATCACCTTGCCCCACGCCGCGACGAAGTCGGCCACGAACTTCTTCTTCGCGTCGTCGCTCGCGTAGACCTCCGCGAGCGCCCGCAGCTCGGAGTTCGACCCGAAGACGAGGTCGACACGGCTTCCGGTCCACTTCACCTCGCCCGTGGTGGCGTCACGCCCCTCGAACGTGTTCGCGTCCTCGGACGTCGCCTTCCACGTCGTGTTCAGGTCGAGCAGGTTGGCGAAGAAGTCGTTGGTCAGGACCCCGGGGGTCGCGGTGAGGACACCGAGGGGTGACTGCTGGTGGTTCGCGGCCAGGACACGGAGGCCACCGACGAGGACCGTCATCTCGGGCGCGCTCAGGGTCAGCAGGTTCGCCCGGTCGAGCAGCAGGTACTCGGCCGGCAGCCGGTTGCCCTTCCCGAGGTAGTTGCGGAACCCGTCGGCGGTCGGCTCAAGGGCTGCGAACGACTCCACCTCCGTCTGCTCCTGCGTCGCGTCCACGCGGCCCGGCGTGAAGGGCACCTCGACGTCGAACCCGGCGTCCTTGGCGGCCTGCTCGACGGCCGCTGCGCCGGCGAGCACGATCAGGTCGGCGAGCGAGACCTGCTTGCCGCCTGCCCGGGCGGCGTTGAAGGTCTCCTGGATCCCCTCCAGGGTGCGCAGCACCGTCGCCAGCTGGTCGGAGTCATTGACCTCCCACCCGCTCTGCGGCTGGAGGCGGATGCGCGCACCGTTGGCGCCGCCGCGCTTGTCACTGCCGCGGAAGGACGAGGCCGACGCCCACGCGGTGGACACGAGCTGGGACACCGTCAGGTCCGAGGCGAGGATCCGGTCCTTGAGAGAGGCGATGTCCTCGGCGTCGATGGGCTCGTGCGTCAGCGCGGGAAGGGGGTCCTGCCACAGCAGCGTCTCGGACGGCACCTCCGGGCCGAGGTAGCGCACGATCGGTCCCATGTCGCGGTGGGTCAGCTTGAACCACGCGCGGGCGAAGGCGTCGGCGAACGCGTCGGGGTTCTGGAGGAAACGTCGCGAGATCTGCTCGTAGGCCGGGTCGAACCGGAGTGACAGGTCGGTCGTCAGCATCGTCGGGGCGTGGGTCTTCGACGCGTCGTGGGCATCGGGGACAGTGCCGGTGCCCGCGTTGTCCTTCGGCCTCCACTGGTTCGCACCGGCGGGGCTCCGGAACAACTCCCACTCGTAGCCGAACAGGATCTCGAAGAAGCTGTTGTCCCAGGTCACCGGAGTGTTCGTCCAGATGCCCTCAAGACCGCTGGTGATCGCGTCGCCGCCCTTGCCGGTGCCGAAGGAGTTCCTCCAGCCGAGGCCCTGCTCCTCCAGCGGGGCGCCTTCGGGGTCGGGGCCGACGTTGTCCGCCGGGCCCGCGCCGTGGGTCTTGCCGAAGGTGTGGCCGCCGGCGATCAGGGCGACCGTCTCCTCGTCGTTCATCGCCATCCGCCGGAACGTCTCGCGGATGTCGCGGGCCGCGGCGAGCGGGTCCGGGTTGCCGTTCGGTCCTTCCGGGTTGACGTAGATGAGGCCCATCTGGACCGCACCGAGCGGGCTCTCCAGATCCCGGTCGCCGGTGTAGCGCTCGTCGCCGAGCCAGGTGGTCTCGGGGCCCCAGTAGACGTCCTCGTCGGGTTCCCACACGTCCACCCGGCCGCCGCCGAAGCCGAAGGTCTCGAAGCCCATCGACTCCAGGGCGACATTGCCGGTGAGGATCAGGAGGTCGGCCCACGAGATGCTCTGACCGTACTTCTTCTTGACCGGCCACAGCAGACGTCGGGCCTTGTCGAGGTTCCCGTTGTCCGGCCAGCTGTTGAGGGGAGCGAAGCGCTGCTGACCGGCGCCGGCGCCGCCGCGGCCGTCGCTGATCCGGTACGTGCCCGCACTGTGCCACGCCATCCGGATCATGAACGGGCCGTAGTGACCGAAGTCGGCCGGCCACCAGTCCTGCGAGTCCGTCAGCACCTCCGCGATGTCCCGCTTCACGGTGGCGAGATCGAGGCTCTTGAACGCCTCGGCGTAGTCGAACTCCTCACCGAGGGGGTTGGCCACGGCAGGGTTCTTGGCAAGGATCTTCAGGTTGAGCCGATCCGGCCACCACTGGCGGTTTCCGCCGCCCTGAGTCGGGTGCGGGGCGCGGCTGTGCGCGACCGGGCAACCGCCTCCGCCCTCCGTTGCGGCGTCTTGGACGGTTGCGTCATGGTTCTCAGACATGGGAATCCTTCCGGGACTGGGCGGATCGCGGTGCTCAGGAACTGCGGGCGGTGCAACAGCCGGGGCGCAGGCCCCAGTGGATGGCCACGGTCTCGCCGATCGAGATTCCGTGGCCGTCCGACGCGGTCGAGTGGCGCGCCTCGCCGACCGCGCGGACGACGGCGGCCACGACAGCGAACGACCGGTACCTGACGCGGTGGTTGCCACCGATGCGTCCCTCGAACCGGGCCGGCTCGTCGTGTTGGTTCGATGCGGCGTACGAGTCCCGTAGCGGCGGACGCGTGGACGGGCCCACGCGCGACGTGAAGGGAGACCGGGCGGCCCACGCGGTCGCGCGCCCCGGGGGCGATCGCCTCGACGCCGAGGTGATCACCGTCCCCCACCACCTTGAGCAGTGCCCTGCGGGCAACCGTCACCCGCGGTGCGGCACCGCGCAGTTCCTCGGCGGTGGCCCCTTCACATCTCTGTCTCATGCCGTACTGACGTCTTCCTGTCCCTTGGCTGTCGCCCAAACCGATCCTACGATGGACGGAGTCCAAGTCAAGAAGTGCACCAAATCAACATCCCATCAGAACCCGGACGTCAGCTGGTAAATTGGGGAATCCCGCAGAACCCGAAGAGGTGAACCGATATGAGCGACCTGCTGGAGCGACTGCGAGGGCGTGGCTGGCGGATCACCTCCCAGCGGCGCGTCGTTGCCGAGGTCCTCGACGGCGACCACGTGCATCTCACGGCCGACGAGGTGCATGCCCGTGCGGCACAGCGGCTGCCCGAGATCTCCCGGGCGACCGTCTACAACACCCTGGGCGAGATGGTCACCCTGGGCGAGGTCGTAGAGGTCTCCACCGACGGCCGGGCCAAGCGCTACGACCCCAACGCCCATCACCCGCACCAGCACCTGGTGTGCTCCGGCTGCGGCACCATCCGCGATGTCCACCCGAGCGGCAACCCGCTGGCCGACCTTCCGCCGGTGGAACGGTTCGGTTTCACGGTGTCCGAGGTCGAGATCACCTACCGCGGGCTGTGCCCGGCCTGCGCTCGGCCGGCCTCCCGTGCGGTGAGTGACTCGTCGATCTGAACACGGGGCCGCGCATCGGGTCGTTCCCCGGCGGCCGGAGTTCTGCCGGCAGTGTCGCCGCAGTGCCTGGCCGTGCTCGCCGTCCTGTTCCGACGCGGGCAGGCGAGCTGGTGCAGGATCTCCTGCGCCAGCAGGTCCTCGGGCCCCTTCAGCGCGTCCGCCAGTCTCCGGTCGACGGGGAACACCATCTCCGCCGCTACGTTGTCCTGCACGATCCGGGCCACGTTGTCGAGAGCGACGAAGACCGGATCGGCGGGCGGTTGGGCCGTGGGCAGGTCGATGAGGTGCGATTCCGCCGTCGCGGGGTCCATGAACTGCTTGACGACAATCGAGTTCTGGTTCAGGGCGGACGTCGTCCAGATCGACAGAACGACGATGTACAGGCCGGGCCAGTCCTTCGTGCCGACCTGGTCCCGCCACCGCTTCATGAGGTCGTGCACGCCGTCGATCTGCGCCCGAGTCGCATACCTCATGTTGGTACCGAGAGCGTCGTTCACACCGGCCGTAAAGCTCTCGAACGACCTCATGTCGAAGGAACCGCGCTGCACGGAGTCGCGGGTGAACGTGAGCGCGGCGTCGAGGATCCGCGCGCTCGACGCCTCCAGCTCCTGCGGCAGGTGCGCGGTGCCGAGTTGCTGCCGAGCGGTGGTCAGGGTGGTGGCGAATGCCTGAAGTGGGCCGACCCAGTCGACTGTTCCGGGCTCCTTGAACGCCACCATGTCCACGTCGTGCTGGTCGAGGCGGGCGGAGCCGGGGAGGTTCGGGATCCGGCGGCTCAGGTACGGCGCGACGATCGAGTAGATGCCCAGCGGAGCGTGCGCGATCGACTTGGCCAGCTCGAAGATCTCGGACACGGGGTGCAATGACTCCTGCTCCCCCTTGTGGATGAGGGTGTAGAGGCCACCTCTGTCGTCATTCTGAATGACGATGACCGGGCTGAGGTGCTTGATCAACTCGTCCCGGAGCGCGTCGTAGTTCTTCTGCGTTTCGTTGTCCACCGCATAGATCGCGTTGCGGGCCCGGAGTTCCGGGGCAGTCGAGTCCGGTCCTGGATCGCCCTCTCCCGCGGCTGCGGCAGGGGGGTCGCCCACAAACGCCATGGTGCCGACTGCGGTGGCGGCTCCCAGGAATTTCCTACGCGTGTTCACGGGATGGATGTGCCCCGTTCGATCTTCGATCATTCGCACCATACGGGTTCATGCGGGCCGCTACCACGCCGGGTGCCCCGAGGACCGGGCCGTCGATTCACCGGGCGACGGCGAGTGCCGCATCCACCTCGCGGAGGAACGGCTCCAGATCGCCGGGGCGGCGCGAGGTGATGAGGGTCCAGCCGTGCGCATCGTCGGTGACCACCGGTTCGTCGGTCCATTCGCCGCCGGCGTTGCGGATGTCCGTCTTGAGGGAGGGATACGAGGTCATGGTCTTTCCCTCGACCACACCGGCTTCGACCAGGGCCCACGGGCCATGGCAGATGGCTGCCACAGGACGGCCGGAGGAAGCGAAGGAACGGACGATCTCGACGGCGGTTTCCTGCACGCGCAGCGTGTCCGCGTTCAGGGTGCCGCCCGGCACGAGCAACAGGTCGTAGTCTGTCGGATCCACGTGCTCCAGCGTGCTGTCGGGCGGCACGGTGCGGCCCGGTTCCTTGTCACCCACGAGCGTGCGGACATCGTCTGACGACACCGCGGCGACCTCCACGTCGGCGCCCCAGCCCCGCAGGTGCTCCAGGGGGACCAGGAGTTCGTCCTGTTCGACGCCGTAGTTCGAGACTATCGCCAGCACTTTTCGCTTGCTCACATCGTTGTCGGACATTTTCGGTTCCTTTCGAAGGAAGCGGATTCGCCCGGTCGGCAGGGGGCAATGCTTACCCACGGGTCACCGTCGGTGGCCGTCGCCCCGCCTCGGGTCCGACGCGGGGTCCGGCGCCGAGCCGTCCGGGCAGGCCGTGTGCTGCCCGGTGCGGCGGCGATGACTGGTGTCGCACCAGGGGAAAATGCGGCTGCGTCGGCATGTGCAGATCGCGACGACGAAGCGGTCCGAGACATGGGTGGCGCCGTCGGATCCCGTCACTTCCACCGGCCCCTCCACGAGCAGGGGGCCGCGTTCGGTCACGGTGACACGCCGCGGGGCATCAGGTTCGTTCGGCACGGATGACCACCAGCTCCTCGGTTGTTTCCTCGTTCTCCAACAGGTGCCGCTCGCGCAGCCAGCGCGTTCTTGAGAGCAGAACGGGTCCGAGCGGGATGCGCACACGGTGGCTGACGGTCGCCTCCAGGCCCACGAGGCCGAGACGCTTCAGCGTCGCGCCGGGGTCGCACAGTCCGGAGTGCACCATCAGGAGCACCCCGCCGCGGCGCAGCACCGCAGGCGCGCCCGCGCAGACGCGGTCGACGACCGATCTGCCGTCGGCTCCGCCGTCCCAGGCCCGAGAGGCGCCGTGCCCGGGAACGCCCGCCGCGGGAGCGGGCACGTAGGGCGGGTTGCACAGCACGAGGTCGTAGGAGTGCGCACGCACGGCGGAGGTCAGGTCGCTGCGGCGCACGGTGATGCGGCGACGGTGCAGAATCGCGTTGAGGCGCGCTGTCGCGACCGCCCGGCGCGCGATGTCGACGGCCGTCACCTCTCCGCCCAGCTGAGCGGCCCGTACGGCCAGGGCCCCGCTTCCCGTTCCGATGTCCAGAACAGCCGTCCCGGGGCCGATGTTCTCGCGGTCGAGTGCTGCCATCAGCAACCATGTGTCGCACTGCGGTGCGTAGACCCCCGGTAGCGTGACGAGAAGCGGTCCCGAGGACTCAACGAGTTCATCAGCCATCTGGTTCATCCGGTGCATCTGGTTGCTCCCGTCGGAAGGACCGGACCGCTGTTCCACGGTCTCTTCGGATGGTCCCGGTTGCCGCTCGGAGCGGTCGGCCGAGCTCCAGTCCGGTCGGACGCGCGGCGACGCGCCGGCGCGTCCCTCACGCGCCCCAGGCCGCGAGGAGGCGGGTACCGAGGCGGTCCTCCAGGTGTGATGTCGCGATGATGCCGAACGCGATGTCCGGCTCCAACTCCGGTTCCTCGTCGAGGAGTCCGCCGATCACATCACGCCGTACGATCTGCTCGTGCACGGCGTCGGCCTCCACGTGCTCGCTGTAGAAGCGTTCCGCGGACGGCCCGGCACCGGTTCGCTCCATGGCGCGTACAAGGCGCCGGGAGGCCGGGGACGAGGTGATTTCCACAGCGGCGAAGTGCCCCACCAGGGCACCGCGCAGGTGTCGGTGCAGCCCGAAGAGCGACATGGCGTTCACCAGGGCGAGCATCTCGGCGCGGCCGGTGTCCAGGTAGTGCCCGTATTCCGTTTCAAGGCCGAGATCCGACATGAGGTCGGCGAACAGCCGGGCGTGCACACGGTCCGCCCTCCCGCCGCCGAATTCGTCGAATGCGACGGCGGCCATGCCTGCCTTGGCGCGACCGCTGAGGCGTGGCAGCACCCAGGCGTGCGGATCCGCCTCCTTCAGGTGGTAGAGGGAACGCTGTTTCGCGTACGCGCGAAGGTGTTCCAACGTGCCCCGTTCCTCAAGGAACTCCGGTGCGCCGCCCCCGTCGACAGGCTCGATCAGCAGCCCGGCCAGGAGATCGTCCAGTGGCTGCTGAACGTCCGTGTCACGGCGCAGAGCGGTGAGGAAGCGCTCCTCCAACACGGCGCGGATCGCGAGAAGCGAGGGATCCCACTCCCAACCGGGATCGACTCCGTCGAAACCCCGGTAATGCAATTCGTAGCAGGTGTACAACGCCAGCTGAAGGTCGTCACCGTAAGGGTCGGCCCGGCTCGCCACCGTAGTGTCCGGCAACGTGCACCGTCCCCGGAGAGAGCCGCACGTCGCGGCGGACAGCGGGCCCCGGTGCCGGGGAAGCACCGGCCCGCTCCGGTCGTCGGCCATGCCTCTCCCCTCGCGAGCCATTCGATGCTCCGCGCGAATCCGGAGAGCGGCGGGACACGCAACGGAGCACTCACCCACACCATCGATGCTCGCTCCGGGAGCGGGCTCCCGCATCTTCGCCGCGTGTGGGCTCCCGCATCTCCTCTCCGCCGCGAAGCACGCGCCGGCGGTTCCGGCCCTCTCGGGGGTTCCGGCCATTTCGAGGGTTCCGGCCTCTTCGAGCCGGGGGTCAGGAGGGAGCTGTTTCGCCCTGCCGAGTGGGATCCTCCGGAGGCTTCGCGCGCATGTGGCTGTCTGTTCCGGGTGAACCTCGCCGGCCGCAATGCCCGGCCGGCCCGGTCCGCCGCTGCGCTCGCCGTCGGCGCGGCGGCCGTCGTGCGTGTCCGGAGGAGCGGGCGGCGGTCCACGTGGTGCTCGTCGGGCGCGATCGTGGGAAGGCCGTGCCCCTGTTCTGCGTAATGCGGGAGTGTGTGCCGGACAAGCCCCATAGTGCCCAGTGGTGCGGTGTGTGCCGTGGGCGCGCCTCTCGGTGTGCCACCCGCAAGCCGAAGAGGGAGTCGACCGGTGCTTCTGTTCCCCAGACGCAGACGCATGCTCAAGGAGAAGACGCGTCGGATCGCCCAGGCGGGCTATGCCGCAGCCGACCGCCGAACACCTCTTTCACAGGTCGCCCAGGGCGTGATGCGCAAGGCGTTCCCGGACCACTGGTCGTTCCTGCTGGGCGAACTCGCTCTGTACAGCCTCATCGTTCTGGTGCTGACCGGCAGCTTTCTGACACTGTTCTTCGACCCCAGCATGAAACCGGGCACCTATCTCGGCTCCTACGGTCCCCTCCAGGGGCTGACAGCCTCACAGGCGTACGCCTCGACGCTGCACATCAGCTTCGATGTGCGCAGTGGGCTGCTGATTCGGCAGATGCACCACTGGGCCGCTCTGATCTTCGTCGCGGCCCTGGGGGTGCACATGCTCCGGGTGTTCTTCACCGGTGCGTTCCGCCGGCCGCGGGAGGTCAACTGGATGGTGGGCGTGACGCTGTTCCTCCTGGCTCTCCTGGAGGGCTTCTGCGGCTACTCGCTGCCTGACGACCTGTTGTCCGGAACCGGTCTGCGTACCGCGAACACCATCGTGCTGTCCCTTCCCGTCGTGGGTACGTACCTGAGTCATTTCCTGTGGGGCGGCGCGTTCCCCGGCCATTCCGTCCTCCCGCGCCTCTACGTCGTCCATGTCCTCTTCGTCCCTGGTCTTCTCATCGGCCTGGTGCTGTTCCACCTGGTGATGGTCGTCTACCTGAAACACACTCAGTGGTCGGCTCCCGGGAGGACCAACCGCAATGCGGTGGGGCAGCCGATGTTTCCGCACTTCGTCGCCAAGTCGGCGGGGCTGAGCCTGATGGTCGCCGGTGTCACCGCCTGGCTGGGCGCCACGGCGCAGATCAACCCGGTCTGGAGTTACGGCCCCTACCGCGCCGATCAGGTCTCCTCCGACTCGCAGCCCGACTGGTACGTGGGGTTCCTGGAAGGCTCCCTGCGGCTCATGCCGCCTTGGGAGAACGAGGTGGCGGGACACACTCTCTCGTGGAACGTGCTCATCCCGGCGGTGCTGCTGCCAGGCGTGTTCTTCCTGGTCCTCTACCTGTATCCCGTCTTCGAGAAGTGGATCACGGGGGACGGGATGGAACATCATCTGTGCGACAGGCCCCGGGACCGGCCCACGCGCACGGGCCTGGGCGTGGGGGCCGTCGTCTTCTACGCGGTACTGCTGGCCGCGGGCGGCAACGACGTCACGGCACTTGTCTTCCGGGTTTCGGTGGAAACACTGACATGGGTGCTCAGGATCGCGTTGGTGGTCGGGCCGGTGATCGCCTACCTCGTCACCAAACGTGTGTGCCTCGCCTTGCAGGCACGCGAGCGTCAGGTCCTGGAACGCGGGGAGGAGACGGGCCGGGTCGGGCAGAACGTCTACGGTGCGATCAGTGACAGCCACCGGCCACTCGATGCTGCCCGGCGCTATCGGGCACTGGTGAGGGACGTTCCCCGGCCGCTTGACGCTCCGGACAGCCGAGCACCTCGCCGGGCGCGAGTCCGCTCCCTGCTGAGCAGGTGGTACTACCGCGATCGCGTCGAAATGCCCACATCGGCAGAGCACCGCGCACAGATCTCGGAAAGGCTCAAGGAACCGGTCAGCGAGACGGAGAAGCAGTAGGCGTACGCCCCGTCACCCGCCACACCTGCGGGAGTGCCGCCGTTGGTGTGCACTGGACCCGCTGAACGGGGCGCCGAGGTGTCCGGAACACCGGAGGGCCCGCTCACGGTTCCCGCGGAGCCGCGCCGAGAAGACCGCTCCGGGCGCCCCGCCCTTCCGTGCTCAGTCGTCCCGCCCCGCGTACTGAAACGTCATGCCGTAGACCCCGGCGAGGGTGATTCCGAGTCCGATGACGAACAGGAAGAGCGCGTAGACCACGCCCAGGCCCATCAGCGCCATGCCCACAGCGACGACCACAGGGTAGGTGCTGTGCGGGGGGAAGAAGTCCACGAGGCCGGAGCGTTCTTGGATCTCCGAGTCCCGGCGGTCTTCCGGTCTCGTGCCCTTCCTGCGGTGGTTCACGCCGCAGAAGAGGCTGATGAGTGCCGACATGAGGAAGGAAACGGTGAGGGCCGCGGTGCCGGCGGGTTCGCGCGCGAACCAGATGTAGGCGACATCGGTGAGCAGGAAGAACACGGCCACGCCTGCGAAGAGTTGGGATTCCGGCTTCACTCGCTCCGCCCCCCGAGCGTGTCCGGGATGGACGTGCCTCCGCCGCGTTCTGCCGCTGTCGGCCTCAGCGCCTCGGGGTGGTGCAGATCGAAAGCGGGCGAGTCCGAACGGATCCTTGGCAACGCCTCGAAGTTGTGCCGCGGAGGGGGGCACGAAGTCGCCCATTCCAGTGAACGGCCGTAGCCCCAGGGATCGTTCACACTCACCTTGGGTGCGTACCTGGCGGTCTTCCAGACGTTGTAGAGGAACGGCAGCGTGGAGAGCCCGAGCAGAAAGGCGCCCGCCGAGGAGATGGTGTTGAGCAGGGTGAAGCCGTCGGCAGCGAGGTAGTCCGCGTACCGGCGGGGCATCCCGATCTCACCGAGCCAGTGCTGGACGAGAAAGGTGATCTGGAATCCGACGAACAGCGTCCAGAAGTGGATTCTGCCCAGACGCTCATCGAGCATTTTGCCGGTCATCTTGGGCCACCAGAAGTAGAAGCCGCCGAACATGGCGAAGACGATCGTGCCGAACAGGACGTAGTGCAGATGGGCGACGACGAAGTAGCTGTCGGTGACGTGGAAATCCAGAGGCGGCGACGCGACGAGGACACCGCTCAGGCCGCCCAGGAGGAAGGTGACGAGAAAGCCCAGGGCCCAGAGCATCGGGGTCTCGAACGAGAGGCTTCCGTTCCACATCGTGCCGATCCAATTGAAGAACTTCACACCGGTCGGCACCGCGATCAGGAACGACATGAGGGAGAAGAAGGGCAGCAACACGGCCCCGGTGGCGAACATGTGGTGGGCCCAGACGGTTGCCGAGAGCATGGTGATGGCGATGGTGGCACCCACCATGCCGACATAGCCGAAGACGGGTTTGCGGCTGAACACGGGGAGAATCTCGGTCACCACGCCGAAGAAGGGCAACGCGACGATGTAGACCTCGGGGTGTCCGAAGAACCAGAACAGGTGTTGCCAGAGCACTGCTCCGCCGTTGGCGGGGTCGTAGACGTGTGCACCGAACTTGCGGTCCGCCATCAGCGTCAGCAGGGCCGCTGTCAGTACGGGGAACGCCAGCAACGCCAGGATGGACGTGAAGAGGATGTTCCAGGTGAAGATCGGCATGCGGAACATCGTCATTCCCGGGGCACGCAGGCAGATGATCGTGGCGATGAAGTTCACGGACCCCAGAGTGGTGCTGATGCCGCTCAGGACCAGCCCCATCGCCCAGAGATCACCGCCGGCCCCGGGCGAGCGGATGGCGCTGTTCAACGGGGCGTAGGCGAACCAGCCGAAGGAGGCGGCACCGCCGGGAACGACGAGCCCACTGACGACGATCAGACCTCCGAAGAGAAACAGCCAGTAGGTCAGTGCGTTGAGCCGCGGGAAGGCCACGTCGGGCGAGCCGATCTGCAGCGGCATGATGGCATTCGCGAACCCGGCGAACGTGGGCGTCGCGAACAGCAGCATCATGACCGTGCCATGTACGGTGAACAGTTGGTTGTACTGCGCCGGATCCAGGAGCTGCAGGCCCGGTCGTGCCAGCTCGGCGCGCATGATCATCGCCAGCGTTCCGGCGAGCAGGAAGAAGGCGAACGAGGTGACGAGGTACATGTTGCCGATCTTCTTGTGATCGGTTGTCACCAAGATCTCCCGGATCCGGCAACCCATGAGTACACGAGGGCTCTCGGGCACAGACTCCTCAGGTGGACTCCACTGTGGGTTCTCCAGCCGTGACATGGCGCCTCCGCGGTTCCGGGTGGCAGTGGCGACCGGCCCCACCACCGCGCATGCTGGGTAGCCTCTTTCGCGCGGCCGGAAACCTGCCTGTGAGCCGATTGGCCTCCGTGACGTGCCGACGTGGTCCGTGACATGCCGACGTGGTCCAGTGGCACGGAGCCCGCATCCCGATCCTCCGCCATTCGCGTGGCGCGTCAGGCCATCAGGCCCTGGCGGTGGAGCGGGGATCCCGTAACCGGCAGCGCGATGGGCGGCGCGGTTCCCGCGAACGAGGGGCCGCGCAGCCCAGGAGTCCTGGAGGCGAGCCCGGATCGACGGGTGTTCAACACCCGAACGAGAACCGCGGGCAACTCCCTCAACAAAAGGTCTGTACCAGCTTCTTGACGCCCTATCGCACCGTCACTTAAATCAAGAAGTGAATCGACAAGCGGTATCGCGCCCTCACTCGGGTGCTGGTTCACCCTGCAATCTGGCATGTGCATGATCCCCCACGCGAAGTGATGTGATGACTGTGCGAACCCCCCGCCGGCGCCGACTGGCGCTGTACGTCGTTGCCCTGCTGTGCTGTTCCGGTGTGATGACCGCGGCCCCCGTCGGCGCCGCACCTGCTCCCGCGCCGCACGTCGCCCCCGCGGCGACGACCTTCTCCGACGACTTCGACGGTCCCGCCGGATCCGCGGTCGACAGCGGCAAGTGGCAGACCGAGACCGGCGACAACGTCAACAACCACGAGCGCCAGTACTACACGGCGGGCAACAGCAACGCCGCCCTCGACGGCCAGGGCAATCTGGTCATCACCGCTCGCAGGGAGAACCCCGGCAACTACCAGTGCTGGTACGGCAGGTGCGAGTACACCTCGGCGCGGCTCAACACGTCGGGCAAGTTCACGTCGACGTACGGGCACGTCGAGACCAGGATGAAGATCCCGCGCGGTCAGGGCATGTGGCCGGCGTTCTGGATGCTCGGCGACGACCTGGGCAGCGTCGGCTGGCCCAACAGCGGCGAGATCGACATCATGGAGAACGTCGGCTTCGAGCCGGGCACGGTCCACGGCACCATCCACGGTCCCGGGTACTCGGGCTCGGCGGGCATCGGCGCGGGCTACTCCCTGCCCGGCGGGCAGGCGTTCGCCGATGCCTTTCACACGTTCGCGGTGGACTGGGCGCCCGACTCCATCACCTGGTCCGTGGACGGCAACGTCTACCAGCGTCGTACACCGGCCGATCTCGGCGGCAACAGCTGGGTGTTCAACAAGCCGTTCTTCATCATCATGAACCTCGCGGTCGGCGGCTACTGGCCCGGCGACCCCGACGGCAACACCACCTTCCCGCAACAGCTCGTCATCGACTATGTGCACGTCACCACGAGTGACGGCGGCGCGGGCGGGGCGGGTGGCTCGATCACGGGGCTGGGCGGCAAGTGCGTGGACGTGGCCGGTGCCTCGACCACCAACGGAACGGCCGTACAGCTCTACGACTGCAACGGAACCGCCGCCCAGAAGTGGACCGTCGGCGCCGACGGCTCGATCCGTGCCCTCGGCAAATGCCTGGACGTCAAGGACAACAGCACCGCCGACGGCGCCCAGCTGCAGCTCTGGGACTGCACCGGAGGCGCCGGTCAGCGGTGGGCCGTTCCCGCGGCCCGTGACATCGTGAACATACAGGCCGACAAGTGTATGGACGCCACGGGCAACTCCTCGGCGAACGGCACCCGACTCCAGATCTGGACGTGCGCCGGAACCGCCAACCAGAAGTGGACGGTGAACGCCGCCTGAGCCCCTTCCCCGGCTCGCGTCGCCGGCTCTCTCGCGGGACCGCGAAGGGGCAGCGGGGCGGCGGGTCTGCGTCGCAGGCCCGCCGCCCGAGCCGGCGGACATGACGCCGGGAAGAGACCGCCGGCCGGGATCTGGGGTCCGGCCTCTCGCCGGCCGCGCAACGGGTGCTCCTGACGTGGTCGGGAGCACGGGGGCACCGGCCGCTGCGGCCGGTGCCCTGCCGTGTGCACGGCTCTGTTCAGTAACCCTGCGGCCGGGCCGCCTGTACGGAGGCCGGTTCCGGTGTGCCGTCGCGTCCGGACGGCACCGCCGCGGACGCCGGGTTCGCGGCGCCCCGGGGACGGATCCCGATCATGCCGAAGGCGGTCAACACCGCGGCGACCGCCGCCGCCACACCGCACACGAGGAACGCGGTGCCGAATCCGCTGCCCAGTGCGTCCAGGGCAAGGCCGTGCGCCGCTGCTCCAGGGGTGCCGGGAGGAAGGCTGTTCACGGCGATGGGTCCTCCGGCCTCGGCGATGGCGCGTGCCGCCGCCAGCTGGCCGGCCGGCAGGTCCGCGTGGGACAGGTTCGCCGAGAACGCCGACCCGGCGTTGCTGAGGGCGACCGCGCCGACGACGACGGGGCCGAGGGCGAAGCCGAGGTCGCGCAGCATGTTGGTGGTGGCGCTCGCCATGCCTGCCAGCTGCGGGGGCACGCTGTTCAGCGCCACGGCCGTGACCGAGCTGACCGTCAGGGCGAAACCGACGCCGATCAGCAGGGCGGGCCCGACGAACGCGCCGAGTCCCGGGTCGGTGACGTCCAGTCGGGCGCACAGCAGACAGCCGACCGCCATCAGGACGAAACCCGAGGTCAGCAGCCAGGACGCGGCCACTTGGTGGAGGAGCCGCGAGATGACCGGGATGAGCAGGAAGGCGGGCCCCTGGAGAAGGAGGAAGGGGATCGCGACGCGGATCGGGTCCTGGTGCTGCACCGGGCCCAGCCACATGCTCGTCGCGAAGCAGGCACCGAGAAAGGCGAGCATGCCGATGACCGCGACCACGGACGACACGGTGAAGGCCCGGTTGCGGAACAGGGTCAGGTCGAAGATCGGGGAAGCGGCCCCCAACTCCACCAGGACGAACCCCGCGAGGAAGCACGCGCCGATGCCGAAGGCGAGGATGACCGGGAGGGTGGTCCAGCCCGACTCGGGCCCTTCGACGGCGCCGTACAGCACCAGGATGAGGCCGATGCCGAAGGTGATCTGGCCGGGTACGTCGAGCCTGCGGCCCTCGGGCGCCTTCGACTCCGTGGCCAGCGTCAGGGTGAGCACCATGCTCACCAGGGCGAGTCCGACGAGCACCCAGAAGGAGCCGCGCCACGATCCGATCTTGGCGAACATGCCCCCGAGCAGGGGGGACACGGCGGCGCCGGCGGACAGGAACCCGCTCCAGACCGCCACCACGTGCGCCCGCTCCCGCGAGGTCCGGGTGGTGGCGGTGATCGCGGTGAGCGAGCCGGGGAACATGGCACCGGCTCCCAGCCCGTTGAGGGCGGCACCGATCCACAGCACCTGCACGGTGGGCGCGAGTGCGGCGACGGTGCTGCCCACGGCGACCAGGGCGGTGCCGGCCGCGATGAGCCTTCGCCTCCCGAAGAGATCACCCAGGACGCCGAAGGTGAACTCGAAGCAGACCACGGCGATCATGAACGCGGCGGTGATCCATGTGAGTTGGGAGCCGTGGGTGTGCAGGTCCTCCTGGAAGAGGCCGTTCAGCGAGGCCGGCAGCGCGTTCGCGACCTGGGCCACGAAGACCGCGCCGCAGGCGGCAGCCAGTGTTCCCGCGTAGCCCGGTGTCCGGGCGGCCCCCGCGGTTGGGCCCTGGGACGCGACCGTCCCATTGTTGAGCGTCATTGCTGTTCTCCCTGGCTGGGAAAGGAAGAGGGGCGTCCCGTGATCGGGAGCCTCGACAGATGGATGGCCTCGGCTCTGCGGGCGCGAGGGGGGAGGCGCGGCGTGAGCCGGGTGCGATGTCGTGGACAATGGCACTCGTTTTACGTCACGTCAATGAAATGTGCGTGATTGAAAGTGAATAGCTTTGCTGTAAGCATGTTCACCCCGTGTACGCACACCATCCATGCTGTCGAACCAGGGGGTCAGTGCAGATCGGCCAGATCCCGCTCCAGGGCGTGCGCCGTGGCGTTCAGAGTGGCGACCAGGGACTGAAGGCGGCGCGGGTCGTAGCGCACGCTGGGCAGGGAGACCGACAGGCCGGCCAGGACGGCGCCGCCCTGATCGCGGACGGGCACGCCGACGGCGGCGAGCCCGCGCTCGGACCGTTCCTGGTTGACCGCGAATCCGTTGCGGCGCAGTCGCCGCAGTTCGGTCCGGAGCCGGGGGAGATCGGGGCGATCGCCGGGGCGGTCGTGGTACCGCTCGGGGGAGTAGACCTCGTCCAGTTCCGCGTCGGAGAGGTCGGCGAGCATCAGGAGCCCGGCTGTCGTGCGGTGCGCCGGGAACACCATGCCTTCACGGGAACCCACCCGCAGCGCCTGCCGGCACTCCACGCTGGCGATGAACCGGGCCGTGTCCCCGGTGCGCACGATGAGGTTCGTGGTCTCGTCCAGGAGGTCGACGACCCGGTGCAGATGCGGAAGCGCCGCCGCGCGAAGGCGGGACACGAGGGACTGGGAGTGCGCGGCGAGCTCCAGCACCGGCCCCGCCCGGTAGACGCGGTCCTCGTCCTGCACGGCGAAGTCCCGGTAGACGAGCATGGCCAGGACGCGGTGGGCGGTCGACCGGGCGACGCCCAGCCGCTCGGCGATCTGCGACACGGTCGTGCCGCCCTCCATCTGGAGGATGGTCGCTGCCCGCAGCGCGTGGTCCACGCTGGCGAGGGGATACGGCGGCGGCGTCTTGAGCGGCTTGTCCACGGCGGCCTCCAGATCAGGCACTGATTCTGCTCTCCAGAATCTACATGTCCTCTCTGAAGAAACGGCACAGGCTGAGGGCGTGACTCACTCCTCCCTTGCCCAAGACATCGCCACGGGTTCCCCGGTCCGGCTCCAGGCCGTCTCCGCGGAGGGGCAGCCCGCGGTCACCCCGGCGCTCGAAGAGCTGTACCGGGGTTTCGAACAGGAACTGCTGGTCCCGCTCTGGACCGAGATCGGCGACCTTATGCCGGCCCACCCGCGCTCCCGCTCCGTGCCGCACCTGTGGCGCTGGGACCGGCTGCGGGAGCTGGCGGCGCGGGCCGGCGACCTGGTCCCCGTCGGCCGCGGCGGGGAGCGCCGGGCCATCGCACTGGCCAACCCCTCCCTCGGCGGGAGGCCGTTCGCCACCCCGACGCTGTGGGCCGCCATCCAGTACCTCATGCCCGGCGAGGACGCCCCCGAGCACCGGCACACCCAGCACGCCTTCCGCTTCGTCGTCGAGGGCGAGGGCGTGTGGACGGTCGTCGGGCGCGACCCGGTGGCCATGCGACGCGGTGACTTCCTCCCGCAGGCCGGCTGGAACTGGCACGCCCACCACAACGCCACCGCCGAGCCGATGGCCTGGATCGACGGGCTGGACATCCCCTTCCAGTACGCCACCGAGACACAGTTCTTCGAGTTCGGCCGGGACGAGATCGGCGACGCCGAACGGATCACCCCCGACCGCTCCCGCGCCGAGCGCCTGTGGGGCCACCCCGGCCTGCGACCGGTCTCGGCCGGCACCCCCGGCCCCGGCTCCCCGCTCCTCGCCTACCGCTGGGAGCACACCGACCGCGCCCTGTCCGACCAGCTGGCCCTTGAGGCGGAGGGGTACGACGGCACCGTGGAGCCCGGCCACGCCGCCGTCCGGTTCACGGACCCGTCGACCGGCGCCGACGTGCTGCCGACCATCCGGGCCGAGATGCACCGGGTCGCGCGCGGCACCGAGACCGCGCCGGTACGCGAGACGGGCTCCTCCGTCTACCAGGTCTTCGACGGCTCCGGCACCGTCACCGTCGGCGGAACCACCTGGTCGGTCACCCGCGGAGACCTGTTCGTCGTCCCCTCCTGGCAGCCGCTCTCGATCCGTTCCGAGGCCGGCGCCACCGACTCCGACTCCGGCGCTCTGGACCTGTTCCGGTTCAGCGACTCGCCCGTCTTCGAAGCACTGCGGCTCGACCGCACCCACGTGGAAGGAACCACCCGATGAAGCTCGCGACCATCCGCACCGACGGTACGACGAGGGCCGTACGGCTCGACGGCGACGTCCTGGTCGACCTCGGCCTCCCCGACGTGGGCACCCTGCTCCGCCAGGACGGCTGGCAGGAACTGGCCGCGTCGGCGACCGGTACGACGTACCAGGCCGCCACGGCCGACTTCGCCCCCGTCGTTCCCGCCCCGTCCAAGGTGGTGTGCGTCGGACTCAACTACCGCAACCACATCCAGGAGATGGGCCGCGACCTGCCCGAACATCCCACGCTGTTCGCGAAGTTCGCCGACTCGCTGATCGGCGCGGGCGACGCCGTCGTGCGCCCCGACGAGACGGACCGCTTCGACTGGGAGGTCGAACTCGCCGTCGTCATCGGCGCGCCGGTGCGCCGGGCCCGCGGGGCGGAGGCCGAGCGGGCCGTCGCGGGCTTCACCGTGCTGAACGACATCACCTGCCGGGACTGGCAGTTCCGCACCCGCGAGTGGCTGCAGGGCAAGATGTGGGACTCCAGCACCCCCGTCGGCCCGTACCTCGTCACCCCCGACGAGCTGCCGGGCGAGGTCCGCCCGTCGCTGGACGTCCGTCTGCTCGTCGACGGCGAGGTCATGCAGTCCGACTCCACCGGCGACCTGCTCTTCGACCCGGTCGACCTGGTCGAGTACGTCTCCACGATCGTCCGTCTCAACCCCGGCGACATCATCGCCACCGGTACCCCCGGCGGCGTCGGCCACGCCCGCAAGCCCGAGCGCTACCTCCTCGGCGGCGAAACCGTCGTCGCCGAGATCCAGGGCATCGGCCGCCTGGAGAACCGGGTCGTCAAGGAGAACGCGTCCTGATGCGCCGGACCTTCGACGACGCCCGCCGCTGGGCCCTGCTCGGCACCGAGCTGACACTCAAGGCCGCCGCCGGCCTCGACGACGACGGCTTCGCCGCGCCGAGCGCCCTGCCCGGCTGGAGCCGGGCCCACGTGGCGGCGCACGTCGCCGCCAACGCCGAGGCGCTGTCCCACCTGGTGCACTGGGCCGCCACCGGCGAACCCACACCGATGTACGCCTCGCCCGGGGAACGGGCCGCCGGTATCGAACGGGGCCGTGCCCTCCCCGCCGCCGAGCTGACCGCGTGGCTGCACGGTTCGGCGGACGCGCTGGAGAAGGGGATGGCCGCGCTCGGCGAGGAGCAGTGGCGCGCACAGGTCGTCACCGCGCAGGGCCGGACCGTGCCGGCCACCGAGGTGCCCTGGCTGCGCTCCCGCGAAGTGTGCGTGCACGCCGCCGACCTGGCGAACGGCGTGTCCTTCGCCGACCTGCCGCCCGACTTCCTCACCGCCCTGTGCGACGACGTCGTCACCAAGCGCGCAGCGGCCCCCGGTCCGGCCGTGACCCTGCGGGCACCGGCCACCGGCGCCGCCTGGGACCTGCCGGGCGACGGCGAAGCCGTCCCGGTCGCGGGCGAGCTGCACGACATCGCGGCCTACCTGACCGGACGGGGCGCCGGCCCGCTCACCGCGGACGGCGCGCCCGCCCCCGCGCTGGGCGCCTGGCTCTGACCCGGGGCCCGCCCCGCAACGAAGGAACAGATCATGAAACCTGAATCCAGCCCCGCCGGGCGGCCCGACGTCCTCGTGGTCGGCGGCGGCATCGGCGGCCTCAGTTCCGCCTTCGCCCTGGCCCGCCAGGGACTGCGCGTACGCGTCCTCGAACGAGCCAAGGAGTTCGGCGAGGTGGGCGCCGGTCTGCAGATCGCGCCCAACTGCACCCGCATCCTCGCCGAGTACGGCCTGCTCGACGAGGCCAGGACGCTCGGCGTCGTCCCCGAGAACATGGTGATGCGGGACGCGCTCGACTCCCGGGAACTGACCCGGCTGGACCTGCGCGACCTCGAACGGCGCTACGGCTTCCCGTACATGGTCATCCACCGCAGTGATCTGCACGGCATCTTCCTGCGCGCCTGCGAACGCGCCGGCGTCGAGATGCTGACCGACCAGAAGGTCGTCGACTACGCGCACACGGACAGCGGCGCCCTGATCCGTCTGGAGGACGGCAGCACGCAGGAGGCGCCGCTGGTCATCGCCGCCGACGGACTGCACTCCGTGGCCCGCCGCAAGCTGGTCGGCGACGACGTGGTCAGCTCCGACTACGTCGCCTACCGCGCGGCCGTCCCGATCGAGCAGGTCCGGGGCAACGGCGTGGCGGAGAACGACGTCACGGTCCACGTCGGCCCCCGCTGCCACTTCGTGCAGTACGCACTGCGCGGCGGCGAGATGTTCAACCAGGTCGCCGTGTTCCAGTCGCCCAAGGCCCTGGCCGGCCAGGCCGACTGGGGAACCCCCGACGAGCTGGACGCCGCCTTCGAGCAGACCTCCGAGACCGTACGCAAGGGCATTCCGCTGATGTGGCGGGACCGCTGGTGGCAGATGCTCGATCGCGACCCGGTCGAGACCTGGGTGCACGGGCGTATCGCCCTGCTCGGCGACGCCGCGCATCCACCCCTTCAGTACATGGCACAGGGCGCGATCATGGCCATCGAGGACGGCTGGGTACTCGCCTCGCACTATGCCCGGCTGGCCGAGGCCGCTGTGGCGGGCACCCGACCGGACTGGGACGCGGCGCTGGTGGCGTACGAGGCGGTCCGGGTGGAGCACTGCCGCCGGGTGCAGACCACGGCCCGCGCCTGGGGCGAGCTGTGGCACCTCGACGGAGAGTCCCGGCTTCGGCGCAACGCGATCATGCGGACGCGCGACGCCTACGACTACTCCTTCACCGACTGGGTGTACGGCCCGACCGCACTGAGCCCGGACGAGGAACCCCCCATGTTCACACCGATCCCGCTGTCCTCGGCGGTCCTCGACGAGGCGGACGGCGAACCGCTGTCGGCGGTGGGGGGCGCCACGTCATGAGCGACGCCCACCTCTACGCCGCGGCTCGCACCCCCTTCGGCCGGTTCAACGGAGCCCAGCCCTGGCCGGACCGGCTCTCCGTCGACCTGCTCCCGTGAGCCACCGGTTTACAGCCTGTCAAGGACCGGTGCAATGCGTATGGTGTGAAGCCGGTGTGTACGCTGCGGCGTGCAGTGGCACGTTAGGATCGCGGCATGGCGAACCTTCGTGAGGCACAGAAGCAGATGACGCGTCGCCTGCTGCTGGAGTCGGGACTTGAGCTGTTCAAGGCGAAGGGGTACGCCGCCACCAAGGTGGACGACATCGCGACCGCGGCGGGCACCACGCGTGCGACCTTCTACGCGTACTTCCCTTCGCGCAGCGAACTGATGAAGGCACTCATCGACGAGCAGCTCAACGAGGCGCTGCAGCGCGTCGGTTCCCCCGAGCACGGCTCCACGGCGCAGGGCCTCATCGCCACCGTCGTCGACGGAACACCGGAAGCGATCAAGGCGTGGCTGCGGCGAACCGCCGACAACTGGCCGGCCATCCGGCCGATCATCCGCATCGGCCGCGATGCCGCGGTGATCGAGCCGGAACTGACCGACCTGGTCGAGCGATGGCTGGAGGAGGCCATCAGCGACATCGAGGACGGGCTGACGGCGGCCGGGCGGTTCGAGCCTCATCAGCGTCACTTCCGGGGCGTTCTCGCGATGGCACAGCTCGACTTCGTCGCCCAGAACTGGCACCGCGCCGACTGGAAGATCACCCATGAGCAGATGCTGGACGAACTCAGCGCCAGCTGGGTGGATCTGCTGACCTGACCTGACCTGACCTGACCTGACCTGACCTGACCTGACCTGACCTGACCTGACCTGACCTGACCGGTACGGGTCCGGGCGGTGGGCGTCAGTCCTGTTTCGGCGCCGCGTCGAACAGCAGCGCCCGGAGCCACTCGATGAAGTGGTGGTCAGACAGTCGGGGGTTCCAGACCATGTCGATCCCCAGCCCGGGAAGCGGGAACGGGAACTCCTCGATCCGCAGATCGGCAAGCGTCCGCATGGTGGCGGCGACCTGGTGGCGCAGGAGGGCGACGCCGCTCGCGCGTGCGACCAGGAACGGCACCAGCAGGAAGTCGGAGATCCACAGGCCGACGCGATAGGGGATCCCCTGCTCCTCCAGTACCGGATACGGGAAGACGCGCCGATCGGTGTCTACGACGATGTGCGGCTGGGTGGTCAGGAGGTCGAGCGCGCCCGCTTCCGGCGGTGAGTCCGGCGAGGCCACGACCACACAGCGGTCGTTGTACAGGCGCTCGCGCGGGTAGGGCGAGAAGTGTCCCTCGGAGATCAGCGCGACGTCGACCCCCTTGTCGGTGAAGGTGGCCTCGTTCGGCACCGTGATCGTACGCACCCGCAACGTGACATGCGGAGCGCGCTCGGCGACGAGCCGCATCAGCCGGGGGCCGACGACGAACGCCGTGCTGTTCGTCATGGCGACGGTGACGACGCGCTGGTCCTTGGCGGGGTCGAAGACGGGGAAGTTCACGATCTGCGCGGTCTGTTGCAGGGCGCTGCGCAGCGGCGCGATCAGCTCCAGTGCCCGCGGGGTCAGCGTGACTCCCGCACCCTGACGGACGACGAGGTCGTCGCCCAGCAGCCGCCGCATCCTCGTGAGGGCGTGACTCATCGCCGGCTGGGACAGACCGACCCGTTCCGCCGCCTTGGTCACCGAACGTTCCTCCAGGACCGCGAGGAGGGGCACCAGCAGGTTGAGGTTGACCGACGCCAGTCGGTCCAACCCCGATCCCGTGGTGCCCTCTTCCTGGTCGCCCATGCACCAAACCCTACGTGGCCGCCCGGGCAGTACGACGCAGCCGGGGGACGGGGATCCGATAGTTGAGCGCCGCGGCCACACCGGTGCCGTCGGCGTGCGACCAACGCATCAGCGCCGGCCCGCCACCGGGCCCGCCGTCGACGTACGCCGGTTCCCCGTCCAGCGGCAGATCGCCCACCACCTTCAGGCTCAGCCCGAACTGCTCGGTCCAGAAGTACGTCTGGAACCGCAGCGGCGGTGCGTCGTCGCCGTGTACGAGTGCCCTCGCGGCGGTCTTCGCCTGTTCGATCGCGCTGCTCCAGAGGGGGACGCGGCGCAGCCCGTGCGGCGTGGGGAAGGCCGCGAGGTCACCCACCGCGGCGATGCCGGGGCGGACCAGTCCTCGCGAGTCGACCGGGACGACGCCCTTCGCCGTGAACCCCGTGTCCGCGAGCCATTCCGTGTTGGGCACGTCGCCGACGGCGGTCAGGAGGATGTCCGCTTCGACGACGGCGCCGTCGTCGAGCACCACTCGGGCCTCCCCCGCGCGCTGTTCGAGCCGTGCCGAACCGGTTTCGACGAGGGTGAGCCCCAGGTCCAGCGCGGCCTTGACGAACACGTCGGCGAGGTACGGACCGAGCTGGGCGATCAGGGGAACCCCTTGGGAGACCAGGGTGACCCGGCAGCCGGCGGCCAGGCATCCGGAGGCGATCTCCATGCCGAGCGCGCCTCCGCCCACCACGACGACCGACGGCCGGTCCGCCAGCCGGCCACGCAGCCGGAGGGCGTCGTCGAGCCCGCGCAGGGTGAACTCCCCGGGCAGCTCGGACAGCCGTCTTGCCCGGGAGCCGGTGGCGAGGACGAGGCGGTCGTACGGAAGCGCCGAGCCGTCGTCGAGGGTGACGAGCCGGCGCTCGGGGTCGAGTCCGCTCGCACGCACACCCAGCAGCTCCGTCGCCCCGTGCCCGGCCGGCGGAAGCGCGTGTGACGACATGTCGTCGCTGTCGAGCAGGAGCGCCTTCGACAGGGCGGGGCGGCTGTACGCCGGGTGCGGTTCGTCACCGACGATGGTCAGCTCGCCGTCGAAGCCGGCCTCACGGAGGGTGTCGGCCGCGGTGAGTCCGGCGATTCCGTTGCCGACGACGACCACGCGGTTCGGTGTGCCGTCGCTCATGCGACCCTCAGCGCCGCGACCGGACACACGCGGGCTGCGGCCTTCGCCAGGGCGGCGTCCGCTCCGTCGACCTCCTCGCGGTCGAGCACCAGCTCGCCCTCGTCGTCGAGATGCATGAGTTGCGGGGCGGCCTCCTCGCACAGGCCGTGGCCCTCACATCGGGGGCGGTCGAGAACGATCTTCATGCGGGGATCACCTCCAGGACGCGGAGCTCTTCGATGCTCCGGGTGATGTTGCTGGGGACACGGACCTCGGGTCCGACGACGAGGCGCTTGACGCGCCGGGAGAGCGCTTCGATCACGGCGTGGGCCTCCAGGCGTGCGAGTCCTTGGCCCGCGCAGCCGTGCGGGCCGTAGCCGAAGGAGAGATGGTCGGCCGGACCGCGCTCGACGAGGAAGGCGTCCGCGTTCTCGTAGTGCCGGGGGTCGCGGTTGCCTGCGCCGAACAGGATCGCGATCTGCGCACCCGCGGGGATGACGGCCCCGTCGATCTCGACGTCCCTGACGGCGCGCCGGCCCCAGGCGTGGACGGGAGCCCAGAAGCGCAGCACCTCGTTGAACGCTCCCGGCACCAGCGACGGATCGCTGCGGACCAGGTCGAGCTGGTCGGGGTGCGAGCCGAAGAGGGCAACGACGTTGCCGATCGCCGCCACGGTGGTGTCGACGCCTGCGCCCAGGTACTGGTGGATGATGTGGCCGGCCGTGTTCGGAGGGATGGCGCCACGTGTCTCGGCGTCGAAGATGCCACGGCCCACGGACCCTTCCTCCAGGTCGTCCGCCGTGACCTCGGAGCACCATCCGTAGAGCTCGCCGGCGATCGGGAAGCTCTCGGCCGTGCGCTGGTTCATCGGGCCGAGGACCTGCATGGCGGCCTGACCCCAGCGCAGCATGTTCTCCCGCACGTGGCCCCTGAAGCCGATCAGGTCGGCGACGACCTCCAGGGGAAAGGCGCGGGCGAGGGCGTCGATCGCCTCGAAGGAGCCCTGGTCGACGAGCTCGGCGACGAGCGCGTCCGCCTTGGCCTCGATCCGCCCCTTCAGACCGCGCAGCGCGCGCGGCGAGAGGTTCTCGGTGAGCGTGGCGCGCAGCCGGGTGTGCACCGGCGGGTCGGACGCGAGCGAGGTGCCGGTGAGGGCGTCGTTGGCCATCGGATTGAACGCGATCGAGGTCGAGGAGTACGACTCCCAGTCCGCGAGTGCGCCGCGTATGACGTCGTAGCGCGTCAGCGCGTACACGTCGTTCCGCCGGAGGTGGACGACGGGGCCCTCTTCCCGCAGTTCGGCGTAGACGGGGTACGGGTCGAGCACGACCTCGTCGGCGAAGAGGTCGATGTCGGAGGTGGGTGGGTTGGTCATGCCCGCCAGTGAAGTGGGGCGCCATCACATTCAGCAAGTGAATGTTTCACATGCTGTTACATGCATGACATTCATGTGTGCGGGGAGGGGGGTTTGTCCGCCTACTCTGCGCGTGTTGTTTTTTCTTGGTGTGTATTTCATTGACGTCATGTAAACCGAATGGCTACCGTGACTGCAGCCACAGGGTGCAGGCAGCGCACTCCACCCCGAACATGTGAGGGCAGGCATGAGCGTCAAGAGCAATACGGTGAACACCGTCCTGGGCCCGGTGCCGACTGAGGAACTGGGTGTCGTCTCGGTCCACGAGGCGCTGCTGTCGGTGGTTCCGGGTGCGGAGTACGCCTTCGACATCACCATCGACCGCGCCGAGGTCTTCGAGACCCTCGCCGTGAAGCTGAGGGACTTCCGCGCCCATGGTGGTGGCACGATCGTCGACAGCACCGGCATGTTCCACGGCCGGGACGTCCGGCTGTACGAGAACCTCTCCCGCGCGACCGGCGTGCACATCGTCGCGTCGACGGGGCAGGGCCCGGAGGAGATGCTCGGCGGTTACTTCCTCACGCCGCAGACCAACCCGCCGACGCCGTGGCCGGCCGAGAGGTTCGCCGATCTCTTCACCAAGGAGGTCACCGAGGGCATGGTGGTTCCCCGCGTGGAGCGACGCGGCGCCGCCGGCCTGGTGGCCACCACCGCGACCCCGGAAGGCATGACCGCGACCGACGAGAGCCTGTTCCGCGGTGCGGCCCGGGCCGCGTTGAGCACCGGCGTCGCCGTTTCCCTCCGCTACGGGAGCGACGCCGTCCACGACCTCGACGTCGTCCTGGACGAGAAGCTGCCGTCCGACCGCGTCGTCGTCGCCGGTCTCGACCGCGAGGACGCCGTCGCCGCCGGGTTCCCGCTCGCGGTCGCCCGCCGCGGCGCCTACGTCGCACTCGACCATGTCGGTGTGGAGGACGGGGCCCACATCACGGATGCCGAGCGGGTCACCCTGGTCGCCGACCTCGTGCGGGCCGGCTTCGGCGACCGGATCCTGCTGTCGAGCAACACGACCGGGGTGGCGAAGGGTCACCCCGCCAACGACCTGCCGTACAGCTATGTCGTGACCGCCTTCGTCCCGCTCCTGAAGGCACAGGGCCTCAGCGACGAGGACGTGCGGCGGATTCTCGTGGAGAACCCGCGCCGCCTGCTGTCGGTGCGCTGAGCGCGCCTGCGTGAACGCCCATCAAGTCCCTTTACTCAAAGGTGAGTTCTGTGTCGCGAGTGAATTCCGTCCTGGGGCCGGTCCCGAGCGAGGAGCTGGGGCTCGTAGCCGTCCACGAGCACATCGGCTACGGCATGCCCGGCTCCGAGTTGGACACGCAATGGTGGAAGACCCCCGAGCAGCGGTACGAGGAGACCGTCCCGAAGCTGCGTACGTTCCACGAGTACGGCGGCGGCACCTTCGTCGACGCGACCGGGATCTGCAACGGCCGTGACGTCGACTACTACAGGTCGCTGTCCGCGAAGACCGGCGTCCACATCGTCGCCTGCACCGGCTTCGTCGGCGGCGACACCGCCCTGTGGCACTTCGCCCATGCCGACGTGGACTACCTGACCCGGCAGTTCGTCCACGAGATCACCGTCGGCATCGGCAACACCGGCAGCCTCGCCGGCGTCATCAAGGTCGGCGTGAGCCGCGGCGGCCGTATGACGGACCTGGACAAGCGCATCTACCGCGCCGCTGCCCGAGCCTCGCTCACCACCGGCGTCCCGATCCTGACCCACCTCGCGATCGACGCCGAGAACGCCATCGCGATCTTCCACGAAGAGGGCCTTCCCCTGGACCGCGTCCTGTTCGGGCATGTCGACGACGGTGTGAACGCCGACAGGACGCGCGATGTCTGGATCGCGGAACAGGGCGGTCGCATCGGCTTCGACACCTTCGGTTACGAGACGGAACTGCCGGACCCGCCGTTCTGGGCCCGCCCCCGCAAGGAGCGGCTGGACCACTTCCTGCGGTTCATCGGCGAAGGCCGGCTGAAGCAGGTCCTCGCCTCCGCCGACGCCAACTGCAGCCCGCTGGGCTGGCCGGGCGTGAAGGGCCACACCGTCAACTACCTCTTCGAGGACCTCATCCCGGACCTCCGTGCCGCCGGTCTCGACGAGGCCGCGATCAAGACGATCTTCGTCGACAACCCCGCCGACTTCCTGACCATCCAGAAGTAGAGAGAACCACCATGCAGCTCTCAGACCTGAAGAATCTCAAGATCGCCATTGTCGGCGCGGGGTACGGCGGTGCGGCGGCGGCCAAGGCCCTGAGCCTGCTCGGCGCCGACGTCGACGTCTACGAGCAGGCGAGCCGGATCCGCGAGGTCGGCGCCGGCATCGGCCTGCGCCCTTCCACCATGAACCGGTTCCGGCAGTGGGGGACCTTCGACGCGATCGCGAAGGTGAGCTCGCCGAGCAACTACTTCGAGATCCTCACGGCCACCGCCGAGCCGATCATGAAAGAAGAGTGGCCGGGGATACAGGACTTCACCGAGGAGACCAGGACCCACCTGATCCACCGCGGGGACTTCATCGACGCTCTCCTGGACGCGCTCCCCGCGGGCATGGTGCACCTCGGCCACAAACTGGAGACCATCCAGGACGAGGGCGAGCGTTCCGTCCTCACCTTCGCCAACGGCAGGACCGTCGAGGCGGACCTCGTCGTCGGTGCCGACGGCATCAAGTCGGTGGTGCGCCAACTGCTGTTCAGCGACAAGGGCCCGGTGTTCTCGGGCGAGCACGCCTACCGCGCCGTGATCTCCGTCGACGACGCCTACGGGATGGTCACCGACGACAACCTCCGGATGTACATCGGCCGGGGCACGAAGGTCTATCTGCTGCCGCTGCGCCACCGCAACCAGGTGTCGTTCGACATCACCTCGCTGTGCCCGGACAGCACCTGGGCACCGCAGGTCACCAAGGACGACCTCATGGCGACGGTGGAAGGCTTCGACGAGCGCCTCGTGAACATCACGCGCGACCTCGGCATGGACGCCGTGAACATCCGCGCGGTCTACGACATCGACCCGGTCGACACGTGGCACTCGGACTCCGTCGTCCTCGTGGGCGACGCGGCCCACTCGATGCTGCACCACCAGGGCCAGGGCGCGAACTCGGCCATCGAGGACGCCGGAGCGCTCGCCGACGCCCTGCAGCAGGCGGACTCCCTGAAGGAGGCACTGGCCCTGTACCAGGCCACCCGCAAACCGGTCACCGACGAACTGCAACGCATCTCGCGCCAGGGGTGGACCGAGGAAGAGATCAATGACGTCTTCCCCGGTCAGAAGCCCGTGGCCGCCGCCCCGAAGGAGTGACGTCATGCCGCTGCATCCTGACATCGCCAAGGTCCTCGCCGGCCTGCCGACCCCGCCCGAGGGCCCGCTCGACCCGGTCGCCATGCGTGCCGCGGACGAGGCGCTCGTCGCTCCTCCCACGGAGCGTCTGCCGCTCCACTCCGTCGAGGACGTGACCGCGCGGACGGCCTCGGGCGAGGTACCGGTACGGATCTACACGCCGGTCGAGGCCGAAAGCTACGGCCTGCTGGTCTACTTCCACGGCGGCGCGTTCTTCCTCGGGAGCCTGGAGACGCACGACCACGTGGCGCGCTCGCTGGCCGAGGAGACGGGACTCAAGGTCGTCTCCGTCGGCTACCGCCTGGCACCCGAGGCCGCCTTCCCGGCCGGTCTCGACGACTGCTACGCGGTCGTGCGCTGGGCCGCCGAGCAGAGCGAGAGCCTTGCCTGGGACGGCAGGACCCTCGCCCTCGCCGGCGACAGCTCCGGCGGCACCTTCGTCGCCGCGGTCGCGGCCACGGCGCACGACGACGGCTTCCACCGGATCACGCACCAGGTCCTCTACTATCCCTCGCTCGACCTGGACTTCGACGTCGACCGCTATGCCTCGTTGCGGGAGAACGCCGAGGGCTACGGCCTGGAGACGGCCGGGCTGAAGCCCTTCAACGCCTTCTACGTCGACAGCGGCGCCGATCCCGGGAACCCGCGCGTCTCGCCGATCAAGCGGGCGGACCTCACGGGGCTGCCGCCGGCCCTCATCGTCACCGGGGAACTCGATCCGCTGCGCGACGAGGGCGAGCTCTACGGCCGACGGCTGCGGGAGGCCGGCGTGGAGGCGACGGTGAGCCGGTACGAGGGCGCGGGCCATGGATTCGTCCAGCACTTCTCCTGGATCCCGGACTACCACAGGGTCTTCGCGCAGACGCGCGACTTCCTCGGCCGAGGCTGACCCGGCCGGCCCGCGCACGAGTTCGGAAAGAGAGCCATGACGCACGCAGTCAACGTCCATCCCCTGGTCTCGCCGTGGGGCCGCTTCGGTCTCTACAGCTTCTTCATCGACGCACCCGAGCCGGCCGTCGTCGACACCGGAATCGCCTCCTCGCCCGCCGAAGGGATGGTTCCCGCGCTTGAGGCGATCGGGCGGCGCATCGAGGACGTGCGCTGGATCCTGCTGACCCACGGTCACATCGACCACGTCGGCGGGGCCCACGCCCTGTGGGAACTCACCGGCCGGCGCGCACAGGTGGTGATCCACCAGGCCGACGCACCGATGCTCCGCTCGCGGGAGGCCCATGTGGGGGAGTACCTCGCGGGCCGGGGCCGGTACCTGCGCGACCCCGAGGGCGAGACGAAGGTGAGGGCCGCCGTGAAGGGCGTCATCTCCGGTGAGATGGAACCCTCCGTGCCTGTCAGGGGCGGCGAGAGCCTCTCCCTCGGCGGCGACGTCACCGTCTCGGTGCACTCGATCCCGGGCCACACTCCCGGATCCGTCGCCTATGTGATCGACGGCCAGCGCTCGGTGTTCGTCGGCGACGCCGTGCAGGTCCACGGGGCCGCCAACGGCTTCCCGGGCTACACGGACCCGGTCGCCTACCGCACCAGCCTGGAGTACGTGCGTGACGAGATCCGTCCACAGCACCTGTACCTCGGCCACCCGTACCGTCGCGCCGACGGCACGCCGTACGGCGTGGAACTCGACGCCGCACAGGCCCAGGAGGCCCTCGCCCAGAGCCTCGCCGCCGAGGGTCGGGTCACCGAGGCCGCCTGCGGCTGCGTGCGGGCCGGCCTGCAGGAGACGGACTCGCCGTATTCCCCCTTCGCCCGCGTCGCCGAGGAACTCGGCTACGCAGGCGACCCCACGCTCGAACCGTCGCCGTTCTTCACATCGATGCACGGCTACCGCGAGCACCTCGACCAGAACTCGTGACACAGGAGCTTCGCACTCATGACTGACCTCCAGACAGTCCAGGCGGGCGAGCAGACCATCGCCGTCCGCAAGGACCTCCGCGTGCCGATGCGGGACGGCGTCGAGCTCGCCGTGGACGCTTATCACGCCGTGGACGACACGCCGCGGCCGGCCCTGATCGCCATGAGCGCCTACGGCAAGGAACTGCAGGCGCTCGCCCTCACCACGCCGCCGCAGCGCCGGCCCAGCCCGATGTGGGACGGCTGCATCGAGGCCGGTGACATCGCGCGCGTCGTCCGGGAGGGCTACGTCCACGTCATCGGCGACATGCGTGGAACCGGTGATTCCGGCGGTGCCATGATCGGCAACTACAACTTCGGCGGGGTGTCTCAGGGACAGGACCTCTACGACGTCGTCGAGTGGGCCGCCGCGCAGCCGTGGTGTGACGGCAACGTCGGCATGATCGGCATCTCCTACTTCGGGTCCATGCAGGTGCTCGCCGCCGCCGAACGGCCGCCGCACCTCAAGGCGATCTTCGTCAGCGGCGGTCACTACGACTTCTACGAGACCACCTACCACGGCGGCGTCATGTGGTTCATGCCGCGGGCCGCCCGCGAGGGCCGTGGCGGTGACTCCGGCATCGCGCACACCAACGTCAAGTCCCGGATGCAGGAGGTGCACGCCCCCGAGGAGCTGAACAAGCTCGTCGAGGAGCGGCTGAAGGACCCGGACGTGGCAGCCTGGCCGAACCTCGTCCACGTGCTCAAGTACCCGAAGAACCGCGAGTTCTGGTTCGACATCGTGATGAACCACCTCGACGGCGACTGGTACGAGGAGCGCAACCCGATCAATCTGGCCGAGAACATCGACATCCCGGTCTACCTGCAGATCGACCAGGGACGCGGCTGGACCGTGGACGGCCACATCGAGCTGTTCGACGTCCTGAAGGGGCCCAAGAAGCTGGACATCGGCTCCTACCCGCCGATGCAGTCGCGCCCCTGGATCGAAGAGCACGACAAGATGTTCCGCTGGTACGAGTACTGGCTCAAGGGCATCGACAACGGCATCATGGACGAGCCGGCCGTGAGCGTCTTCGTGGAAGGCTCGCGCGAGGCGGTCACCGCGGCGCAGTGGCCGCCGAAGGAGATCGCGTACCGGTCGCTCCACCTGCGCCCGCGGCAGAAGCTCTCCTTCGAGCCCGAGCCCATGGGCGCCGAGTACGCCGCCCCCGACGGCTTCTACCAGGCGCCACTCACCGTCACCGACACGGTGCAGGTGCTGAAGTGGAGCACCGAGCCGTTCGAGGATCCCACCGAGCTGATCGGCGCCGGCGCGGCGCACCTGTTCGCGGAGATCGACCAGGACGACACCAACTTCATCCTGCGCCTGTGGGACGAGGCTCCCGGCGGCGGCAAGCAACTGATCACCACCGGCTACCTCAAGGCGTCCCACCGCGAACTCGACGCGGAGCGCACGACCGAGGGCAACCCCTATCACCCGCACACCCGCGCGGTGCCGGTGGAGCCGGGGAAGATCGAGGAGTACGTGCTGCGGCTCTACCCGTTCGCAGCCACCTTCAGGCCGGGGCACCGTCTGGTGGTGGAGCTGTCGAACGACGAGCCGCTGGCCGACGCGCACAACGCGCTGCTGCCGCCGGACGCCTTCCACCTGCCGGTGGGCCGCCCCGTCACGCACAAGATCTACCGCGATGCCGCACACCCCTCCCGGCTCGTGCTGCCGTTCACGACGACCGCCGCGACGCACGCGACGCCGTCGTCCTCCGCGCACGACCTCGAAGGAGACCGGCGCAACGGCTCCTGACGCGGCCACCACGACGCCGGCCGGGGGACGGCCGTGCCCCCGGCGGCCAGGCACCGGCCGAAGCCGCGTGCTCTCGGAGGAACAGTCCACAGGTGCGGTGCGGGCTTCCGAGCGGATCCGGGACGTCAGCCTGTGTCTACGGGCGTTGTGAGGGGACCGGTGGGAGCGTCGGCCAGCGGGCGAGCATGCTTCGGCGCATATCCGTACTGAGCCTGCTCAGGCCGATCAGGCCGGGGTGGTCGGCAGTCATCCGGCCGACGACACCGAGCCGGTGGACGAGCCGTTGCCGGGCGGTCGCCGTGCCCCACTTCCAGTCCCGGTCCGGGATCCGGGCCAGATGGTCCATGGTTCCGCGGCGGGCCCTCTCGACCAGCGCGTCGCCCCGTAGCAGCCAGCCGGCGCACGCGTCGGTCGGATCGCCGTGGAGTTCGGTGCCGGTCGCGGTGCGCCATGCCGTGCGGTAGGCGGTCTCCGCCCGGTCCAGCAGCGGAGCGGACGCTGTGGTGACACACCAGCAGGTCGGGAAGCCGATGCGCAGGTAGGCGAGCTCCACCAGTCCGCTGCCCAATGACGCCTGCTCGAAGTCGATGAACCTGATCCCGCTGGTGGTGTGCAGGTCATTGCCGGGACACGGATCCCCGTGGAGAAGGGCATGCCCCGATGCCTGGCCGAGCCGGTGAACGAGGTCATCGAGCTCGCCGGACACGCCGGGCGCGACGGGAACCTCAAGAGCCTCGGCCAGCCCGAGGAAGGATGCGACGTCGGCCGCGTCCGGGCCCAGCCAAGGGGGAAGTACTCCGACGTCCTGAGGGCCGGCGGCGGAGTGCAGCCGGGCCAGGGCCGCCGCGTAGCCGACGATCCAGTCGCTGGACGGGCTTCGGTGGTCCAGATGCTCCAGGACCAGCACCCGCTCGCCGGGATCGGTGCTCAGCAGTGCGGGCACCACGGGTGTGTCGGCCCGGGCGGCGAGCCGCAGAGCGGCCACCTCGCGGGCGTACCGCTCCTCGGCGTCGGGACCGTCGACGATCTGCTTCACCACCGCCGGCACCCCGGCCAGCTCCACGCGCCACACACGTGAGCGCGGGCTGCTGCCCAGACGCCGAGCGCGCCTGGGGGCGCCCAGCTCGGCCCGTAACCCGTCCCCGAACGGCAGTCGCGACCACATGACCGCTCATCCTTCCACGCGGGCGGACACGTCTGCGGCCTCGGCCGGGACGGAACTCCGGACGGGGCTCCTCCCCGATGTGGTGGCGGGCGGCGTCGGCGCAGCCGAACACCTCCAGCATCCCGTCGGCGAAGGAAAGCAGGACGGGATCGGTCGTCGGCGCCTCGTGCAACGGTGTCGGCGTCACGGTGCGATGCCGTCCCCGGCGTAGAGGTAACTGCCGGGCCGGGCGGGGTCGGACACCAGCAGCACCTGGTCGCCGGTTCGGGGGATCCGCAGTTTGGAGACGATGGTCTGGAGCGTGATCCGGTCGGTGGTCCCGGACGGTTGCAGGACCAGGTCGACGACCGGCTCGAAGTTGACCAGCTTGCCGGTGTCGCTGATCGATACGACGACGGCGGGTACGGTCGGCGCTCCCATGGCGAGCAACTGCCGGACGTCCAGGCTGGAGTTGTACGCCCCGATCGACTGCTGGACCTTGGTGAAGTCCTCGGCCCCGAGGAACGCACGAGTGGTGCGGCCGTAGAAGCCCTTGCCGCTGGCCACCTTGCCGGCGATCTCGGCGGCCCGCTCCTCGCGGCTCTGACGACGCTTCCTGAAGATTCCCATGACGGCTCTCCTTCTGATGATGTCCGGTGCGGTTCGGACGCGGGGTCGGCCGACGGGTTGCCCGGCGACCGCGGTGGCCGTCCCACGACCGGAGCCGCGCGGTTGACCGTCCTGGTCACGGGTTCCGTCCTCGCCGTCGGCCCGGCCTGACGGTGTGGACGCTAGCGGCCGGGAACACCTACCGATCCCAGGTTCGCCCGCCCGTTGCGGACGACGTACTCTCCTCACATGCCGCCTCCCAGCCAGCAGTCCGGCGAGCGCCGACCGCGCGCCATGGTCATCGACCGGGCCTGGCGGGACCTCGGACCGGGGCTGGAATCGCTCAGCGGTCCCGGGGGCGCACCCTTGACCCGGACGGTCAAACTGATCGTGCTGCCGCTCATCGTCAGGCCGGCGCTGCATCCCGAACTCGCGGTGGACTTCCTCGGACCGGCGCAGGCCGCGCGCCTGGACGCGCTGATCCGGGAGTCGGGTACGCGCCTTGAGGCGACGGCGCGGTGGTTCACGCTGCTCAAGAGAGTCCGCCGGGCTCTGGGCGTCGTGGCGGGCAACCCCCAGGATCTGTACTTCCAGCGGTGCTTCGAGCTGGCCACCGAGCACGGAGCGCCCTCGGCCGGTGCGGACGCCGTGGCCAGGGCCGTGGTGGAGGACCTGGTCGGCGTGGCCGGCGGACGCACGGTGGAGGTCCTGAAAGACCATCTGGCGGACGCTGCCCGGCGCACCCGGATCGACAGGGAGCTGGCCACCGCGTGGGAGAGGCGTCAGCCGGCCCCGGCCGCCGACGCGGTCGCGGGGGTCGCCCTGGCCGCCGCGGTGCTGGAGGCATGCGGCGCACCGGAACGGTCGCGGAAGTCGCCGGAGTACACGGCCATGGTCGAGGCGGGACACGGAGGACTGCTCGGCCGGACCCTGTGGGCGGACGCGAGCGGTGTCTGGGGCCGCGACGACGTCCCGGCGCATCTGGGGCTGACCGCGTGGCAGGTGCCGCCGTGTCCGGAGGCGGGGCGGGGTGCCTCGACGGCCACGCTTCCCGCACCGTTGGACCGCACGCTCTTCGAGCGGCTCTTCGTCGTTCTGCAGTCGTCGGCGCGGCGCGAGGAACTGCCGACGGTGCCCGAGCTCGTGGGGCGGGAGGCCGGACGCAGTTGCGCTCCGCTCGGTCTGTACGACGAGAGCCTGCGCGTCGCCGTGGTCCTCGGCGGCCGGCTCGCGGTCGGTCTCGACCCGCTGGGCAGCGGGGATTCCGCAGTGGCGCGGACAGCGGCGCACCGGGCCGTCAACAGCCGCTGGCGACGGGAGGCTTCGGTTCTTCGTGCACGCCGGATGACCGTTTCTCCACGCCCCGACCCGGACGGCGGCGTCCTGGACGCTCTCGCCCAGGACCTCCGCACCCCCTGGGCCGCCTACATGCGGCGGTTGTGGGTGCGGCTGCACGGGCGGGATGTCCGCGAAGCACCGCTGGGCGACGTCGCGTCGGCCTGGGCGGTGCTCGACGGGGTCGCCCGCTCGGTGATGATGGACCACCGCGCCCGGGTCCGGTCGGCGCTGCGCACGCTGTCGGCGCCCACCGCGGAATCGGCCGAGCGGAGCAGCGCATGAGGGCGGGGGCCGGCGGCGACGTGAATGTCGCGCGGGGCGAGGGCGGCATGATCCGGGTCACCGCCGCCCCGGTCGTCGACCGGGCCGAGGACGGCGGCGCGGACGCCGTGGATCCCGGCTTCACCGGGGCCGTTCTTGATGTCGCGGGCGCGGCTCTGGTCTGGCCCGTCCTCGGCGAACCGGGACTGCCGGTGGCGGAGGTACATGACGTGGGGCGGGCGCAGCAGTGGCTGTGGGCGGTCTACGGTGAGCGCACCGCCGCCGCCGTGGACGCCTGCGCGGCAGGGGAGCCGGCCGGTGTGCGGGTGGCGGCGGACGCGACCGCCCTGGCCGGCGGCGCCGCCCGGCTCGGCTTCGGGCACTGGGCTTCCCGGTGGTGGCCGGCGTCGTACGCGGACGGGATCCCGGCGCTCGAACCGGACGTGCTCGGCCTGGAGCTGGCCGCGCTCACCCACCGGTGCCAGCAGTTGTTCGACGACTTCGGTGATCAGCCCGACGACTGCGTGGCCGAACTGATCGAGGAGCATCAGGCCGCCCTCGACCCGCTGACCGAGTGGTGGCGCGCGATGCCGCAGCCGGCGGACACGGCACGCCACCTGGAGAGCGTCCTGCGGCTGATCGACGACGCGGCGGACAGTGCCGGGCTGGACGGACCGGCGCTGCGCCGCCTCCGCGCATCCCTGGACCGGCGCCGTCCGGCCGATACGCCGGTCCGCCCCGGCGCCCTCTTCGCACGGGACGAAGGCTACGCACTCGCGGCGGGCGAACCACTTCCCGCGAACGGCCGGGTGATCGCCCGGGGCTCGGGAACCAACGACTGGCGCCGCTACCCGCCCGGCTTCGTCGACGCCTCCGAACACGCGGTGTCCTGGACCGCTCGCGCACTCGGCGCGCGCCGGCGGATCGAGGTCGAGGTCGTCGCGCACGTTGCGGCACCCGTCGGCGGTGCGCCCCTCGTTGCGGAGGTCCGTGTGAACGGTGGCCTCCCGGACCGGGTGTTCCTCGCCAGACGGGACGACATGTGGACCGGCCGGGCGGATCTGGACCTGCGCCTTCCGGCCGGGGCGATGCCGCCGCGTTTCGAGGTGGACGTACTGCTGCCCGGATTCGACCCGGGCCCGGGTTCCGAAGGCCGCGCCGACCGCGAGGCGATTCGCGCGCTGATCCGGCGGCGGCTTGCGACCGCGGCACAGCACCCGGCCGACGATGCGGCGCCGCACGACACGTCTTCGGGGCCGTTCCTCGCCGAGATCGCCGCTGCTGCCACAGGTGAGGACTACTGACGGATGCCGGACGAGGAGAACGCGGCAGCGATGCGGTTGTACGGGGAACCGTTCGACAGTGGATTCACTCTGGCCGAGTCGCATCAGCGCGCCGATGATCCGGGGGCCGCGTGCGCCGTCTACGAGGAGTTGCTCACCGTGGCCGAGTCCATCGAGGACTCGCCCGATGTGCGGTTCCTGCGCGCGCACCTGCTGTCCGACATGGCGAGCGTCCGGCTGACCGTCACGGACCTGGTCGGGGCGGAGGACGCCGTCGAGCGGTCCCGCGCTCTGCTCGACGGCGTCGCGTCGGTACCGATGGGGCCGCGCGGCCGTCAACTGTGGCTGGAAGTCGTGCTGAAGACGCTGCTCGCCGGGGCCGACCTGCTGCGCAGGACCGGGCGTCTGGACGAGGCACTGGGGTGCCTGGACGAGGCGGCGGTCAGGCTGTCCGAGTTCGACGATCCCGAGGGACTGCGGACTTCCGAACTCGGCCTGAACCGGGTGCATCTGCTGATGGAGCGGGGCGAGTGGGGAGCGGCCGAGGAACAGGCCTCGGCGCTGCTGTCCACCCTGCCGGAGACCGCGCCGAGGCTGCTCACCGCCCTCGGCGTGATCTGCGCCTCGACCGGGCGGCTCGACCTGTCCGAGGACTACTTCGCGCGCGCGGAGGACGGCTTCCGGGCGGTCGGGGACACGGCTGAGCTGCGGTCGCTGGTCGTCCACCGGGCGTACGCGGCGATGCACCGGGGCGACCTCGACCTCGCGGAGCGGTTGTTCGCCGAGGCGTCCGCGGTCTTCGAGCGGCAGGGGCAGTTCGGTGACCTGGCGGTCTGTGAACAGGCCCGTGGCTTTCTCGCCGGCCGGCGTGGCGACACCGTCGGCGCGGACGACCTGCTGGGGGCGAGCCTGGCCCGGTTCGAACGACTCGGCGCCTCGATCGCCGCAGCCGACACCATGCTGCTGGGCGCCCAGCACGCCTATGACCGGGGCGACATCGAGGAGATGAAGCGGCTGGCCCATGAGGCGCGCGAGGTGTACCAGGCGCGTGAGGTGTACGAGCGGTGCGCACAGGTCGACCTCATGCTCGCGAAAGCCCTTGAGCACAACCTGAACCACACGGACCACGGCGACCACGAGACGGAGTCCATCGGCACCGCGCTCTTCCTCGCCCTTCCCGCCGCACTCGCCCTGGAAGCGGCGCGCTACGACTTCGTCACCGCCCACGCACGCAGTCAGTGGCTGGAACTGGCGGACGACGCCATGCGGTTGGCCTTCCGCCTCGCCGAACGCCGACAGGATCAGGGGCTGCTCTTCGAGCTGGTGGAACACCGCTGCGCGGGCGCCTCCCTGGCACTGGACCGTGCGCCGCGGTCGGCGACGCCCACCTCGCCCTCCGGGCCGGCCGAGTCCCCGGCGTCGGTCTTCCCGAGTGCGGCCATGAAGACGTACCCGCATGTCGACGGCCCGATGACGCTCGGAGGTGTGGCGGCGGAGGCCGCTGCCTCCGCCGGCCTGCGCGTCGCGCCGCCGCCGAAGGTGCGGATGTCGGCGGAGTCCGGCCGTGTCGCGCTCCAGGAGTACATCGCGACGGCCGAGTTCCGCTATCACCGGCCGATCGTGAACGAGCGGGAGGTGCCGTTCTGGATCACCGACGACCTGACGAGCCGCCCGGTGGTCCAGGTCCGGCTGGCCGACGCCGGCGACCTGTTCATGACCTGGACGTGGGCCGGCGGGGCCCGGGGGTTCGGCACCGGCCGCGGACCCGGTGACGAAGTCGACCGGGCGGTCGGTGCGTTGGCCGCCGCGCTGCCGGGGCCAGGCGACGGAGTGGAAGGGATACGGCGAGCGTTCGACTCGGGAGCGATGTCCGATGCCCGGACCGAACACCGGCTCGCGCGGGTGCTGGCCGAGGCGTTGTGGCCGGAGGAGCTGACGGCGCAGATACGCCAGGTGTCGGCGCGGGCGGGCCGTCCGCTGGTACGGATTCAGCCGTCGCCCCGGGTCGCCCAGATTCCCTGGGAACTGCTCGCCGTCGACGACGATGTCCGGCTCATCGATCTGGCGGACGTCGTGACCACCGCCCCGGTGTCGCTGCGACGGCAGGATCCCGCCGCAGGTCCGGCACCGGACGCCGACGCCGACACGGTCGTGCTCGTCCTCGACCCCCGGGTGCCCGGATTCCGGGCCGATTCCTCGCTCGGCTCGGTTCTGGGACCGCCGGGCTCGGACCCGGAGCTCCTGTCGTTCGTCCGGAGCCGCCTCGACGCGGGAACCGTCGTACCGTCCGTCACCACCCCGGCCGAGGCATTCCGCCGCACCGACCTGGACCGGGACTGGCTGAGTGGCATGCTCCGCAAGGGGGCACGCAGACTGATGTACGTCGGGCACGTGAGCGCCGCTCCGGTCGACGGCGGGCAGAGTGAGGACGGCACGCTCCATCTGTGCTGCGGTCCGGGAACCGACGGCCTGGCCGAGCCGATGCGTACTCATCGGCCCCTGTCCGCCAAGGACCTCCTGCTCGGCACGCTTCCCCTGCGCGCGGACGGGGAGCCGGGGGCGCGGATCTGGCCCGCGCCGTCCCGTGTCGCCCTCATCGGCTGCGAGAGCGGCGGCGATCTGCGCTTCGCCGAGTCGTTCGGCCTGGCGACAGCGATGCTCCACAACGGTGCCGAGCTGGTCACGGCCACCCGCTGGGTGCTGCCCACCAGCTTCGCCTTTCACCGGCTGGCCGGCCTGGCCGAGTCCGTACGCCCGCTGTCGGAAGCGATCATCGCCGTCGACACCGCCCACGAGCACGGCGACCCCGTACAACGGCTCGGTCGCTGGCAGCGCGAGCAGCTCGGCCACTGGCGCGCCGGCGGCCGGATCGAGCACTCGCCCCTGTTGTGGGCGGCCATGACCTGCATCGTCGTGTGACCGGCAAGCGGTCCGCCGGGACCGGCCACCCGGCATGATGTCGGCCGGGTCCTTGCCCACGGTGAGGCGTACGGCCGTTCCGCCCTCGGTCGCGTCGTCGGCGGGCGGTGGGTCGCCCCTGCCTCGGTGGCCTCTGGGCGGGTGGTTGTCGGGACCGGCGTGGCAACCACGCCGCCGACGTCCTGCCGGCCTACCGATCCGTTGAGGCCGACGCGGGAACCAGCTTCAGTGGCGGTTCAGGCTTCGGCTGCGGATCATCGACATCAGCGACCCGTGGGTCTCGGCATCGGCGGCCACCACGAGCCCGCGGCCCGAGTGCCCGATCGGGGCGCCGTCGATCCCGGTGACCACGCAGCCGGCGGCCCGGCACACGGCGATGCCGGCGGCGAAGTGCACACTCCCGGACAGGTCACCGCCGTCGGTGACGTACGCGGCGCGCTTGCCTGCCGCGACCCAGGCCAACGCCAGCGTCGTGGACACGACCCGCGGCCGGAACCCCTCGACGAACCCGGGGTGGGCCAGCAGGTCCACGGACCGGAAACCGGGCGCGCTCGGAAACGGCGGATCCAGATTGACGTCCACGAGCCGGGTGTCGGGCGTGGGCGCCAGCCGCGCATCGGCGCCGTCGCGCCGCACCCAGGCGGTCTCGCCGTCGGTGAAGAAGACCTCGCCGCCGAACGGGTCGGCCACCGCCGCCGGCCCCCCGCGCAGCGCCACGTTCACCGCCACCAGCATGTTGCCGACGGCATAGTTCAGCGTGCCGCACAGGGGATCCACCAGCCACTGGCGTGCAGCGTCGGCCGCGCCCTGCTGCCCGCTCTCCTCGCCGAGCACCGCATCGCCGGGCCGGGCGGCACGGATGACGCCGAGGATCGTCCTCTCGGCCTCCACATCGGCGGCGGTGGCGAAGTCCCCGGCGCCTTTGTCGATGCGGGCGAGCCGTCGGCCGTACATGCTGTGCACCACGTCCGCGCCGGCCTGCGCCGCCGCTGTCGCAACCCCGGCGTCGTCAAGTCCCGCGTAAGCGTTGATCATGGCGCGCAGCATATCGGCGGCGCAGCTCGTCCTCACCGGTCGGACTCACCGGCCCGCTTCTGCTGCCGGGAGTTCGAGGAGACCGTCGAGTGCCGGGAGTTCGAGGAGACCGTCGAGCAGTTGTGGATCCAGGGGCTTCCCGGTGCGGCAAGCCGACGGAGGGCCCGGCCCCGTTCGGGCCGCAGGTGGCGGGATTCGCCGCCCCCGTCCCGTCGGCGCCCTACTGTACGGATATGCCGCGCTACCTGTCGTGGTCGCACGAGGAGGAATACTGTGTCATCGCCCTGTGACCCCCAGCACGCTCCCGCCGGCGATGTGGGCGCGGCGCTCATGATGATCGACTCCCGGCTCAAGGCCATCTACGACGGCAAGACCGAGACCGACCCTGAACAACAGGCGCTGATCGAGCAGTTCGCCGCGTCCTTGGGCCCCAGGGGAGTCGATGACCTGCTGGACGGTGCGTGCACGCTCATCTTCATGTTCATGAAGTGGCTGCGGCTGGCCTACGAGAATCACGACAAGGACGTCATCGAGTACGTGGTGCCCAACTTCGTGGCCACGATGCGCATGATGCCCAAGAGTGTTCGTCCCGAGGTCATCCCTACGATGGCCGGCCTGGTCATCGCTGCGGGCAATGGCCTGAGCCCCAGCCTGTGGCGCGGACAGTACGGAGACTGGACCGAGGACGAGATGACCGCCTTGGAAGCCACCGTCTTCCTGCTCGCTGAGCACATCAACCGCCTCACCGACGACCGCGACTTCGCCACCCGCCTGATCAGCGAAGCCCTGTCCGGTTCGGACGAAGCCTGACGTGCGCGTCCTGCGAGGGAGCTCTCTCGCAGGACATGCATCGCGGTCGTTGTGGGTGCGGTGCCGCATGCGCACGAGCCGGGCGGCATACGACAACTGCGGGGCGGCCCCGGCGTCCGGTCAGCGGGTGGCGAGGAGTTCGAGCGTGTCGATCACGCGGTTCGAGAAGCCCCACTCGTTGTCGTACCAGGCGACCACCTTGATGTGGCGGCCGTCGACGCGGGTGAGGGCCGAGTCGAAGATCGCCGAGGCGGGGTTGCCCGTGATGTCGGAGGACACAAGCGGGTCGTCCGAGTATTCGAGGACGCCGGCGAGCGGCCCCTTCGCCGCGGTGCGGTACGCCGCCAGCACGTCGTCGCGCGTCACGTCGCGGGCGACGGTCGTGTTGAGTTCGACGAGCGAGCCCACCGGAACCGGCACGCGGATCGAGTCGCCCGCCAGCTTGCCGTCGAGGTTCGGCAGCACGAGGCCGATCGCCTTGGCAGCACCTGTCGTGGTCGGCACGATGTTGACAGCGGCGGCGCGGGCGCGGCGGGCGTCGCGGTGCGGGCCGTCCTGCAGGTTCTGCTCCTGCGTGTAGGCGTGCACCGTCGTCATGAAGCCGTGCTCGATGCCGGCGAGCTCGTCGAGGACCGCGGCCAGCGGCGCAAGGGCGTTGGTCGTGCACGAGGCGTTCGAGATGATCGTGTGCACGGCCGGGTCGTACGCGTCGGTGTTGACCCCGAACGCGAGCGTGACATCGGCGCCGTCCGACGGCGCACTGACAAGCACCTTCTTCGCCCCGGCGTCGAGGTGGGCGCGGGCGGCCGTGGCCGACGTGAAGCGGCCGGTCGCCTCAAGCACGATGTCGACGCCGAGCTCGCCCCACGGCAGCTGCGTCGGTTCGCGCTCGGCGAGCACCGTGATGCGACGGCCGTCGACGACCAGGGCGTTCCCGTCGACGGCCACCGGGCGGCCGAGTCGGCCGGCCGTCGTGTCGTAGGCGAGCAGCCGCGCGAGGGCGGCGGGCTCCGTGAGGTCGTTGACGGCGACGACCTCGATGCCGCTGTCGCGTTCCAGCAGTGCGCGCAGCACATTGCGTCCGATGCGGCCGAATCCGTTGATGGCGATGCGAGTCATGAATGGTGTCCCTTCGGTTCGCCATCAGGTTCGCTTGCGGCATCCACCCGTGACAGCGGCGTGAGTGCCATGGCTCGAAAGGATCGCGCCACGGCTGCGGGCTGTGCACCGCGGGCTACTCGCCCCGGGCGAAGGTGCGCCGATACTCGCTCGGCGTGGCTCCGAGGACGCGCTGGAAGTGCAGCCGCAGATTCGCACCGGTGCCGAGACCGACATCGGCGGCGATCCGCTCGACGCTCCGCTCCGAACGCTCCAGCAGCTCACGGGCCACGTCGATACGGGCACGCATGACCCACTGCATCGGCGTGTACCCCGTGTCCTCGACGAAGCGCCGCGAGAACGTGCGCGGGGACACCGCCGCGTGCCGGGCGAGCATCCCCAGGGTGAGGGGCTCGCCCAGCCGGTGCAACGCCCACTCGCGGGTGGCGGCAAACCGCTCACCGAGCGGCTCGGGCACACTGCGGGGCACGTACTGCGCCTGACCGCCGCTGCGGTAGGGGGCCGCGACCAGGCGCCGGGCCGCGTGGTTCGACGCGGCCACTCCGAGGTCGCCGCGCAGAATGTGCAGGCACAGGTCGATGCCCGAGGCGGCGCCGGCCGATGTCAGCACGCTGCCCTCGTCGACGAACAGCACGTTCTCGTCGACCCGGACGAGCGGGTGCCTCGCCGCAAGCGCGCGCGTGTAGTGCCAGTGCGTAGTCGCGCGCTTTCCGTCGAGCAGGCCCGTGGCGGCGAGGGCGAAGGCGCCCGTCGAGATGGCGGCGAGCCGCGCGCCCCGGTCGTGGGCCGCGATCAGCGCCTCGACGACGGCCTGCGGCGGGTCGTCGCGGTCCGGGAACCGGTAGCCGGGGATGAAGACGATGTCGGCCCACACAAGCGCGTCGAGGCCGTCGGCGACGTAGTACGACAGGCCGTCGCCGCCGGTCACGAGACCAGGTGCGGCGCCGCACACCCGCACCTCGTACGGCATGCTCGCGCGGGTCGTGAACACCTGCGCGGGAATGCCGACATCGAGCGGCTTCGCACCCTTGAGCACAAGGACGGCGACGCGATGCAGGCGGGGGGTCGGCACGGGAAAAGAGTACGAGACGTGTGCGGGTCCGGCCGATGCGCCCGGTCCTCGTGGCTCACTCGCCCGGTGGACGCAAGAAACTTGCGTTGTTTGCGGTGAACTTACGTTTCCCGACAGTTGACATGAAAGCCCCTGGTGCAAGCGGGTGTTGGCGTACACGGGGTCGGATGGGCGGCTGGCTCCGGCTGCGCGATCGGTAGACGAGTCGTCACTTCTCTGCAACCCTCCGATCGTTCGATGCAAGAGAGCTCGTACATGACGCATAAAACCAATCCTCATCACGACACGATGGAGCCGCGCTTCGTCGCCGTCAGGGCGCGAGGCCGAGGATCGAGGAATCATGAAAGTAGAACGCTGGAGGTCGCGGGGGTTGTCCGCCCTGATCGTGACCAGTCTTCTGACGTTCGGCTGGCCGGCGCTGACGGCATCGGCAGCCGGCGGACCGAACGTCGCCGCCGGCCGGTCGGTCGCGGCGAGCAGCGCGCAGAGCGGGAAGGCCGCCACCGGCATCACCGACGGGAACCAGAGCACGTACTGGCAGAGCTCGGGAGCCGGACTGCCCCAGTGGGTCCAGACCGACCTCGGTACCACCGTCAGGACGGACGGGGTCGTCCTGAAGCTCCCGGCCGGCTGGGAGAGCCGTAGCCAGACGCTCTCCGTGCAGGGAAGCGCCGACGGGACGAGTTTCACGACACTGAAGAACTCCGCCACGTACACCTTCAGCCGGGGATCGGCCAACACCGTCGACGTGGCCTTCCCGGCAACCAAGGCGCGGTTCGTACGGATCAACATCACCGCCAACACGGTGGGGCGGGCTGCCCAGCTCTCCGAACTGGAGGTGCACATCGCCGGCGAGTCCTCCGCCAACCTGGCGAGCGGACGCACCCTGACCGCGAGCAGCCACACCGAGGTCTACACCGAGGCGAACGCCAACGACGGCAACAAGGCCACCTACTGGGAGAGCCGCAACAACGCCTTCCCGCAATGGATCCAGGCCGACCTCGGCTCCGCCGTGCGCGTCGACCGGGTCGTCCTGCGACTCCCCGACGGATGGGGCGCGCGCAGCCAGACGCTGAAGCTCCAGGGCAGCACGAACGGCTCGGACTTCACCGACCTGACCGCGTCACAGGCGTACACCTTCGACAGCGCGGGCGGGCAGTCGGCGACGATCACCTTCGACGCGGCCACCACGCGGTACGTCCGCGTCCTGATCACCGCGAACAGCGTCCAGCCGGGGGCCCAGCTCTCCGAGCTGGAGATCTACGGTCCGGCGTCGGGTGACACACAGGCCCCCTCCGCACCGGCGAACCTGGCCTTCACCGAGCCCGCGAGCGGTCAGATCAAGCTGACCTGGAGCGCGTCCTCGGACGACACGGGCGTCACCGGCTACGACATCTACGCCGACAACACGCTCCTGACGAGTGTGGGCGGTGACGTGACGACGTACACCGACAACCGGCCCGCTGACCAGGCCGTCTCGTACTACGTGCGGGCCAGGGACGCGGCCGGAAACCAGTCGGGCAACAGCAACACCGTCACCCGGCGCGCCGGCACGGGCGACACACAGGCGCCGACCGCGCCCGCCGACCTGGCACTCACCGAACCGGCGAGCGGTCAGATCAAGCTGACCTGGAGTGCGTCCTCGGACGACACGGGCGTCACCGGCTACGACATCTACGCCAACAACACGCTCAGGGGCAGCGTCGCCGGCAACGTGACCACCTACACCGACACGCAGCCCGCCTCCGCCACCGTCACCTACGTCGTCCGGGCGAAGGACGCCGCCGGGAACCGGTCCGGCAACAGCAACTCCGTCACACGCAACGGTTCCGGGAGCACGGGCTCCAACCTCGCGGTGGGCAAGCAGATCAGCGCGTCCTCCGTGGTCCACACCTTCGTCGCGGCGAACGCCAACGACAACAGCGTGACCACCTACTGGGAGGGGGCGCCGGGCAGCTACCCGAACACCCTCTCCGTCAAGCTGGGCGCGAACGCCGACATCAGCAGCCTCGTTCTCAAGCTCAACCCGGACAGCGTGTGGTCGGCCCGCACCCAGACCATCGAGGTACTCGGCCGGGAACAGGACGCCACGTCCTTCACCGGGCTCGTCGCCGCGAAGAGTTACGCGTTCGACCCGGCGAGCGGGAACAGTGTCACCGTGCCCGTCACCGCACGCGTCGCCGACGTGCAACTGAAGTTCACGGCCAACTCCGGCTCGTCGGCCGGGCAGCTCGCCGAGTTCCAGGTCATCGGGGTTCCGGCACCCAACCCGGATCTGGAGGTCACGGGTCTGACGGCGACGCCCGCCGCGCCGGTCGAGTCGGACGTGATCACGCTCAAGGCCGCGGTGCGCAACAACGGCCCGGTCGCGGCACCCGCCGGCAGCGTGGCGCTGCGGCTCGGCGGTACGAAGGTCGCCACGGCGCCGCTCGGACCGCTGGCCGCCGGGGCGCAGACCACCGTCAGTGCCTCCATCGGGGCCAGGGACGCGGGTAGCTATGAGCTGAGCGCGGTCGCCGACGAGGCGAACGAGATCATCGAGCAGGACGAGTCCAACAACACCTTCACGAGTCCGGACCTTCTCGTGGTGAAGCCCGTCGCCAGCTCCGACCTGATCGCGGCCGCGGTGACCACCTCGCCGTCCAGCCCCGCCGCGGGAGACGACGTGACCTTCTCCGTCGCGATCAGGAACCAGGGCACCGTGGCCTCCGACGGCGGGGACCACGGCGTGACACTCGCCGTGATCGACTCCAAGGGCGCCACCGTCAAGACTCTGACAGGCGCGCACAACGGAACGATCGCGGCCGGTGCGACCACCGCTCCCGTGGAGCTGGGCACCTGGACCGCGGCCGATGGTTCGTACACGGTCAAGGTCGTCCTTGCCGACGACGCCAAGGAACTGCCGGTCAAGCGGGAGAACAACACCTCCACCCAGCCGCTCTTCGTCGGGCGCGGCGCCGACATGCCGTACGACATGTACGAGGCGGAGGACGGCACGGCCGGTGGCGGCGCCCAGGTCGTGGGCCCCAACCGCACGGTCGGTGACATCGCGGGCGAGGCTTCCGGTCGCAAGGCCGTGAATCTCGACGCGACCGGTGAGTACGTCGAGTTCACCACCCGCGCCCCGTCCAACACCCTGGTGACCCGCTTCTCCATCCCGGACGCCCCGGGCGGCGGAGGCATCGACTCCACGATCGACGTCTATGTCGACGGAGTCATGAAGAAGGCGCTCCCGCTGACGTCCAGGTACGCCTGGCTGTACGGCGCCGAGACCTCGCCCGGCAACTCCCCGGGTTCGGGCGCACCGCGGCACATCTACGACGAGGCACACCTCATGCTCGGCGAGACCGTGCCCGCCGGCAGCAGGATCCGACTGCAGAAGGACGCCGCGAACACCACCACCTACGCGATCGACTTCATCAGCCTGGAGCAGGTCGCCCCGGTCTCCAACCCGGATCCGGCGACGTACACCGTGCCCGCCGGCTTCACGCACCAGGACGTCCAGAACGCGCTGGACACGGTACGCATGGACACCACCGGCAAGCTGGTCGGTGTCTATCTGCCGGCCGGTGACTACCAGACGTCGAGCAAGTTCCAGGTCTACGGGAAGGCGGTGAAGGTGGTCGGTGCCGGTCCTTGGTACACGAGGTTCCAGGCGCCTTCCGCACAGGAGAACACCGACATCGGGTTCCGGGCCGACGCCTCCGCGAAGGGATCGTCGTTCTCGAACTTCGCGTACTTCGGCAACTACACCTCGCGGATCGACGGGCCGGGGAAGGTGTTCGACTTCGCCAACGTCAGCGACATCGTGATCGACAACATCTGGAACGAGCACATGGTGTGCCTCTACTGGGGCGCCAACACCGACCGGATCACCATCAAGAACTCCCGGATCCGGAACATGTTCGCCGACGGCATCAACATGACCAACGGGTCGACGGACAACCTCGTGTCCAACAACGAGGCGCGTGCCACGGGCGACGACAGCTTCGCGCTGTTCTCCGCGATCGACGCCGGTGGCTCGGACATGAAGGACAACGTCTACGAGAATCTGACCTCGATCCTGACGTGGCGGGCCGCGGGCGTCGCCGTCTACGGCGGCTACGACAACACCTTCCGCAACATCCGCATCGCGGACACGCTCGTCTACTCCGGGATCACCATCTCGTCGCTGGACTTCGGCTACCCGATGAACGGCTTCGGGACCGATCCGACGACCTTCGAGAACGTCTCCATCGAACGGGCGGGTGGCCACTTCTGGGGGTCGCAGACCTTCCCGGGCATCTGGGTGTTCTCGGCCTCCAAGATCTTCCAGGGCATCAGGGTCAACCACGTCGACATCGTCGATCCGACCTACAGCGGAGTCATGTTCCAGACGAACTACGTCGGTGGGCAGCCCCAGTTCCCGATCAAGGACACGGTCTTCACCGACATCTCGATCTCGGGTGCCCGCAGGAGCGGGGACGAGTTCGACGCCAAGTCCGGGTTCGGCCTGTGGGCGAACGAGTTGCCGGAATCGGGTCAGGGGCCCGCGGTCGGTGAAGTGACCTTCAACGGTCTGCGGTTCTCCGGCAACGCGGTGGACACCCGGAACACCACGTCCACGTTCAAGATCAACGTCAACCCGTAGGAGGGAGAAGGGAAAGGCGTAGGAGGGGGACGGGAAAGCCGTAGGCGGGAGAGGGGAAACCCGTAGCGGGTCGACGGGGGAGCCCCTCCGGCGGGAACGCAGGACTAACGCAAGCAGCTTGCGAGGCTTGCGTTAGTCTTGCGTGTATGACGCGACGACTTGCTCAAGTAGCGAAGAAGGTGGGTGTCAGTGAGGCCACGGTCAGCCGGGTCCTCAATGGCAAGCCCGGGGTCTCCCAGGCGACCCGGCAGTCCGTGCTCACCGCGCTGGACGTGCTCGGGTACGAGCGGCCGACCCAGCTGCGGGGCGAGCGCGCGCGCCTCGTGGGCCTGGTCCTGCCCGAGCTGCAGAACCCCATCTTCCCGGCTTTCGCCGAGGTGATCGGTGGTGCGCTGGCGCAGCAGGGCCTCACCCCGGTCCTGTGCACCCAGACCAAGGGCGGCGTCTCCGAGGCCGACTACGTGGAGCTGCTGCTCCAGCAGCAGGTCTCCGGGGTCGTCTTCGCCGGTGGGCTGTTCGCGCAGGCGGACGCGCGGCACGAGCACTACCGGCAGCTCGCCGAGCGCAGGATCCCGGTCGTGCTCATCAACGCCCCGATCGAGAACCTCGACTTCCCCTGCATCTCCTGCGACGACGCCGTCGCCGTCGAGCAGGCCTGGCGTCATCTGGTCTCGCTCGGCCACGAGTCCATCGGCCTGGTGCTGGGGCCCGCCGACCACATTCCCTCGCGGCGCAAGCTCGCGGCCGCGCGGGACGTCGCACGGGCCAACGGCGGGGAGCTGCCCGACGCGTGCGTGGAGCGGACGATGTTCTCCCTGGAGGGCGGCCAGGCGGCCGCGTCGCGCCTTCTCGGCCGGGGCGTCACCGGCATCATCTGCGCGAGCGACCCGCTGGCCCTGGGCGCCGTGCGGGCGGCGCGCCGGCGTGGGCTCGCCGTACCGGGTGACATCTCCGTGGTCGGTTACGACGACTCGGCCTTCATGAACTGCACGGAGCCCCCGCTCACCACCGTGCGCCAGCCCATCGAGGCGATGGGACGCGCGGTCGTCGAGCTGCTGTGCGCCCAGATCCAAGGTGGTGAAGTGCACCCCGGTGAGCTGCTCTTCGAGCCCGAACTGGTGGTGCGCGGCTCCACGGCCCAGGTGCCGCGATAGATACCGGCTTTCGGTCCTCCTCCGCGTTCCACGATGCCGCAGGGGCCTGTCCGCTCTCCCCGGACAGGCCCCTGCGGCATCGCCGTGTCCGGGTCCGCCGGGCGCCTGTCCATGGATCCCGCTCCCCGGGCGCGCCCCGTGCGGCTATCTGTCAAACATTTACGAAATCAACGCGAGATATTGCGTTCATCTATCGGCGGTGGTTGAGTGTGCCACGCCCCACAGCGCATCAGTGATGGGGCGACCTCCACGTTTCGTGCCCGAAGGGGACCACCCATGAGAAGTGCCCGGTTCCGCCGTACCCGCCGCGCCAGCGCGGTCACCCTCGTCTCCGCGCTCACGCTGAGCGCTCTCGCCGCCTGCGGCACGAGCAGCAGCAACGGCAGCGGTGGATCCGACGGCGGCGGGTCCTCGGACCCCGCCGCCCCGCTGGACCCGAAGACCAAGGTGACGCTCACCATCGACTGCATGCCCCCGGCGGCGAAGGCGGCCGAGCTCAAGGAGTGGAAGGAGGACGTCGCCGAGTTCAACAAGACGTACCCCAACGTCACCATCGAAGGACGTTCCACCGCCGGCCAGTGTCTGGAGCCGCCGCGCTTCACGGCGATGCTCAAGGCCAAGTCCCAGCCGGACGTGTTCTACACCTACTTCACCGACCTGCCGCAGGTACTCGACAACGACGGAGCGGCGGACATCACCGCCTACGTCAACGACAAGAGCGTCCCCCTGTTGAAGGACATCGACCCGAACGTCCTCGGCTCGCTCAAGCAGGACGGCAAGCTCTACGGCCTGCCCACCAGCAATTACACCATGGGTCTGCTCATCAACCGCAAGCTCTTCCAGCAGGCCGGCCTGGACCCCGACGCCCCGCCGCGCACCTGGGCGGAGGTCCGCGCGGCCGCGAAGAAGATCGCGGGCCTCGGCAAGGGCATCGCGGGCTTCGGCGAGTACAGCGCCGGCAACACGGGCGGCTGGCACTTCACCGCGCAGATGTACAGCATCGGCGGTGAAGTCGTCGACGCGAGCGGCAGGAAGGCCGCCTTCAACAACGAACTCGGCAAGCAGGTCGCCGAGAGCCTGCACGCCATGCGCTGGCAGGACGACAGCATGGGCAAGACCCAACTGCTCAAGTGGGGCGACCTGCAGAAGCAGATAGCCACCGACAAACTGGGCATGTTCCTGGCCGCGCCCGACGACATCGCGTACATGGTCCAGCAACTCGGCGCCACCTACGAGAACTTCGGGATGGGACCGATTCCCGGCGAGAAGAACACTCTGGCCGGCGGCAACAACTACATGGTCAAGAAGGGGATCTCCGGCGACAAGATCAAGGCCGCCGTCGCCTGGCTGAACTTCAAGAACCTCAGCGTCGGCAAGGGGCAGTTCGACTGGGCCCGTACCAAGGTCGACAAGCTGCCCGTGGGCGTTCCCCAGCCCAACTTCTGGCTGAACGAGTCCAAGACCGAGGACGACGCCGCACGCGTCGAGCACGCCACCATGCCGGTCGCCAACTTCAAGACCTTCATGGACAACCCCGTCGCGGGGAAGGCGGAACCGCCGAAGGCCCAGGAGGTCTACAAGGTCCTCGACAACGTGATGTCGGGCATCCTCACCAACAAGAACGCCGACATCGACAAGCTGCTCGCCACCGCCGAGGCGCAGGTCAACCAGGTCCTGGCCAACCAGTGACCGGCACCGGGGGCCGGTCGGCCGGCCCCCGCGCCCTGACCGCGCTCTGACCGCGCCCCGACCGTACTCCGGCACTTCCGCACCGAGGAGGCGACAGATGTCGGCCCCCACCCTCTCCACCACGACCACGGCGAACGAACCCCGCCGCAACGGGCACCACGGCCGCGGGCCGGGGCCGTCCGGCGGAACCTTCGCCCTTCACCTGCGCCGCAACCTCACGGCCCACGGCTTCCTGATCGGTGCCGTGATCTGCTTCTCGCTGTTCTCCTGGTACCCGATGGTGAGGGAGTTCCTCCTCGCCTTCCAGAAGACCGAGGGCGGACGAACGACGTGGGCCGGCCTGTCCAACCTGAGCACGGTCTACAACGACCCGGCCTTCTGGCAGGCCTGGCGCAACACGCTGCTGTTCACCGTGCTCGCGCTGGTCCTCGGCTTCGCCGTCCCGTTCGTCGTCGCGGTGGTCCTCAATGAGTTCCGGCACGCGCAGGGGTATCTGCGTCTGCTGGTCTACCTGCCGGTCATGCTGCCGCCGGTCGCCTCCGTACTGCTCTTCAAGTACCTCTACGACCCGGGGTACGGCCTGCTCAACGAGATCCTCGGCTTCTTCGGCCTGCCCGCGCAGCAGTGGCTCCAGGACCCGGACACCGCCATGCTCTCCGTGGTCGTCGCGGCGACCTGGATGAACATGGGCGGTGCCACCCTGATCTACCTTGCCGCACTGCAGGGCATCCCCGGAGAACTGTACGAGGCGGCCGAGCTGGACGGGGCCGGTCTCCTCCGCAAGATCTGGCACGTCACCATCCCGCAGACCCGGCTCATCCTCTCGCTCCTGCTGCTCATGCAGGTCATCGCGACCATGCAGGTGTTCGTCGAACCGTTCCTGCTCACCGGCGGCGCGGGGCCCGAGGGATCGACCACCACGGTCGTCTACCTCATCTACCAATACGCCTTCAATTTCAACAACTACGGCGCCGCGGCGGCGCTCGGTCTGGTCCTCCTCGTGCTGCTCGCCGGCGTCTCGGCGGCATACGTGAAGCTCAGCCGCGCCGAGGACGAGTAGGACCGGGGGATACGACAGATGTCCACACGCACACTCATCTCGCCCGCCCAACTGGCCAGGCCCCGCGGCAAGGCCGTGTACTGGGTGACCTTCGTCCTCGTCGTCGGTCTGTTCACCCTGGTGTTCCTCGGGCCGCTCTACTGGATGGCGTCGAGCGGCCTCAAGTCCACTCAGGAGGCCGTCCAGATACCCCCGACCCTCGTCCCCGAGTCCGTGAACACCGGGAACTACTCCCGTGCCTGGGACGTGATGGACCTCTCGCGGCTCCTCTTCAACACGCTGTACTACGCCTTCGGAGCCCTGGCCTTCCAACTGGTCTTCGACGTGGCAGCGGCCTATTCGCTCTCCAAGCTGCGACCGCTCTTCGGCAAGGCGATCCTCGGCATGATGCTCGCCACTCTGATGATTCCGGCGACCGTGCTTGTCGTCCCGCAGTACCTCACGGTCCTGGACGTCCCGCTCATCGAGCGCAATCTGCTCAACTCACCGTGGGTGATCTGGCTGCCCTCGGTGACCAACGCCTTCAACATCTTCCTGCTGAAGAGGTTCTTCGACTCCATCCCGAAGGAACTGCTCGACGCCGCCTCGATGGACGGAGCCTCGCCGATGCGCACCCTGTGGTCGATCGTGCTGCCCATCTCACGGCCGATCCTCGGCGTCGTCTCCATCTTCGCCGTGGTCGGGGTCTGGAAGGACTTCCTCTGGCCGCTGCTCACCCTGCCCGACCCGGCCATGCAGACACTCAACGTGGGCATCTACTCGCTCTCCAACGGCGTCCCCGAGAACGTGCTGATCGCCGCGCTCACGATCGCGTCCCTGCCGACGCTGCTCATCTTCCTGATCTTCCAGCGCAACATCATGGGCGGCCTCACCGCGGGGGGCCTCAAGGGCTGACAGCCCGCCCGCATCCGCACCGCCTTCTCGCGACCCACCTACGTCCCACCCCCTCGATCCTCCATGAAGCCTCCGCCGCCGGCCCGCTCCCTGCGCTCCGGGCCCGCGGCGGAGGTCCACCCTGCCCGAAAGGACCGTCACGTGGCAGCCCCTCACTCGGAACGCGCCGACGACTGGTGGCGCGACGCCGTCATCTACCAGGTGTATCCACGCAGCTTCGCCGACGGCGACGGCGACGGCACCGGGGACCTCGCGGGCGTCCGGGCGAAACTGCCCTACCTCGTCGAACTCGGCGTCGACGCCCTCTGGTTCACTCCCTGGTACGTCTCGCCGCTCGTCGACGGCGGCTACGACGTCGCCGACTACCGCACCATCGACCCCGCCTTCGGAACGCTCGCCGAGGCCGAGAAACTCATCGCGGAAGCGCGCGAGTCCGGCCTCAGGGTGATCGTCGACATCGTCCCCAACCACGTGTCCGATCAGCACGTCTGGTTCCGGGCAGCCCTGGACGCGGGGCCCGGCAGCCCCGAGCGCGAGCTGTTCCATTTCCGGCCGGGCCGGGGCGAGAACGGTGAACTCCCGCCCAACGACTGGCCCTCCCAGTTCTCCGGAAGCACCTGGACCCGTGTGCCCGACGGCGAGTGGTATCTCCATCTCTTCACCCCGGAGCAGCCCGACCTGAACTGGGCACACCCGAGGGTCCGTCAGGAACACGAGGAAATACTGCGGTTCTGGTTCGAGCGGGGCGTCGCGGGCGTACGGATCGACTCCGCGGCCCTGCTCGCCAAGGACCCGGCACTCGCCGACTTCGTCGAAGGCGCCGACCCCCACCCCTACATCGACAGGGACGATCTCCACGACATCTACCGGTCCTGGCGCGCCGTGGCCGACGTGTACCAGGGCGTCTTCGTCGGCGAGGTCTGGCTGCCCGACTCCGAGCGCTTCGCCCGCTATCTCCGCCCGGACGAACTGCACACCGCCTTCAACTTCAACTTCCTCGCGTGCCCGTGGCAGGCCGACCGACTGCGCCGGACCATCGACGACACCCTGGCCGAGCATGCCCCGGTCGGCGCCCCGGCGACCTGGGTGCTGTGCAACCACGACGTGACCCGGACCGTGACACGGTACGGCCGCGAGGACACCGGATTCGATTTCGCCAAGAAGACCTTCGGGACACCCACGGACCTGGAGCTCGGCACGCGGCGTGCCCGTGCGGGCGCCCTGCTGACGCTGGCGCTCCCCGGCTCCGTCTACGTGTACCAGGGCGAGGAACTGGGCCTGCCGGAGGCCGACGTGGCCCTCGACCGAATCCAGGACCCGATGCACTTCCGCTCCGGCGGTACCGACCCGGGACGCGACGGCTGCAGAGTGCCGCTCCCGTGGATCGCCGACGCGCCGAACAGCGGTTTCGGCTCACGGGGCGAGCCCTGGCTGCCACAGCCGGAGGACTGGCCGGCCTACGCCGCCGACCGGCAGAGCACCGACCCCGCCTCGATGCTGACCCTGTACCGCGAGGCGCTGAGGCTGCGACGTACCGTGCCCGGCTTCGGGGACGAGTCGCTGACCTGGCTGCCGTCCACCACGGGAGTCCTCGCCTTCGGCAGGGGGCCCGGCCTGACCTGCGTCGTCAACCTCGCCGTGGAGCCCGCGGAGCTCCCGGCCCACACAGACGTCCTGCTCACCAGCGGCCCCCTGGACGACCGGGGCCGCCTCCCGCAGGACACGGCGGTGTGGCTGCTGGTCTGACCTTCGTCGCCCCGCCGTCGGACGGTTGACGCCCGTCCCCGCGCGGGCGGCTGCGTGTCGGAAGCGCTGGATTCCCCGCACAGGACCGCTCCGATCGGCACACAGGGAAGAACTGCCGCTGGAGTACCGGCCTTTGCGCCGCGCTCAGAACTCCTTGCCGTACGAGAGTTCGCTCGCCAGGAGCGCGGCGCCCACGACCCCGGCACGGGAGCCGAGTTCGGACATGACGATCGGCAGATTGCCGGTGGCGAGAGGAAGCGAGCGTTTGTACACGACGCTGCGGATCTCGGCGAGCAAGGGGTAGCCGAGCCCGGTCAGACCACCGCCGATCACGATCATCGACGGGTTCATGAAGCTGACCAGCGTGGCGAGGACCTGCCCGACCCGGTGACCGCCCGCCCGGACCAGGTTGACACTCGTGTTGTCGCCGCCGTCCGCGCACGCGGCGACATCCTGGGCGGTCAACACCCCCCGCTCGGCCAGCCGTTCGGCGAGAGCGGGCGACTGCCCGGACCTCGCGGCCTTGGTGGCGTCCCTGGACAGCGCCACCCCGCCGAAATACGCCTCCAGGCACCCGGTGTTCCCGCAGGAGCAGACGGGCCCGTCCGCCTCGGCCTCGACCTGGACGTGCCCGATGTCGCCGGCGCACCCCTCCGCGCCCCGATGGATACGACCGTGGTGCTGGATGCCGGAGCCGATCCCGCTGCCGATCTTGACGAACAGGAGATGGTCGACCGTCCTCGCGACCCCGCTGTGCTGCTCCCCGAGGCACATCACGTTGACGTCGTTGTCGACGACGACGGGGCAGCCGTGTGCCTGGGCGAGGGTGTCACGTACCGGAAAGCGGTTCCAGCCCACCATGATCGGCGGCGAGACGGGCACGCCCTCCCGGAAGCTGACCGGCCCCGGCAGACCGATGCCGATGGCATCGAGTCGCGTGTAGTGCCCCTGGGTGGCCATCGCGTGCAGGAGTTCGCTGACGCGCCCGAGCACCGCGACCGGTCCGGAGCGGATGTCCGCCGGCTCGGAGCAGGAGGCCACCGGCGCAAGCGCGCCATCGGTGATCTCGATGTCGACGGAGCTGGCGCCCAGATCGACCGCGGCGAACCGCACGGCGGGGTCCAGCTCGACCAGGGTGGAGCGCCGCCCGCCGCGCGACGCGGCGGGGCCCGCCTCTCGGACCCGCCCGGCGGCGACCATGCGGTCGAGTTCACCGAGCAGCCGCGGACGCGGAACCTCCAGCCGGTCCGCGAGTTGCGCGCGGGACATCGGGCCGTTGTCACGCAGCAGACTCAACACGCGGTACTGGATGTTCACGGAGTCACTTCCTCTGGACGCCTTCGGACAACGTTCGGGAGTTGTCCGAAAGCGGATCGGGGGCGGTACGGGGCCGGGCGCCGTACCGCTCGGAAGAGCCCGTACTCGCGGGGCCACAGGGGCGCCGGGCGCGGGCGGCTTCCGGCAACTTTTTCACACAACACCGAAAGCTGCCGCCTCGTTGTCGGAACTTCCCTGCGGGGAACCCACCGCACCCCCTGGGGGATCCCACCGCCCGGAAACAGGCCCCTGTCACGGAGTCCGGGCACAGAACCGCCCCGCCGGTGACAGCGGGGCAGTTCCGTCCGTCCGGGCGTCAGCCGGTGGCGCCTCCCTTCAGCGCCCGCGCGTCCCGTGCCAGGGCCGCGGCTGCTGCGCCGTCCGGCACGAGAGCGGTGTCGGACGTGTAGAGGGCGAACGATTCCAGCACGGCCGCTGCCTGACTGGTGCGACCCGCGTCCGCGTGTGCCTCGGCCTGGGCGAGCCGCACGGTCAGCCGCTGCTGTCCCTGCGCCGTGATCAGTCCGTCGGACCGCAGCCGGGCGATCAGTGCGCGGATGTCGGCGTAGGAGGTACGGGTCGTGAAGGCCACGGTCTTCGTGGTGGTGTTGCCGGCCCTGTCCCGGGCCTTGACCGTGAGGTCATGGTTGCCCAGCGGCAGCCGCCACAACTCCAGCGCCTGGCCGGAGGCGACGGTGCTGCCGTCCAGCGTGGCTGTCGCGGTGGCTCCGCCGGACACCGCGTCCTGTGCCGAGAAGACCGGCGTCGGACGCTTGGAGTCCCCGTAGCCGCCGTCGAGGCCGGTCACCGCCACCGTGGGACCGGTGCGGTCGATCCGTACGGTGAGTGATCCCACCGGGGAGACGTTGCCACCGTTGTCCGTCGCCCGGTACCGGACGGTCGTGGCACCCTCGCCGGACAGGGTGACGGCCGCGTTGGCCGACTGCCACGTCGTCCCGCCGTCGATCGAGTACTGACGGCTGGCGACCGTTCCGTTGTCGGTCGCCGAGACCGCGAGCGACACGTTGCTGGTGTACCAGCCGTCGTCACCGTTGGGCCGGGGCGGGTCGAGTGTGGCGGTGACCTCGGGCGCGGTCTTGTCCGCGACGCCCGCTCCCTGGAAGGTCAGCGAGTCCAGCTCGACACCGCCGGAGCTGGTGACGAAGACCTCGCCGCTGCCCGAAGGGGCGTTCGGCAGAGCTGTGGTGACGGTCTGCCAGCCGTCCCCGGACGGAACCGACACCGTGGCGAACGGTTCCGCGTCGGCCGAGCCCCAGCGCAACGCCAGGGTGCCGGCGCCGCTGGCACGGGTCTTCACCCCGGTGATGCCGGCGAACGACACCGGGTCGTACGCGATCCAGTCACCCGCGTCGAAGGAGGTCAGCTTGCGCTGCCCGGACGCCGTGGTGTCGTCGGTGATCGTGACTCCCTCCGCCGAGTCGTAGTGCTCGGCCTGCATGAGGGACGGGTTGAGCACCACCTGGGCGTCACTCGTCGCCGGCGGAACACCTCCCGCGCCCTTGTCGGTGTAGGTGATCCCGAGGACGCCGAAGACGTTCTCGGTGTCACCGTGCCCCGCGTCGGTCGGGGTCACGACGCCGCCCTTGCAGCCGGTGCCGCTGTTGACCGGGTGTCCGTGCTGGTTGTGCCCGAGACCGAAGGTCCAGGCGGCCTTGTCGCAGTCCGGCGTGGTGCCGTCCTCCGGGTCCTCGACGGCTATGCCGTACGGCACGGCATCGCCCCAGTTGAAGAACCCGCCGTCGGGCGGCGAGGTGATCCGTACCGTCGGCGCGGTGTTGCCCACCGTGATCTGACGGCTCGACAGACCGAACTTGCCCTGCGGGTCGGACACCTTGAGCCGGGCCTGGAACTGTCCGTTCTCCGGGTACGTACGGACGGCCGTGGGCCCGGTGGCGTCGAAGGTGCCGTCGCCGTCGAGGTCCCACTGATACGTGAGGTCGCCGTTCTCCGGGTCGCTGGAGCCGGTGGCGCTGAACGAGACCTCCAGCGGCGCCTGACCGGACGTCTTGTCGACCTTGATCACGGCGGTGGGCGCCTTGTTGCCCTCGGCGTAGTCGATCCGGTAGAGACCCGCGTCGGGATTCTGCCGGAAGAAGCCGTCACCGTAGTCGAGGACGTAGAGCGCGCCGTCCGGGCCGAACTCCAGGTCCATCGGGTTGTCCCACGGCGGGATGCCGTTCTGCGCACGCTCGCTGTTGGGCAGGACGTTCTCCAGCTTGCTCACGGGACCGTCCGGCCCGTCGAGCGTGAGCGCGGCGACGTAGTCCTGGGAGAACTCGCCAAAGAACGCCTTGCCGTCCCAGTACTCGGGGAACTTGCCCGGTGAGGGGTTGTTCGCGTCGTAGTGGTAGACCGGCCCGGCCATCGGGGCCTGGCCGCCCGGACCGCCGGGACCGCGGAAGGCGGTCAGCTCGGGCCACGGCTGGTCGGTGTCCCGGTCGCCGTACCAGAGCGTGGCCGGCGTGGCGGCGGGCAGCTCGGTCAGGCCGGTGTTCCAGCGGGAGTCGTTGACCGGCGCCGCACAGTCGAAGGCGGGGCCGGGCGTGAGAGTGGCGAAGTCGAAGTCCCGGTAGGGCGTGCTGTTGTCACCCGTGCAGAACGGCCAACCACTGTTCATGGCCTTGGTCGTGGTCTGCCACTCGACGTATCCCATCGGTCCGCGGTTCGGGTCCGCGGTACCGGCGTCGGGGCCGTAGTCGCCCCACATCACGGCGTCGGTCTCGCGGTCCACCGCCAACCGGAAGGGATTGCGCAGACCCATCACGAAGATCTCGGGGCGGGTCCTGGCTGTGCCGGGCTCGAACAGGTTCCCGTCCGGGACGGTGTAACTGCCGTCCTCCTGGACCTTGATACGCAGGATCTTGCCCCGCAGGTCGTTGGTGTTGCCCGCACCACGGCGCTCGTCGAGCCCCGGGTTGTAGCCGGCCGCGTCGTTGATCGGCGTGTAGCCGTTGACGTTCGGGCCCGACGCCGGGGTGTTGCCGCCGGTCGCGAGGTAGAGGTTCCCCTCTCCGTCGAAGTCCACGTCACCCGCGACGTGGCAGCACTGGCCGCGGTTGGTGTCGACACGGATGATCTCCTGCGCGGTGGACAGGTCGAGCTTGTCGCCGGTCCACTTGAAACGGGTCAGGGTGTCGTACCCTTCCCACTGCTTCCAGTACGAGTCGTCCTGCCCGGCGGACAGTTGCAGCGGGGCGGAGCCGGCCGGGGTGTTCAACGGCGGCGAATAGTACAGGTAGACCCACTTGTTGGTGGCGAAGTCCGGGTCGAGCGTGACCGTCTGCAACCCCATCTCGGAGTTCTGGTACACGTCCACATGGTTGACGACCTTCGTCACACCGGTACCGGGGTCGGTGAGCCGCAGGTCGCCGTTGCGTGCGGTGTGCAGGACGCGGTTGTCGGGCAGCACGGCGAGGTCGATCGGCTCGCCGGTGTCCTTCGTCAGGGTGACCTTCTCGTAGTTCGACCAGTCCAGGGCGTGTTCGTGGTCCGGGTGCGCCTGGGCGGCGGGCGCGACGGCCACACCGCCCAGTGCGGGCAGTGCCACGAGCAGGACCCCCGTGATCAGGCGTCTCAGGGTGCGGTGCACGGTGATGCATCTCCTCGATCGCTGGTGGGAAGGGAGCGGACACAAAGGTGCCTTCGCGCGAAGGCACCTCGCCTCTTCGGGCCTCTCAGCCGAGGAGTCCCTTGAGCGCCGTGAAGCTGCGCTCCGCCGCGCCGAATGAACCCGGCGGATTGGGAAGGGTGTTGGGCGCGGTGTCCTGCTCCCAGATGCCGAGGTGCGAGGCGCGCGGCCCGATGTCGCGGACGAACCTCTCGTACGGCAGGTCACCGGCACCGAACTCGACTATGTCGAAGCCGTTGACGTTCGCCGCGTTGGCGTCGCCGTCCTTCATGTGGAACAGCGGGTAGCGGTAGGGCTGGTTGCGCACGTACGCGGCGGGGTCGAATCCGGGCCAGCGGTACTGGCCCACGTACGCCCAGTAGATGTCCAGCTCCAGATAGACGTGGCGCGGGTCGGTGTTCTTGAGGAACACGTCGTACAGCCGGACGGACGGCTGGTCGGTGGCGAACGCGAACTCGCCCGCGTGGTTGTGTTGGTAGAGCTTCAGGCCGCGAGCGGTCGCCTCGGCACCCCAGACGTTGAACTCGTCGGCGGCGGCGCGGTAGCCCGCGACGGTGTTGAGGTTGGAGGGCGCGTTGGCGGTGCCCACGTGCGGCATCCCGAGGATCTGCGCCGCGTCCAGCTCGGCCCGGAGGTTGGTGCGCAGATTGCCGATGCCGACGTGGCTGCCGACGGCGCGCAGTCCGTGGTCGTCGAGCAGTTGTCGGATCTCCGGGAGGGTGATCTGCCGGCCCAGGATGGAGGTGGACTGGGTGTATCCGGCGAACTCGATCTCCGTGTAGCCGATTCGGGCCAGTTCGGCGAGGACGACGGCGAAGCCGAGCGCACTGACCTTGTCGCGGATGCTGTAGAGCTGGATGCCGATGCGGTCCTTGGGGATGGACAGAGCGCTCGGCGCGGCAGCGGCGGCGGAGGTCGCGGCGGCCCCGGTGACGGAGGCGGCGGCGAGGGCCACGGTGGTGCCGGTGGTGGCGCGCAGGAAGTCCCTGCGGTCGAAGGACTTGTGAATATGGCTCACGGTCACTCCTGGGGAATGAGGCGAAGAGGGTACGGACCGGGGCGCGCGGCAGGTCTGCTGCGGTGTGTGCCGCAACGGCTGCCCCACGGGCTCCGGAGTACGGCGGAGCGGGCGCGGGTGGGTGCCGGGCGTGCGGGGGAACCGCCGCGCGGTGCGGAGGCACGGCGACGGGGGTCCGTCGCCGTCACCTGCCGGTGTCGCCGTGTGTCGCTGTCTGTGCCGCTCGGTGTCAGAGGCGGGACGTGCCCGCCTCCTGGGCGTCGGCCCGCGCCGCGGCGGCGCGGGCGGCGGCCTTCTCGGCGAGGTCCGCGCCACGGTCCTGCGGCACCGCCTTCGCGGCCGAGCGGGAGGACGACGCGCCGACGGCCGTGGTCTCGCCGGTGACGGTGCCACGGACACGAGCCAGTTCGCCCACGACCAGGACGGGGTTGTTGCCGGTCGCGGTGAGCCCGCCGCGCACGATCGCGTTGTCGAGCACGGCCTTCGCGGTGTTGTCGTTGACCGTCAGGTCGCCGCCGAAGTACGAGGCGCCCGCGCAGGATCCGAGCAGCCCCTCGCCGCCGAGCTGGAGGTTGTCGGCGTTGCCCGTGTACTTCGCGGCGCCGTACACCTCGCTGGCGCAGAACACGCCGCCGAGGGCGTTGCCGTCGACGGTGAGCGCGCCCTTGACGGTGGTGTCGTACACGTCGCTGTACTGGTTGCCGTCACCTGTCAGCGAGCCGCTGAGGGTGCTGCCGGAGACATACAGCTCGCCGGCCTCGGTGACGACGTTCCCGCCGAGCGTCGAGTCCACCGCGTAGACGAATCCCTCGGTGGCGTGGACCGCCTTGAGGTTGCTCTTCTCCAGGTGCGCGCCGAAAGCGGACGTGGTGGTCAGCGCGCCCTTGACGGTGGTGTCGGTGAGGTCGAGATAGGCGTTCTCCTGGACGGTGACCGTGCCGTTGAAGGTGGCGCCCGCCGCCACGAGGTCGGCTCCGGCCTCGACCGTCACGGTGCCCTTGACCTTCGTTCCGGTGAGGTTGCAGGACTTCCCGGCCGGTACGACCAGGTCGTTGCTGACGGTCACGGCCCCGCCGTCGCCGACACAGGTGGTGTAAAGAGCGGCCTGGGCGGAGCCGGAGAAAGCCATCAGGCTCCCGGATGCCATCAGTGAGGCCGTGGCGATGAACGTACGAATCTTCATGTCGCTTCCCTTCCGCTGTGGTCACGGCAGAGTCGGTGACCCGGCCGGTTTCCCCGTGTTTGGACGTGGTGCTGAAGCGGTGCGTGAGCGACGACCGCCCTGACGGCGGTCGCGCGGTGCCTCGTGAAGGGCGGTGGCCCGGCCATGGGGGGAGAGACGTGGAAGGCTCGTGAGGTGAAGGGCGTTCGCGCGAACGTTGATCGGCTGTGGTGTAACCGCGATGAAACATATGTCCCGGTGGGCAGCGAGATTAGAGCGCCGCGTGCGGGACTGTCCAGAGGTTCGGTACGAATCTCCGGAACTTTCTAATGGTTCATCAAAAGATGTGAGGTGCAGATAAAAAGGAGACGGAACGGTCGGGCGGCAGAGGCGCGCGCGACCGTGCGGTCGCGCCCCCGCGCGCGGGTGACGCGCCGTTTGCTCGCCCCTGGCTGCCTCGGATCGCAACCGGCGTGGACATCCATCCGTGCGCGAGGCGGCGGCCGGCAGATCGCCGACGGCGCCCTCAAGGAGGGCGACATCCATCCGTGCGCGAGGGGGCGGCCGTTGCGTCTCGCCGGTTCGGACTGACCGGATGAGCCGACGGGCCCTGTACGGAGGTTGGGCGCGCGGCGTCAGGCCCAGGGGGCGAAGGGCGGCCGGGCGGGAGCGGGGCCGAGCGTGGTGGTGCCGGGCTCGGCGCGGTGCCCGAGCCCGGTCCGGTAGGCGTTCAGCGCTGCTTCCGTCCGGCCCTCGCTGCGCATCAGGTCTCCGAGAAGCCGACAGATGTCGGCGAGGTCTCCGGCGGCTCCTGTCTGTTCGAGCAGGGAGAGCGCGGTGGTGTAGTGCCGCTCCGCGGATTCGACGTCCCCGGCCTCCTCGGCGATCAGTCCGAGCAGCCGGTGGGCGCCGCCGGCGTGCACCGCACCACGACCGTGCTGGAGCCCTACCAGCAGGTTCTCCAGAAGCTCCGCCGCCTCCGCGGGCTTTTCTCGCCTGCGCAGGACATCGGCGAGTTCGACCTCCACCTGTGAGACGTACAGGGCTGCCCGCTTGGAGACCAGCATGGAGTGGGCGGTGCGCAGGTCCGTTTCCGCCTGCACGAGATCGCCGTGCTGGGCACAGACGTAGCCCCGCATCCAGTGGCAGTGGGCGAGTTCGGTACGGATCTGCAGCTGCTGGTAGAGCTCGGTGGCCCGCGCCAACGATGTCTGGGCGGCCTCCACCCTGCCTTCGGCGATCAGTGTGCGGGCCACCGTACGGTGCATGGTGGCGACCAGGGCGGGGTCCGACACCTGGGACACCAGGGCGAGTGCGAGTTCGGCGGCCTGTGCGGCGCGGGCATGGGCGCCCATGTCCATGTACGGGGCGATCGAGGCCGTGTAGAGGTTGAGCAGGGCTCCCGGATCGTGCAGCCCGGACGTGTTCAGCTCGTCGATCGCGCTTTCCAGCAGGTAGCACGAGTAGCGCAGTTCGCCGGCGAGGTAGTGCGCGACCGATCTGCCCCGGATCGCCCGCGCGCGGGCGGGGAGCGGTTCGTCGGCCAGCGCGTGTTCAGCCGCCTCGAACCGGGTGAGGGCAACGGTCAGTTCGCCCGTTTCCAGCGCACATTCCCCGAGGCCGACGAGAGCGGCCGCCCGTTCCTGTGCGAGCCCGTACTCGTCGGCCTGGCCGAGGATCTGCTCGTAGGCCGCCTGTGCGTCGGCGGCGTCCTCGACGGCCAGGATCCGCTGGGCGTCGGCCAGACGCATCCGCAGGGCCGCGACGATGTGGGTGGGCTTGCCGGTGGCGAGCTCCTCGTCGGCGACACCGAGCCGTTCGGCGATGTGCCGGAGGGCAGCTTCGGAGGGCCGCACCTTGCCGGCTTCCAGAGTCGAGACATAGGCGGCGGTGTACACGGGCTCGGCGAGCTGTCGCTGCGTGAGCCGGCGTTCCTTGCGGAGCCGCTTCACCCGGCGGCCGATCGCGGCCGGTGCGTCGTGCTCCTCCGGCTGTTCCGGGTCCGGCCGGCCGGGAGCTTCGTCGCCGGTCGTCTTCGCCCTGCTGGTTCCCGCCATGGCAGCCCCCTCGTCCTGTGTCTGCCGGTCTTCCGGCCTGGCCTCGGTGAGGTGCCCTGACGCATCGCCATCGCCGACTCGCATGTTCCCACATGTCCGGGCGCCGCCCCGAGCCCCGTCGCGACGCCCCATTCGTCCGTTTGTTACGGGCTCGGTGGAACGCGACGGGCTCGCGACCGGCGGTCGCACTGTCCTGGACCGGCTGCTCCGGCTGGCCCGTGACGAGGCCTGACGTTCTTGGTCCGGTGGGGGAGGCGGTGACCGGAGCGGAGACTGCCGGGCCGCACGCCGCAACGCGCCTCCCGGGGCTGCGGACTCTTGTGTGACTCGCAGCGATAACTGTCACCAAGTGAGAGATCTGACCTGGCCTTCTCGGTCACGTTCGCAGCGATGGTTGTCACCAAAAGCTCGGGCTAGTTGTCACAAGGTTCGTGTTCGCAGTCGGGTTGTCACCAACTTCGAAGCGCGCTGGTGCGGGCGCCGTGGGCGTGCGTTTGCTTGGAGGCATGGCCGATGAGTACGGACTGCTGCCTGCGGCAGACCCTGAGGCGGGGGCGGTGTGGTCGCACCGCTGCCGCTGGGACGACTTGCTCCTACGGGCGTCGGCTGTCTCTGGACGTCAGGATCTGGACCTCGCGGATGGCTGGACTCGTCGCTGGGCGGTCACCTTGAACCTCGGAGGCGGCGAACTGGTCGTGCCGGTCCGGGACCTTGCCCAGGTTCAGCCTCCTGGGGTCGGGCCGGTTCGCTGGTTCTCGTGGCATCGGCGGCAGCGTCATCGGCCTGGGCTTCAGTACATGGTCAGTACAGGGCGGCATCACGGCTTCGAGAGTCTGGAGGAAGCGAAGGTTCTGCTCGCGCTGGACTTCGCTGGCCAGGTGCGGGAGGTGGTCCCGCAGCCCTTGAAGCTGCAGTTCCGGACCGGCGGTGGGCCGCGTGTCCATGTTCCGGACTTCCTGGTGCTGTCCCGGGCTGGGGTGTGTCTGATCGATGTCCGACCGCTCGACCGGCTGCGCGCGAAGGACGTCGAGTCGTTCGCCGCCGCCTTTGAGATGGCGCTGGCCTGCGGCTGGGAATACGTAGTGGCCGCAGGCTGGAGGCGACACGTCTTCACCGGGCTGGACGCTTTGTCCTGTCAGCGCCGCCCGCTGCCCGATCCACTCGGGCTGCGGGCGGATCTCCTGGAACGGGCTCGGTCCCGGGTGACGTTCGGGGAACTCGTGGCTGCTTCCACGGTTCCGGCGCTGGCTCGGGCGGAGCTGCTGCACCAGCTCTGGCACCGTTCGCTCGGTATCGATCTTTCTGTTCCGCTGAGTGACCGCTCGCTGGTCGATCCGGCAGGTGAGGCCCTGTGAATCCTCCGCTGGCGCTTGATCTCGCTCCGGGGGCCGGGCTTGTCCTGGACGGGGTGGAGTGGACTGTCGAACGGCATGAGCCCCATCTGGGGCGGGTCGTGGTACGCGATCCGGCGGGAGCCCGCCAGCAGCTGACCTTCCGGTTCCTCGTCAACCATCCGACTTGTCGGCCGTTCTCGCGCACAGCGGCCGACGGTCCGGACCGCGGGCGGCAGCCCGCGTCCGTGGCTGATCTTCCTCCGGGGAAGCTGGAGTTGGTCCGGCTACGGATGGCCCACCTGCTGGAGGTGGGCACCGGGTTCCGTAGCGGGAATCCTGAGGATCCCAGGCCGGGAGAACCGAGGCCGTGTTACGACCCGGCCATCACCACGCTGACCGAGCGACGGTGGGCCAAGGTCGCCGAGCTGGCAGCGATGGACCGGCAGGAGGCCCGGTTGCTGGGGCTGGACCGGGTCGGTTACCGCACGCTGATCCGCTGGGAGCGTGGCCGTGAGCGGTCCGGGCTGATCGGATGTGCCGATGACCGGTGGCTGCGGCCGGGCGGGCGCCGCCCGAGCATCGGCCCGGAGATCCGGGAGGCGATCTTTGCGGTCCACGCCGAACTGCAGGGCCGGTCCCGGGTCGGGATGGCCACCCGCACCCGCCTGATCCATCAGTACGTACGCGAGACCTACGGGCCCGACCTGTACGTCCCGTCATACAACACGCTGCGGCAGGTCTGGCACGAGTGGTTTGGCCCCAGCGGTTCACGGCCGCGCAACCTGGGGGCGGCTGATCTGCCGGTACGGTCTGGGCATGTGCTGGTCGACCGTCCCGGGCAGGTGGTCGCGCTGGACACCACGGTGCTGCCGGCGATGGTCCGCGAAGGTGTTTTCGGCGAGCCGGTCAGGGACCACCTGACCCTCGCGCTGGATGTGTTCACCCATTCGCTCTGCGCTTTCCGGCTCATTCTGGTGTCGGACACCGCGGTGGACGCGGCGATGATGCTGCGGGACGTGATGCTGCCACTGCCGATGCGGCCGGAGTGGGGACCGGAGATGGAGTGGCCGTATCCGGGACTGCCGTCCGCGCTGGTGGCCGAGTTCGCCGGCTATCCGGTGGCCGGGCTGCCGTTCTTCAGCCCGGAGACAGTCACCACCGACCACGGGTCGGTCTACCGCAACCACCACCTGGTGGAGGTCGAGCGGAAGCTGGGCTGCAACATCCTTCCGGCCCGGGCCCTGCGGCCTCCAGACAAGCACGCCGTCGAGCGGGCCTTCGGTGCGATCAGGACGCTGTTGTTCGAGCACCTGCCCGGATACACCGGCGTCGACGCCGCCGACCGCGGGGCCGCCCCCGAGGACGAGGAGGTGCTGACGCTGGAGGAGATGGAACACCTCGTCGCCACCTGGATCGTGGGGATCTGGCAGCGGAGGCACATGGGAGGTTGGAAGACAGCCACCAGTCGCTCTGAACGCATTAACCACGCCCGGGACGAGACCCAGGCTCGGGCCGCCGCTGAGGACCGGGCAGCTGCCCCAATCCCCGTCTCACCCGTGCCCCCCATGCTGCAGCGTGTCGAGCAAGCCGTCTCCGGCCTGGACGCCGAGCGTCGGCACCGCCGTGAGGAGGCGGTGAATACACGTCCCACCAAACCTGCTCGGTTGGGGGCGAGTTACCGTTCCGGCAACTTGTTCTTGCTGCCAGAGGACGATGCCGGCCACCCTCAGCCCGACCCGCCAGACGAGGGAGCGTGAGCCATGGACGACCGTGCCACGGGCGGTGACGGTGAGGCGAGCATCGTCTCGTTCCTGAGGGCCGGACCGCCACCGGACCGGCTCAGCTTCGAGGGATGGCAGCGCTGGCGCACGACCCGCAGCGCGTTCATCCCGGCTCCCCGGCTGAGCCCTGACCAATACAGGGCCCTGCCCGCTCGCCGCCGGGCCTTGCACGATCTGCACCGCACCGCCTCGCACGTCAACCTCGGGCTGCAGGAGACCCCGATGAGCCGCCGGGTCACCACGCTGATGAGATCCCGCATCCAGAACAACGCACTGAACTTCACTCCCGGCACTCGTGACGGCCTGATGATCAGCGGGGGCGGCTACCAGGGCAAGACCGAGACGGCATGCGAGGCCGCAGCGGCCTTCGTAAACTTCTGGCGCGACCTCCACCAGCAGCTCAACCCCAACGCGATCGAGGGAACCCGAGACCTGTTCGTCCCCGTCGCCTACTGCCAGACACCGGTCAAGGCCACCCCGAAAGGGCTCTGCGAGGCGATCCTCGACTTCTACGGCGCCCCCTACGCCAAGACCCTCCGCGGCCTGATCCGCAGCGTCCGAGCCTCCCTGCACGACCACAACACCACCGTGCTGATCCTGGACGACATCACCCGGTTGAAGATGCACCGCGAGGACGACCAGGACACGCTCGACCTCATCCGCGACCTGATGTCCTTCAACGCCACCGTCATCCTCATCGGCGTTGACATCCCCGGCTCGGGCCTCCTGCGCGAAGGGCGGCCCGACCCCCGCACTGGCCAGTGGACCCTGCCCAGCGCGCGGCGAGGCCGCAGCGACCAGGCCGCGACCCAGACCGAACGCCGCTTCGACCTGGTCGATCTCGACCCGTTCACCTACGACACGCCTCAGCAGATCAACGCCTGGATCGAGCACCTGGCCGGCACCGAGGAACAGCTCCGACTCCTCGGTGCCCGGGACGGCATGCTCACTGATGGCGACATGCCCGAATACCTCTTCCGCCGCACCGGAGGCATCGTCGGTCTGCTGCGGCGACTCGTCCAGGACGGCTGCACCCGCGCCATGGAAACCGGCCAAGAGGCGCTACATATCCCGCTCCTCGACGAGATCACCATCAACCTCGGCAACCTCCTCGACCGCGACCCGCAGGCCGGCGAAATCCCCGCCGTCCCTGCCAAGCCCGCTCCGAAGCGCCGCCAGAAACCCCGCAACACCGTCTTCGACAACAAGGCCGCGGGAAAGTGACGGTACGCGTGCCTCAGCTCCGCCCGCTCCCCCGCAGTTTGGCCCCACTCCCGGACGAAGGCCTCGTCGGCTTCCTTCTACGCCTGGCCCACCACAACAACGTCAGCCCCGGCACGATCGTCAATCGCACCGGGATGAGCGCCCACCGGACGGCGCTGATCGAGCACATCCCCCTCAGTCAGCAGTATCTGCAAACACCAGAACAAGCAGCCGAGTTCGCCCGCACCACCCGACTGCACCCTGACGAAGTCCCCAACTTCTTCCTCGCCCCGTTCGGCTCCCGCTACGGCCCGCTCGACACAACTCTGATGCGCCGGTCGTCGAAACGGATTCTCCACAGCAACCGCGGCGTGTTCCGGCGCTGGTCACGGTTCTGCCCCCGTTGCCTGGCCGGTGACTCCGACGTCGAACGCGCCCACGGAGGCAGTTGGAAACGCCTCTGGCGGCTCCCTCCGGTCTTCGCCTGCACCACCCACCGATGCCTGCTCCGCCATAATTGCTTTGAATGTGGACATCCCGGCCTGGAGGCCCAGGGCATCTCCCTCATCCCCCGAATCAAGGACGAAGACCTCCACCCCAACCAGTGCCGCACTGTCGTCGAAGGCCGACCGGGCCGCCTCAATGCCCCGGTCTGCGGCGCCCGCCATCACCAAAGCCCCCCCCCACCCACCTGCAGCGAAGCCTTCCTCAAAACAGCCCTCGCGCTTCAGGGAGAACTGCTAATCGCTCTGGGGCCCGACGGCCCACGAGAGGTGGGAAGCGTTGGCTGGATGATCGACACCAGCCAGTACTTCATCGACTTGCACACCGTCGCCGGCCTCATCTCCCTGACCTGGCCAGCAGCCCAAGACCTCGCCCTCAGTGACGAACACGCCCGAATCCTTGAGCGCGACGCTCAGCTGAGGGAAGACCTTAGGGGCCGCCTTCACGCGGTCAGAGGCAAGTTCCACTACCTCCACGTGCTGACCGGTCCCGCCCCCGACTCCCGGGCGTACGTGGCAGCGACCGGAATCGCCCACCAGATCTTGAAGGGCACTGACCTACGAGCCTTGGATATGCTCGCTCCGATCCATGCACATCTGCAGAAGGTTCAGGGCCCTGTGAAGGCTGAGGGTGACAGGATGCGCAACTCTCCGAGGAACTCACCGCCGCTGAGATTTCTCCTCACCCACAGGACTCCCATCACGATCGAGGGAATCCGCCAGTACGCGACAGCACGCGACCGCGAGTGGCGACCTGCACCGTGAGCCGGGACACGAAGATCGACGCTGAAGCCCTATTTGATCAAGTGGAAGTCGGCATGTTGCAGCCAGGCTTCCAGAGACTCCACGTCTCCGACATGTCGAAGCCACCGGTCCCCACCGCCGGTGTCATAGGAGACCTCCACGAGCCTTCCCGGGAGGTCCGAGGCCAGTGCTCTCGCCCGGGCCAGGACTGCCTCGTTGCTCGTGTCGTCTCCCGCGGTGGGGTGACCACTCAGGAGGCCGTCGAAATCGACCAGCGCATCGAGACGGCGGGCGAGAGCGAGCGTCAGGTGGCCGAGCAGCACGTGGTTCACCGACCCCGAGCAGCCGGCGCCGACTATCAGCCCCTGCACTGGTGGCCGCGAGAAAGGCGAATAGTCCTCATCCTCGGCAGGGATCTCCTCGTCCTCCGACAGGAAGAACGCGCCGACGTCGGCCGGGTCGAAGGCCCGCAGGCCCAGGGCCGAACCGTCTCGCACCCAGAAATCCACGTCACCGCTGGCCTTGGCCTCCACCGGCTCGCAGAAGGTCTCCAACCACGGGACCACATCGGTCAGGATGTCTGCGAACCCGCGTGGTTCGAAGAGCCACAGTCCAATTGCCGGTCCCGACATACCGCCCCCAGAGCCTCGTGACCCAAGCGCCACCGGAACCCGGTTTTACCAGGTCCCGACGGCAGACGTCTGATCATTGTGGGCCCCAGCCCAAGCTCGAGATCGATTCCAGCGCTGGAGCGCTCCGGTTCAGTCCCCCCAGGGACAGCTACCGATCGACGTCGACGGGAACTCCACGCATTTGCATCCGGGCCTTCAGGAACTCCATCTCCGACAACGTCCCCACCAGACCATCGTGGCTCAGTTCCCCAACCAGTTCACGAGCCCGCGACAACGAGGCTGCTGCGACCTCCCGAAAGACCTTCAAAGCTGGGACGAGACTGGGAACCGAACCGACCAGCCGCAGTCTGACGGACCCATGCGCTGCGAGGAGAGCCACCCGAACATCATCAGGTGCTGGTCCCGGACCAGCGTGTTCGCACAGGTAGGTGCCACAGGACCCGCAAGAGAACTCCGAATCCCACCACAACTCATCGCGAAGGATGAACTGGTTCACCTGCCGCACCGCCATGCTGCCGCACTCGCAAGGCGATGTGATCTTCGCGGTCTGACCAGTCACCCGGGCTCACCGACGTTCCACTCCTGAGGCAGATCCTCGCCGCAGAAGACGCATACGAAGTCCTCCTCCCGCACGATGTTGAGCTCCCGGCAGGAGTGGCATCGGCGAAAGACGACCTCGTGCGTGAATCCGGGCGGTCGATGGATCCCGATCCGATCCAGAGCCTTGGCCACGGCGGGCCATGAGCTGATGTCCGGGCAGTAGCCGGTCGACTGGTTGCTGGCCTCCTCGACCACCCACCACCCGGACTCCTCGCGGAAGCTCATCTCACCGGCGCTCAGGACCTCTCCGCCGCCGGCACACACCACGTGCTCACTGCGGCGCGGAGCCAGTCGCAGCACCCCGTCGCCATCGACGACGAACGTGAACGACTCGGCCAACTCGTCCAGGGTCAGCGCCGAGACCCACTCGCCGAAGTCTGCCGCCGAGTGGATGCTCCGACCCTCACCACCCGCCCGGACGAGCTCCTTCAGCTCAGCTGGACCCACATACCGATACCTCTGCCCCCGTGTCTCCACGCACACCAACCTAGTGGCTCACACAGCCAGGGCCTGGGGGATTACCGTTCGGCGACTACGGGCGACTGGTGACAGAAACCCCTGCGAAGTGACAGTTATCGCTGTGAGTCACATCTTGCCAACGGGGCGTCCCCCCGCCTAAGTTGACCCGAAATGTAAAGACGCTTACATCATCGCTTTACTTCGCTGCCGAGCTGAACACCAGAGTGGAGATTGTCATGCGCACACACAGAATGTCCGCCATATCGGTGAGCGTCGTGCTCACGGCGATGCTGGGGGCGGCCCTCGCCACACCCGCGGTCGCCGTGGATCCGGAACCCGCTCAGGAACCGCGCCTCTCCGTCGAGTACTTCCCCGAGCCCGGCGGCGAGGGCCGAAGGACCGAGGTCCCGGTCAACACGGATACGGTGAGCGGTCGTTCCGCCGTCCGGAGCGTGGCACCCACCGCGCAGACCACCGACGGGGAGGTCGGGGAACTGTCCGTGACCGGCTCCTCGGCGGACCGGCTCGACGTGGTGATCATCGGTGACGGCTACACCGCCGACCAGCAGGACGCCTTCCACACCGCGGCGGCCACGAAGTGGGCGGACATCACCGGCATCGAGCCCTACTCCAGCTACCAGGGCCTGATGAACGTGTGGACCGTCGACGCGGTGTCCGCCGAATCCGGCATCACCGGTGACCCCACCGCCGACGTCACCAAGGACACCGCCCTCGGCAGCTACTTCTGGTGCGCGGACACCGAGCGCCTGGTCTGCGCCGACATCGACAAGGTCGCCTCCTACGCCGCCAAGGCCCCCGAGGCGGACCTGGTCATCGTCATCTCCAACTCCACCAAGTACGGCGGCGCCGGCTACTCGGGCCTGGAGGCGGAAGGCTATCCGTTCGACGGCGTCTCGACCCTCTCCTCGGACAACGCGCAGTCGAGTCTGATCGCCGCCCACGAGATCGCCCACTCGGTGGGCCTGCTGGCGGACGAATACACGTACGACAGCTACGGCACCTGGCCGGGCGGCGAGCCCACCGACATCAACTCCAGCACCTTCACCGCGGAGCAGATGGCCGCCAACCGGAGCAAGTGGTACCGCTGGCTCGGCGAGACCGACCCCACGGGAGGCACCGTCGGCACGTACGAGGGCAGCAGCTACTACCCCTTCGGGATCTACCGCCCGACCTCCAACTCCCTCATGCGGGCCCTGAACATCACCGACTTCAACCTCCCCGGACGCGAGGCCATGATCGCCGGCTTCTACCGCGAGGCCAACGCGCTGAGCAGCGAGGTCGGCACGAGCAGCGCGATCCTCCGGACCAGCCGTATCAAGGTCTCTCAGGCCGAGCTCACCGGACTGGCCGCCCCGGAGCTGCAGTGGTACGTCGACGGCGTCCGGGTGAAGCGGGCGCAGGGCCTCTCCGCAGTCGTCCCCGCGGCACTGGGCGTTGCCGCGGACGGCAGGACACACACCGTCATGGTGACGTCCGTTGACCGGACCACGTCGATCCGCGACCCCCAGGCCCTCGCCGAGGCCACCGAGAGCCTGACGTGGAAGGTCAAGGCGTCCGGGCACAAGCCTGCGAACCGGGACTGACCGCCGGCAGTACGGCAGCACGCGGCACCGACCACCTCGCCGGGCCGGGACCGCATGGTCCCGGCCCGGCGAGGTGGTCCCGTGTCCCTTCCGGCACTCTCGCCGGACAGGTCTGGGTCAGCCCACCGTGCACTGCGCAGGGACGCATGTGAAGGACCGTGGCATCACCCGCGCGGGGCGGTGATCTGGATGAGCGGTCTCCGCCGCACACCTTGATGACGACCCAGGACAGAGCCTGACTCCATGCGGCACACTGCCGACCATGGCCAACGGTGCACGATTACGCGGGACATCCGCCACTGTTCTGATCGCGTCGATCATCTTGGCTCTCCTGGCGGGCAGTTACCTGATCCACACCTTGCGGGCCACGGTGCCTTTGGCCGACCCTGTCGACACCTTCGTCGGTGCATTCGGACTGCTGTGCCCGGGGATCTTTGCGTTGTGGCGGCGGTCCAGGCCGCAGCCGCCGCAGACCCCTCCTTCCCGGGAGCAGTGGCTCGCCGCCCTCGCGGGGGCCGAGCGTGATCGCCTCCAGGAGGACCTGCGGGACCGCGGCGTCGAAGTGGCCTGTATCGCCGTTCCGTGGGAGCCGGCGCCCGAGCTCGCCGACAACGGTGTGCCGGCCGCCTACGGCCCGCCGGGCACCGGCCGCGTCGACCGTCTTCGGCAGCAACTCTGGCCGGGACGCCGACCCGCCCGCGTAGTGGTCTGCGGTCCGGCGGGCTCCGGCAAGAGCATCGCCCTTCATCTGCTGGCCGAGCAGCTCCTGGCCTCGGCCACCGGCGGGCAGAGCGTCGACGGCCCTGTGCCGGTGGTGCTGTCCCTGGCCGGATGGAACGTACGCCAGCCGTTGTATCCGTGGCTGATCGGACGGATCGCCGACCGCTACCCGGACGTCGTCGGCCCGGGGAGCGGAGTCGAGGCGCAGGACCTCACGCGCGCCTTGCTGCGGGACGGCGCCGTCGTGCCGTTCCTGGACGGCTTCGACGAGGTGGCCGGTCCTGAGCGAGCCGCGTTGCTGCGGGCACTGAATCAGGCTCTGGGCTCGGGCCTGTCGATCGCACTGGCCTCCAGGGAGGAACAGTTCCGTGAGGCGGTGGCCGCGGTCGGAGCCGTACGGGGATCCGTGGCGGTTCGCCTGGGACCGCTGGGGCCGCGGCACCTCGCCGATTTCCTGGACGATTCGCGCGCACCGAACCGGCCGGCCTGGCTCCCCCTGCTGGAGGCGATGCGCGCCGGGAGGGCGTCCTCAGCGAGGGAGGTCTTCGCCACCCCCCTCATGCAGTGGCTCGGCCTTCAGATCTACGGCAGCGGCTCCGCCACCCCGGCGGAGCTGGCGGACCCGGCGAGGTTTCCCGCCGCCCAGGATGTCGAGCGGCACCTTCTGGCCTCGCTGATCCCCTCTGTTTTCGACCCGCTGAACAACGACTCGCAGGCGGGGCGGCGTTGGACAGCCCGCCGCGCCGTGCGCCTGCTGCGCTTCCTGGCGGAGCACCAAGGTGGCGGTGGTATCCGGTGGTGGACGCTCTACCGCCGCGCGCAGTGGCAACTCGCCCTGATCTACGGCCTGGTGCTGACCACGCTGGCGACGGGCCTCTCCACGCTCTCTCGGGCTGCGGGGACCGCAGTGCTGGCGGGCGCGCTGTGGGGGACGGCGTGCGGCGCCGCCTTCACGGTGGCTTACGTGGTCACCCGGGCCGAGGAATACCGGGACCGCTCCGCCGTACCGGGCGGATTCCGCTCGGACGTGAACGCCAGGATCGTTCTGTCCAGGGTCGTTCGGCTGCTGCCTGTCCTGACCGCAGCGGGGGTGGCCACTCAGCTCTTCACGGGCCTGCTGTTCGCTCCGCTGCGCTGGCCCGACCTGTGGGTGCTGCTCGGCCAGGGTACGGCGCTGTCGGTCGTCGCAGGGCTCTGCGGCGGATTCGCCGCGGGGACCGTGCTGGACCGCGTACACACGCTCGATGTGAACGTCGCCCCGGCGAACGCCATCCGGCCCCTTGAGCTGCTGCGCCGGGACAGCAGGGCCACCGCCGTGTTCGCGCTCTGCCTCGCCTTCGCAGCGGTGCTGGTGACATGGACCGCGTGGTCACTGAATCTGGACCGGACACCTCCGAGCGCGTTCCTGGTCACAGTCGCCACAGCGGCCGCCGTGGCCGGCCCCGGGCTGTTCACCGCCTGGCCGGTCTTCCGGGCCGCCCACGCCTGGTACCTGGTCCGCGACCAGCTACCACTCCGGTTCAGCGACTTCATGACCACTGCTCAGGCCGCAGGTGTGCTTCGCGAGGAAGGGATCACGTACCACTTTCGGCACGCGCTGCTGCGTGCCGCCCTGCGAACCGGGAGCCGGGGGCCCGGAAGCAGATGAAGCGACCCGCGGCACCCGGCCTCATCACCCGTCACCCTTCACCCATTACCCAACACCCATCACCCCGTCAACGGGGCAGGGCAAGGAGCCGGCCGAGCCCCGCCTCCACCGTCCAGGAGCCGTCATGACACTGGCGCCGCGACGCGGTTCACGCAATGAGCAGGCGGAGGCCGAGATCTGCCGCGTCGAGGTCGGCGAGGCCGCTGTTGCGCTCGGCCCACCGACCGGAGCCGAGGTCGTCGCTGAGGCTTCGTACCGCACGCTGTTCGGCCTCCGGCCCTACCCTCGTCCACACCGACATCGCACGACGCACATGATCCTCCAGATACGCTCCAGGCCGGCGCCAGTACGCCTCGAACAGGCCGTCAGCGCAGTCCCACGGGACGGGCACCGGCTCAGCGCGGGCGCCGATGGCGTCGGCCATCCCAGCAAGCGAGGGAAATTCCGCGAGGACGGCGGCGAACTCGGGCAGGTAGTCGCGGGTGAGCCAGAACCGGTCCTGCCATCCGGGCTCGTCCGTGTCGAACGTGAGCACCACCACGCGGCGGGCCACGCGCCGCATCTCGCGCAGCCCCGCTATCGGATCTCCCCAGTGATGAACGGTGGAGACGGCCATCGCGACGTCGAAGGAGCGGTCCTCGAACGGCAGGCTCTCCGCGGCGGCGGCCACACACGGTGCCGAGCCGGCAGGCCGCTGCCCCCGCATGACCGCCGATGGCTCCACCGCGGTCACGTCGCGATCAGCAGGCTCGTAGGAGCCGGTGCCGGCCCCGACGTTCAGCACCGTCTGCGCGTCACCGAGCGCGTCCCAGATCTGCGCGGCGATCTGCGGCTCGGTACGCCGTGTCGCCGTGTAGGCGCCGCCGATCGCGTCGTACAGACGTGCACCGAGCATCTCCAGTTGCTCCTCCGGTGTCACCTTCAGTCCCTTCGCCCGTGCGTCGAGTTCCCTGTCGATGGCCGCCACCATGGTGTCGGCGCGATCACGCCGCTCCAGCAGCAGGCCGCGCAGTCGGCGCAGGTGCGCGACCGCGTCGGTGGACGGGTCGCCGACCAGTTCCGCGACCTCCCGCAGCCCGAAGCCCAGCCGCCGATAGGCCAGCACCTCCCGCAGCCGCTCCACGTCGCCTGCCGAATAGGACCGGTACCCGGCCGCCGTCCGCGCCGACGGCTGAACAAGCCTGATCTCGTCATAGTGATGCAACGTGCGGACGCTCACACCGGCCAGCTCGGCCACGCGTCCCACGGTCCAGTGATCCTCCACGGCACCGACTATGCAGCCTGACGCCACGTGAGGGTCAAGACCCTCACTCACACCAGCAAGAGCCGGGCGCGAAGCAGCGGTCCGGGGCGACCCCTGCAAGCCGGAGCGACGGTCTGGTTCGGAGAAGCTTGTGTCAGGTGCTCATTCCTTCGACCGGACCCGGCCCAGCCGGCACGACGTGCCGACATCCGCGACAACCTCGTCGTCCGCATCGCCGAGGCCGAACGCGAAGGATGGTTCGGAGAAGGCGAGGGCTTCCGGGTCGGCCTCGCCGGTGCTGAGGAGAAACTCGCCCCACTCGACCGGCGCCGCTCAAGGCGCGGTGCCGTAGACCTCGGCAGGCCACGACCGTCTGCGGCAAGGGGTGGTTCTCCACGAGGATGCGCTTGGGCACCCACCGTTCGGCGTAGGCCCAGGCGCGGGGTGTTTGTCTGAGAAGGCTCTCGGGTCCGCGATGGAAGTTACGGATCGTTCGCGACCGTGATCACTACCAGGGATCAGCTGAAGGGGTGATCAACGTGGCGAACTTCTGGTGCCTCAGTTGAGCGGCACAGACTGCTGGGCGTCACGAACAGCGGATCTCCGTCCGACTACTGTTGCTCCGCATGACCCCTACCGAGATCGAGATCACAGCAGAGTTGGTTCGGCACCTGCTGCGTGACCAGCACCCTGACCTGGCCGATCGCCCGGTGACGCTCGGCGCGCGCGGTTGGGACAACCAGTTGTGGCGGCTCGGCGACGACCTCGCCGTCCGATTGCCCTGGGCGACGCAGTCCGCGGACGCGTTGCTGCGCAAGGAGCATGCCTGGCTGCCGGCTCTCGCCCCGCACCTTCCGCTGCCGGTCCCTGTCCCGCAGCGCCTCGGTGAGCCCTCCGAGCGGTTTCCGCGTCCCTGGATCGTCACCACCTGGGTGCCGGGCGAGCCCGCCGACCGCGCCCCCGCCACGCGCGCTGCAGAGGCGGCCGATACCTTGGCCGCCTTCCTGACGGCCCTTCACCGACCCGCTCCCACCACGGCGCCCGCCGGTCGTGACCGTGGGGGACCGCTGGTCGACCATGCCGAGGGTTTCGCCAAGATGATCGCCGAGGCCACCGAGCTGGGGCTGATCCCCGACCCGGACGCCGTCCGCGCGGTCTGGGAAGATGCCGCCGCCGCGCCCGACTGGGCGGGCCCGGCCCTGTGGCTCCATGGCGACCTGCATCCGGCCAACGTTCTCACCGCGGACGGCACCTTCTGCGGCGTGATCGACTTCGGTGACCTCTGCGCAGGCGATCCGGCCTGCGACCTCGCCGCCCCATGGGTCCTGCTGCCGGACGGCGCAGCCGACCGCTTCTATGGTGCCTACCAGCCGACCCCGGACGCCGCGACCTTGCGTCGTGCCCGCGGCTGGGCGGTGCTGCGTGCCCTCGCCTGCATCCTCATCGGACATGCCGGCGTTCACGGCCGTCCCGGCGGCAAGCGCACCTGGGGCCCACCCGCTCACGCCACGTTGCGACGCCTCGTCGCAACGGCCCACGACTGATCACGTCCGCAACCATCGATGGCAAACGGCATGAGAATCGGTGTCACAGGAGTGCTGCTACGAGTTCTTGATTCGAATCAGGCGCCGGAGGCTCGTGCCCCGTCTCAGTCGCCCGTCTTCCCGTCTGTGCGCTCTCGGAGGAAGTCGGCGTGTCCGTTGTGGCGGGCGTATTCCTGGATCATCTGCGTGTAGAGCCAGCGCAGGCTGAGCGCAGTGCCGCGCGCGGACGTGAACGTCTCGTCGAGGTCATGGCCGGCTGCCACTGCCTCGCACGCGGCGACCTCGGCCCGGTACCTCTCGAAGTCCCTTTCCGCGTACACCTCATGGACTCCCTCGATGCCCTCATCACCGTCTCCCGGGTCAGTGAAGAGATTGCCGATGCACTCACCCGCGAGGCGTCGCCGGAACCACGACCGCTCCACCTCCGCCATGTGACGGACCAGGCCCAGCAAGGTGAGGTTCGACGGCTCCACGGTGGTCCGCACCAGTTGGGCCGGCTCCAGCCCCGCGCACGTGGCCAGCAAAGTCTCCCGATGCCAATTCAGCCAGCCTTCCAGCATCTGACGCTCAGGTACGGTGGCCAGGTCACCGATCCGCGTGGTCCGTTCGATCTGCGGCGCTGTCCATGTCATGGGCCCACCCTGACCGGCCGGCGCACAGGAGAACCAGAGGGACACACCCGTCGTCGCAGACGTGTGGTGCGCGGTGACAGCGCTGCACGACCTGGTCCCGTCCACCCACGGCTGGACTTCGAGGGCACGAGCTTCGGCGCTGGCATCGGTGCGCCGGCACACCCGATGCGAGCCCCTTCACCGGGTCCTCATGTGCGATCGATGTGCGGTCGACGATATGGCCTTGCCGCGTACATCGCTTCCCACCGAGACTTCCCAGCGACGACGCGAACGCGCGATTCTCCAAGGGAGACGACACATGGCCCCAATGGGAAAAATCAGCCGCCGGACCGCGCTCGGGTTGGGACTGGCGGTGGGAACCTCGGCCGTCGCGCTCCCCGGGGCCTCGGCCGCCAGCCCCCGTACGCCGGCCGGTGCCAGGCGCAGGTCGGCGGCGCTGACGAAGACGTTCACCGCCGACCACTCGACGGTTCTGCGCAATCCGCTCAACGGATGGGTGCTCTACGGGGACACCTCGTTCCCCGACAACTTCTGGACGGCACGCGACGGCATCAGCGTCCCCGGCGTGGACGGCACCGTCCGCGCGTCGGACTACGCCTCGACGTTCTACCTGCGGATCGCATGGTCGCTGCTGGAGCCGTCGGAGGGCGTCTACGGCTGGGACACGAACGAGGACCTGAAGGCCGCGATCGCGACGGCCCGGGAGCGGGGGCTGCGACTGGCGTTCCGGGTGGTCGTGGACAGCCGTGACAAGTCGTACGGCTTCACACCGGACTTCGTGCGGGACGCCGGTGCCGCGGGCTACGAGACGCAGACGGGCAGCAAGACCGTGTGGTCCCCCTACCCGGACGACCCGATTTTCCAGGAGAAGTACGCCGCCTTCGTCCGGGCGTTCGCGGAGAAGTACGACGACCCCGACACCGTCGACTTCATCGACGGCTACGGCCTGGGCAAGTGGGGTGAGGGGCACTCCATGAAGTACATCGACTCCGCGAACCGCGAGTCGGTGCTGCGCTGGGTCGTGGACCTGTACGCGGACGGATTCTCCCGCGTCCCGCTCGCCATCAACTACCACCGGCTCATCGGCGCCGAGAAGGACTGGGGTGCCCCGGACGCGGACAGCGAGCGGCTCCTGGACATCGCCGTGGACCGGGGATTCATGCTGCGCCACGACGCGTTCGGCATGACCACCTACTACGGGGACTGGGAACGCGCCTACGCCGAGAAGTGGCGTGACCGGCGGCCGATCCTGATGGAGGGCGGCTGGGTGACGACACAGCACAGCTACACCGACGACCCGCGGGGCTACAAGACCGTCGCCGACGTCCGGCAGGGTGAGTTCGACGACTCCGTGGAGGCCCACGTCAGCGCGATGGACTTCCGGATCGGCGAGACCCTGTCCTGGTTCACGGGCCGCTTCGACCTGGTGCAACAGGTCGTTGCCGAAGCCGGATACCGCCTTTACCCGACGACGGTGAAGGCGCCGGCGCACGTCACCGCCGGTTCCACCACCAAGCTGCACCACGAGTGGGCCAACCTCGGCTGGGCCTACCTGCCCAACGACCTGCCCCAGTGGAACCACAAGTACCGGCCCGCCGTGGCCCTGCTGAGGGCGGACGGCACCGCCGCGCACGTCTTCGTCGACAGCGGCTCCGAACCGTCCGCATGGCGCAAGGACGCCGTGGCGACCCACACGTTCCGAGCGCGCCTGGCCGGGGTGGCGAAGGGCGACTACCGGTGGGGGGTGGCGATCGTCGACACCACGCGCGGCAACGTTCCGGGCATCGAACTCGCCGCGCAGGAGGCCACCGCCGGCGGCTGGCTGGTCGTCGGGGACGTCACGGTCCACTGACCCGGGAACGATGGACAGCCTCCGGACGATGATGCGCCGGAGGCTGTTCCCATGGCCGCCCCATCAGGCGTGGGGCGGCTCAGGCCTGGACGGCGAACTCTTCCGGCCGGATCGGGTCGAGAAACGTGCCGGTGGCCGTGAACGCGAGCGTCTCGCGGATCGCGTTCACGGCCAGCCGCCGTAGCTCATTGCCCATGGAACCCGCGATATGGGGCGTGATGAAGGTGTTGGGAGTCGTGCGCAGACGCGCGTCGGCGGGAAGGTGCTCGGGCTCGGTGACGTCCAGGACCGCGGCGATGTCCCCCTTGTCGAGACGGTCCGCGAGCGCCTCCTGGTCGACGATCGCGCCGCGCGCGGTGTTGATGAAGGTGGCCCCCGGCCGCAGGCGTTCGATCAGCGTACGGTCGATCAGGCCGCGGGTGGTGGGCAGCAGCGGCGCGTGCAGCGAGACGATGTCGCTGCACGCGACCAGTTCCGCCAACTCCACTCGGCGCACACCGAGTCCCGCGGCGTCGGCGTCGTCCAGATACGGGTCCGCCACCACGATCCGCACGTCGTAGCCCCGCAGCCGCTCGATGACCGCGCGGCCGACCCGGGAGGCGCCGATCAGCCCGACCGTGATGCCGTGCAGGCCGACGTCGGGCCAGTCCCTCTCCAGGTCCACCGGCCCGTTGTCGCGGCGCAGCGACTCCGCCGCGGTGAACGTCCGCTTCGCGGCGAGTACGATCATCGCTACCGTGTACTCGGCGACCGGGACGGCGTTGGCCGCGGTGCTCGACGTGACCGCGACGCCCCGCGCCCACACCTCGTCGTCGACGACCGGGCGCACCGTGCCCGCCGAGTGCACCACGGCTCGCAGAGCGGGCAGCACGTCGAGCCGCCGGGCGTCGAGCGGGGTGGTGCCCCAGCCGGTGAGCAACACCTCAACGCCGTGCAGCAGTTCGCGATCCGCGGGGACGTCCGGGTCCAGCGGACGGTCTGCCAGGAGCCGTGCCGTGCCGGATTCGTGCAGGGCCGCGAGGTCGGCCGGACTGAAGACCCGCCGGAAGGTCGCCTCGGGCATGGCGAACGCCACGGGGACGGCGCGGCGCGGACTGGATGCGTGCGCGGGCCTCGATGCCGATGTCATGGGGGTCCTACCTTTCGGGAGTGGTCTGTTCCGGCCGCTCATGAACACGCCGGGGCCTCGACAGCGGCTCGATCGGCAGCCGAAACGGTCGGCACGGCCATCGTCACCTCAGTCGCGGGGCCCGTCGGCGGGAGACCTCCGGCGGGCGGTGAGCAACGTTGTCCATGCCAGCCCCTCGTGATGTTCGATGTCAAGATTTGCAGAGTGATCGCTCATCAAACGAACATGCGGGCAGGAAGGGTTCAGCGCGGCGGCGCGGACGAATCCCGCACGGTCAGCGTCGGGGTGAGGGTGATGTGCCGTTGGGCGAAGGGTGTCTGTCCCACCGCCGAGATGCGTTCGAAACAGGCGGTCGCGGCGAACCGGCCGACATCGTGTTTCGGCGGGGCCACCGCCGTCAACGGCACGGCCGCGAGTTGGGCGACCTCGTCGTCGTAGGCCACGACGGAGAGGTCGCCGGGGATCGAGACACCCAGGTCCATGGCCGTGGCGACGAAGTCGAGCGCGTAGTGGTCCGAGTGCACGAGCACCGCGGTGGTGCCGGTGGCACGGCAGCGTTCCAGGAAGGCAGTGGTCTGCCGTGCGACGCCGGAGGTTTCGTCGATGGTCTCCACCGGCGCGTCGTCGGCCAGCCCCAGATGCTGAACGGCCCGCCGGTGCCCGCTGAGGATCTGACGGGACGTCGGGGTGTCGAAGGAGGCGACACCGATGCGCCGGTGGCCGAGTTCCGCGAGGTGGCGGACGGCCGTTGCGGCACCGGCGTCGTGGTCGCTGCGCACGGACTCCAGGGTGTACCCGACGGGGGCGTCGGCCACGGCCCGCTCCACCGCGACGACCGGCATCGGGGCCGCCTCCAGCCGTTCGAACGTCGGGTAGGCGTCCGCGACGGTCGTGGTGACGAGCAGACCGTCGACACCGCCGGTGATCAGGCTCTCGATCTGCTGCCGCTCGTGGTCCGCGTCGTACCCGGACACCCGCAACACCACGCGTCCGCCCAGTGCGGTCGTCCGCTCCACCACACCGCCGACGATGTTCGGGTAGTAGTAGCCGGGGTCGGGAACGATCAAACCGAGAGTGAACAGGGCACGCCCGTCGTTGGCGGTCCTGCGCGGGACCGGCCGGCTGACCATACCCCCGGTGGGGTCGGTCTCCACCGTGACCGCGCCGCCGTGCACGCGCCTCAACAGCCCACGATCGGCGAGTTCGCCCAGGTCACGACGGACCGTCATGGCGGAGATGTTCTCGTGTGCCGCGAAGTCGGTCACCGACAGGCTGCCGTGTATCCGCAGCTCCGCCAGGATGCGCTCGTGCCGTGGGTGCAGGTGCATCGTCGCCCCAAATGTTTGATTGATGTTCGGATGATTGCTCACACTTGACCGTCATCGTAGGGCCAACTCAGGATGACCAGACCGCTCGGGACGAGCACTGGCCGGCCGCTGTACGGGACAGCCCGGCCTCCTCCGAACTCCGCCCACAGCAAGAGTGCGTGGAGCCACGTCGGTCAGAGGCAAAGGAGCCACATGGGCACGACGCTCGAAAAACCTGCTTCTGTCATGGGGAGCGCGCCGTCCGGGAAAGCGCCGACGCCGCGGAAGGCGTCCTTCGTCGCGCGGTTGCGTCGTGACAGTCCGCTGCTGCTCATGGTGACACCCGCGGTCCTGTTGCTGTTGCTGTTCATGTACGTGCCGCTGCTGGGCAACGTCATCGCGTTCATGGACTACCAGCCGTACATATCCATCGGCGACAGCACCTGGGTCGGCCTCCACAACTTCCAGGTGCTCTTCGAGGACCCGGCGTTCTGGCGGGCGACGGTGAACACCCTGCAGATCACCTTCCTGCAGATCGTGCTGTACTTCCCGGTACCCATCGCCCTCGCCCTGCTGATCCACTCGCTCACCTGGCCGTGGCTGAGGGCGGCGGTGCAGTCGGTGCTGTACCTGCCGCACTTCCTGTCGTGGGTCATCGTCGTCGGCTTCTTCCAGCAGTCCCTCGGCTCGGGCGGCGTGCTCAACCAGACGCTTCGGCAGCTCGACCTGTCGACGGTCAACGTGATGTCCGACCCCTCCACCTTCAAGCTCCTGCTCACCACGCAGGTCGTCTGGAAGGACGCGGGCTGGGGAGCGATCATCTTCCTCGCCGCGCTCGCCGCGATCGACGACTCCCTGTACGAGGCGGCGGCCATCGACGGCGCGGGAACGTGGCGGCGCTTCTGGCACGTCACGCTGCCCGGGATCCGGCCGATCATCGTGCTGCTGCTGATCCTGCGGCTCGGCGAGGCCCTCAACGTCGGATTCGAGCAGATCCTGCTCCAGCGCAACGCCGTGGGCGCCGACGCGGCGGAAGTCCTCGACACCTACGTCTACTTCCACGGTGTGATCGACGGCAACTGGAGCGTGGGAATCGCGGTCGGCCTGATCAAGGGGATCGTCGGATTCCTCCTCATTCTCGCGGCGAACAAGGCCGCGCACCGCCTCGGCGAGCAAGGAGTGTATTCACGGTCATGAGCACCATCGTCCGCCCCGCCTGGCAGGGCAAGCCGAAGCCCGTCGCACTCGCGCTGAAAGCAGTCGCGGTCGTGCTGGCGCTCGCCCTGGTCCTCTTCCCCTTCCTGATCGTCTTCTCGACCAGCGTGTCCGACAGCGAGTCCATCACGAAAGCGGGCGGATTCGTCGTCTGGCCCGACTCCTTCACGCTCGACGCCTACACCCAGGTCTTCGAGGGCGGCGTCGTCACCCGGGCCGTCGTGGTGTCGACGCTGGTCACTCTCGTCGGTACGGCGATCAGCCTGACGACGACCGTACTCGCGGCGTACGCACTGAGCCGCCGCGGCGCCCTCTTCCAGCGACCGCTGCTGACGTTCGTCCTTGTCACGTTCCTCTTCACACCCGGGATGATCCCGCTGTACCTGGCGGTGAAGGAACTCGGCCTGCTGGACAGCTACTGGGCGCTCGTCCTGCCCACCGCCTTCAGCGTGTTCAACATGATCGTCGTCCGCGGTTTCATGATGGGGATCCCACAGGAACTCATCGACAGCGCAAAGATCGACGGTGCCGGGGAGTTCCGCATCCTGTGGAACATCAGCCTGCCCCTGTCCCGCGCGGTGATCGCCGTGGTCGGCATGTTCTACGCGGTGAGCTACTGGAACGCCTTCTTCAATGCCCTGATCTATCTGAACGACAGCACGAAGTGGCCCCTGCAACTGGTGCTGCGGACCTACGTTCTCCAGGGCTCGGCCCTGGTCGATTCCGGCGGTGACCAGGCGGCCCCGCCCGCGCAGTCCGTGCAGATGGCCGTGGTGCTGATCGCGATCGTCCCGATTCTGCTGGCCTACCCCCTTGTGCAACGCCATCTCACCAAGGGCGTCCTCACCGGCGCCGTGAAGGGCTGAGGCAGCACCGCCCCGGTCGCGCACATCATCAGTACACGTCAAAGGAGACGCACGATGAACCGTTACACCTCGCCGGGAATGAGCCGGCGCAACCTGCTCAGAGGCGCGGCCTTCGGAATCGCCGCCCTCGGCACAGGCCAGGCGCTCGTCGGCTGTTCGGGCTCCGGCGGAGGCACCGCGGTATCCAACGACATCGCGAAGCTGCCCGCCTACGTCCCCATCACCAAGGGGCCCGCCCCCGCCCTGAAGGGCAACGGCATCGTGCAACCGGTGTACTACCGGTCGCCCGCCGAGAGCGAGCTGTTCCGGTCGGTGACGGGGAAGGCCGGTTCCGGCGGGAAGACATCGGCGTTCGTCGTCACGTACTACTCCCCGCCGCCGGCGGGCAACAGCTACCTGTCGTACATGGGCGAGCAGGTCGACACGACCTTCGACATCCAGCTCGTGCCGGGGGACTCCTACGCGTCCAAGTTCGCGACGATGACGGCCGGCGGTGACCTGCCCGACCTGGTGCAGTTCCTCACCTTCGCGCCGCCGCAGGGATATCCGCAGCTGCTGCAGGCGAAGTTCCAGGATCTGTCCGAGCACCTGTCGGGGGACGAGGTCAAGAAGTACCCCAACCTGGCCAACCTCCCCGAGGCTTCGTGGGCGAGCGCCCGCATCAACGGCCGTATCTACGGCGTTCCCGAGCCACGCCCGCCGTTCGGCAGCATCCTTGTCTGCCGCCCGGACGTCATCAAGGAACTGACCGGGCAGGAGCCCGCGCCGAAGAACGAGGCCGACTTCACCGCGTTGTGCAAGGAGGTCACCAACGCCAAGGCCAACCGGTACGCGATCTGCGGACAGGGCGGCGCCAACGGCGTCGAGTGGGGTTTCGACATCATCGGCGCCGTCTTCGGCGTACCGAACGGCTGGAAGCTCGATGGCGGCAAGCTCGTCAACAAGTACGAGACGGACGAGTGGATCCGGACCATCAGTTACATCAAGAAGCTCTACGCGGCCGGCTACTACCACCCGGACACTCCCAGCCTGGAGAACTCACAGGCCAAGACCTACCTCGCCAGCGGGACCGTCCTGATGCACATGGACGGCATCTCCTCGCTGCTCGACACGACCCTGCCGAAGGGTGTGGTACTGGGCGCCGTCGTCCCGTTCGGCGCGGACGGCGGCAAGGGCGCCAACTACCAGGGCACGTCGAGCTTCGGCTACACCGCCTTCAAGAAGGCGAGCCGGAAGAAGATCGAGGAACAGCTCAGCATCCTCAACTACCTCGCCGCTCCCTACGGTTCCCAGGAGTACTTCAAGATCCGCAACGGCAAGGAGGGCGTCCACTTCACCCGCGACGGCGACAACGTGGAACTCACCAAGGCGGGCCGGACGATGGTCGAGCCCAGCGGCCTCTTCCGCGTCACCGAGGGCCCCCAGGTGCTGACCAACCCCATCCGGATCGACGAACAGCTCCGGCGCTCCCACGCCTGGCAGGTCGCCACCCAGGACATGCTGGTCGAGAACCCCGTCCAGGGGCTGTACTCGCCGACCTCGGTGCGTTCGGGCTCGGCGACGAGCACCCTCAACGACACCGTCAACAGCTACATCCTCGGGCGCGCGGACCTGAACGCGGTACGGTCCGCGATCTCCTCCTGGAAGTCCTCCGTCGGGAACACCACCCGGAAGGAATACATGGAACAGCTCGACAAGCAGGGAAGCCGAACGTGACCTCCGCACCTTCCTTCCTTTCTCGGCTCACCCCGGACGCGCGAGCCGCGCTGCGCGTCCGGGCGTGGTCCCCGGCACCGCCGGTGGGTGACCGCGACGGCTGGGCGCACCTCGGCGAGAGCGACCGCGCGGCGCTGGCCCGCGCCGCGGCCGACTGGCGCGACAGGGCGGCACAGGACATGCCGAGTCTCAGCGCCTGGGCGGCCTACAGCCGGGACGGCGACCGCCGCCCCCACGAACGGACCGAGCACGCTCTCCTCGGACACCTCGCCTCCACGGCGCTGCTGCTGGCGGCGGACGACAAGGACGAGGACGCCGTCGCGCTCGGCGACGCCGTCTGGCGCCTGTGCGAACTGTCCGCCTGGTGCCTGCCCTCCCACTACGCGCTCCCCGAGTCCGGGCACCGCCCCTTCCTCCCGGAGCCGGGCCGTGACGTGCTCGACCTCGCCGACGCCTACACCGGCGCCCTGCTCGCCTCGGTGGACGCCTTCGCGGGAGCCCGCCTGGAGGAGCTCTTCCCCGGGATCCGCGGGCGTGTCCACCACGAGATCCGGCGGCGCGTCCTCGGTCCCTGGGAGACCGAGACGTACTTCTGGCACGGCGTCGACGCGACACCGAACAACTGGGCCCCCTGGATCGTGTCGAACGTGCTGGTGTGCGCGGCGGTGACCGAGCCGGACCGGGACAAGCTGGAGCGGACCGTCGAGCGTGCGCTGGTGATCCTCGACCGGTTCCGCGCCGGCTACGACGCCGACGGGAGCTGCGACGAGGGCGCCACGTACTGGTGGTGGGCCGGCGCGACCCTCTTCGAGGCCCTGGACCTGCTGGAGGAGATCACCGGTGGCGCCTTCGACGGCTTCACGGTGCCCCCGGTCGCGGCGATGGCATCGTTCCCGGTGGACATGCAGATCGGCCCCGACACGCAGGTCAACTACTCCGACGGCTCGCCCGCGCTGCCGGAGAACGCCAACTGGCATCTGCTGGCCCGGTTCGCGGCCCGTGTCGGTGACGAGGACGCCGTGCGCCACGCGCGGTGGATGGGACGGCTCCACCCCCTGCGGTTCGACGGCCAGCTCGCGCCCCTGTTCCGAAGGACGCTCGCCGAACTCCGTTCCCCGGACTGGGCGTCGACGGGTGAGGCGGCACCGGGCATGCCGGCCTCGCGGTATCTGCCCGGCACCGGGATCGCGGTCGCACGGGAGCGACGGGCGTCCGCCGCCGGCCTGTTCGTCGCCGCGAAGGGCGGCCACAACGATGTGAGCCACAACCACAACGATGCCGGAGGTGTCATCGTCTCCCTCGACGGCGAGCCGGTCCTCATCGACGTCGGTGTGGGTGTCTACCACCGCGAGACCTTCCAGCCCGAGACCCGCTACACGATCTGGACGATGCGCAGCCCGTGGCACAACGTGCCTCTGCCCGACGGCGTCGAGCAGAGGCACGGCAAGGAGTTCGGGGCGACCGGTGTCACCTTCGGGGACGACGGCACCGTGGCCCGGCTGCGGATGGACCTCGCCTCCGCCTATCCGCCGGAGAGCGGACTGGTGCGCTGCGAGCGGACCGTCGAACTCGACCGCGAGCGGGGCGGCGTACTGCTCCGCGACGACTGGGCCTTCGAGGCGCCGCGCACCATGGGCCTCGTCCTCATGACGGCCCTCCCGCCCGCCCCGCACCCGGAGGGACTCCGGGTCGGAGCCGCCCTGCTGCGGGCCCACACCCAGAACTTCGAGGTCCGCACCGAGGCGATCGACCTGGACGACGACAGGCTCCGGCGGGTGTGGGGCGAACGGGTGCACCGCACCCTCCTCGTCCAGCGGGAACCGGCCACCCGCGCCGGGCACGTACTGCGCATCGAGCGAGCAGAGGCGGCATGAAGCACACGACATCCGGTGCGATCGAACCCGGACGGCTCTTCCACGACCAGCACGGCCGGGCCGCACAACTGCACGGCATCGGGATGCTGCGCGTCGGCGACCGCTTCTGGGCCTGGGGCGAGGACAAGCGCCACGGCGGCACCTTCTCCGCGATCGCCTGCTACTCGTCGCCCGACCTGGCCACCTGGCGCTACGAGGGCGACTCCCTGACCGCCGGTACGGGCGACCTCGCCCCGGGACGGGTGGTGGAGCGGCCGAAGGTGCTGCACCACGCGGCCACCGGCCGGTACGTGATGCTCCTGCACATCGACTCCGCGGACTACGCCGACGCCCGGGTCGGCTTCGCCGTCGGCGACAGTCCCGCCGGACCCTACGCATACCGGGGCAGCGTGCGGCCGCTCGGCCGGCTCAGCCGCGACATCGGCGTCCACACCGAGGACGGCGTCGGCTACCTGCTGTCCGAGGACCGGGACCACGGGCTGCACATCTACCGGCTCACCGACGACTACCTCGGCGTGGACTCCCTCGTGTCGACGACCCTCGCGGACCACGGCCGGCACGGCTACGAATCGCCCGCCCTGGTACGCGTCGACGGCACCTACTACCTGTTCGGCTCCGACCTCACCGGCTGGGCGACCAACGACAACCGGTACACGACCGCCCCCGCGCTCACCGGCCCCTGGGCACCCTGGCGGCTGTTCGCCCCCGAGGGCTCGGCGACCCACGACTCGCAGATCAGCGCGATCGCGACGGTGTGCGGCACCGAGCGCACCAGCCACGTCTACCTGGGCGACCGGTGGCTGCCGGACCGGTTGGCCGACTCGCCACCCGTCTGGCTGCCGCTGCACATCGGCGGCGGCCGGGCACGCCTGGAATGGAGCGACCATTGGAACATCGACACCACGACCGGCAACATCTCCGCACAGGACGCGCCGGCCGGCCCGCACCGGAGCACCGGCACATGACCGAGGAACTGCCTCCGTTCGTCCTGCCCCCCGACGACCGCGACCGCTCGCCCCTCACCGGCTGGACCCGCGCCCACTGGGAAGCCACCGGCCTGCGCTGGCTCGACCACGTCCGGCACCACGACAGCCCCGGCGGCGCCCTCCCACGTCTGCCCGGCCGGGTCACGCCGGACGGGGAACGCCGCGAGAGCATGGAGACCGTCGGCCGCTCCTTCCTCCTCGCCGCCCCGCTCGTCGCCGGCGCCGACGCGAAGACCGCCGAACCGCTCGCCGAGCGCTACGCCCGCGCCCTGCTCGCCGGCACCCAGCCGGACGGCCCCGAAGCATGGCCGCGCGGCGTCACCTGTCGCGCACCCGTCACCGGCGTCACCAACTCCATCGTCGAGGCCGCGAACATCGCGTTCGGCCTGTACATCAGCCGTGACCGCCTCTGGGACCGGCTCACCGCTCCCGAGCGCCACCGCATCGCCGACTGGCTCCGGCACCACGCCCGCCTGGAGGTGTGGCACAACAACTGGCAGCTCTTCCCCGCGATGGCCGAGGCGTTCCTGCGGTCGGTGGGGGAGGACACCTCCGGGTGCATCGGCGAACGCAACGTGCGCCGCGTCGAGTCCTGGTACCTGGAGCAGGGCTGGTACACCGACGGCCCCGAGCACGCCATCGACTACTACAACGCCTGGGCCATCCACCCCTACCTGTGGGCCTGGTACCGGATGACGGACCGGGTCACCACTCCCGAGGGCAGCCGCCACCTCGAACGCCTCGGCGCGTTCGTCAGCTCCTGGGCGCGGACCGTCGCCCCCGACGGGTCGATGCTGCACGTGGGACGGTCGCTCAGCTACCGCACCGCCGCGCTCGCCGCCCTGTGGTGCGCGGAGATCTCCGGCGTCAACCCGCTCCGGCCGGGTACCACCCGACGCCTCGCCTCCGGGGTCCTCGCCCGGTTCGCCGCCCACGGCGTCGGCATCGACCGCCCCCTCGACCTGGGCTGGTACCGGCCCTACGAGCCGATCGCACAGAGCTACAGCGGCTTCGGGTCGGCCTACCTCGCCGGGATCGGCTTCCTCGGTCTCGCCCTCGCCCCGGACGCACCCGTGTGGACGGCCGTGGAGGAGCCGCAGCCCACCGAGACCGAGCACGGCACCCACCCGATGCCCGCGCTCGGCTGGCTGCTGACCACGCAGCGGGACGGCATCGTCCGGCTCGCCAACCACGGCAGCGACCACTGCGAGATCCCCGTCGAACCGACCCGCCCGGACCCCGACGACCCGCACTACGCCAAGCTCGCCTTCTCCTCCCACACGGCCCCCGGCACCGGCGCCGCCTGGGAGGAGAACGTCGACTCCCACCTCGCCCTCGTCGACGCGGACGGCCGGGCCAGCCGCCGCGGTGTGATCAGGGCGATGCGGGTCGACGGCACGATCGCGGGGTCGGTGCACCTGCCCCAGATCGACGGACGGCAACTGCCCGGCTGCGCGGTCGTTTCCGTGTCGCTGCCGGACGGCGAACACGAGGTACGCGCCCACCTCGTGCGCTCGCCCGGCGGACGGACGGTCCGGGAGGGCAGCTGGGCCGTCGCCGACGACGTGCCGCCGACCGGACGACGCGACCCGGGCGCCCCGTCGGCGACCGTGACGAACACCGGCGGTCTCACCGCACGCATCACCGGGCTCCACGGCTACGACGACGCCCGCGTGTTCGCCTACCGGGACGCCGACGCCCTGGGCCCCTGCTCCGCCGTCCCGGCCCTCCACGCCCCCGCCCGCGCCGGGGACACCCTACTGGTGAGCCTGCACACCCTCACCCGTTCCGCCCCGGCCGCGCCGCCCGAACCGCCCGCCGTGCGCGTCGCCGGAACCGTCGTGACGGTGACCTGGCCCAGTGGCGTCCGCAACACCATCGATCTCGCAACATTCGTCCCCTGGGACGGACGGCTTCCCGGGGTATGACCCCACCGCGACCCCGCACCCCGGCCGACCCGGCCAGGACAGACCGCACGGAAGGCACCATGCGCTCCGAACCCGCTGCCTCGATCGTTCATCTACGCGCCCGGACGGTCAGCGTCGTCGTCGACCTCGGCGACGGCCGCCTCCCGGAGATCGTCCACTGGGGCGCCCCCCTCGGCGAGCTCGACGACATCGCCCTTACCGCCCTGGTACGCGGGGCCGTCCGGGACGTCGCCCCGAACGGCCCCGACCGGCCGGTGCGGCTCGCGGTCCTGCCCGAGGCGAGCGAGGCGTGGCTGGGCAGACCCGGCATCAGCGGCAGCCGTTCCGGCGCGGACTGGTCACCTCTGTTCACCACGGAACCCCCCGAGACGACCGAGCGCTCCCTGCGCGTCCGGGGCACGGATGCCGCCGCCGGCCTCTCGGTCCTCCTGGAACTCGAACTGGACGAGGAGGGACTGCTGCGCACCCGCGCGACCCTCGGCAACACCGGCTCCGCCGATTTCCAACTGGACGACCTGAGCCTCGCGTTGCCCCTGCCCGCACAGGCACGGGAGATCCTCGACCTCGCGGGCCGCTGGAGCCTGGAACGCACCCCCCAGCGGGCGCCCCTGCGGGTCGGCGCCTGGGTCAGGGAGAACCGGCGCGGACGCACCGGCGCCGACGCGCCTCTGGTGCTCTCCGTCGGCACGCCCGGGTTCGGCTTCGCCGCCGGCGAGGTCTGGGGCGTACACGTCGGCCACAGCGGCAACCAGCGGCACTACGCGGAACGCCTCGCCACCGGCGACCAGGTCGTGGGCGGGGGCGAAGTCCTCCTGCCGGGTGAGATCGTCCTGCCGCCCGGCGGGAGCTACACCAGCCCCTGGCTGTACGGGGCTTACGGGGACGGGCTCGACGCGCAGGCCGCCCTGTTCCACCGGCACCTGCGGGCCCTTCCCGCGCATCCCGCCTCCCCACGGCCCGTCACGCTGAACGTGTGGGAAGCCGTCTACTTCGCGCACGACCTCGGCGTACTCACCGAACTGGCCGACACGGCAGCGTCCTTGGGCGTCGAACGGTACGTCCTGGACGACGGCTGGTTCCGCGGGCGCCGCTCCGACCACGCAGGACTCGGGGACTGGACCGTCGACCCGGAGGTGTGGCCGGACGGCCTGCACCCGCTGATCGGTCATGTCCGTTCCCTCGGCATGGAGTTCGGCCTGTGGTTCGAACCCGAGATGGTCAGCACCGACTCCGAGCTGGCCCGCGCCCACCCGGAGTGGATCCTCAGCACCGGGGGCCGGCTGCCACCGCCCTCCCGTCACCAGCAGGTGCTCGACCTCACCCACCCCGGCGCCTTCGCCCATGTCCTGGACAGCATGACCGCGATCCTCACGGAGTACGACATCGCGGCCGTCAAGTGGGATCACAACCGCGACCTCGTGGACGCCGGGCACGGGGCCTCCCGGCGACCCGCTGTCCACGCCCAGACCCTCGCCGCGTATCGGCTCATGGACGAACTGCGCCGCCGCTTCCCGGCTCTGGAGATCGAGTCGTGCTCGTCCGGCGGATCGCGCATCGACCTGGGCGTACTCGAACGCACCCAGCGGGTCTGGCCGTCGGACTGCAGCGACCCCCTGGACCGCCAGCTGATCAACCGCTGGACCACGCAGCTCGTCCCGCTCGAACTCCTCGGCACCCACATCGCCTCGCCCCGCTCCCACACCACCGCCCGCACCCACGACCTGTCGTTCCGGGCGGCGACCGCCCTCTTCGGGCACATGGGCGTCGAGTGGGACCTGCGGGAGGCGGACGAGCGGGAACAGGCCGAGTTGCGGGACTGGTTCGCCCTGTACCGCGCCTACCGCGGCCTGCTCCACACCGGGCGGCTCGTACGGGAGGATCCGTGGGACGACAGCCTGCATCTGACCGGCGTGATCGCACCCGACCGGAGCCGTGCCCTGCTCTCCCTCGCGGTGACCGGACGCTCGGAGGTGGTCCGGCCGGGCCGTTTCACCTTCCGCGGCCTCGACCCGGCCCGCCGGTACCGGATCAGGCCGGTGGGAGCGGGGGAGGGCGTGCCGCCGGAATCCGGGCCGGAGTGGTTCGGCACCGACTGCCAAGGCGTCGTCCTCACCGGCGCGGCACTTGCCCACGCCGGACTCCAGTGCCCGCCGTCATCCCCCGAACGGGTTCACCTGTTCGACGTCACGGCCCTGGACGCCGCGACGGACACGACAGCGTGACGCCCCCGGGCCGGAGGCGGAAACGCCCCCGGCCCGGAACACCGCATGCCCTGCCAGACCTCACCGCTCCGGCCGGCCGTCCCGTCCTGTGCGGACCCGCCCTTGTTCCGCCGGCCCGGCCGGTCACCGTTCGGCCCGCGACCCACCGTCGAATACGAAAGGGACACCGCATGCCCGCATCCCGGTTGTCACTCCAGCTCTACTCCCTGCGCGACGCGCTTCACGCCGACGAAGAAGGCACCCTGGCCCGCCTCGCGGAGATCGGGCTGCGCAACGTCGAGGTGTTCGACTTCGTCCACCGTCCGCAGGAACTCGCGGACACCCTCGCCCGGCACGGGCTGGCCGCACGCACCGGGCACGCCGCCATCGCCTCCCCCGACCAGACACCGGACACGCTGCGGCGGACGTTCGAAGCGGCCCAGCTGCTGGGCCTGGAGACGGTCTTCGAGCCGATGGTGCCCGCCGCCCGGTGGGCCGAGGCACGGGAGATCGACAGGACCGCGTCGCTCCTGAACGAGGCGGCCTCCGTCGCCGCCGACCACGGCCTGCAGGTCGGCTACCACAACCACTCACAGGAGTTCACCCCCACCATCGACGGCGTGAACGCCTACGACCGCTTCGTGGAGCGGCTGGACGCCGAGGTGGGGCTGGAGGTGGACGTGTACTGGGCCTCGGCCGGCGGCAAGGACGCGGTCGGGCTGCTGCGCAGGCTCGGCTCCCGCGTGCGGGCGTTGCACATCAAGGACGGCGCCGTCATCGACGACCCGCACACGTCCGGCGCCCCGTTCGACGTCGCGCTGACCCGTCAGGTGCCGGCGGGGCAGGGCGAGATCCCGGTGGACGCCGCCCTGGCCGTAGCCCCCGACACCGCGTGGGCGGTCGTGGAGTTCGACCACTACGCCGGCGACATATTCGAGGGCGTGGCGGGATCCGTGGCCTACCTCAACGAGAAGGGAATCGTCTGATGAGCCTTGGCTCCGGTCCGGTCGGTGTCGGCATCATCGGCGCCGGCAACATCAGCGAGCAGTACCTCTCCACACTCGGCAGGTTCCCCGACACGGACGTACTGATCATCGGCGACGTCGCCCTCGACCGCGCCGAGGCCCAGGCCCGAAGGCACGGTGTCGGCGCGTGGGGGACGGCGGAGGACGTCCTCGCCCACGACGGCGTCGAGATAGTCGTCAACCTGACCATCCCCGCAGCTCACGCCGACGTCAGCACGGCGGCCGTCGCGGCGGGCAAGCACGTGTGGTCGGAGAAGCCCCTTGCCGTCGACCCGCTCGAAGCACGCACTCTCCTCGACCGGGCGGCGGCGGCCGGACTGCGGGTGGGCGTCGCCCCCGACACCGTCCTCGGCCCGGGTGTGCAGACGGCACGGCGGGCGATCGCCCGCGGGGACATCGGCGCCGTGCTGTCGGCCCAGACCTTCATGCAGACCCCCGGCCCCGACGCCTGGCACCCGAACCCGGAATTCCTCTTCGCCGAGGGAGCAGGCCCCCTGTTCGACATGGGCCCCTACTACCTGACGACGCTGGTCACTCTGTTCGGGTCCGTGACGCGGGTGTCCGCCGTGGGCTCCACCGGGCGCAAGGTCCGCACCATCAGGGCGGGAGACCGCGCCGGTACGGAATTCGCCGTCGCCGTCCCCACCCATGTCTCGGCACTCGCCACATTCGAGAGCGGGGCCACCAGCCAGAGCGTCTACAGCTTCGACTCCCATCTGGTCCGCAATGGGGTCGTGGAGATCACCGGTACGGAGGGCACCCTCGTCGTCCCCGACCCCAACACGTTCGCCGGGGACGTGCGGATCACCCGGGGGCACTCGGCGAGCGGCGAGGCGGCGTGGGAGCCGGTCGAGTCCGTCGGCACGGAGGCGGGCCGCGGACTCGGGGTATGGGACATGGCCCGGGCCATCCGTACCGGTGAGCCGCACATCGCCACCGGAGACCTCGGCTACCACGTCCTGGACGTCCTCACCGCCATCGACCGGTCCGTCGTCTCCGGGGAGACGGAACACGTCGACAGCCGGGCCGGCACCATCCCGCTGGTCCCGCTGGACCGGGATCCGTACACGGCCACCCTCTGACCCACGCGTCCGCGCCGGAACCTCCGGCGTGGGCGGCCTACGACTGGCAGGGCAGGACGCTCCAGCTCAGGGAGGCCGTCGAAACCGGCCCTCCGCCGCTGGATCCCGCCACCGCGCCGCCCTGCTTTCCGCACCGTGCACGACGCGGTCGTCCGCCGGCCGCCGGTTCGCCGCCCACCCGACCGTACGCCCGCCCGGCGCCGGAGCTGCGCAGCGTCCAGCTTGCTCCGACCATGGTGCAATCTGGGGGACTTGGGGCTGTGACGGATCGCATACCGGCCGATCGGTACCGCCTCGTCAGGCCGCTGGGGCAGGGCGGGATGGGGGAGGTGTGGGAGGCTCGCGACGAGGTCCTGGGGCGTGCGGTCGCCGTCAAGGTGATCTCGGTGTCGCGGGCGGCGGGAACGCCACCGACGAGGCACGCGCCCGCTTTCCGCGCGAGGCGCGGATCACCGCCACGCTGCAACATCCGCACATCGTCACCGTCCACGACCTCGGCAGGGCCGCCACCGCCGAGGGAGGCGCGCCATTCCTGGTCATGGAGCTGCTGCGCGGCGACGGCCTGGAGGCCGCCGTCCGCCGAGGCCCGGTCGGCGGAGCGGACGCGACCCGCCTGCGGGCTCCCGGCTGACCGGAACCGGGTTGGGCACGGCCCGCGGTTCACCGGGCCTCGTGCGGCGCGGTCTGTGCCTCCATCGTCAGCCGGGTGGACCGGCAAAGGTCGCGGGGCGCCCGTGCCCGGTACAAGCATGGATCATGACCGACGCATCGAGCAGCTCCCCCCGGGGACCGGAATACGACGACCGCCACGCCCGTGCCGCGGGTGACGTGCACGCGCCGAAACCGCACCCGGACTACATGGAGCCACCCTTCGAGGGGTTCCTGCACCGTCTCTCCCGCACCGCCTGGCAGGTCGTCCTGATCACCGGCATCACCTCCATGGTCCTTGGGATCGTGATCCTGGCCTGGCCGGGCCCGTCCCTGCTCGTCGCCGGGATCCTCTTCGGTATCTACCTCATTCTCAGCGGCGCGCTCCAACTGGCGGCCGCCTTCGGCACGCACAGGGCGACGTCGCTGCGTGTCCTGGCCTTCATCAGCGGCGCCCTGTCGATCCTTCTGGGCCTGTTCTGCTTCCGGGGCAGGTTGGAGTCGATCCTGTTGCTCGCGTTGTGGATCGGCATCGGCTGGCTGATCCGCGGGATCACCCATACTCTGGCCGCCGTTCACGACCCCACCATGCCCGCGCGCGGCTGGCAGGCCATCCTGGGCGTCGTCACCTTCATCGCGGGGATCGTGCTGATCACCTCGCCGTTCACCTCGATCGCCGTGCTCACCCTGGTCGCCGGCTGGTGGCTGGTAGTGGTCGGCATCGTGGAGTGCGTAACGGCGCTCCGGCTCCACGGCCGTGCACAGCGGATCCCGCGCACGGCATGAACCCCGGGCAGTGCGTCACCTGTGTGCCGCGCGGGTGGCCCGGGAGGGCGGTTTTCGGGGTCGACACGCTGAACGGCGCGTGCATCGCCGGCAGACGTCCTCATGGGGGCCCAACCCCACGGCACCGACGCACCGCGGCCGGACACCGGGCGGGGAGCCCGGTGAGGAGCTATGGCCCTACGACTGGTGAGCCGGGTCGGGCCATGTGAGCCTTCGTGCGTAGTGGACGCCGATCGCCACCACCGTGAGGACGGCGGCTGTACCGGCGAGGGCCATGACCATGGACGGGGAGGACTGGTCGACCACAACACCTCCGGCCAGGGCCCCCATCGAGATGGTGGCCTGGAACGAAGCGGTGAAGAGTACCGAGGAAGCCTCGGGAGAATCGGGACAGGCCTTGGCGAACCAGGTCTGGGAACAGACCGGGACGGCCCCGTACGCGATACCCCAGAGAATCAGCAGGAGCACTGCGCCCGGCCGGCTGCCGCCGAGCACGGGGAGCAGAAGCGTTGCCCCGGCGATCATCGCGGCAGCTGCCGCGAACGTGGCCCTCGGATGACGCGTCACGAGGGATCCGCCCAGGAAGTTACCGGCGATCCCCGCTGCCCCGTAGATGAGGAGGAAGACGGTGATGGCCCCGGCACCCACGTGAGTCACCTGCTCCAGGAACGGGGTGACGTAGGTGTAGGCGCCGAAGTGGGCGAGCACGACGAGAAAGGTGATCAGCAGCGCGAACCGGGTGTTGATGCTTTTCAGCATGCCGGTGAGCACGCGCAGCCGGGTTGGCTCCGCTGCAGGCAGAGGGGGGAGTACCACGACGAGCAGGACGAAGACGGCGAGAGTCAGGACTCCCATGACGAAGAAGGCGGTTCGCCATCCTGCGATGTCGCCGATGAACGTGCCCATCGGTACTCCGAGTACGGATCCGAGCGGGACAGCGGAGAAAATTACTGCGGTGGCCCGGCCGACCGACTCCGGAGGTACCAGCCGGCCGGCCAGTCCGGCCCCGATCGACCAGAACCCCCCGATGGTGATGCCGACCATCACACGGGAGACCAGAACGAGCCAGTAGCTGGAGGCGGCCGCCGCCAGGAAATTCGCCAGTGCCAGCAGGAGGATGAAGGCCCCCAGCATGAGACGCCGGTCGATGCGCCCTGTGGCTACCGTGACCAAAGGGGCGGAGATGGCTGCCAGGAAGCCTGGCATGGTCATCATCAGACCAGCCATTCCATCGGAGACGGTGAAACTCGACCCGATGGAGGTCAGTAATCCGATGGGCAGGATCTCGGTGGTGACGATGGAGAAAATGCCCAGCATCACCGAAATCACGGCTAGCCACGAGACGAGTGGGGATCTGGTCGGCAGTTCAGCAGGGCCGATGGAAGTAGTCGTTGCTGTGGACACGAATCCCGTCCTGTTGTGGGGCGTCACAAAGAAGTGTGAGCGCTATTGCAGCAGGGGCAGGAGCAACCTTCTGGCAGATTCCCGACGTCAACAAGGGCGGCCAGATGCCCCTCCGGGGCGTCGGCCGACTCATGCCAGGAGTGGGAATCCCCATGTTCTGCCCGTTCAACCAGTCGTCAACGGTTCGCAGGAATGATGTCGTCGTTGCCGCTCAGCCCCACAGCGTGGGCGGCCAGGGGGCGGGGAATGACACGCTGCTGGGCGAGCCGGACGCGCTGGGTGCGGCTCAGGCCGGGCGGCGGTATCGGTTGACCTGCTTCGATGCGCGCGGGAGAGGCCCGTCTCGTAGGCGACTTGCACGATCGGACGAGTGCGGCAGCGTTCCACGAGGCGCCTTCTCCCCTCCGGCGACAACCGCGCGTTCTTGTGCACGGTTCCCCTTGGACTGTCAGGCGTGTTCGGGCAGGTTGTCGGGAGTGTCATGGGCCGATGTTGCACATGGCGCTTGGGCATTCAGGCTGTCTGTGGGCGCAGCAAGGGTGGCCGGCCGTGTAAGCGCGGTCAGCAGGAGGGAGGCCGCGGTGGCGGCGGCGCCGACGACCACGCAGGTGATGAACCCCTCCCTGAGGTTGTGCGTGGCCCCGAGGAGTGGGCCGAAGGTGGCAATGCCGATGGCTGCACCGATCTGGCGGGAGGTGTTGAACGCTGCGGACGCGGCCCCGTGCAGGGCGGGTTCGACGGCGGCGATGGACTGCGAGGTCATGGTGGGCACGAGCAGTCCCGAGCTGAACCCGGCGGGAAGAAGCGCAAGCACCAGTGGCCAGAGCGCGGATGCGGTACTGGCCCACGCCACCGCGAGGAACGTGGCGGTCAGGACGGCCTGGCCGATGCCCAGGACGGCGCGACGTCCGATGCGTTGGGCGAGCGGGGCGGCGCAGACGCTGCCGATCGAGATGAGGCCGGTCAGAGGCAGAAACAACAGCCCGCTCACCAGGGCGCTGAGCCCGCGGCCTTGCTGGAGCATCAGGCTCATTGCGAACAGCAGCCCGTAGAACGCAAAGTTGAACAATGCGCCTTGTGCGGCTGTTGCGACGAATCCGCGGTCGGAGTAGACGCCCGGCGGCAAAAGAGGTGTCCGGGTGGATCGTTCGGCCCAGACGAGGCCGGCGAGTCCGGCGCCGCTCAGTGCGGCGGCGGTGATGGCCACGGGGCTCAGCCAGCCCTGCGTGGGGGCTTCGATGAGAGTGAAGACCAGCCCGCCGATCAGTGCGGTCGCGGCGCCCATGCCGGCGATGTCGAGGCGCCGACTGCCACGCGCGATGGAGGGCATCGAGCGGATGCTCCAGACCGCGGCGGGGATTCCGATGACCACGTTGACGGCGAACACGGCCCGCCAGTCGGCGAGTGCGACGAGCGCCCCGCCCAGGAGCGGTCCAGCGGCCATTCCGATGCCACCTGCGGCGGCCCACCAGCCCACGAGCCGGTGCCGCGCCTGCTCATCGGCCGCGGATGCCGTGGCCAGGACGAGCGCACTGGGCAGAAGAAGTGCGGAGCCTGCCCCTTGGACCAGCCGGGCGATGTTGAGCACCAGCATCGACGGGGCGGCCGCGCAGAGCGCAGAGGATGCGGTGAAGACCAGCATGCCTGCCACGAAGGCCCGCTTTGCGCCGAGGGTGTCCGTGATCGCGCCGGCACCCAGCATTACCGCAGCGAAGGAAAGGGTGTAGGCGTTCGCAGCCCATTCCAGCTCGGAGCGGGAGGCGTGTAAGTGCGAGGCAAGTTGGGCGAGGGTGAGGTTCACGATCGTGCCGTCGACAAAGACCATGAAGGCCGCGACCAGCGCGAGCACCACTACACCGCGACGGTGTTCGATAGACATAGAACTACTCTAGGGCAAGTTCGACGTTCATAGAACAAGGGGGGTAGTCTGAAAGACAAGGAGGAACTATGACGTCGAACCCGCAGGACCCTGCTTCCCTGGAGGTCACCGCTGTCCTGCATGCTCTGGCGGACCCGGTGCGCCTGGATCTCGTCCGGCAGTTGAGTGGGTCGGACACAGCGATCGCGTGCGGCCGATTCGATACCACGGTGGCCAAGAGCACCCTCAGCCACCACTTCAAGATCCTCCGCAATGCGGGCATCATCGCCACCCATCGTGAGGGCGGGCAAGCCCTCAACGTGCTGCGCACCGCAGAGATGGAAGCCTCGTTTCCGGGGCTACTGGGCGCGATCCTCCCCTCGACTCGGCCATAGCGGGAGCCGACCCGCGCCCCGCCGTGTTTCCTCGCCCACCCAATTGCGGTGATGCATGAAGCGTCTTTCTGAACACGGGCACCCCATGGCTGTCACGGGGAACACGGGATGCCGATCGGTTCCACGATCGGTGAACGGAGGCCAGGCGTCCCCGTGGTGGACAGCTCCGTGATGACGCACATGAGTTCTCCCGGGACGATCACCGGGAGGTGTCATAGCGTGGCATGACGCGTGCTGCCCGGCATTATCCGACTGCCCCCGGTCTCGTAGCAGACGCGGGTGACGTTGGCCCGGGTATGGTCCGGATCTTGGGAGGGGGCCCCGATCGGCGGTCTCAGTCGCTTTGCCGTTCCGAGGGCGGGGCCTTGCGAGGGGCCGGGTTGCGATTGGTCCACTGGTAGCGGTAGCGGTAGCGGTGGCGGCGAAGGCCAGCAGGTCGTACGGGGCGGCGTCGAGGTGTTCGGCGGTCTTGGGGAACTGTCGTCCGAGCATGTCGGCGACGGCGACGGCGACGGCGACGGCGATTGCGATTGCGACGGCGTCGAGCTGGGTGCGGACGGCCTCGGCGGTGGACTGCGTCCCGTTGTGGCGGGGGCAGGGGAGGGGGTGAGCCCTGGTGGCCGAGTTGGCTCGGCAAGCGGCTGCAAGCGGTGTCACTCGGATCCGCCTGAGTGCTGAGCGGAATGAACCGCGCGCGCCGCCTCCACTTTGACAGGTTCCGCCGGCCTGTCACCCGTATGGAGTAGTTCCGCCTCATCCGATGGATTAGGGCGAGGTAGGGTTATGACACGGCATCGGCATTAAAGGCGCAGTTGACCTGGCGTGATGTCTACGGGGTGAGATGCGGGATTGATTTCACCAGGGTGCTGGTTCCGAAAAGGTCATCCAACGTACCGCACCAGCAGATCACTCGACCCGCGCTCGGTGATTCGACCTGCGATCGGCATCGATCACGACTGATCGCAGCAGTCATGCAGATTGCCTCATACGGCTCCCGAGGTCCCTGCCGACGCGGGGTGCGGCGCGAATCAATCCTTCTGCCACCTGCTTCGATCGGATTCAGGGGTCGGCTGACGTAAGTACGGCCCATGCGATCGAGGGGAACGATTGAGGGGAATGAGAACAGTGCAAATCACGGGCTTCAATCCGACGAATGGCCCCATCGACACGAGGGTCACCTTGTCGCTGACGGATATGCCATCAGACGCGAGTGTCAGCAACACTACGGTGCTGCTGAGCGGATCGCCTACGGTCAATGTGACTGCTGTCGACGCACGCGGCGGCACGATCGACGTCACCATTCTGGCCAATTCGCAGAGCGGCGACTTCGAAGTGACGGTTCAAAGGCAGCCGGCTCCCGTCAGTGCGCAGAGCTCGACCATTTTCACCGTAGATGCAGCGCCTGGGGTGACGCAGATCACGGGCATGCAACCGCGCACAGCCGTTCGGGGTCAGACGCCATTGACCCTGTCTGGTCAGAACCTCAACCAGATCAAGTACCTGCGCATCGGCAGCGTGAATGTGCTGAACCTGCAGCACTTGGACTCTGAAATGGTCCGCGTGACGGTTCCTGCGGCCGTGCAGCTCGGTCAGCAGCGGGTCACCGGACAGACACAGGATCGCCAGGTGAACTGCCCCTTCACTCTCACCGTGCAGTAGCCGAACTCCGTCGCAGAAAGGAGATGGCATTCATGGCCACCCCGCAGGATGTGGTTGACGCCTGGGCGGATATCGCGACATGGGTGCAGGACACGCTGCCTGAACTGGCGCAGCAGCAGAGTTTGCCGGTGGAGACGTACGATGCCGGCGACCTCGGCGCCTGCAGCGCTTTCAACAGTCCGGGGGAGGGCTCGGTGGGCTGGGGCAGTGACGGTGACGCCACCATTACGCTGGCCTCTCTCAAGATCGGCAGCATGTCCGGTGTGAAGATCCAGACCGCAGCCGCAGTGGACGGCACCACGGTGCACCTGCCGTTGTCGTTCTCCCAGCTGGGAATCTCCGGCAACTACAGCTACGGCCAGCCCTGCGCGCTCTACGACTTGGGAAAGAAAGCGGATTCCGCAACCGCCAGCGGCCACGGCGCCATCGTCCAGACCATCAGCAACAACTCGCTCTACTACGTCGCCGAGTTGGGAGACGCCGTGACCCTGAGTAGCGTCGTGGTCAATGGCACTCCGACGGTCACCGTCACCCCGGATACGGGTGGGATGCCTTCCTGGCTGGTAGCGATCGGCAACTTCTTTTCCACTTTCAAGGAGGAGGATGCGCTGCGCTCGACGCTACAGAACGTTTTCCTGACTGCTGACTTCAGCAAAACGTTGATCGCGTTGCTCAACCAGCGGATAGGTGTCCGAACATGACTGTGAATCTGGAGAGCTCGACTGTCGAGGTGCATCTGCGGACTCCCTCTGGGGATGTGTCAGTCGGTCAGTTCAGCCTGAACGATGGTCAGGTCACGGGAACGGATCGCCGCGGCATCACCTACCGAGGTACCTGCACGCCCATGCCGGACGGCGGCCTGAACGTCGAGCTGATGGCTAGTGTGCCGGCGGGTACCAGAATCGGGGCGAGCAAGGTCACCGAGACGGACGCCGAGCGGAAACTCGTCTTCCACCTCAACCAGGAACAGCTGGCGGGCCGGCAGACCAAGCCGATCCTGCTGTCCGGCTTCGGCTCCGCCGATGTGCGATTCGAGGTGCGCTGACAGAGCTTTGTCGTGTCAGCGCCTGAGGGAACCCACCGCAACCTGATGCCACACTGCACCGACACGCCGGTACTCGCTCACGTTCGACTGATCCACTGTGTGGAGAGACGTTATGACCGGGAGCCAACAACCGCAGCCGCAGAACCCGCTACAACTCGGCCAAACGCTGTATGAGGTACTGGATGTCACGGTCATCGGAACTCCCCGGAGCGCGCCCGCCGCCCGCTATAACCGGGTGATGTACAACGCGAACGGTGGCAGCCCGGTCGAGCCGCTCGACCTGCAGGCACAGGATCAGATCCGGGACGTCAAAGCGGCCACTGATATGCACGCCGCAGTACAGAACGTCTATGTGCTGACAGACGACAACGTGCAGATCATCGGAAGCGACCACGACAAAGCCACCTCGCGAACCTGGCCCGTCTCCAACCTGAGCAACATCGTGGATCTCGATCCGCAGCAGATTCAGGATCCGCACCTCCTGCTGTTCGGCCAGGACACAAAGAGCATCTTCCTGCAATCGCTCGATTGCTCGACCGGGCACCTGTCCAGTCCGCTGCGCCTGCCCACCACCGTCACGGGCCGGGTGGTGGGGGCGCTGCTGGCACGCAATCAACTTGACGCGCACGCGATCGTCTGCACCGTGCACAACGGGCAGTTGACGGTCAACGATCTCGGTTCGAGTGTGCTGGGTGCGAATCCAGAGATGTCATCGGTCAACACCATTTCGCTGGGCGCGGTACAGAATTCGGCTGTCGTCGACATCACCACGGCCTCACTGGCGGCAGGCACTTCGGACCAGCAGGTTGTAGTGACCTGTCCCGATCCGCAGGGCGCCCTGAACGTCACTGTGCTCGGCTGGACCAACCAGACTCTGGTTCCGGTCGCGACGGCCACCCCTGATCTCAGCTTCGCCCCGCCCGAGGGCGCGGTGTTCCGGGTGGCCGCCGGCGACCTGCTCGGAAATGGCGTCGACCAACTGGTGGTCGGATACAGCGCGACCTATCAGTCCGTGAAGGGCTGCGCCGCGCTGCTGCTGTTCGAGCTGGAGGAGGGGGCCAACGGCACTCAGAGCCTGAAGCAACTCAGCAAGTACGCGGCGGCGAACACCGGTTCACAACCTCTCGCCTCAATCGACCTGCGCTTGGCGGTGGGTCTGTTCGGGGAGGCACTGCCTCCGGACCAGGCGGCGGCATCGGCCGATGCGCCCGCAGGAGTGCTGGGGGTGCTGGTCGTCGGCGGTGGCGCCACCTTCGACCAGCTCATGAAGGGGGAGGCTTCCATTCTGGCCGGCCTGGTGCCCGTTGACGTGGTCGGGAAGACATTCCCACGGTTGAACAATTCGCCCGGTCTCCCACAGCACTTGACGAACGTGATGACCACCGACTACCAGTCCGGTTTCTTCGCATTGCCGAGCGATGTCACTGGGCAGAGCGTGATCCTCGGTCCGCCGACGCTCAGCCAGTCGGTGGGCAAGGGGCAATTGCTGGCTGTCATTCAGGCGCCGCCGTTCGAGGCCGGTGACGTGTCGAGCAGTAATCCGACCCTCACCTTCGGCCAGAGCGTCTCCAAGGTCACAGGATGCAATGTCTCGTCGAACAAGGTATGGACGCTCAGTCAGGACACCGGCCTTTCCATCGGAATTTCCGGGCAAACCTTGGGACAGCATGTCAGTAACTCCTATGGCCAGGGCTTTGATCAGCTCGATGACCACTCCACCAGCAGGCTCGTGCAGTCGACCACGACGATTTCCGTGGACGACCTGATCGTGTTGTACGCCATGAGTTACGACGTCTGGACCTACCCGGTCTACCGCAAGGCCAGCCAGGACGCCCCGGACGGCACTATGGCGGTGATATTCCCGATGACGCCGGAGCCGGTCCAAAGCATCATCCCCGCAAGCGACCCCAGCCTGGGCTACATACCTCGCTCGCAGAACGGCGTCCTGTTGAGCTATGTCAATGTGCAACCGGACGGTTACGACGAGTCCCAACTGCTGTTCAACCTGACCAGCATGTCGATAACCAACGAGCCCAGCGGAAGCACCCTGAACTACGACCAGACCCAGATGGTCAGTAAAAACATCAGCACGACATTCATGGTCCATAATTCCACGACGGACAGCGCGCACTTCTCCGTCAGCGCCACCCTGCTCGACTACATCCCGATCGATTTCGGGCTGGACCTGAGCGAAGGACAGACATACTCGGAGTCGGACGTGCGGACGACGATGCTGTCGCACACCACCACCATGAACATCACCGTCACATCGGGCAGTGTCAAAGACATCGGCTACGAATACCAGATCACACCCTATATTTATTACCATCAGGCGATGGGGTGCCTGATGGTAAGTTACCAAGTTGCCATGCCCGGAAAACTGTGGGAAAGGTATTACGGACCCAGTGTCATGCTGCAGTCGCTGTATCCAAATTCCATGGATCCGGTGTTGCAGAGGTTCAGTCGATCGATTTCTTTCCAGGGAAACAGTGACGGCACGGCTGACGTCAAGGTCGAGGTCTTCAACAACAGCTTCAAGGAGATCCAGAATGTCGCCTGCGAGTTCTATCGGGGCGCGCCGTCGGTAGTCGACAACAAGCTGACGCCGTCCGGGAACATGGTCGGACGCCAGAGCTTGGGAACGTTGCTGCCGACTGGGCGCGCCACGATGAGCATGAACATGAGTTTGCAGCAGAAGGACCAGGTGGTCGTCGTCGTGGTGTACGGCGTGCCGACACCGGACGGCACGCAGGTGCGTGAGGTGTATTGGGGTATCTACCCGCCCTCAGCCTTCGCGGACTGGCATGCGCAGCAGGTGTCATTACCGGCTGGGGAAGGGTGTGACCCGGCTATGAGATTGTTGGCCGTCGAGCGGGCATCGTATGGATTCACCGAGGAAGGTGCGGATGATCCGGGACCGCTTCCGGACGGGATTTCCTCCGACGCTGCCACAGCGGTGCTGCGGGCCCGGCAGTTCGGTCACGGCTTGCACGTGACCCGCGCGGCCAGGGGTGCCGCAGCCAAGCTTCGTGCCGGCGCACCGGAACTCGCCGAGGGCGGCCGCCTCGGGCTGATCCTCGCCACCGAGCGTGGCGACCAGCATATGGTGGCCCGGCGCACAGCCGATGTCGCCCATCGGATGAGCCTCGGGGAGCGGGCGCCGACCGATCTCTTCCGGGCGATCGCCTACTTTCCGGTGGGCCGGGTGGCGAAGAGCATCGCGGAGAAGCTGCACGCTTGGGGGCCGGTCGTCAGCGTCCCCGCCGACCTCGAACGAGCTCGGACTCTGGCTGAGGTGTGGCTGACGGCCGGGCGTGCCGAGCAGGTGGTGCTGGTGGCTGCCGACGCGACGGCCGATGGCGCCACGGCGCACGCGACAGCGGAACTCTGGCTCGGAGGCCGACGAGCCGACACCGCACCGGCCCTTGCCATGACCGCCTGTACCCAGCGGACGCACCGAAGCGAGGGCGTGTCGTGCGCGGAGCTGGCCGGCCAGGTCATCGAAACGCTGGCCCCGGTCGGCGGTCGGCGTACCGCACTGATCGTGGGTTCCATGCTCGCCGACGCGGGCGAGTCGTTGCTCGCCGAGGTGTCTCCCCGTGACCCCGGTCCGCCCTTGGAGAGCGCCATCCGCTCACTGGCGGACCGGCTTGGCTTCAGCGAGCTGTTCCTCCTCATAGGTTCCTCCGGGGCCAGCATGACCGCCCTCGGGCTGGCCCAGGACCTCATCGCGCTGGACCGGGCCGACTCTGTCGTGGTCTGCGGCGTCGATCTGGTCCACGGCGTCCTGGCGCAGGCCCTGGGGCTGCTCCGCTGCGACGACCTGCCGCACATGCGCGGGGGAGCAAGCGCCCTGAAGCTACAGCCAGGGACGCCGGACGGCGGCCACCCCCTCTTGCAGGCATGCTCGCTGGTCAGCCCAGCCGTCCCCTCCCAGCCCACCGTCGCGATGGACCTCACCGGCGTCCCCACCGGCCTGCCGAACGGCAGGAAGCCGTCGCATGTCGTGCTCAGCGGACTGACCTCCCTTGACCTGCAGTGCGCCGAGCAACTGGCCGGCCACGTCTGGCCAGGCGCCCCGATCTCCAGCCGCGGCGACGTGCGCGGTGTCGGCGACGATGTCCTCCGGCTGGCGGGAACGGTCAGTGGCCCGGACCTGCCCCTGGGCATTGTCGGGGTCCACTACCTCGGCGGGACGGGATGCTGCCTGCTGACTGCGGCGCTGTGAGGAATCTGCTCGGGTCGGCGGCGGTGCAGACGAACCCTCCAAGCGGATGTGTCGGTCCGCCAGTGCTACGGCGAGGTGGGCAGGTGCGGGGAGCGGAGCACGAGCAGGGTGATCTCGCTGGGGGCGAAGACGCGGAACGGCGGGCCCCAGAAGCCGGTGCCGCGGCTGGTGTAGAGGAGGGTGCGGGTGCCGTGGTGGCTGAGGCCGGCGAGGGCGGGCTGGTCGATACGGACCAGGTGGTGGAAGGGCCAGATCTGGCCGCCGTGGGTGTGGCCGGAGAGCTGGAGGTCGATGCCGTCGGCTGCCGCCCGGTCGATGAACTTGGGCTGGTGTGCCAAGAGCAGGACGGGCAGGTCGGGGTCGGCGCCGTTCAACGCTCCGGCGAGGTGGGCGCGGTGGCCTGCCAGGCCGGAGGACTCGGCGGTGACGTCATCCACGCCGGCGACCACGAGGGTGTCGCCTCCGCGTTCGAGCAGCAGATGGCGGTTGCGCAGCGGCTCCCAGCCCAGTTCGTCCATCAGGTCGACCCAGCCCTGGGCCTCGCTGTAGTACTCGTGGTTGCCGGTGACGTATACACGGGCCCGGGTGGCCCGCACGGTTCCGAGTGGGGCTGCCTGGGCGCGGCGGCGTTCGGCCGTGCCGTCCGCAATGTCGCCGGTATGGCAGACCAGGTCGGCTTCCAGGGTGTTCACCGTCTCGCATACCTGTGCCGACCAGCGCGTGCGATCGAGGGGACCGTAGTGGGTGTCGGTGATGAGGACGACGCGAATGCCGTCCAACCCGGCACCCAGCCGGGGGAGTTGCACGTCGAGTCGACGCACGCGGGGCACGCGGCGGGCTTCGGCGTACCCCCAGGCGAGTAGTGCGGCGGTCATGCCGAGGACGGCCCAGGTGACAATTCGAGCCCGGCCCTGACTCTCGTCGACGCCGGCCACGGTCAGGACGAGCCGCAATGGGACGCCGAGCAGAATGGACCAGGTGAACAGAACCCAACTGGTGCCCAGCAGGGTGTCACCAACGATCGCCGCCCGGTCCTGCTGGCGCCGACCGTGGCCGCGCACCATCGCGAGCGGCATGCCGACGAGGCCGAGGGCGAACAGAGCGGTGCCGGCGAGCGTGACCGGCAGCGGCCAGTGCTGCCCGCTGTGCAGGAGCACCCAGCAGGGCACGGCCCACAGCAGGACGGGGGCGATCAGGGGGATGCAGCGCATCAGGCGGTGCAGTCGGCTCTGTATCGGAGCTTGCGCTTCGCTGTCAGCGGGTCGGGTGTTGCTGGTGTCGGTCACGCTTTCCCTCTCTGACCGGACTGCCGTCTCGCGCACTGTATCCGGTCGCCCTCGGGCCGGCCGTAGCGGCGTTCCTGGGCGAGGCCCCCTGGAGCGAAGGGTTCTCCGCGGGATGGCAGGACTCCGCCGCGGACCCCTCCCTTGGCATGAGCCGCGATCAGGGCGCTACTGCCCCGGTTCGGTACCGCCGCCGGTGGAGCGCGCGCCGACGGGACGATGGCGCAAGCCGATGACGGCGAGCACCGGTCTCACTGAAGCCGGTCGACGCACTCCCGCAACAGGGCATTGATTTAAACCGAGTTGAGGAGGTCGCGCAGGGGGCCGTGCCAACCCTTGCCGACCTGGCCCCGGGGACAGGTGACGTGCTGCCGATCGAAGTCGATGTGGAAGTCGTCCCGGTCGAAACCTTCGTTCCTGCCTCAGGTCACCAGGCCCTGGCGGTAGGCGTAGACGACTGCTTGGACGCGGTCGCGGAGTCCGAGTTTGGTGAGGATGCGTGACACGAAGGTTTTGACGGTCTCCTGGCTTATCACAAGGGTTCCGGCGATTTCGCTGTTGGAGAGGCCGGCTGCGATGAGGCGGAGGACCTCCAGTTCGCGGGGGGTCAGCGGGATGTCGTGCGGAGTGCCCTTGGTGGGCCGGATCCGGGCGGCGTACCTGCCCACGAGCTGGCGTGTCACCTCGGGGTCCAGCAGGGCCGCGCCCATGGCCACGGTCCTGATTCCGTGGAGCAGTTGGGCCGGAGGTGCGTCCTTGAGCAGGAACCCGCTCGCCCCTGCACGCAGTGCCTCGTAGACGTACTCGTCCAGGTTGAACGTTGTCACCACGAGCACCTTGACGGGATGAGGCACCCCGGCACCGGCCAGCAGGCGGGTGGCCTCGATGCCGTCGAGCACCGGCATGCGTATGTCCATCACCACGACATCGGGGCGCAGCCGGCCGGCGAGGTCGACCCCGGACTGCCCGTCCCCGCACTCGCCCGCCACTTCAAGGTCGGGCTGGGCGTCGATGATCGTCGCCAGCCCGGTGCGGACCAGAATCTGGTCGTCGCAGACCAGGACCCGGATCGGCGCGGTCACGACGGGCTCCCCGCGGGTATGCGTGCGCGCACGACGAAGCCGCCGCCCGGCCGCCGGTCCGCGCTGAATTCGCCGCCCAGGACGTCGACCCGCTCGCGGAGACCGGCGAGGCCCCGCCCGCTCCCGCTGGGGATCCGGGCCTGCGAGCCGGAACCGTCCGTGTCGACCTCCACGGTGATCTCCCTTTCGCCGTGCTGCACCTGGACCGAGGTGCGGCTGCCGTGGGCGTACTTGAGGGCGTTCGTCAGGGCTTCCTGTACGACCCGGTAGGCCACGAGGCCGGCGCTGCCGGTCGGCTCCGCCGGCGTGCCCTCCTCGGTGAACTCCACCGGCTGCCCGGCCCGGCGGGACTGCTCAACGAGCGTGAGAAGTCTGCCGACGGTCGGCGTCCTGGCCTCGGTGCCGTGGTCGGGGTTGAGCAGGTCGAGCAGGTGCCGCAGGTCGGTGATGGCCCGTCGGCCGGTCTCGGCGACGGTGGTCAGGGTCTGGTCGAGGCGATCGGGCGAGGCGGTCAGATAGCGTGCCGCCTCGACCTGCACGACCATCGCCGTCACGTGATGGGTCACGATGTCGTGGAGCTCGCGGGCGATGCGGGCGCGTTCGGCGACGCGCATGTCCTCGGCGACGCGGCGGCGACGTTCCGCCTCCGCGGCACGAGTGGAGCGCAGCCACGCCCCGGCGCCCCAGGCGAGGGCCAGCGCCAGGTAGAACGTCACGAACTCGCCCGGCGGCTCGCCCGAACCGAGCCGGAAGAGCGTGACCGCCAGCGGCACGTACGCCGCGGAGAGGAGGAGCACGGTGGCGCGCCGGTGCCGCTCCAGATGCGACCCCCCGCTCAGCAACGCGATGAGCAGCGCGGCGCCCGCGGGCAGGTGATAGCCGCGGAGCTGATCGACGGCGAAGCCGAGCGACACCAGGGCGAGACAGACGACCGGCCACCGCCGGCGCATGGCGAGCGGGAGACACTCAAGGGCGACTGTCACGGCGGCCAGCGCGTCGAAGGGGTGGGCCGGCATGCCGCCGAGCTGCGTCCCGTGCCGGTGGAACACCGGCAAGAGCGACGCGGCGAGGAGCAGCAGCCCGAGGAAGAGATCGCGGACTGTGACGTCGAACCGGCGCCACAGCTCCGGAACCCGCCGAAGATTGGTCACCGGGAAAGTGTAGTGGTGGCCTCGACCCGGTCGGCGTGCCGACGGCGGGGCACCAGATGGCCACGCCGACGGGCCAGCCACATGAACACGACCGTCAACACCACGCCGAACACTACCGAGAACAGACTTCCCTCCGGGCCGAAGTCACCACCGGTTATCAGCTGCGGGCCCGATGTCGCGGAGTCCAGTATTCCCTGCTGGGCGTTGGTGCCCGAAACCACGGTGCTGAAGATGCCGGATGCGGCGAAGTTCCAGCCGAAGTGCAGACCGATCGGCACCCACAGCTTGCGGGTGGCCGCATACGCGGTGCCGAGCATGCCGCCGGCCTCGATCGCGATGGCGATGGCGCCCCACAAGCCGGCGTGCGGGTTGAGCAGGTGCGACAGGCCGAACAGTGTGCCGGTCAGTGCCGGCGCGATCCACGTGCCGACGCGTTCCTCCATGATCCGGAACAGGATGCCGCGGAACAGTAGTTCCTCCCTCACGGCGGCGGCGGCCATGAAGCCGAACAGCCCCACCGCCCCCGTAACCGAGCCCAGACCGTTGACCTCGTAGTCCCCGAGGAAGGCGATGTTCGCGATGACGGCCCCGAACAATGCGACGCCCATCAACACCCCACGGCCGACGGCGGCCCCTGCGCCTTCCCGGGACACCTCCGTGGCCGGGCGGCGCTCGGTCCGTCGCACCACCCACCCATAGACAAGCACCGCAAGAACCGATGTCAGGAAGCCGAGGAAGCCGGACACGCGGACGGAGCACCGCGACTGGGCTCGAACGCTACGGATCCGGCGGCCCGGAATCGTCACCGCAGGGTGGACACCTGCGCGTAGCTCGCACGAGCCACAGACCATGCGCCGGCCCGGCGCAGCTCCTCGGTTCACGCAGCTGTCCGGGAGGCGGGAGTCAGCTCGTGGAAAGTGCGCTCCCGGAGCGTCTTCGGAGTACCGCCCCGACATCTCGTTCCGGACACGGCACGAGAACTGCAAACACGTCCGCAGTGGACGTGTTCGCACCCCGCAACCCAGCCGAGTTCCACCGAGTGCTCCGCCCGACCGGCCGGCTGATCGTGGTGCGTCCGACCGGGCGGCGCCTGGCCGAGCTGCGCGGCCGGGTGCCCGCGATGGTCACCATCGACGTGACCACCAGCCGGGCACGTGCCCGCTGACCGACGGCCGTCCTTCTGTCCCGCAATGCGGAAGGAAGGACGGCCGTCGCTGACCAGGGCTTGATCAAGTGCCGTGGGTGTCCAGGCTGTAGGTAATGCCCAGGACGGGGAGTGCTCGTTCTGAGTCGTCCCGGACCTCAGCCTGGGCGAGCGTCACGACGGTGCCGTGGCTGACGGCCGACAGCAGGTGACGACGGGCCGTGCCGGGATGAGCCGAGCCCTTTGGAGTCAAGCTTTGGGCTGGAGCTGATGGACGGGGTATTTCTGGAACTTGATGGACGAGACCGGGATCCGTGAGGCCGCGGCGCGATAGCCTATGAAGGTGACGGTGCGCTACTACCTGTATATCAGTGACGCCAAGGTCGACATGCTGCTCGCGCAGGTCGACCCCGCTTTCGAACGACGGAGCACCACCGAAGCCGGCCTGAGTCTCAAGCTGTTCAACGTCAGGCGCAGCGTCGAAGCACCTGCGCCCGACCGGACGGCCAAGTTGGAGCGCGTCCTGCGGCACCTGGACGAGAGCGGGCAGACGGGATCGGTGGACGAGCCGGGACCGTACTTCCGCGGCAGGCTGCCCATGCAGTGGGGGCTACTGCCCGGCGCGAGCGGCGGGGCGCTGGTGTACTTCGGCGGCCGGACCGAGCAGACGATCCTCGGTCTCGGCGGAGCCGGCAGCCACGTCCTCGGTTCGAGCGCGCCGCAGGCCCAGGACTTCGCGCCGTCCTCGGTGCCGACGCTCCTGGCCGGTCTGGCCTCGGCGTTGTCGGCCGACGGTGTCGAGATGCCCGCCGACCAGCCCTCCCTGGCCTGGGTGCACACCGCGGGGCGGCTGCTGCGCGGCCCCCGGCAGACCGTGGAGTTCGTCGCCCGGCGCCTGCTGACCGGCCCCAGCCCGTACCCCGAACTCGACGCCCGCCCCGGCATGCGGGTACTGCTCGGCAGCCCCCTGTACGTGGCCCTGGCCGACTGACGGCGCGGCGATGGCGTCCACGGTCTGGCAGCCCGGCGAGGTGGTTCTCGACCTGTACGAGGTGCTCGACGATGTGCGAAGCGGCGGCATGGGGACGGTCCAGCGGGTCCGGCACCTGGGCTGGAACGTGGACCTCGCGGTCAAGACGCCCCGGCCGGAGCGGGTCGCCTCGCCGGAGGGCAGGCGCCGGTTCGAGGCCGAGGCGGGCACTTGGGTGGGCCTGGGCCTGCACCCGCACACCGTCAACTGCGCCTACGTCCGCACCGTCGGCGGTGTGCCCCGGGTTTTCGCCGAGTGGGTGGACGGCGGCGACCTCGCCGAGGCGGTTGCCGGCGGCCGCCTCTACGAGGGCGGATCCCGGGCTGCCCTCGCGCGCGTCCTCGACGTCGCCGTCCAGACGGCGTGGGGCCTCCAGCACGCCCACGACACCGGCCTGGTCCACCAGGACGTCAAGCCCGCCAACGTCATGCTCGAACCCGACGGAATCGCCAAGGTCACCGACTTCGGGCTGGCCGGGGCGCGCGCGCCGGACGCCGACGGGACGACCGCGTCCGGTGTCACCTTCGGCGGCATGACGCGGCCGTACTGCTCACCGGAGCAGGCACTCGCCGCTGCCGGGCGCCGGGAGATCCGGCTGACGCCCGCGACGGACGTGTGGTCGTGGGCGCTGACGGTGCTGGAGATGTTCACCGGCCGCCGGCCGACCGACTACGGCCAGGCCGCCGCCGAGGCACTCGACGGGTTGATGGCCGGCGGCCCGGAGGATCCGCGGGTGCCGCCCCTGCCTCCGGCCGTCGCGGGGCTGCTGCGCCAGTGCTTCATGACCGCCGTCACGGCGCGGCCGTCCCGACTGGACGAGGTCGCCGGCGTCCTGAGCGAGGTGTACGGCGACGTGCTCGGCACACCGTACCCGCGGCCGGTCCCGGAGGCGGCCGCGCTGCTGGCGGACGGGCTCTCCAACCAGGCGCTGTCCCTGCTCGACCTCGGGCGCACCGAGGAGGCCGAGGAGCGGTGGCGGGAGGCAATGACGGCGGACCCGCACAGCCTGATCACCACCTTCAACTTCGGTCTGCACCGGTGGCGCGACGCTCGGAAGACCGATGCGGAACTCGTCGCCGAACTGACGTCCGCCCGTGAGATCGGCGGCGACGACGCCCTGGGCGCGCGGCTGATCGGTCTGGTCCACTTGGAGCGCGACGACCGCGAACGCGCCGCGGAACTCCTCCGCCCAGTGGCCCCGGGGGAACCGGAACCGGCCGAAACCGCGGAAGCGCTGGCGGAGTTGGCACGTGATCCGGGGGCTCGCCCGGTGGTCCTGGCCGGCCACGAGGGGGTCGTGAGCGCCGTGGCGGTGACGGCCGACGGGGGCCTGGTGCTATCCGGCGACTACCAGGGGGTTCTACGGCTGTGGGAGGCGGGAAGCGGACGCTGCCTGCGGGAGCTGACGTCCGGGGGCTCGCACGTCGTGGCAGTCGCGGTGGACAGCGAGGGGCGGATCGGCCTGGTCGGCCGCGAGCAGGGTCTGCCGGAGGCGTGGGACCTCGCTCGCGGCGAGCGGCTGCCCCTGCCGACGGGCCCGGTCGCCGAGGGCGTCACCTCGGTCGCGCTCAGCGCTGACGGGTCGGTCGGCGCCACCGCGCACGCGGACGGCAACCTGTGGTTCTGGCACCTGGACACGGGAGGGCTTCTGGGCCCGGTCCCGAGCGGGACGGAACGCATGACCGCGCTGGAGCTCGGTGACGGCGGCGGCATCGCCGTGACCGCAGGCGGCCTGGGAGAGACGACGATCCGCCTGTGGGATGCGGGTGCGGGTGTGTGCCGGGCCGTTCTCACCGAGCCGCGGCAGTCCGGTCAGCAGCCCTCGGCGTGGGGCGGCTTCGTGCGAAGGGCCGCAGTGGCCCCGGGCGCACGGTACGCCCTGCAGGTGTGGCACGGGCCGATGGTGCTGTGGAACGTGACGACGGGTCGGATCGCCGCGCAGGTGCCCCACGACGTGACGGACGTCTCGGCGCTCGCGCTGACGCCCGACGGCTCGCTGGCCGTCGTCGGAGGCGGTCAGCCGCTCCGGGCGGTGCAGACGGCGACCGGCCGCTGCCTGCGTACGTTCGACGACGGCATGTCCCGGCACACGTTCCACCTCGCGGTGAGCGGCGACGGCAGCCGTGCCGTGCTGGCCGTGTTCGACGGGCGGATCAGGGTGCAGCCCCTGCCGGTCCCGCGCTACCGCGCGCCGTGGGCGTACGCCCGGCCCCGGGCCGCCGGTGAACTGACCGATCACGCCGGGCGGTTCCGGGCGGCGATGCGTGAGGGCGAGCGGCTCTTCGAGGAAGGCCGCTACGCGCAGTCGGCCGCCTGCCTGCGCACCGCGCGGGCCGTGCCGGGCCACGCACGCAATCCCGAACTGCTCCACGTCTGGAGCGCGCTCGGGCGGCACGGGCGGCGCACAGGATTGCTCGGTGCCTGGCAGACGTTCGACTTCACCGGGCGTCTCGGCAGTCCCTCGGCGATGGCCTTCGTCGGGGACACGAGCGTGTTCCTCGCCGGGCTGTTCCCGGACCGGTTCCTGCTGTGCGACGCCGCCGACGCCCGGCGCAACCGCATGATCGCCTCGATGGTCACAGCTGCCGCGGCTCCGTTGATGACGGGCGACGGCGCCGCAGCGGTCGTCCCGGGCCGGTCAGAGGCGGCCCTGCTCGATCTGAGGGACGACCGGACCGTCCTGTTGGAGCGTGACGACATCCGGGCCGTGGCCCTGACCCATGACCGCGCCTGGCTGCTGACCGGCGAGGACAGCGGAACGCTGTGCCTCTGGGACGTCGACGACGTGCAGCGGCAGCAACGGTACGCGGAGCCGTCCTCCGGCTTCCGAGGCCACCAGGGGCCGGTGGGCGCCGTCGCGATCAGCCCCGACCGTCGGTACGGGGCGTCGAACGCCTTCACCGGCGCCGAGGAGGACCGACGGCGGCGCTCGGACCTGGACGAGCTCTGCGGCTGGGACCTGGCGTCGGGCCGGCGTCTGTGGCGGCACATCGGGCGCCCGGGCGGGGCGAACCTGCGCTTCGCTCCGGACGGCCGAAGCCTTCTGGAGTACGGCCAGTTCGGCGTGCACGCCTACGACGCCGCGAGCGGTCGCAGGATCTACTCGGTGGAGGGCCCGTACAACATCGCGACGCTTCAGGTCTCCGCGGACGGCCGGCGTGCGGTGATCGCCGGGTACGGGACGCTGGTCGTCCTCGACCCGGCGACGGGCCGCGTGCTCCGCGAGATCCCCGACCCGGGCCTGATCAACACCGTCGTCCTCACCTTGGACGGTCGGTTCGCCGTTTGCGGCCTCGCGGACGAGGACGTGCACCTGTGGGACCTGGACCAGGGGCTGCGGCTGCGCGTCCTTGAAGGACACCGGGGCCAGGTCTTCGGCCTCGCCCTCAGCGCCGACGCCCGTCGGCTGCTGGTGGCCGAACTCGACTACGTGCGCTGCCTGGAACTCGACTGGGACTACGAGTGGTGACATGCCGTCCTCCGTCACCCTGACCCTGCACGGTGCGCCGGCGGCCACTGCGTACGTCTTCGGCGACCGCACGACGTGCCTGGTCGGCCGGGCTCGCGAATGCGGTATCCGGCTGGCCGGAACGGAGAAGGGGGCCTCCCGGCACCACTGCATGCTCGACGTCAACCCCCCGCAGGTGCGGGTACGGGACCTCGGCAGCCGCAACGGCACGTACGTCAACGGCGAGCGAGTGGCGCCCGGTCCGGCCGGGCGGGACCTGGCCGACGGTGACGAGATCGGCGTCGGCGGCGCGGTGCTGCGGGTCTCCGTCCAGGCGGCGGAACCTGAGACCGCGTTCGCCGAGGCACGAGACCCCGTCGACGCCGTGCATGCACTCATGGCCGCGGCCGAGGCCGGAGAACCCGGCGTCGCCGGCATCCGCGGCTACCGCCTCCTCCAGGAACTCGGCCGCGGCGGACAGGGCGTCGTCCACCTCGCCCGGGACGAGCAGACCGGGGAACTCCTCGCCCTCAAGACCCTGCTGGCTTACGGCGCCGTCGACCCCGCCGCCCGTGACGGCTTCCTGCGGGAGTTCGCCTGTACGCGCGCCCTGCGCCACCCCAACGTCGTCGCCTTCCACGGCGGCGGCGCGCACGGCAACACCTTCTACTTCACCTGCGAGTACTGCCGTCTGGGCAGCGTCGCCGACCTCGCAGCCCAAGCCGGCGGCAGGCTGAGCGTCGACCAAGCGGTGGGCGTGACCCTCCAGGCGCTCCGCGGACTGCACTACGCGCATACCGCGGAGGTGCCCGTACGGCTTGCTGACGGGACCTCAGCGGTGCACCGGGGACTGGTGCACCGTGACATCAAACCGCAGAACCTCCTGCTCACCGGCTCCAGGAACCACGCGACCGTCAAAATCGCCGACTTCGGCCTGTCCAAGGCGTTCGACAGCGCTGGCCTGTCCGGCCACACCCTCACCGGCGCTATGGGCGGCACCCTGGCTTTCATGCCGCGCGGCCAGGTCGTCGACTTCAAGTACGCACGGCCCGAAGTCGATCTGTGGGCCACGGCGGCCAGCCTGTACTGGATGCTCACCGGTTCGCCGCCGCGCGACTTCCCCGCCGACGCCGATCCGGTCGACGTTGTCCTGCACGAGTCGCCGATACCCGTACGCGACCGACTGTCCACGCTGCCGCGCCGACTCGCCGCAGTCGTCGACACCGCTCTCATTGACAAGCCCCGTATCGCTCCCACAACGGCAGCCGACTTGGCAAATGCAATCCGTCAAGCACTCTGAACGAGCGTTGCACCACTCACTGTGTCAGCCGGGTTACGCGTGCCGGTAAATCGTCCGCCCAACTGGCGGAGAGCGATGGCCGAGCTGGACAGGTCAGTCCCTGATGGGTAGACAAGCACGTGAAGCTCCGGATGGACAGGTTGATCCTGGCCGACGACCCATTTACCAGGGGCCTCACCTCTTCCCGGACCCCGCTGTCCCGGCCAGGTCGCTGACCTGCGTTCCTACTTCGACTCGGTCCCGACCCGCGCTCGCGGCGGGGCCGGTGGTATTCACTGACAGCGATCCTGCTGGCGTGCACCTGCGCGGTCGTCTCCGGCGCCGGGAGCATCGACGAAGTAGACGGCAAGACTCTGAAGGGTTCGGCTCATCCCGGCATGGCCACCTTCAATGAGGACGCCGCCACCGTGCACACCGGGGCCGCACCCCGCGCATGGCCGCCCTCCGAAACTCGTCATCGGCGTGCCGAACATCCTCGGGGCCGACAACCTCGCCAAAACCATTCGGGCGATCCGTGACGACCCAGAACGAGCTCTCCCCGTCCTGGGCATCACGTACAACCTGGACACCCACGGAACTTGATCAAGCCCTGGTTGCTGATGGCACCCGGGATGCGATTCAGGCGCAGCTGACTGCCCAAAGAGACGCGACCTCCTCACATGGCATGCTTCAACACCACGGACGCCACCCGATAGTGTCACCTCACTCGGCGGTCGCGCATATGTGGGAACGCGTGAGCGGCACGTGATCACCTCGGGAAGGCGTGGGAGGGGCGGGGAGGTCCACGGCCGCTTCGGCAGGACATGATGAGGTGGCGTCGGGGCCGCTCATGCGGGGGTGTCGCGCTTCTGTAGGTTCCCCTTGATCGTTGGCACTGGATCCCGCGGAAACGCCGGAATCCGGGTGTTGTTGACACTGACCGTGTCGGTTCATGGTGAGCAATCCGGTCCCTGGTGGTCGGCGAGGGCGGTTACTTTCCGTTGTGTCACCTGGTTTCGCCCAGGGAACTTCAACGCCTGGGGCTATGACGACGGGGCGGTGGCGTGTCCCAGGAACGCTGTGGTGGTCGCCACGAACCGGTCGGCGTCGCCGAGGTCGCTGAGGTATGCGGAATCCGTCGGTCCTCCGGGCAGGCAGACCACCGGAGGGCCGTCCCCGAACACGTGGTAGGCGAGCTTGGTCCCGTCGTGCGCGGAGAACGCAGGCATGGCTGGGACATTGTCAGCGGCGTTTGGATCGGGCAACTGGGTTTCCAGGACGTGCTCGTTGTCGAGTAGGTCGAGCAGTGCCTCGTGCTGGTTTGACCTGCGGGAACGCCAGTAAGATCTGCCAGAGGGCATTCATCAGGCTCGTTGCGTTTGTGATGGGGCCACCGCCGGGTCCGGTGTTCTCCGTGCCGCGTTCTCCTGGGCTTCGAGAAGCTCGTCACTGTGCTCGATTGCCCAGCGTCCGAGCGCCATCATGGGCCCCTCGACGAGGCTCTGCCCCAAACTTGTCAGGCTGTACTCGACGCGAGGTGGCGCTTCGGCATGTGCATGGCGGTCGACCAGGCCGTTGGAGACCAACCGATGCAAGGTGTCGGTCAGGACCTTGTCGCTGATGCCGCCGATCACGGCGCGCAGCTCGCGCCGTCGGCGCGAGCCCGTGCGAAGAGCCGCCAGCACAACGGGATCCCAGGTGTGGGCGAAGAGATCGGTGGCCGCGCGCAGACGGCAGTCAGCGACCAACTCGTAGCAGGGGCCTTCGTGATCAGTCATCTCGTCGCCCATCATCGCCCGGTCGTCACGCACCGATCGGTGCGTGACGCCTTCCTTAATGTGACTGCCCAACTGACTGCCACTTGAGAGGAAGCAACGATGCGCATCGGGATCCTGGGAACAGGGACACTGGCGGCGGCCCTGGGCGAGGGCTGGTCACGCGCAGGGCACGAGGTGGTGATCGGCGGGCGGTCGCAGGTCAAGGCGGAGAAGCTCGCTGAGCGGCTGGGCCACGGAGTCCTCGCCGTCGCGCCGCGCGAGGCGGCCATCGGGCGCGACGCGGTGCTGCTCGCCGTGTCCTGGGACGGCGTCGAGGACATGCTGGGACTGGCGGGCGCGTCCGACGGTTTGCTTGAGGGGGTGCCGTTGATCGATCCCACGAACGCTGTCGCGCATGGTGTCGGCGTTCTGCTCACTGAGCACGGCGAGTCGATGGCGAGGCGGATCGCAGGACTTGCTCCAGGAGCTCATGTCGTCAAGGCATTCCACCTCTTTCCCGCTGGTCAGTGGACGAACTCTCCCGCCGGTGGCCCCTCAAGCGTGACTGTGGCGATGTGCGGCGACGATTCTGCGGCACTGCGTGTCGTCGGCGAGTTGGTGCGTGACGTCGGCGGGACGCCGGCGATTCTTGGGGCGCTGGATCGCGTCCGCCAGCTGGAGGAGGTGGCGGGTTTCGTCATTGGACTGGTGTTCGCAGGCTTCGACCCTAATTCCGCAGTGCCTCGCGTGTCCTCATCGCCTGCGATGGACTGACCCGCTGTCCGCATCAGATGGGGAGAGCCAGTCCAGACCTTCGCAGTCCGAGGGCAGCGCGCACTGATCGCGTCATCCGGGATTGAGCATCCTCCTGCTTCTGGCCTTGTGCAGCGGTCAGGGTGCGCGGTCATCGAGCAGGGAGAGGAGGCGAACGGCTTCGTCAAAAGAGCGATGTCCGTCTTCCGTGATGGTGAGAGGCCGGGACCGTCCGGTGGCGATGATGGTGAAGCCCACGGTCTCCTCGATCCGCTTCAGTTGGTAGTTGAGAGTTCCCCAGGTCACTCCTGGTTCGGCAGCGGCGTTCTGAAGCGTGCGGTGTCTGGAGGCCACCGTGAGGTGCTGCAGGCGCTGGATGCAGTTCTTCGTCCGGCTGACGGCGTGCATCGCGGGGGACAGCTCGGTGTCGAACGATGCAAAGGGGTTGGTGAAGTGTCCGGTGGGATGCCGAGGGATGCCCCATTTGCTCACGAGTCGCATCACGTCGCCTTTGCGAACGCCGAGTTCGCGCGCGATGTCTGGTGAAGAGCGCCCCTTGTGGTGGTACTCCTTCTCCAGCCAGGCGCGAGAGATGATCTTCTTGAGGTAGCCGGCTGGGCGGCGTCCGCGGGTCGGGACGCCTGCTTCGTCGAGTGCGTGCCCGACGGTGCTGGCGCTGCAACCTGCCAGCTCGGCGATCTGCTGCTGGAGTAACTGCTGTTCCTGATAGAGCCGTTTGAGGCTCCGTGGGGCCAGGACTCCCCGACGCGGGAGGCGTCGACCTGGGATGGGTGGCCGCTGCTGGACGGGCTGCGGTGCGGTGGTGCCCAGGGTCTCGACGGCAAGGAGGAGATGGGCGTCGTTCAGGTCGAGCAGGCGGGCGAGCTCGGCAGGCTCTGGTCCGTTCGCGGCATGCTGCGCGAGCTGGTTGCGGTTGATCGTCTCGGGGCCGGGCGGAAGGCTGAGATCCGTGACCCAAGTTGGTGGGGGCTCCCAGGACACAGGCTCGTTGATGCCGTGGGATTCCAGATTCGCGGCTGCCTGCTCATGCAGGAGTTCATGGAGGTCGGGATGGAGCCGGTAGTGGAAAGTCAGGTGCCCGATGGGAGTGCGCGAGGCGGCGCCGGGCTCGGCCCCCAATAGCAGGCGTGCCAGCTGCCAGCGCAGGCGTTGGATCCGGATAGGGGCATGGGACCGCCAGCCGTGGCGCTGGCAGAGCGCCTGGTAGGCGTTGTGATCGAAGGCGACGCTGTCGGGGCTGAAGAGTCTGCGACGGCGGTCATAGTCGATCGGGACGGGATGACTATCCAGAGCCTTGGCCAACGCAGGCAGGACCATAACCAGGGTTTCGGCCCCCGCGAGCGCCACGGCCGCGTCCAGTGCCCGGCGGTTGCTCTTGGGACTGGTATTGCTCAAGAGCGATGCCGTTTGCAGGTAGTCCCAGTCCGTGCCGGGCAGCAGCATCAGAGAGGAGCATGCCCGCCGGAACCCGGCGACGGGGGCGTCGGTATTGACGGGCAGGAGGCGGAAGGCCCAGGACGGCCAGATCATGGCGGGCAGCTTTGATGCCCGGTGGCGTACGTCTTCGTCACTGCGGTCGGGCCAGCACGGGGCGGGGGTGGCGGTGCCGTAGCGCAGGCGGGCGATGAAGGTGAGCTCGGAGTCAGCGGCCGAGAGCATGCGGTTGACCACGCGGGGCCCGGCGGGCAGCCACTCGGAAATCTTGCTGGTGGCGTAGTTGCTTCGGGGGATCCGTGGGCGGTCGGTGGACATCAGCCAGGCGAAGACCTCGTCGCAGGCTGGATGACCAGGGCCGGTTGCGATCACGGCCACTGCGGTGCCGACGGCGGTGTTGTGGGCGTCGCTGGCCTCGTCGCGGACGGCCAGGACGGCCAGGGCGGACAGAGCGCCGCCGCAGTCGTCCAGGATCGAGGTGACCACTGATGGAGCGGAGGGAAGTTCGCGGATGCCGCGCAGCGCCCTTCGGGCGAGGACGTAGAGTTCCTGTCCGCGGGTGCGAGCTTCCTCTGCCACCGATGCGTCCAGGACTTCGCGGCTGACGGCGAGTTGAGCGGCCAGGACCGCCCCGTCAGGCCGCAGAGCCGGGGCGGGAGACTCGGTAAGCGGGTATCCGCAGCGGATGGCACGTCCGGTTTCGGTCGCGTGCAGGCAGACGCCGGAAGACGACGGTCTGCCCCGTCCCCGGGTGCTGACCGGCGGATGATGCCCGCAGGCCGGGCAGTAGTCACAAAGCAGCAGCTCATGGCGGACACAGGCGAACGACCACGGCAGCCGCCAGGCCAGCGGCCACCGCCCGTGGTTGTCGGCCAGGCAGGCGGGACAGAACCGGCTGCGTGAGCCGTAGTGCCGCCAGGCCGGAGGTCTGCCCATGGTGCGTTTGTCCGGGTCGATGGCCACGGTGACACCGTCGAACCGGTCGAGCGTCATCGCGGCCAACGCTTCGGGCGTGAGCCCGGTGCGTCGGGCGAGTGTGTCGCATTCTGCGTCGGTCAGCCTGCGGACCATGAACCTCGGGTCCGCCCCGGGCAGCCCGAGAAACCGGGTGAACTCTCCACCGCTGACGGCCAGCCGGCGGGCGTATGCCTCGATCCGCCTGTCGAGGGCTTCGCCCTCGACAGGCGGAACCCACAGCGGGATCCGCTCGTCGGTCCACCGCGTCATGCCGACTTCCTGCGGCGCTCAGCCAGGGACGTCGGGCGAGTGGTGAGCAGGCCAGCTTCGACCGCGGCTTCGAGTTCCTTGCGGGCTTCCTCTGCGGCGGCGTCGTTCTTCACCTGGTCCATCAGCTCCTGGTCGAGGCGTTCGCGGCCGGAGCGGATCGCGCGCAGGCAGCCGCGGTTGATCAGCGTCATGAGGGAGACGAAGTGCCCGGTGGAGCGGGCGTAGAGGTAGTCCGAAAGGTCCCGGGCGAGCATCCCGGGGTACTTCTCCGCCAAGACGAGTTTCTGCTCGATCGTCTTGAGCAGGGTCTGCCAGTGCCGGCGGCCCTCGTCGTCCTCGATCTGGAACGGCGGCAGCGTCAGCGGGGTGGTGCGGCGTCCGAACTGGGCGAGCTCGGTCTGCTTGCCGGAGAAGCCCTCGCGCAGGACGCCGCGCTGCTGGACACCGACGCCGACGTAGATCAGGGTGACCGGGAAGACGTTCGCCAGGTACTTCAATTGGTTCGCCATGCGGACCGAGTTGGAGTTTGCCCCGGCGAGGAAGTGGATGTCGTCGATGATGATCGCGGCTGTCTTCAAGGACAGCACAGCGTCCACGGCCCGCTCGGCCAGGGTGTCGGCGTTCCCGGACGTCGGCAGCCCGTAGAAGCGGCAAATCGCCGCGTTCAGACCGCGGATCTGCGTGTTCCCGCTCAGCGCGATGTAGATGACCGGGATCCTGCGGTCTCCGCTCGGTGTCGTCTCTCCGCGCAGGGCGACCTGCTTGCGGAACAACTTGCGGCCGTAGTCCCGCACCGCCGTGCTCTTGCCGAGCCCCGGATAGGCGTCCACCAGGGCCGCAGGTTTGGTCTTGTCCCCGTAACCGGGTGGTGAGCGCGTCGTCCTCCGCGGTGCTGAGCTCGCCCAGCATCGCTGCGGCCGCCGGCTGTGCAGGAGGAGTTTCCACGAGGAACTCGGTGGACGGATGGGCCATCAGCACCGACAGATCAATCTGCCGCCACGTGGGACGGCCGTCCGCCGAGATCCGCTGAAGGAGAATACGGCGGCCTTCGATCTCCGCGATAGTGAACTGCTCGCCGTCATAGGTCAGCGGCAGGCCTGTCCGAAGCGGTGTGGTCCAAGTGTTCACGCGGACCTCCGCAGGACCCAGTCGCCGCTGAGCGGACGGGACAGATCGGTGGTCAGCCGTCCTGACCACACCAGAGCGAGCAGTGGTGGTCGTGCCTCGTAGTCGGGGTGCCCGGCGGCCAGACGGCGCTCAGCATCCGCGAGTTGGTCCCCGTCACGGACCGTCTGCCAAGCCCGCTCGATCTCGGCCTCGGGGACCACCCCGGGGCGGCGGTATGCCGCCAGGAAACGCACGTTCTCCAAGAGCACACGATCCGCCCCGGACCAGATCTCGTACTCCCAGCCATGCCGCTCGATCAATTCCCCCGGCCAGGCCAGAGCCTCCACGATCTTCGGATCGGCGAGCCGATCCGCCGGCTTGACGTTGACCACCCGCACCGTCCCCGACGCCATGGCCAGCAGAAGATCCGGAACATGGCGACGAAGGCGATCTCCGACCCGGGCCGTCAGATGACACGGCTGAGCGTAGATCCCACGTACCGCAGGATCCATGTCGGCCAGGAGCAGCCGGGCCAACTCCAGCCGGCTCTCGTAGACGACGGGCCCAGCCATCGTCGCCGATACGTATCGCCCTGAGTGGTGCGTCTGGCCGTGTACGGAGCGAAAACTCCGCCACGGCACCGACCAGGTGAAGTCTGCCAACCGCAGATCCCTGAAAGGGACCTCGCGCACCGACGTGTCGTCGTACCGGATCGATGCCGTGGGCGGCGCACTCTTCTTACCGAATCGCACTGGACTCTGGACGACCATATGGGCGACCGTAGTTAGTTACTCACCGCAGCTAGTGCCCACCGAACGGCGAAAATGCCCAATCGCTGTCCATCTCACATGGCCAGTGTCCATCAGAATGCGGAACCTACAGCTTCTCGCTGCCCGGCTCGGACGTGATCTGGTAGGACAGCAACTGCTGAAACAGTCCTGGCTGTTGGGAGAGCTGGGTGTAGGTGCCCTCCTGGACGATCCTGCCTTCGTCGAGGACCACGATGCGGTCGGCGATGGCGACGTTCGTGATGCGGTGGGTCACCAGCAGCACCGCCCGGTCCCGGGCGAGGCTCCTCAGCCGCTGGAAGATGCGGTACTCGGCGCGGGGATCCAGGTTCGCTGTCGGCTCGTCGAGGACCAGCAGACCGGCCTGGCGGAAGAATGCTCTCGCCAGGGCGATGCGCTGCCACTGGCCGCCGCTGAGTTCCTCCCCGTTGAGCCACTCGCGGGCCAGGAGGGTGTCCAGGCCGGCGCCGAGCTTGTCGACGACTTCGTCGGCGTCGGCCGCCTTGCATGCCTCGCGGACCGCCGCGTCGCCGCGTGCCGTGGGCTGTCCCTGGGTCACGTTCTCGCGCACGGTCAGCGGCCAGTGCGCGTAGTCCTGCGGCACGAGGGCGACCTGCTGCCACAGCGCCTGCGGGTCGGCGTCGCCGGTGGGCACGCCGTCCCACAGCACCTGTCCGTCCGTGGGCAGGTAAAGACCGCTGACCAGCTTCGACAGCGTCGACTTGCCGGAGCCGTTGAAGCCCACCAGCGCGGTGACCTCGCCACGGCGCAGGGTGAGGGAGACGTCGGACAGCGCATCGCGGTCCTTGCCGGCGTACCGGTGGGTGACCGTCTTGACTTCGATCGTCTTCGGCGGCTCGGGGCGGCGTGGGCCCCGGCGCATACGGAAGCCGCCTGCCTTGTCCAGGAAGCCGGTCCAGTCGTCCATGTACAGCCCCGTGCGTACGGCGCGCGCGCCGACGGCCACCAGGCCGCGGACCGACACGCCGACCGTCTGCAGGGCGAAGACGGCCGTGCCGGCATGCCCGACGGTGATCCGACCGGTTGCGAGCAGCCACACGACCGCCCCCCACACGACCGCCGACCCCAGCCCTCCGCACACCGCGCCGATCAGGGACATCCGGGCGCCCTTGTCGGCCGCTGCCCGGTCCTCGCGGTTGATCCGGGCGACGGTCTGCCGGTACCGGCCGGACAGGAAACCGGCCATGGTGCCGGCACGGATCTGGTCGGCTGCCTCGCGGGTGAAGATGTGCCAACGCAGCACCGACAACATTCGGTTGTCGCCATTGCTGCGCAGATTCGCCAGGTACCGCACGCGCGCGGCGCTGACCTGGGCCAGGGCCTGCGGCAGGCTGGCTGCGACAAGGAGTGGGAGAAGGACCCAGTGCACGCCGGTCAGCACGATCGCCCCGGCGAGGAAACCGGCGCCCGACGCGATCAGGTCCTGACCCTCGTTGATCAGGTCGCCCGTGACCTGGGCGCCGCGGTCGGCGGCCTCCCGGTCCCGGTTGAAGTCGGGGTCGTCGTAGGCGCACAGCTCGACCTCGGCGCAGCCGGTCAGCAGCATCTGCTCGGCCTCGCGCGACATCAGCGGGCCCAGCCGGGAGGACAACCAGTTGACGGTGATTCCGAGGAGCGCACGCACGCCGGCCGCCCCGGCGAGCAGGGCGACGGAAGGCCATGCCTGAAGGAGACGGTGGTACACGTCTCCGTCGCGCAGGAGAGCGGTCAGGGTGCCGGCGATGGCGATCAGGCCCAGGGCCTGCATCACGCCGGTGATGGTCTGGCACAGCAGGAGGCCGACGGTTGCTCGGCGGTCGACGCGCCAGGCGAGGCCCAGTGAGCGACGCACCAGTTGCGGCAGGCGTCGGGCCATGTCGCGCATCCGGATCGAGCGGCCGGCTGCCTCGCGGCTGCCGGTCAGGTCGACGTATCGCATCTGCGGCTCGGGAGCGGGTGCGGGCGCTCCGGCGGACGGCGCGGTGGGGGACGCTGCGAAGGTGGTGCGTGGTCCCGGAACCTTGGCTGATGCATCGGTGGGCTCACTCATGCCGCCCACCCCTTATCCGGACGTGCTGAGGTGCGATTGTCGTCAACGGTGTGCGTGATCACGCCGGGCAGCCGTTCGATCCCGGGAGGCTGCTGCAAGGGGGCGGGGGTCGGGTGCATGGTGGCGTGTCCTCCGTCTGGGCGTCGATGTGGCACTGATGCTCTAAAAACGCGGTGGATCTGGTCCCGTCACGGCCCGATCGGAGGGCATGTGGTGAACGCGAGTTCTCATGCCGGGGGTGGGGCGTGCGAGCTCTGGGCGGTCGCGGCTCAAACTCGTTCGATCAGGGCGGATCACTCCTTCAGGGGGTTTCGGACAACACGGACCGGCCGCAGCGGGCGATGCCTGCGGCCTTCTCTGAAGGGTGTCCAGAACAACGTCGGGCTCGCTGGCGGCGATGTCGCCCAGGCGGTCACGGAGGTAGGGACGTAGGGGTGCGCGTCGTCGTGGAGCTGTTCGAGGACGGGCAGGCCTGCGTCGAAGGGGAACGCGATGCGCGGGGCCCAGGGCAGCAGGGGCCGGGTGGCCTCGCTCGCGAGCCGGCGTACCCGGAAGTCCTCGTCCCGGGCCCACGCGTCGACGGCCTTCGTCGTCTCGTCGGGGAATGTGGCGAGAAAGTGCCGCACCGGAAGCTCGGCAGAGAAATACCCCGTCATGACGGCAAGCGTGGCGAGTGCCTGGTCCAGGTGCTCGGCGGTACGGATGTGGCGCGAGACGTAGTCGGAGTGGGGCGAGTAGGGGTGCAGGCCGAAGTCGTTGGTCACCCCGGCCGCCTCGGGCGTCGGCGGGAGGGAGCGCAGCAGGACGTCGAGCGCGTCGGGGCCGGTGACCGGAAGGTGGGCGTGCAGGCCCTCGCTGGCCGGGGAAGGTCGGCCATCACCGACGTCACGAAGCCATCGGCGTCGAACTCGAAGCAGACTGAATGGACTTCGCGTCCGATTCGGGCGATGCGCTCGGCGTTGAGGGCGGTCGCTTTCAGAGGAACCTTCACGGTCACGGGTAAATCCTGGGGCAGGGGGATGGGGTCGGGCCACTGGTCGGCGTCATGGTGCGCCGGTGAGCTGCCGGAGAGTTCCATTGCCCATGCTGTTGTGAGCGGCGAGTCCGAGATGTAAAGATCATCTTGTTCGTGATTGCACGGGCGCACGAACGCTGCGTGCACAGATCAACTCCAGTAAGCTGATCACGCGTTAGGAAGTGGCAAGGCCGCGTGTCGACTGCGTGCGATGGCGGGAAACAGTAGATGTAGCCTGCGCTCGGCGTCCTCATGGGACATCAGTGCTTCCAAGGCCAGGAGTCGCGCGTGAGCTGCCCGGACGGCCGATGTTCCCTCTGGGGGGTCACACCGTTGGAGACTCAGCCGGCTCGGCCGATTCGCCAGGCCCGTCCGGGCCACGTGGCCATCTGTCTGCGGTGTCACTTCTTTGCGCTGCGTGAACAGTCCACGCACTGTTCACGAGCTGCCACACGTTACTGTCCGCCAGTCCTCCGGAGACCGCACTCGCCCCCTGCGGGGGAGCGAACCGCTGCGCTGTTCTTCGAAGGCTCGACCCCGATCCCCTAGGACCACTCTCCGTGACCTCAGCCTCAAAAATCGCCCTTGCCCTCGGCGTCTTGTCCCTTCTTCTAGCAGTCTGGGCGCTGCTCCTGGCGCGCTCGCGCCGCATCCACATACGACGGGCCAAGGACTTGTCCGCGGAGGCGCAAGCCGCTGGTTACCGTGCACAGGCTGCCGAGGTCAGCGCTCGATCCGAGGCGCAGAACAGGCGGACCGCAGAGTCCCGCACGCAAGAAGTCACCACGCGCGAGGCGGAGCTTCTGGGCGAATTGCGTCACCTGGCCTCCCGGCGGCTCCCCGCGCTCGCGTTGCACCTGATCAGCTCTCATCACCCCGTCCCCGGACTGCTGCACAAGAACCTCGCCGGGTCCGAGGCCGCGCAGCTCCTTGATGACCTGCTCGAAGTCGTTTCTGGCATCGCCCTCAAGGAACGGCGCCGCATCGACGCCGCTGCCCGGGCCGCCCTGCGCGGCGCGACTCAGGAGTCCCAGGCACTTTCCTACCGGTTGCAGACGAATATTGTGGGTCTTCAGCACGAGTTCAGTGCGCCGCCCCGTCTGACGCAGAGCCTGCTTGACTCCGACCACCTCAATGAGCAGAACCTGCGCATCACACAGAGATCCGCCATTGTGTGCGGAGGCTGGCCGGGACACGTCCGCAAGGACACCTACGTGGGTGAGGTCGTCAGTGGCGCGTCATCCCGGCTGAGCGGCTTCGAACGCATCAACATCGTTTCTCGGCCCGGTCTTGCCGACGTCGGCGTGGTCGGGGGCGCAGCCGAGCCGGTGGCTGTGGTCTGCGCCGAGCTGATGGCCAACGCGCTGGAGCATTCGCGTGACGACTTCATGGTGGACGTCAGCTTGGTCCAGACCGGCAACGGCAGTGTGTGCATCACGATCGACGATGCCGGCAAGGGGATGACTTCAGAGGCGCTCGCTCGCGGCCGAGGTCTGATTTCTGGTGAACAGCGTGAAGTGATGCTCCTTGAGCTCGGCGATCCGCCGTCTATGGGCTTCGCCGCCATCGGCCGCCTCGTCGCCGACTACGGCCTCCGGGTCTCCATTGAGAATTCCTCTCCCTATGGCGGGGTGCGTGCTGTGGTGTCGGTGCCCGAGAACTTGCTGACTTCGATGGACGGAGACGCCACACCTCCGTCGGTCCTGGCGCCCCAACCCGCCCTGGCGCCCCAGGCCCACAAGCGGCCCGCGGCTGCCGACTCGCCCGCGCCCGCGCCCGCGCCGAGCGGCACAGCGGAGCTGCCGCAGCGCCGCCGTCGTTTCTCGGCGACAGCCACCAATGACGGCGCCGCCGTGGCGCCTCGCCCCTTGGACCCGGAGAAGGCCGGCGCCATCTGGGGAGATTTTCAAAGTGGCCTCACCAGCGGCCGGACCGTCAGCGATTCGGAGTAAACACTGTGACCCTGTCTGAAGCCCACGAAGCGACCGGCCCGTCCGCCTGGGTTCTGAAGCCCATCACCGAAATTCCTGGTGTCCGGCACGCCCTGACCATGACTCTCGACGGGATGGTCCAGGCCATATCCGAGAACCTCACCAAGGACGAGGCAGACGGTATAGGTGCGATGACTGCCGCTTTGCACTCCTCCTCCCGTGCCGCCACCAACTGTGTTCTGGGAGTAGCTCCAAGCACTCCGCTCAAGACCGTCACCTCACACAACGATGAGGGTATCTACATGGTCATGCCGGTCGGCGAAGGAACCAACACCCTGATCGCGGCAGCGGGCGATCAGGACATGCCCATGGGGGTGGTCGCGGCCACCATGGCCCGCCAGGCGATGAAACTCGGGGAACAGATCATGTCCGTTCCGGCCCGCACCAGCGACGGGGCGTCATGAGCCGCGGCCAGGAACAGCGACGTCTGCTTCCGGCCTACCTGGCCACCGGGACCAGTCCCACCACCGGCCTCTCGGGCACCCTCGATTCGCTGGCGGCCCTGCGTGCCAGTGGTCTGCCCCTCGCCAGTTACCACACGACGGTGCACCGGCGTGTGGTCGAGCTGCTCACCGACGGCTCTCTCAGTGTCGTCGAACTGGCCGGCTATCTCGGCCTCCCGGTCAGCGTGACTCTGGTGCTCGCCGAACAACTCGTCACTGACGGTCAGTTAAAAGCCACGGTTCCCATTCCGGACGCTCTGCGCGCGTCACACGATGGCCGACCGTCGAAGCAAGTCTTGGAAGAGGTTCTGAGTGGACTCCACGCTCTCCTTGCCGCCTAGCTCGCCTCCCGTCTACCTGCCTGAGGGGGAACACCGAAGGATCAAGATCCTCGTCGCAGGCCCGCTCGGTATCGGCAAGACGACGGTGGTCAGGTCGCTGTCGCAGATTCCGACACTGCACACCGACGAGGTCATGACGAACGCCGCGGTCGCCACTGACGACCTCAGCCACGATGTCCTGCGCGACAAGACCACCACTACGGTCGCCATCGACTTCGGCCGGCTGACCCTGCCGGGCGACAAGATCGTTCTGTACCTGTACGGAACTCCCGGGCAGCGCCGCTTCCTGCCTCTGTGGGAAGGCATCGCGTACGGAGCACTCGGTGCTCTCATCCTGGTCGACACCCGGCGGCTCAAAGATTCCTGGGAGGTGATGGAACTCATCGAGGAGCGCGGTTTGCCGTACGCCGTCGCTGTCAATGTTTTCCCCGACTCACCCAAGTACGACCTGGAGCTCATCCGTTCGAAGCTCGACCTTGCCCCGGAGACCCCACTGGTCACCTGTGACGCACGAGAGAAGAAGGGCGGCCTCAACGCCCTCGTCCAGCTGACTGCCCATTCCATAGCCGTTGCCGGAGTCGAAGCCTCGTGACACTCACACCATCCGAAGCACCTGTGTCCCTGCATGGGACCGAGCACGCCGCGAACCCGCAGCGCAGCTATGAACGGCTGCGGTTGCAGGGGCCGGTCGGCGTAGCCGAGGTGGCGCCCGGTCTCGTGGTCCACCTGGTCACCGACTACCGGGCCGCCCTCGATCTCCTCCAGGACGCCGATACGTGGACCAAGGACACCCGGAGCTGGTTGCCGCAGGTGCCGGAGGACAGCCCGATCCGGCCCCTGGTGGAGTGGCGGCCGAGCCTGTTCTTCGCCGACGGCGAGGCACACGCACACCTGCGACGTGTGATCACGGACAGCTTCAGTCTCCTGGACCCCAACGATGTGCGTGTCCTGACGTTCCGCTACGCCGACACGCTGCTCCAGGAATTCGCTGATACCGGGACCGCCGACCTCGTCCGCCAGTACGCGCAGCAGCTGCCCCTGATGGTCTTCAACGCCCTGTTCGGTATGCCGGACGAGGAGGGGCCGCGGCTCGTGTGGGCGCTGGAGGCGATGATGGACGGCGATCCGGAGACGCAGGCAGCGGGCGGGCAGTCGTTCGGCGCCTACCTCGAAACGCTCTACCGGGCCAAGGCGGCGCAGCGCGGCCACGACCTGACCTCCTGGTTCATCGATCATCCCAACGGGCTGAGCCAGGAGGAGGCCGTCCATCAGATCCTCATCACCCTCGGTGCCGGGAACGAGCCGCTGGGCAATCTGATCGCCAACACGCTCGTCCGCATGCTCAGTGACGACCGGTACTTCGGCACCCTGACCACCGGGAGCCTGCCCATCCAGCACGCCATCGATGACGCGCTGTGGCACGACGCGCCGCTGGCCAACTACAGCGTCCACTTCCCCAAGAAGGACGTGACCTTCCACGGCACCCGCATTCCAGCGGGCTCGCCCGTCATGGTGTCCTACGCCGCCGCCAACACCTGCCCGCACTCGGGCATACCGGCGGACGGCTACCGCTCGGGGAACAAGGCGCACCTGGCCTTTGCTGCAGGGCCCCATGCGTGTCCCGCCCGTGACGTCGCCACGTTGATCGCCACCGCCGCCATCGAGAGGCTGCTGACCTACCTGCCGGACATCGAACTGAACGTTCCCGCCGACCAGCTGACGTACCGCCCCGGGGCTGTGCACCGTACACTCACCGCGCTCCCGGCCCGGTTCACCCCGCTGACCCCCGACGCCGACGGGGCCACTCCCTGGAGCCGGAGCCCCTCCCGCCGTGAGCGGGACACACCACCGGCCCCGACGTCAGGCAGCGACAAGGCGTAGAAGCCGTATCACCTGCCGTCGGACGTCGTGTCGCGGTGGTGCCGCCCGGGAGCCGGCCGGCACCACCGCGACAGCCCCAGGAACGAGACGCGGGTCCGTGGCCCCGTCCTCTGCAAGAACGGAACCGCAACGACGGTTCTCGAACGAAAGAGGATCAACCGCCAGTGACGCAAACTCTTCCCACCGGGCTGCCCGACCTCTCTTCCCTGCGACAGGAGGTGGGTGCGGCTCTGACCGGATTCCTGGACACCAAGGAACGAGCTGCACCAGGAGCCGAGCTCCTCTACCTGACCACCGCCCTGCGCGGGTTCCTGACCGGCGGAAAACGACTGCGGTCCCTGCTGTGTCTGTACGGATGGCAAGCCGCCGGAGCGACAGGCGACATGACTGCTGCCGTTCGCGCTGCTGCCAGCCTCGAACTCTTCCAGGTGTTCGCCCTGGTACACGACGACGTGATGGATGACAGCGACATCCGCCGCGGCCGGCCGGCCGCCCACCGCGCACTGGCCACCGCGTACACCGAGAGCGGCGGCCCGGGAAGCAGGGCCCAGGCGCACGGTCTGGGCGCGGCCGTCCTTCTCGGGGACCTGGCCCTGGTGTGGTCCGACGAACTCCTGCGCACGGCGGAGCTCAGCCCGGAGCGGCTGGCACAGGTGCTGCCCCTGGTGGCCGAAATGCGGAGCGAGGTCATGTACGGCCAGCTCCTGGACCTGCAGTCCACCGGCCGCCTTGCCGGCGACCTGGATTCGGCCCTGCACGTCATTCGATACAAAACGGCTAAATACACCATAGAACGGCCACTGCATATAGGGGCGGCAGTGGCCGGAGCCACCCCGCCCGTACTCGATGCCTGCACCGCCTTCGGCATACCGCTTGGAGAAGCGTTTCAGCTGCGGGACGACCTGCTCGGGGTCTTCGGTGATCCCGCCAAAACGGGCAAACCGATACTGGATGACCTGCGCGAGGGCAAGGCCACCGTCCTGATGGCGCTCGCGGTCCAGCGCGCCTCCACGACCGAACTGAGAACGCTGCGCGAGCTCGTCGGCCGAAGCGACCTCGACGAGGAACACGCCGCCGCGATCCGCACGATCCTGAACTCCACCGGCGCCCGGCAGACCGTGGAGGAAATGATCAGCACGCGACGGGCGGCCGCCCTCGCCGCCCTGGACAACGCCCCCTTCCCGGGAAGTGCCACAGCCTCCCTGCGCCGGCTCGCCCTGGACGCAACAACCAGGCAGACATGAGGCATCGCCAGACACCGTCATCACCACCCCGAGGAGGAAGTCACCCCATGAGCATCAGCACGACCATCGACACGTCCTACGCCGAACGAGCCACCAGCCTGGTGGCCGAGATCGACCAGGACAGATGGGGAAGCGTCGGTCCCTCCCTGTACGAGACGGCCCGCGTCCTGTCGGCAGCGCCATGGCTGCCCGGGGAACCGCGGCGGATCACGTACCTGCTGGAACAGCAGGCACCCGACGGCAGTTGGGGGGAGGGACCGCTGCCCTACCGGCTCCTGCCGACACTCAGCGCGGTGGAGGCCGCACTGGCGGTCCTGCGAAGGGGCGCCACATCCGCAGAGGTCACCGGCCGGCTCACGACCGCTGCGCACAAGGGACTCGACGTACTGCGGTCACTGCCACCGGTGAGCGCGTGGCCGGACACGGCCGCAGCGGAAATACTCATACCCAGCCTGGTGGCCGAGATCAACGAGAAGCTGGACTCCCTCGCCGCCGACGAGGGCATGCCAGGTCTCGGTGGCCTCCGGCTGCCGGTTCCGGACGGTTTCCACGGGTCGGCACCCGCTGCCGTGGCCAAGCGGTACGAGTCGGCGGACAACCTGCCCGTCAAGTTCCACCACACGTTCGAAGGCATGGACAGCTACATACCGCCGACCCTCGTCCCCGACATCGAAGGCCTGCTGGGCAGCTCGCCGGCCGCCACCGCAGCACGGGCAGCGCGGTCACCCGCCGCTACCGCTCAGGCCGTCGCCGACCTCACCGCAGTGGCGCAGCGCTACGACGGTCTCTTCCCCGAGGCCGCGCCCCTGCGCGTGGTCGAACGGCTCTGGGTCGCCGCCGCGCTCGCCCGCGCCCACCTGCCCGCCGGCGCTCTTCCCGCCATCCGCGGGTGGGCCGAGGAGATCTACGATCCTGAAGGTGTGCGCGGCGCGCCCGGCCTCATGACCGATGCCGATGACACCGCCATGTCGGTGCTGGTTGCCTCGCTCGTCGGTCTGCCGTACGACCCGGCACCGCTGGACCTGTTCCACAACGGCAGCCACTACGACTGCTACATCGGCGAGGACACCGGATCGGTCACCGCGAACGCCCACGCCCTCCAGGCCCTCATGAGCTACCTGCGGCGCTTCCCGACGGCCGAGGCCACATACGGCCCCCGAGCGGCGAAGCTGAGCGACTGGCTGATCGGCCGGCAGCAACCCGATGGGCGCTGGACCGACAAATGGCATGCCTCCCCCTACTACGCCACCGAGCGGTGCGTCACCGGGCTTACTCGGCACGGCGGCCATGACGCGTCCAAGGCCGTCCAGGCGGCTGCCGCGTGGACCGCTGACACTCAGCGCGCCGACGGCTCCTGGGGTGTATGGGACAGCACCGTCGAAGAGACCGCATACGCGGTCAAAATCCTGCTGAACGCCGCCACCCCCACACCGCAGCACACCCGGGCCCTGGACCTCGCCGAGAGCTACCTGCGCGCCGCCTCGGACCCCAGCCACCGACACCCCGCCCTGTGGCACGACAAGACTCTGTATGCGCCCACCGCAGTGATCGAGGCGGAGGTGCTTGCCGCACGGGAGATGCTGCGCACCCGTTGCAACTGAGCGGAGCGCCATCACGCCCAAGGACCGCACCAACCACAAGCGAGTGAAAGAGACGGGCACATGACTGCCGACCTGCGTACTGCACCGATCGCCCCCGGCCGGATACCACTCATCGGGCACACCGCGCCTCTCCTCAGGGACCGCCTGGCCTACGTCCAACGCCTTCGCACCTACGGGCCCATCGTGCAACTCGTCATCGGCCCGAAGAAGAAGATCACTGTGATCAACTCGTTCGAGCTGCTCCAGGAGATGCTCACCCGCAAGTCCGACCACTTCAACAAGGGTCTGCTCTTCGACAAACTCAAGATTTTCGGCGGAGATCCCCTGCCGGTCGCGGAAGGCAAACCGCACCTGCAGCGGCGCCGCCTGATGCAACCGGCCCTGCACCGTGAACACGTCAAGGATTACATCGAGACCATGCGGGCCACAGCGGAACCCTCCGTCTCGGCCTGGCGCGATCAGGAAATCCTCCATGTGTCCAACGAGATGCAGCTCATGGCCCAGGGGGTCGTCATGGCGGCGCTCTTCTCCTCGAACCCGGAGCGCGGACAGGCACAGACGATCCTCGACAGCGTCGACACGGTCTTCAAGGCCGCTCTCATGCACGCCATGGTGCCCATCTCCGCACTGGAGCGACTGCCCACCCGCGGCAACCGCAGAGCCCGCGCCGCCAACACCGTCCTGCACCGGACCATCGCGGACATCATCGCCGACCACCGGGGGAACCCGGACGCCTACGACGACCTCGTCTCGCTCCTCATGACCGTCCAGGACGGGGCAGGCGGAAACCTGAGCGACGAAGAGATCACGGCGGAGATCACCGCCCTGCTCGCCGCCGGCTCCGAGACCACCGCGGTCACCCTCGCATGGCTGTTCCACGAGATCGCCCGCAACCCGGAGCTGGAGCGCAGGCTCCACGAAGAAGTCGACACCGTGCTCGCCGGAGACGAGCTCACCGCCGAACACATACCCCAACTCACGTTCACCCGCAGGCTCATCGACGAGACCCTGCGCCTGCACAACCCCGCCTGGATCCTGACCCGACGGACCACCTCACCCGTGCAGCTCGGGGAGTTCGACCTGCCTGCGGGGACAGACGTGATGTGGAGTCCGTACGCGATGCACAGAGATCCGGACCTGTACCCCGACCCGCTGCGTTTCGACCCCGATCGCTGGCTGCCCGAGCGCCCCCAGCCACCCAGGGGGGCTTTCATTCCGTTCGGGGTCGGCAAGCGGATGTGCATCGGCGACCAGTTCTCCCTGATGGAAGCCGTCGTCATCACGGCACTCATCGCGTCACGCTGGCGGTTGCGGCCGGTACCCGGCACGACCGTCCGGCCGGTGCCGGAGATCACCGTGCATCCCTCCTCCCTCGACATGATTGCCGAGCCCAGAAAGCACGCGGTCACGGAGAGCACGGTATGAACGACTCCCCCCGAACTTCGGCATCCGCGCCCAGCGCCTCCCTCCCGATGCCGGACCTCCAAGGTTCCTTTCCCGGTCCCTTCGCAACCAGCCCGCATCTCGAAGCCATCGAGCAGCACACCACCGACTGGCTCCACACCTTCCCCCTGGTCCGCTCACCGAGCGAGCTGAAGACCCTCTGCAACATCACGGCCCAAGGGGTGGCTCGCGTCCTCCCGACGGCTGACCAGGACGGCGTCTTCCTCTGCGCCGATCTCTTCCTGTGGCTCACCGCGTTCGACGACACACACGGCGAGGCCGAAGGAGCCCGTGACACCACCCGCCTCGTCCGCCGCATCGGCCAATATGTCCACCTCCTCGCCGGCCACGACGAACCGGCGGGCGAGACCGACGCCTACACCGCCGCACTACGGGACCTCCTTCACCGGTTCCGGGAGCAGGCCACACCCACGCAGTACCTGAGGCTCACCGCGCACCTGCGGGACAATCTCTTCGGCATCCTTTGGGAGGCCCATCACCTCGACAGACCCGACCAGGTCACCCTGAGCGACTATTGCGCGATGCGCCCACACACCGTCTTCGTCCGGACCGTCATGACGACCGCGGAAGCCGCGCTCACGTACGAACTCACCGAGGAGCAGCGAGCCTCGGCAGCCGTGCGGGAACTGGAGAAGGCCGTTGCCGACCTCGCCGGATGGATCAACGACCTCGCCTCGTACGCGAAGGAGACAGCGCGCGGCGGCCCGGCACCTCTGAGCCTGCCGACACTGCTGATGCGACACCACGAGTGCGACCTCGAAGAGGCGTTCCGCCTGGCCTCCCGCATGTGTGAGGACCAGGCATCCACCGCACGCCATCGAATCACCGAACTCACCACCAACAGCACGAGCCCACTCGCGGATCACGCTCGCGCACTGGAAGCGGTCGCGGCCTCCTACCTGTGGCACATCGGGCATGCCCGCTACAAGCAGTCCGACTGAGCCCCGTGACCAATTCTGGCCAGACATTCCGCGTCCGCCGCGAGGCGCTGGATGTGCAGGCCATCGGCGAGCGCCTCCCCAATGACCGCCACTGCCGCCGCCCCCGGAGACAGCGGACTCCGCGTCACAGGCGACCACGTGGACCTCCTGCGCTCCGCCGCCCACGACCTCGATGCCGTCGATCAGAGATTCGGGGGCGACCGTCTGTGGCGCGGGGCGCCGGCAACTGCGGGGGCGCTGAAAAGATACTGCCCATGAATGACAGCGCCCCTGGCCAGAAGGCCCGCAATCTGCTTTCTCAGGCATCCCAGCACCCGGTCGCCAGTCCCCAGCGCGACGCTCTGGTAGCCGAAGCTGCCGTGTGGGCACGGCTGGACCACGCAGCCTGCATGGACAACTACACAGCCGCAACAGCCGACATCGAGTCGGCCCTGACCTCCCTCGCCGACACCCTGCAGAAACTTGACAGTACAGTCGGCGACCTGACCAAGCACACCCCGCGTTCCGGCAGGTGAACCGGCGGACCTCCAACTGGAGTACGACGCATCGCCCCGCACTCCTCCACGCGGCAGGGCAACCTCGTACCCGCGCTGGTGGACACTGCGGATGACAGCGCCGGCACCATCGGTGACAGGGGAGTGGAGACGGCTCACCTCGGCGGTCAGGTGTCCGACCTTGGTGTCGCACGCCGGCCGACGCCGAACGTGAGCCCCTGAGGAGCAGTGGCATCGCCGGCGTCGGTGTGCGAGGCCCGGGGTTTGAAATGGCGCATGTTCTCCGGGGCAACTGCACAACGGATCTCGCCGGAGCAGGTCGACGGCGGCCGTCGTGCGCGGCTGGTTGCCCGGGGCGTGCATCTGTAACCAGAGGAGCATGTGCCGACCCGCCTCCTGACCGGCGGGGTAACCGTCTGAGCGGGGTCAGGGCGCGTGGGGCTGAGCGGGCATCATCGTGGGGCCCGAGCCGTCCTGGTGCTCATGCACAGCAGTCTGTGGCGGTTTCGGGTCGGGATGCCTTTGCCCAGTGACGAGGGACCATGCGTCGATGTCCTGATAGCTACGCGGGCCTGGGTGGTCTCTCACCGTGCTGCCGACCAGGTGGAGGCGTTCGGTCTGCCAAGGGCGTCCGGTGAAGCCGTCGAGGCAGGCGGCTGCCGCCGTTACGGACGCGTTGTCGTAGCGGCGAGCGCGGGCCAGCGTGAGGTGGGGGCGCAGCGGACGTTCGGCGAAGGCGACGCCGCAGTCCCTGATCCGCGCCCGTACGGCTTGGGCCAGCTCGTGCAGTTGGTCGAGATCGCCCTCGACGCCGCTCCACAGGACTCGCTCGTCGAAGTGTCCGCCACCGAGGAGTGCCAGTTCGAGAGAGGGGCGGGCAGCCGCCAGGTCGGCGAGGGGTGAACGAAGCCGGTGGACGGCCTGCACCGGCAGCTCGCCCAGGAAGGCCAGGGTGATGTGCCAGTCCTCGATGCGGTTCCAGCGCAGGTAGGGATAGGCGGCGTAGGCTGGGCTCAGTGCCTGCGCCAGCTCGTTCTTCGCATCGTCGGGCGGTGCGAGGGCGATGAACGCGTGCTGGGTGGCGGTCTGCGGCGGTTCGGTCACGGATGCCTTCTTACCTCATGCGTTCGTTCACTGTGGACCCGGCCGCGCCGGGCCCACCCCGCCGCCGGACCAGCCACAGGGACCGCCGCCGATGATCGCCGGACGGGGCCGCCGCGTGCTGCGCCCGGCCGCCGAGCACGCCGACATCATCGGGTTCCCCGGGACCGCGCCCGTACACGACGGCGACGGGCTGCGGAGCAGCGGACATCCTCGGCGGCGACACCGTCCGCTGCCGGCCGGTCCCTTACTTCTGATCCGACCAGTATCAGGTGCGCATCCAGGTCTTCGCGTCCGTCTCCGCGCGGTCCTCGGTCCGGATCGTCGAAGGGGCGCTCGACAGTCGCCGGATCGTCGCCCACGCCGAGGTGGCCGGGGGGCTCGTCGGCGTCGTCGGCTGGAACTCCGCCGGCCGCGTACGCACGGCCCGCAGGCTGCTCGCCGCAGCGGGGACCGACCCGGCGGCGGCCCTCTCCTCCCGCCCAGTGTGAACCCTCGGACACCGATCTGGATCAGGACCTCGATGGGCAGACCGTGAAGGAGGGGGAGCGGGGCGTCCTGTCGACGCTCTCCGCCAACCACGGCTCCGATCTGGTGCCCGACGATCCCGACCGGATCGACGTCCGGCGCAAACCGGTGGCGCATCTAGCCTTCGGCTACGGCGCTCATCATTGCGTCGGCCAGCAACTCGCCCGCCTGGAAGTGCAGATCGCGCTGCCTGCACTGCCGCGGCGGGATCAGGCCCGCGCACACTTCCGCGCGGCGCCCGTGTCATCCACGGCCGTCAGCAGGACGTGTCGGCGCAGGATCGCGTGCACCGTCGACACGGCCGGCACGGGCGAGACGCCCTGCCGCACCAGTTCGTTGCGGATGCGGCGGGCGCCCCACGCGGCGCGCGTCACGGATGCGCACGATGAGTTTCCCCGTCGAACGTGCCGTTTGCAGCGGGGAGTTCAATGGCTTGCGCGAACGAGGGGCGAGTCCGCCCGGACGCAGGGCGAGGAACCGGTCGCGGTGGACGTAGAAGGTCTTGCGGGAGATTCCGTTGCGTCGGCAGACCTCCGTGACGGACAGCCGGTCGCGTTCCGGGGCGAGGAGGATGTCGATCCACCGCTCGGACAAGGGGCATCACCTTCCATTCGGGCTGTCCTGTCATGACGTGCCGACCGGCGTCGATGCCGTGGACGCGGGCCGGCACGCCATCGCTCACCTGGCGGACTGTTCGCCACCGACCTGGGCGGCTGCCGGGGGGACCTCGGCGTCGTCCGGCCCGGCGGGCGGCGCGGGCGGGGGAGTGGGCTTCCCCGGGATGAAGAAGGTCGCGACGATCATGACGACAAGTGCCGCGATGACGGCCACGTAGGCGTGCTGGAACCCGGCGACGGGACGGTCGGCGCCCGCGTTCTGCATGAGCAGGGCCACGAGGGCGATGCCCAGGGAGGCACCGAGCTGATTGAGCATGTAGAGCACCGAACTGCCCTGCGGGACGAGCGCCGGCGGCAGCGTCCGGTACACGGAACCGATGACGGGCGCTCCGGCCGAACCCGTGCCGATGCCGAGCGTGAACGCGGCGAGCAGCGGCCAGAACTGGCCGGTGTCGGCGTCGAACCGGGAGAACGCCAGCGAGCTGAGGAGCGCGATCACGGCACCCGTCATCGCGAGATTGCGTGAGCCCCAGCGGTCGGACAGCCGGCCCGCCAGCGGCATGACCAGCGCGGATCCGACGCCGAACGGGGCGAGCCGGAGTCCGGCCTCGAACACGCCGGTGCCGCGCACCTGCTGGTAGTAGAGCGGGATCACGAAGATGCTCGCGAACGTGGCGATGCCCAGAATGGCCGCGGCGACGACGCTCGCGGTGAAGCTGCCGCGCGTGAACAGCCGCAGGTCGATCAGCGGTGGCGTCTTGCGTCCCCGAAGGGCGTGCACCGCGTAACCGGCCAGCAGGACGACGGCGGCAGCCAACGGAAGCAGCACCTGCCAGGTGGTGAACGTGCCGCGGAGCGCGACTTCCGACAGTGCGAGCACACCGACGGCGACGCCCGGGCCCATGAGCGCGACGCCGACCACGTCGAGCTTGCCGACAGACGCCTGCTCGTCGGGGGAGTCGGCGGGCAGGCTACGGCGGGCGAGGAGGAAGGCAGCGATCACGATCGGTACGTTCACGAAGAACATCCAGCGCCAGTCGAGGCCCTGCAGGATGACACCGCCGACGATCGGGCCGAGCACCGGCCCGGTCGAGCTGACGATGCCCATCACCCCCATCACCCTGCCGATCCGGGCCGGGCCCGCGGCGCGTGCGAGCAGCGTGAGCATCAGGGGATCAAGGAGCCCGGCGCCGAAGCCCTGGAAGACGCGGAAGGCGATGAGGCTGCCGATGTTCCAGGCGAGACCGGAGGCGACGGAGCCGACCATGAACAGCACCAGGCCGGACAACCACAGCTTCTTGCCGCCGACCTTGTCGACGGCCCAGGCCGTGACGGGGATCGTCACGGTCAGTGCCAGCAGGTAGCCGGTGGAGACCCAGCCTGTCGCGGTGATCGAGGCATCGAACCTGGTGGACAGGGTGTCCACCGCGACGGCGGCCATGGAGCTGTCGAGGATGCCCATGATCCCGCCGACGAGGATCACACCGATCGTCCGGCGTAAGGCCGAATCAAGCTTGTCTTCCAGAGGGTTGGTCATGGTCATCTCCTGGTGTCCACTGACGTCAGCGCCTTCGAATTGAACCGGCAGGTTCAATCTAGCAACCTCATGAGGAACGAAACGGACGGTTCAGGAAATCTGTATCCGCGGGTTCACTCGGCGAGGTGGGCGGTTACCCTGGGGGCATGACATCAGCGGCGGCACCAGCAGCGAAGACGCGCCCGCGGGGGCGCATCGACAAGCGGAACGCGATCCTCGGTGCGGCGTTCGATGTCTTCGCCGAACACGGCTACGCGCAGGCTCTGGTGCAGGAGATCGCGGAGCAGGCGGGCGTCGCCAAGCCGACGGTCTACAACCACTTCACGGACAAGGAAACGCTCTTCCGGGCCAGCCTCACGGCGGAGGCGGAGGCCGTGATGCAGAAGAACATCGAGGTGCTCGACCGGCTGCGCTCACCCGGCGACGATCTGCGCGCGGCGCTCTCCGAGGTCTCCCTGCGCCTCGCCCGCTCCTGTTGCGACAAGCGCTCCCGCTCGCTGCGCTGGCTGACCTACGCGCAGGTCGCCAGGTTCCCGGACCTCATCGAGATCGTCCAGGGCTGCACCTCGCTGCGGATCAGCGAGGCTCTCGCGGACCGGCTCGCCCGGCTCACGGTCTCGGGGCGGCTGCGGCCCTGTGACCCCGCACTCGCGGCCGAGCAGCTCCTCGCCCTGATCACCGGCCCGCTGGAGGTCCGCTCGCGGCTCGGAACCCGCAGGCTCGGTTCCGCGGAGCTGCGCGAGCTGGCCGACGCCGCGGTCGATACCTTCCTGCACGCCTACGGGCCCGGGACTCCCGCGGCGGGCTGACCGGCCCGCCGTGGTGGCAACTCCTCCCGGTTCCTTGCGCCATGCGCCTCCTCAAGCCGTAGCGACCTTGAGGAACGCCTCAGTCGCTTCGTCCAGACGTCGTGCGGCCGCCGCGTCGAAGTCTGCTGTCCGCACGTCCAGCTCACGCCCCTCGATGAACGCGCTGAGCGGCTGTCGGGGCGGACGATCGATGACCGCGGCGATCGGCTCCAGTGCCTGCGCGATCGACTTCGCTGTGCGCTGCATCTCCTCGATGTGGCGGCGCGTCGCCACATCGTACTGGCCTGCTATACGGCCGCCTGGTCGCTCATGTGGCCGAGGAGAGGGGGAGTGAGGCGGGCTTCATGTCCAGAGCTGTTCGCCGAGAGTCCCGGCGGGTGCGGTGCCGGGCAGGACGTAGGCCACGGCCGAGGCGCGATGTTGGAGGAAGGGGGTGAGGGCGTCGCGGGCGGCCAGGCGGTTCTGGACGCGGGTGAACTGGGCGGGGTCGCGCATGAAGGCGCAGAAGAGGAGGCCGCGGTCGGTCGGGCCGTCGTCGTAGCTGTAGCTGCGGCGGAGCATACGGGCGCCGGCGTCGAAGCGGGGGCTGGCGAGACGCACATGGGCGGTGGCGGGGATGACGTAGGAACCGTCGGGGTTCTTGGCGTAGATGTCCGGCTCGTCATGCTCGGCGGTGCCGCTGAGGGGGACGCCGTCGCGGGCGCGGCGGCCGATCACTCGGTCGTGCTCGCCCTCGGGGAGGGCCGCGAAGCCGGTGACGTCCATGCGGATCCTGCGGTAGACGAGAACGGTGCCGTTCCGGTGGGCTCCGGGCGGGCCCCAGATCCACTGCTCGGCCGCCGCGTGATCGGGGTTGGCGATGCCGTCCTTGGAGCCGAACAGGTTGCGAGGGGTGGTGCCCGGAGGCATGAGGGGCAGGAAGCCGGACTGGGTCCAGCGCGGCACGGCGCCGGCGGCGTGCGCGGCCCTGCCGACGAGTTCGGAGACGATGGTGAGGGTCCAGCGGTCGGCTGCGCACAGTTGGATCAGAAGATCGCCGTTGCTGCGGTGCGGGTCGAGGCGGTCGCCGGGGAAGGGCGGCAACATGCCAAGGGAAGCGGGGACGTTGAGTTCGAGGCGGGTGGCGAGGGCGGGGCCGATGCCGACCAGGGAGGTGAGCCGGGTCGCGCCGCCGCCCTGGAGTCGCGGGTCCGACGGGGCGTCGGAGGCCGCGGTGGCGAGCGTGAGGGTCAGCGTGTCGAGGACGCTGCGCAGGATCTTCCGGCCGGTGGCGGCGGAGGTTTGAGGGAGGTCGAGGGAGAGCAGATGCGTCGCCGGTTGCTGGGGCGCCGTGACACCCGCCTGCCGAGCGCCGTGGAAGAGGATCGCGGTCTCGGCCGGCGGTGCGCCGGCGGTGGCACGGCCGGCTGTCCGGCCGTCTCTCGCCAGTTCGTCGGCCGCCGCGCCGATCCCGGCGGCGAGCACCGCTCCGCCGGCGAGCAGTGCCCGGCGCCGCCCGACATGGGTTGCCGCGGGGCTCGATGAATCCTGCGCATTTCCCTGTTCAGTGGGCATACGCCTATTGGAGACGATAAAACAACTGCCATGCAAATCCTGTCTGCAGAAGGCATGTTGGCGCGTACGGCGGTTTCGGTGGCGGTGTTCCGGGCGGCGCTGTGTCTGTCGGTGCTGGTCGTCTTGGTCGCGATGGTGGCCACCGGGTGCTCCGGTACGGGGTCGACATCGGCCGATGCGCGGCATCCGGCGGGGAGCGTGTTGCGCGTTCCGCAGGACTTCCGCTCGGTGCAGCAGGCCGTGGACGTCGCTCGTGAGGGTGAGACGGTGCTGGTGGGCCCGGGTGTGTACCGGGAGAGCGTGCGCGTCACCAGGCCCCGCGTGGTGCTGCGCGGAACGGACCGCAACGCGGTGGTCTTCGACGGCGGTGTGCGTCTGGCCAACGGCATCACCGTGACCGGCGCCGGCTCGGTGGTCGAGAACCTCACCGTGCACGGCTACCTCGCCAACGGTGTGCTGTTCACCGGCGTCACCGACGAGCGGTTGCAGCAGCGCGGCGCCGGCGGCTCCGCCTACGACCCGCTGGACACCTCCCGCTTCCCTCCCGTCCGGGGCTTCCGTGCGACCCGGGTGACGTCGTACAACAACGGTCTGTACGGCATCTACGCCTTTGACGCGCGCGACGGGGTGATCGAGGACTCCTACGCCTCCGGGCACGCCGACTCGGGCATCTACGTCGGCCAGTGCAAGCCCTGCGGCACCGTCGTCCGTGGCAACACGGTGGAGCGCAACGCGGTCGGCATCGAACTGACCAATGCCTCGGACGGCCTGTCGGTGCTGGGTAACCGCGTTTCCCGCAACCGGGTCGGCGTCACGGTCAACTCCAATGACCTGGAGGCCCTCGCCCCGCAGCACGGCGCGGTGATCGTGGGCAACGTGGTCGCCGACAACAACGCCGCCGACACGCCCGAGCAGGCGGACGGGGGCTTCGGTATCGGCATCGGCATCGGCGGCGGCACGGAGAACCGTGTCCAGCGCAATCTGGTCCGGGGCAACCGGGCGGCCGGGGTAATTGTCACCGACCCGCCGGGGCATCCGGCGAGCGGCAATCGCGTCGAGGGCAACCGCGCCACCGGCAACGGCATCGACCTCGTGCTGGCCTCGGCCGACCCCGGCAACTGTTTCGCGGGCAACCGGCCCGACACCCAGAGCCCGAACGGCCTGGAGGGTCGCGCGGGCTGTGGCCATCGCGGCCGGGGCGCGCTGCCCACCGGCCGGACCGCGCCGGTGCAGGCGCCGCCCGGCGTCCCGTTCAGCCAGGTGACGGCCCCGCCCGCCCAGCCGTCCATGCCGGACCCGACGGCCCCGGGCAGCCCGGCGACCGGCCTGCCCGGGGCCGTCGACGCGGCCGCGTACCCGCTCCCGAAGGACGTGGACGCCGTGCCGCACTCGCGCTGAGCACGATGTTGCGGTGGACTCGGTCCCCGTTCACCGTGCCGCCCCGAAGGGTGGGCCAAGGAGGGGCGTCGGCAACCGTAGCCGGGGCGCATCGGCACGGAGGTGTCAGCTGGTGGCCCATGGCGCCTCGGGGAGCTTCGCGCGGGCGTCGCGTCCGGAGAACTCCAGGGTGGTCGGGGTTCCCAGGCCCGAGATCCGCATCGTCACCCGCCGGAGGCCGCCGTCGCCGTCGATCCAGTACGTCAGCGGCGAACGTCCGCCGTCAGGCCCCGCACCGGGCGTGGCGCCCTGGGCTCGCGGCCCGGCGAACCGGTCGTAGCTGCGGCCGTCGATGCGGTCGCGCCCCAGTCGGCGAGCCCCGGACTGTGCGAGCAACAGCGGGTTGTCGGGGCGGTTCGCGCCGAGCCCGATCAGCAGTTGGAGCCCGGCGTCCAGGGGATCGGTCGTGTAGGAGCGCGCGGACCAGCCCGAGCGCGGGATGTGCTCGGCCTGTTGCCAGGCCGGGCTGTTGTCTCCCTTGGGCGCAGGGGCCAGGCCGAGGCCGCCGGTGTCCCAGACGATCAGGCCGTGGTCGAGTTGCCCGGTGGCGGGTCCGGAGGTCGCGGAGGATCCGGTGACCTGGTAGCTCCCCACGGCCCGGTGGGTTCGGTAGTCCACGACCCCCTTGACCCGCACCGCCACTCCGCCGCCCTCGGTGGCGGTGAGGGTCACCGTCACGGGACTGGCCTGGTACAGATTCAGCCGCGACAGCGCCAGCCTGGACGCCTCCTCCGTCGTCACCGGCCGTTCGGTGGCGGTGTCGTCGGAGAAGGTCCGGTAGGCGGCCAGGCCGCCCACTGCGACACCGCACGCCGTGATCGCGATCAGTGTTCTCAGCCAGAGGGCCCGACGCGGCGTACGGCCGTTGGTCTTTCTCTTCCGAGCCATGCGGTCGCCTTCTCTCGTCGGTCGGTCACACAGGAGAGCGGGTTCGCGAACCGCTGGTCCGCGAACCCGCCCAGTCCGGCCCGGTGGGTCACCGGTGCCGGTCGCCCCGCTTCGGGACAGCCCTTCAGGCTGTGTCTGACGAATCCCGCCTGCCCGGCGGCGCCTGACACGCACGCTCGCTGCGTTGTCAGGATCGTCCGAGTAGGCCCACTACGAGGACGACCCTCCGCCTTGCGATCGCACGCGCCGGACACCGCCGGCCCCGCCCTCCGGGCGGACGGCGCTATGTGTCGGACACGGCCCAGCGGTGCTGTGCCCTTCGCCTGCGCATCAGTACGACCAGAGCCCCGCCGAGGGCGGTGAGCGCGGCGCAGCCGGCCAGGGCCAGCAGAACCGCCTGGCTCATGCCGGTGGACGCCAGGCCCGAGTTGGACGCGTGGCCCTGTGCACCCGGTGCACCCGGGGCGCCTGGAGCCCCCGGCGAACCCGGTTTGCCCGGTGTCGGCGTCGGAGCGGGGCCGGGCAGCCGCTGGTTGACCGCGGTCACCGAGACCCCTTCGTCAAGGTTGTCGGAGGTCAGTACCAGCGGCCCGAACACCGCCACGTCGGGCACGGCGTACCCATCGGGCGGGCTGACCTCCTGCCAGTAGTACGTCCCCGGCGCGCCGGCGCCCTGGCAGATGCCGTCGGTCCCGGTCAGGCAGGGCTTGTCGACCGGCGTGTCCGGTTCCGTCCCGGTGGCCTGCAAGCCGTCGGAACCATTCGTCTCCTTCCACAGCTGGAACTTCGCCTTCGCCAGCGGCTTGCCGTCCTGGTCGTGCTTGACCAGGCGCAGCACGCCTTCCTGTTGCCGGAAACCGAAGTCGTAGGTGTGGTCATTCTCCCCGGGCCCGCCGGTGGTCAGTGCCCGCTCCGGGAACTTCGCGTCGCGTGGGACGATTCCCTTGGAGTCGATGAAGTGGTTGTCGCCGACATCCGCGTCCGTTGGCACCCACTGGTAAAGCGGGCCGCCCTTGGCGTAGTCGGCCGGTTTGTCGAGGCGGATGGTGTACTTGGTCCTCGGCTTCAGGCCGCCGGTGACATTGGAGTCGTCGAAGTAGTATTCGCCACGCGCCGTCGTCTCGGTCGTGCCCACGAGCTTGCCCGACTCGTCGTACAGGTTGACGGTCGCGCCCACGACCGGCCGCTGCCCCGGGTTCTGGATGCCCTTGCGCTCGGGGTCGTACCAGACCCGGTTGCCGATCTGGAGCGGGGCCTGGTCGCAGAGCACCTCCAGGTCGCCCATCGAGGCGCCCTTGCCGAACGGGGCCACGGTGTCCGGCGGGTTGAGGCGCAGGCCGAACTCCGGGTCCTGCGTGCCATCGCGCCGGAGGAACGACGTGCCGTACCCGAGGGCGGTGTGGTTGGGGTCGAATGCGGAGGTCGCGATGGTGTTCTCGGCCTTGGAGAGCGCCATGCCGGCGAATGCCGTGTTGCGGTGACCACCCCAGCTGGTGTCGAAGAACCGGGTGCCCCGAGGGGAAAGCCCGCAGCCGTTGTTGGTGTCCATCACATACGTGCCGTCCGCCGGGCAGGCTTTGTTCAGGTCACCGCCCGACATGACGATGGCGGCGGAGTTCGGCGTGGGACCGGCCGGCGCGCGGTCGCCGAAGCGGTCGCGGAAAGCCAGCAGCATCGAGCCGTCGGTCTCGAAGGCGATCTCGCCCAACTCCGGTTCGGGTTGGGCGATGGTGGAGTTGCCACACGGCCGGCCGTCCTGCGAGACCGGGTAGGTGCTCGTCCACGGGAACCAGCCCGCGCCGTCGCACGGGCCGGCGCCGACCGTCGAGCCGCGCGGGTAGTCCAGCGGCTGGTTCAGCACGGCTTTCTGGAAGGTGCCGGTGCCCAGGTCGAAGGGCAGAACCACCGCGCGCAGGTCCGAGGCCTTCCCGGTGGACTCGCCCGAGCAGACCCCGCCGAGGTAGCCGGTGCCGTCCTGCATCCCCAGGCCGAAGGGGCGCCAGTCCGCCGCCGCCGGACAGCCCGGGTCCGGGATCGCGTAGACGGCCTTCGGCGTCGCCGCGGTCGCCACCGTGGCGTCATAGCGGTAGAGCTTGCGGTTGTTGAGGTTGACGACGAACAGGTCCTTGCCGTCATCGGTGATCTTGATGCCGCCCAGGCTCTCCTTGCCCGGCACGGTGAGGAAGGCGTCGTCAGTACCCGAGCCGTGCGCCGTCGTCCCCGCGTCCGGGACAACGGTGAACAGGGTGGTCTTCTTCTGCGCGGGATCGGTCACATAGATGCCCCCGGCGCCACCCGGACCGTAGTCCGTGGTGCGCTTGGCCAGCGCCGAGGAGAAGACCCGTTGCTCGGCCTTGTCCCACGCGATGCCGAACAGCGTGCCGGTCTCGGCGTTGGTGGCGATGTTCGTGACATTGACGTCGACGCCGTCCTGGCCGCGCGCGTCGTACGGGAAGGAGACCAGCGTGCGCTGAGTCCCGCCCTCGCGCGTAGTGGGCTGACAGGTCGTCACCAACGGTGCGTTCTTCTGACAGTAGTCACCGGGACTCCACAGCCCGGTGGTGTACGTCACGCTCTTCTCGTCGGAGAGGTCGACGAACTCCTCATTGCTGCTCAACTGGTCGGGTGCGCCGTCCAGTCCCTGGCGCGAGGCGAAGGCCGGGAACAGCACACCCGGCTTCGGATTCACCACCTGCACCCGGTACTTGCCGCTGGTGGTCCCGTCCGACTCGGGGGCCAGTGTCACGGTGCCGTCGGCCGCCGTGACTCCCTCGATACCCGTCCCGGCGTCGTCGGTGAGGGTCACCTTGACGCCCGCGATGCCGGGTTCCAGCGCGGGTTTCCACACGCCACTGTTGTCCACCGCCCGGATCACCCGGACCGTCACCGATCCGTCCCCCGCCTGCGAGTGCGCCGCAGGCGCGACGGCTAACGAGCCGCTACCGATTCCCAGGGAGAGCGCGGCCAGGCAGCCGACGGTGCGGCGACGGAGCGCGCCCGGCCGTCGCCGACGTGGCTCGGGCGCGGCTCCCTTCGCTTGTTCATTCGTAGATGTCATCTCCTGCTCTCAGCGTTCAGAAGGGCCTGACGCCCTGCTCGTGGGGGAGTACATAGAGATGCGGAGAACCGCCTTGCCAGCGATCTTAGAAGGGCTTTGGGCAAGATCGTGGCGGAATGACGAACTCGTCCTCCGCCAAAACCTCGCGCAATCGGTATCCACCCGCCGTCGGACACCCGTGCCACGTGGTGGGCGCGTTCGTGCGCCGCAACCGCTGAATCGTCGCCGACGCCGGGTGCCCTCGGTCCCTGAGACGTCCGGCGCCGCTGTGCGGCACGCCGGTCGCGCGCTGAGGCAGTATGGACGCGTGAGGGTATCGCCCTCATCGCGAAGTCCTCGCGGCCCGAAGGCACTTGTGCCGCAGGCCACGCGGTTGCGCTTTTGCCGGAGGAGAGAGGCACGAGGGTTGGTTGAGGGGAGGACGGTCCCGGTCTCGTCGGCCTGGATGGCGCTGTCCGGTCGGTACGGACGTGCCGTCGCCCGGGCCTGCGACATGGGTGTCGCGCTGGTGGTCCTGGTGGCAGCGGAGTACTACGGCGCTGAGTACGACCTGCTCCTGGGCGGGCTGATGGCACTGTGCCTGCTGGCCCGCAGACGGTTCCCCAGCACGGTGATGGCAGTCGTCCTGGCGCTGAGCGTTGTCCAGTTCGTCCTGTACGGACTGCCCGACTTTCCGCTGGCGTCGGCGCCGGCCTCGTACGACGTGGCCGTGCTGTTCGCCATGATGTCGGTCATCCATCATTCCCGGACGACCTGGATGCCGTATCTCGCGGGCGCCGTGGTGCTGCTGGCAACGGCGGCCGGGACGGTGGGGGTGCCGGCTCTCGGCATCGAGCCGTTCGTCGATCTCGAAACGCTCCTGATCTTCTGGGGACTGACGCTGACGGTCTGGCTGACGGCCTTCGCCCTGCACACGCGGCGCCTCTACGCCGAGAGCCAGGCGGCCCGCGCCCGGCACGTCGAGCGGGAACAGGAGCAGCGAGTCCGGCTGGCCGCGGCCCGGGAGCGGGCCGAGATCGCCCGTGAACTGCACGACGTGGTGGCGCACAGCCTGGCCGTGATGATCCTTCAGGCCGACGGCGCCGAGTGCGTGCTGCGGAAGTCGCCGGACATGGCGCAGTCCGCGCTGAAGACGATTGCCGCCACGGGCCGGGACGCGATCGACGACATGCATCGCATCGTCCGGGTGCTGCGCGAGGGAAACCCGGACTCCGCCGACAGCGGCCCGCCACGGCGCCTGGTCAGCCTCGACGAGATCCAGGTTGTCGCCGAACGCGCACGGACCGCCGGGCTGACCGTGGACGTGTCGGTCGAGGTCGGCGAAGGACGGCTGTCGCCGGCGGAGGAGATGACGGCCTTCCGTATCGTCCAGGAGTGCCTCACGAACGTGCTCCGCCACGCCGGAGCCGGGGCCGGGGTCGACATCCGGCTCCGTGAGGAGCAGGACACTCTGCTGATCAGCGTTATCGACGACGGAGCGGGCACCCTCGTCGGCAGCGGCGTCGGTGGGCACTCCGGAGGGAACGGACTCGTGGGGATGCGGGAGCGGGTGGAGTTCGCCGGCGGCAGCTTCGAGGCCGGCCCCCGGCTCGGCAGCGGATGGCACGTACGTGCCTCGATTCCGACAAGGACGAAGTGATGACGCAGGCAGGCAGGCCGATCCGGGTGGCCGTGGTGGACGACCAGCCGCTGATCCGGGCCGGTTTCTCCATGGTGTTGGCCGGTCAGGACGACATCGAGGTCGTGGGTGAGGCGGAGAACGGGGCGGACGCCCTCGACCTGCTGCGAAAGGTCGAGGCGGACGTCGTCATCATGGACATCCGCATGCCCGTCATGGACGGCATCCAGGCCACGGAGCAGCTGATGCGGATGGACGATCCGCCCGGGGTGCTGGTGCTGACCACCTTCGACAACGACGAGGACGCGTTCGCTGCGCTGCGCAGCGGAGCGGGCGGCTTCCTGCTGAAGAACGCTCCCGCCACGGAGGTCGTGAACGCCATCCGGGTCCTGGCCGCGGGTGAGTCGGTGGTGGCGCCGCGTATCACCCGGCTGCTCCTCGACCGGGTCTCCGACCGGCTGGGACCGGCGAACGGACAGGCCGAACGGCTCGACGTCCTCACCGCGCGCGAGCGGGACGTGCTCGCCCTGGTCGCCCGGGGACTGTCCAACGCCGAGATCGCGACGGACCTGTATGTCGCGCAGGCCACGGTGAAAACGCACCTGGGCAACCTCATGGCGAAGCTGCACCTGCGGGACCGTGCCCAGGCCGTCGCGTTCGCCTACGAGTCGGGGCTCGTCCGTCCCTCCCCCTGAGAGTGCAGGAGCGCCGCCGGGTTCTGCCCCTGGAGGCGCAGGAGCAACCTCGTCAGGCGTTGCAGATCCGCCGCGTGCGATCTCAGATTCGTGGCCGATGCCCGGCGGGCCGCCGAACTCCAGACTTCTCACTGTCGCCGAACGCGGCCGAGAACACACTGGAGGACCCGATGAACACCACGCCCACCACGCAGAATCGCAAGCGGAACCGCCTCGTCATCGGCGCGGTCACGGCCGTGATCGCCGCGGCCCTGGCCGCCGGGGCGGGGTACTGGTGGCAGGACCGCAACGAGCTCAGCCAGGCGTCCGCCGAGGACTGCCGGTTGGCGCAGCGCATCATCACCGAGGCCGAGGCGATCTCCACCGGCCCCGTACCGGACGCGGAGAAGTGGTGGAAGGAAACCGGCGACATGCGCCGCGCGCAGATGAAGGACGGCTACCTCGGAGCCAAGATCTCCCAGTACGAGGGGTGGGCGCTGGAGACCGCCAAGAAGTCCCCCGAAGCGCCGTCCACGAAGGACGTGAAGAACCTCCAGGAGGACACGCGGGGACACTGCTCGGATTCCGGCGTCACCCTCTCCATGCCGCCGCTCGGCTCCTGACCCGGATTGCGAGAACCGACCCATGGCTCTCCACACCGCCCGCGGCCACACACCGGACGACGTCATTACTGCCACCGCCTTGGTCAAGACGTACCGTCAGGGCACCGCCGAGGTGCGGGCCCTCGACGAGGTGTCCGTCGGTGTCCAGCGCGCCCGGTTCACCGCCGTCGTCGGCCCCTCCGGGTCGGGGAAGTCGACCCTGATGCACTGCGCCGCCGGACTCGACACCGTCACCTCCGGAAGCATCGTCCTGGACGGAACGGAGATCACCGGGTTGTCCGACCGGCAGTTGACCCGGGTGCGCCGGGAACGGATCGGGTTCGTCTTTCAGTCGTTCAACCTGTTGCCGCAGCTGACGGCCTACGAGAACATCGTGCTGCCCGTCACCATGTCCGGCGGGCGCCCGGACCGCGAGCTGGTGAACCATCTCTGCGAAGTCCTCGGCATCGCCCACCGGGTGTCGCACCGCCCTGCCGAGCTGTCCGGGGGCCAGCAGCAGCGGGTCGCGGTGGCCCGGGCGCTGGTGGCCCGGCCGGCGGTGGTCTTCGCCGACGAACCCACCGGCAACCTCGACTCCCGGGCCGGAGCCGAAGTCCTCACCATGCTGCGCCGGTCCGTCGACGACCTCGGCCAGTCGGTCGTGATGGTCACCCACGACCCCGTCGCCGCGCATTACGCGGACCGGGTGCTGACCCTCGCGGACGGTCGTGTCGTGAAGGACGAGCACGCCGCCCCCTCCGGGCAGGCCGCCGCACTGGCCACCGATGTCATGGGGAGGCGGTGATGAGGACGCCGTGGCGTGCGACCGTCCTGGGCTCCCAGGTGGCGGAACTCTTGAGGCGGCCCGGACGGTTCGCGGCGACCGGACTGTCGCTGCTGATCGCGGCATTCGTCGTCTTCGGGGCCGTCATGGCCCAGGAGATCATCACCGCGACCGTCGTCGAGAAGTTCCGCGGAACACCCGAAGCGGTGTCACTGGTGGTCCTGCCCGGCGACGACGGTGAGGACATCGGCGAGGCCCGCCTCCGCGAGGTCCGGAAGACGCCCGGAGTCACCGAGGCCGTCGGCCGGATGGACGGCGGCAGCCCGCTGGCCGGCAGCGCCGTCGAACGCTACCTCGATCTGTCCGCGGACCCGGGCACCGGCGCCTTGGCGGAAGTCCGGCTGCTCAACGGCACGTACCCCTCCGGCCCGGGCCGGCTCGCCGTCAACACCCAGGCCGCGAAGGAATACGATCTGGCCCCGGGATCGTCGCTCACCCTGCTGCAGCCCGAAGCCGACGGCGAAGGCACCCGACGGGTGCCGGTCGAGGTCAGCGGCATCGTCCGCAGCACCGCCACGACCGACGCGGAGCCCACGGGGTACGCCCCCGGCGCCCAACTCGGCGCGCTGCTCGGCGTGTCGGGCTACTCCCGCATCGACATCCGCGCCGACACCGCGTCCTCCGCGGCCGGTTCCGTGTCGTCGGAGCTGACGGAGCGGATCCGGCAGGCTGTGCCCGGAGCTCAGGTACGGCCCGGGGACGAGGTGCGGGAGGAGGAGGCCCGTGAGGCGGTGTCGGAGGCGAAGGACACCCTGGAGCTGGTCACCGTCTTCCTCGCCGTCGCCGTCGGCGCGGCCGTTCTCGTCGCGACCTCCACCTTCCGCATAGTCTTCGCACGGCGCGTACGCCAGCTGGCGCTGCTACGCGCCATCGGGGCGACCCCGCGACGGCTCGCCGCCGCGCTCGTCGTCGAAGGGGCGGTGGTCGGCCTGCTGGCCGGCACGACCGGTGTGCTGGCGGCCTGGGGCTGCGGTCACCTCATCCCTCCGGTCGCCGGGCGGTTCGGGCACGACCTGTTCGCCCCCTCCCACGTCCCGCTGACGGAGGCCGTTCTCACCATTCTCGGCACCGGCCTCCTGGCGATCCTGGCGGTCCTGGCCCCGTCTCTGACCGTCTCACGGGTCTCCCCGATGCAAGCCCTGCGCAGCGCGGCGTCCGAGGAGAGCGCGGTGAGCGGCATCGGACGGACCCTGCTGGGCCTGCTGTGCGCGGCCGGCGCCGCGCTGCTCGCCTGGCAGCAGTACGACGGGCTGCCCCAGCCGGGCGACACGCAGTACGACCGGTTCACGGCGCTGACCGTCGTGGTGCTCTCGGGCGGGCTGGCCTTCCTGGCGCTGATCGCCCTCGGCCCCCGTCTGGTCCGGCCAGTGCTGGCGGCCGTCGCCGTGCCACTGCGCCGCACCGGTGCGGCCGGGCGCCTCGCGGTCGCGGGCGTCGGGGGTGCGCCGGGCAGGGCGGCCTCGGTCTCGGTCGTCGTGGCCCTCGGCGTCTGTCTGGTCGGCTCGACTCTGACCTGCCTTGCCTCCTTGCAAGCCTACGAGCGGTACCGGCAGGCGGTAGAGGCACCCGCTGACTTCCTCCTGTACGGGAGAGACAGCGAGTCACTGGACCGGTCGCTGGCCGCCGATCTGTCTTCTCACCCCGAACTGACCGGCGTGAGCGCGTTCCGCACAGCGGAGGTCATCGACAGCGCCCACAGCGCGACGATCTCCGACCTCGACCTGGGCACCGTCCGCTCCGGCGTCCGCCTGACCGCCCGCACCGGCTCCCTCGACCCTCTCGAACCCTCCCACGTCGTCGTGGACGCGGACAACGCCCACCGGCTCGGGGTCCAAGCGGGCGACCGCGTGACGCTGAAGTTCAAGAGCCGCCCCGTGCACCTCATCGTGGCGGCGACACTGCCCGGCGCCGGCCCCTACGGAGGGAACTTCTTCGTCCCCGCCGCAGATCTCACCCGTATGGGAGTGGCCGCAGCGCCCACCAAGGTGACCGCCAACGCCTCGGAAGACGGCGCTCAGGGGCGGATACACGCACAGCGGGCCGTCACCGACACGTTGACCGGCCCGGAGCGCGGCGACGGCCGCGTCATCGCCGAGGACTCCGCCAGGCAGGCCGGAGAGTCGGACGACCTGCAGACGATGGCCACGACGGTGATCATGGTCCTGGGGCTGACCGTTCTGGTGGCGGTCGTCGGAGTCGCGACCACGGCAAGTCTCACCGTCGTCGAACGCAAGCGAGAGTTCGGGTTGTTGCGGGCCCTGGGGCTCAGCGGAGCGGCCGTGCACCGCATGGTCACGGCGGAATGCGCGCTCTACGGCGTACTGGGCGGAGTCCTCGGTCTGGCCCTCGCTATGCCCTACTCCTGGCTGATGATCCGTGTCGCCCGGACGAGCGCCCCGTTCAGCGTGCCGGCCGGGGAGCTCGCGGCGGTCTTCACCACCCTCCTCCTGGTAACCGCCGCCGCGGGAATGGTGCCCGCCCTCAGCGCCTCCCGGACCCCGCCTACAGTTGCCGTAGCCCGGACCGAGTAGCCGGAAATCGGGCGGGAACGCCCACCAGGGGGCAGGGGGTGGGTATGCCGCGTCGTCGGCGTGAGAGGGCATCTGATCAGCGTTCATGGCGTGTTGACTGATTCGCCGGTCTCGATTCGCCAGGTGGGGTGGATTCTCCTGTGAGCTCGCGGCTCATTTCGTTAGCCAGTACCCAGTGGATCACTGAGCTTCTTCGAGTTGGCCACCGATCGGGTGATTGTGACTGAGCGCTTCGCTTCGCGAGTGAGCGCGTGAGTTGGCGACGGGAGCATCCGGTGTCGACGGCTTGGTGAGCCGGGACAAGAGTCACACTCGATTTGGCCGGACTGAACGCAAAACACGGCGGGCAGGGCCGGTGAGCGACGATCAAGCTGTCAGTGTCTGACTCCAGGGGCAGCCCTATGACAGCAGACCTGGTCCAGGACTCATGGAACCGCATCGACGCGTGGCTGCGCGAGCACGCGCCTCGCACTTTCGCCACGCTTCAGCCGCCCGTGGGAGATGAGGAGATTGTGGCAGCGCAAGAGGAACTGGGTGTCACCTTTCCTCCGGACCTGGTCGCTTCACTGCTCCGGGCGCCTGACAGGTGAAACACCTGGTCAGGCGCCCTTTTTGGCGTCTAGAAGAAGCCCAGTTTCTTCGGCGAGTACGACACCAGAAGGTTCTTCGTCTGCTGGTAGTGCTCCAGCATCATCTTGTGGTTCTCGCGGCCGATCCCTGACTGCTTGTATCCGCCGAAGGCGGCGTGGGCCGGGTACGCGTGATAGCAGTTCGTCCAGACCCTGCCCGCCTGGATGGCACGGCCCGCCCGGTACGCGGTGTTGATGTTGCGGGTCCACACGCCCGCGCCGAGGCCGTACAGCGTGTCGTTCGCCGTGCTGATCGCGTCGTCGAAGTCGGAGAACGACGTGACCGCCACGACCGGGCCGAAGATCTCCTCCTGGAAGACGCGCATGCGGTTGTCGCCCTCGAAGACGGTCGGCTGGACGTAGTAGCCGCCCGCCAGTTCCCCGTCGTACTCGATCCGCTGACCGCCGGTGAGGATTTTCGCCCCCTCCTGCTGGCCGATGTCCAGGTACGAAAGGATCTTCTGGAGCTGGTCGTTGGAGGCCTGCGCACCGATCATCGTGTCGGTGTCCAGCGGGTGGCCAGGGTTGATCTTTTCGGTGCGGGCGATTCCGGCCTCCAGGAATTCGCCGTAGTGTCCGCGCTGGATGAGCGCGCGTGACGGGCAGGTGCAGACCTCGCCCTGGTTGAGGGCGAACATGGTGAAGCCTTCGAGGGCCTTGTCGCGGAAATCGTCGTCCGCGTTCCACACGTCGTCGAAGAAGATGTTGGGTGACTTGCCGCCCAGTTCGAGCGTCACCGGCTTGATGTTCTCGGAGGCGTACTGCATGATCAGCCGCCCCGTGGTGGTCTCACCCGTGAAGGCGATCTTCGCGACGCGCGGGCTGGACGCCAGAGGCTTGCCGGCCTCCGCGCCGAAGCCGTTGACGATGTTGACGACGCCGGGCGGCAGGAGGTCGGCCACCAGCTTCAGCCACACGTGGATGGAGGCCGGGGTCTGTTCGGCCGGTTTGAGAACCACGGCGTTGCCCGCCGCCAGCGCCGGAGCCAGCTTCCATGTCGCCATCAGGATGGGGAAGTTCCACGGGATGATCTGCGCGACGACGCCCAGCGGCTCGTGGAAGTGGTACGCGATCGTGTCGTCGTCGATTTCGCTGAGCGAGCCCTCCTGGGCGCGCAGCGCGCCGGCGAAGTAGCGGAAGTGGTCGATGGCCAGAGGGATGTCGGCGGCCAGGGTCTCGCGTACCGGTTTCCCGTTGTCCCAGCTCTCGGCGACCGCCAGCTCCTCCAGATGTTCCTCCATCCGGTCGGCGATCCTGTTGAGGACCGAGGCGCGGTCGCCCGCCGCGGTCGCTCCCCAGGCGGGGGCTGCCGCGTGTGCCGCGTCCAGGGCCCGCTCGACGTCCTCCGCAGTGCCCCGGGCGATCTCGGTGAAGGGGCGGCCGTTGACGGGGCTGGGGTTCTCGAAGTACTGGCCCCGGGCCGGCGGGACGTACGCGCCGCCGATCCAGTGGTCGTAGCGCGACTCGTACGAGACGATGGCGCCCTCGGTGCCCGGCGCAGCGTAACGGGTCATCTCTGTGGCCTCCCGGATCCGGTGCCGCCCGCCCTTGGACGGCCCTCGGCGCGAGAGTATCCGGGGCGACGTTGCAACCCCGTTGCGTGCGCGCCGGGGGAGTGGTCATCGCTGTTCGGAGTCCAGCGTCCGGGCCCTGGCGAGGAGGGCGGGACGCTGTCCGGCGGGGACGGCGGCGGCGAGCGCCCGCCAGACCGGAAGATCGTGCTCGCCCCAGGGGCTGTACGCCCAGTCGGCCAGGAGCCCCGGGTCGCCGCGCGCGATGAGTGCCGCCCGCAGCTGCTCGTCGAGGTGGCGCCGCAGCCGGATGACGGACGGTGCCTGCGAGCCGGGCAGCAGTGGACCCGCGTAGGCGCTGAGCGCCGCGGCCACCGCGCCGGAGCCCAGTCGGCGTGCCACCGTGTCGAAATCGGCGTCGACCGGCCCGGCGAGCCGGTAGGGGCGGGACAGGAGGAGTTCGGGGCCGAGCAGCCGCCGCAGCCGGGAGAGTTCGGCCCGTAGTGTCACCGGAGTCACCGACTCGTCCTCGTACAGGTCGACGAGGAGTTCGTCGCCGCTGAGGCCCTCGGGGCGGCGGGCCAGCGTCACCAGGATCTCGCTGTGCCGTCGGCTGAGCCGGATCGTGCGGCCTCTCGCGACGAGCAGCGCCTCGTCCCGGCCGAGGGCGCTGAGCCGCACGGTCTCCCCGTCCGGCGGGGGTGCGAGCAGCGCGAGCTGCGATTCGGCGGCGCGTGCCACCGCCTGCACGAACGCCAGACTGTGCGGATGCGCGAGACGGTCTCCGCCGGTGATGTCCACGGCCCCCAGGACCCGCCCCGTGTGCGGGTCGTGGAGTGGCGCCGCCGCGCAGGTCCAGCGCTGGACCGGCCGCAAGAAGTGCTCGGCGGCGAAGACCTGCACCGGGCGGTCCACGGCGATGGCCGTGCCCGGTGCGTTCGTCCCGGCTGCGGACTCGGCCCAGCGGGCACCCTCCACGAAGTTCATCCGGCCCGCCGCCCGCAGGGGCGCCGGGTGCCCTTCGACCCACAGCAGTCTGCCGTGCGCGTCGCACACCGCGAGGAGATGTTCGCCGTCCGTCGCGTAGGCGCTCATCAGCTCACGGATCAGTGGCATGGCGGGTGCCAGCGGATGCCCGTCGCGGTACGGGCCCAGTTCGTCCGCGCCCAGCTCGACCAGCGCCGCACCGTCCGGGCTGACCCGGGCCCGCACCGAGCGCCGCCACGACTCGCCGACCACCGACCGGACCGGCCGCTCCAGCCGTCCGGCGGTGGTGAACACCTCGTGTGCGCGCCGCAGTTCGCCAAGCCGCGCACCGGGATCCGTATCGGCTTCCAGGGCCACCCAGGGGTCCGTCAACTCACCCTCCCGTCCAGGAGTGTCGTGCACGCCCCATCGTGGCCGCAGTCGACGTCTGCGACAACCGCGGTGCGGGGAGCAACGGGACGAGGCGGTGAGGGGCGGTGCGTCAGCCGGCCGAGTAGAGATTGACGAGGCGGATGTAGCGCACCCAGTCCCACGAGGACCCCGGATCGGTGTGGTCGGTTCCGGGGACCTGGACATGGCCGAGGATGTGGGCACGGTCCTTGGGTATGCCGTACCGGTCGCAGACCGAGGCGGTGAGCAGCGCCGACTGCTCGTACATGGCGTTCGTGAAGTACGAGGGCTGATCCACCCAGCCCTCGTGCTCGATACCGATGCTGCGCGTGTTGTAGTCCCAGTTGCCCGCATGCCAGGCGACGTTCTGTTCCCGGACGCACTGGGCGACATAGCCGTCCGCCGAGCGCACCACGTAGTGGGCGGAGACCTGCTTCGCGGGGTTCTGGAAGATCCCGAGCGTCTCCGAGAACGTCTCCTGCGTGACATGGATGATCACGTATTGGACCGGATAGGCGGAGGGGCGGGTCGACGCCGTGTAGTTGGACGTGGACGCCGGTGCCCAGTGGGCGAGCGGATAGTCCGTGTCGCCTGCCACCGTGGAAGCCGCGGCGCGGGTGGAGGCGGGAATCAGCGCGGCAGCCGCCGTCGCGGCGGCGCCCTGAAGAATCCTTCTGCGGTGCATGGGAACTCCTGTGTGGGGGATGGGGTCGGGGCTTGGGCGTCAGCGGTGCGGTCTCGCGCAGGCAGTGGTGGAGACGGCGACGAGGTCCGCCTGCGGGCATCCACTGCCACCCCGCGGCGACGAGGTGCGGTCGTCGAGGCACCCGAGTCCCCGGCCGTCTCAACGGATACGAGATGCGCGCCGACGGTGTCGCCGTGCTCCGCACCGACCATGTGGAAGGGACCGGTCTGCGGGGCGGGAAAGGGCAACTCGCGGACACCGGACACCAGGTCCTCCCCGGAGCACGACAGTTCGCTGCTCGAATCCCCCGACACCCTGTGGCTCCCCTTTGTCCGATGACCGGAAGGTGTTCTCCGCTGGACGGTCGCTCGTCTCGCGCGCCCTACCGTACGGGCGCCGAACGGGTGGCGGAAGACGGCAGGAGTTCGAAATCGCCCTGGGTGGGCGGGTGATGGAGGCACCGGACCACGGCCGCGGACCGCTCCGGCCCAGGTATCGGGGCATTTGGAGAAGCTGGGTGCGGAGACGGAGTCAGTCGTGCGACGAGGGGGCGGCGGGGCCGGTGGCATCGAGGGACGACGAGGGGACGGAGCGCGACGACGGGCGGCGCGGACGTCGTGTCCGGCCACCGCCCGTTCGCCGCTGAGCGGTCGTCACCAGCGGTTTTCTCAGCCGTCCGACACGTGCGAGCTTCCGAATGCCGCCGCCGGATCCTCGTCCGCCGGACCCGCCGGCATCCAGCGTCCGCTCTCCTTGCGGTACGGCCACCAGCGCCCGTCGCGCCCGTACCGGAGCTGTACATCGCCGTCGACCGCCGTCCAGCGGTTGCCCGCCGACCGGAGGTGGGGCTGCTCGCCCTCCTCCCATGCCTCCGCGAGCCGCGCCCGGGCCGTGGCCAGGGTCTCGGGATCCGGCGTCCATTCCTCGTCGAGCACGGTGAGCGCGGCCGGCCCGCCGTACTGCCAGGCACGCACCGCAGCGTCGAGTCCGGCTCGTGGCCGCCCCGATCCGGCGGCCAGCCGTGTCGCGATCCAGGCGGCGGGCCGGGCGTCGGCGACCAGCCGTACGGCATCCTGCTGCGGCGTCAAACCGGTCGGCAGCGGCTGCTGTTCATGACCGGGAGACAGCGCCTGCGCCAGCATCCGGTGGGCGCGGGCCGCGCTGTCCGTCGCCAGCATCTCCAGGACCGCCGGGTCGACGCCGGGTTCCGGTCCGGCCTCCGTCTCCAGCGACGGCGCCGGGCCCGGCTCCGGCGGCAGCGGCGGGGGAGCGGGCAGCGGGGGCAGGATGTCCCGCGTGGCGAATGCCTCGTCCGCCCGCACGCCGCGGACCTCGGCCTCCGCGCCCGAGGCGCCGGACACGTCGCGGGTGGCAGCGGGACCGCCCGGTGCGTGCTCCTCGGCCCGGGTCACGATGCGCTCCTGGAGTTCGTCCAGCAGTTGCCGCTCGCCGCGCCCGCGCATGAGAAGAAGGACGAACGGATCCTGGTCCAGCAGCCGCGCCACCTGATAGCACAGCGCGGCGGTGTGCGGGCAGTGGTCCCATGCCTCACAGGTGCACTCCGGCTCCAGGGCGCCGATCCCCGGCAGCAGTTCCAGTCCGGCCGCGGCCGCGTCCTCCACCAGATGCGGAGGCAGCTCGCGGTCGAGAAGTGCCGCGATGTGCCCGGTCCGCTCGACGGCCATGTCGAGGAACCGATCCCACTCCGACTCGCTCAGCTCCTGAAGCAGCACGTCACTGCGGTACGGGGACGAGTCGCGGTCACGGACGACCGCCGTGATCCGGCCGGGCCGTACGGAGACCGCACCGACGCGCCCCTCGCGGGCGAACGCACGGCCCTTCTTGAGCTGTTTGCCGTCCAGCGCGGTGTCCTCCAGGGCCTTCAGCCAAGCCCTGCCCCACCAGGACTCCGCGAAGCCCCGGCCGGGCGCGGGCGGCAGCGCGGGGAACGTGCGTTCCGGCACCCGCGCCGGGGCGCTGCTTCCGTCGCCCTCGTACGCTTCACGGCCGTCGTCGCCGTCGTACGCGTCGCTCATCGTGTGCCCCCTCGCAGCTCCACCAGATCGGCCAGTTCCGCATCCGTCAGTTCCGTCAGCGCCGCCTCGCCGGAGCCGAGCACCGCGTCGGCCAACCCCTGCTTGCGGGCCAGCATGTCGGCGATCCGGTCCTCGACGGTTCCCTCGGCGATCAGCCGGTGCACCTGTACCGGCTGGGTCTGTCCGATCCGGTAGGCGCGGTCGGTCGCCTGGGCCTCCACCGCCGGATTCCACCACCGGTCGAAGTGCACGACATGGCCGGCCCGGGTGAGGTTGAGTCCGGTACCGGCCGCTTTCAACGACAAGAGGAAGACCGGGGCCTCGCCCGCCTGGAACCGGTTCACCATTTCCTCCCGCTTCGTCACGGGTGTACCGCCGTGCAGGAACTGTGTGCGTACCCCGCGCGCCGTCAGATGCTGTTCGAGCAGCCGTGCCATCTGGACGTACTGGGTGAACACCAGCACACTCGCACCCTCGGCCAGGATCGTGTCGAGCAGTTCGTCCAGCAGCTCCACCTTTCCCGAACGGTCCTCGATCCGTGGCTCCGTCTCCTTGAGGTACTGCGCCGGATGGTTGCAGATCTGTTTGAGCGCCGTCAGCAGCTTCACGACCAGGCCGCGCCGGGCGAAGCCGTCGGCCCCGGAGATCGCCTCCAGCGTCTCCCGCACCACCGCTTCGTACAGGCCCGTCTGTTCCGCTGTCAGGGACACCGCGCGGTCCGTCTCCGTCTTGGGCGGCAGTTCGGGAGCGATGCCGGGATCCGACTTGCGCCGTCGCAGCAGGAACGGGCGCACCAGTGCGGAGAGCCGCTCGGCCGCCGCCGGGTCGCCGCCCTCCGCGGTTCGCGCGTAGCGGGTGCGGAAGGTGCCGAGCCGGCCCAGGAGGCCGGGCGTCGTCCAGTCGAGGATGGCCCACAGCTCGGACAGGTTGTTCTCCACGGGTGTGCCGGTGAGCGCGACCCGTGCCCGTGCGCCGATCGTCCGCAACTGCTTGGCCGTGGCCGAGTAAGGGTTCTTGACGTGCTGCGCCTCGTCGGCGACCACCATGCCCCAGCGGATGTCCGCGAGCTTCGGCGCGTCGAGCCGCATCGTGCCGTACGTGGTGAGAACGAACTCGCCCGGCTCCAGGCCGCCCAGGGTGCGCGATCCGCCGTGGAAGCGGCGTACCGGCGTGCCGGGCGCGAACCTCTCGATCTCCCGCTGCCAGTTGCCCATGAGCGACGTCGGACAGACCACGAGCGTCGGCCCGGCGGCCGATTCGATGCTCTGCCGGTGCAGATGCAGCGCGATCAGTGTGATGGTCTTGCCGAGCCCCATGTCGTCGGCGAGACAGCCACCGAGGCCGAGCGACGTCATCGTGTGCAGCCAGTCCAGGCCGCGCAGTTGGTAGTCGCGCAGGGTCGCGGCGAGGGCCGGTGGCTGTTCCACGGTCTGCTGCTCGCTCCGTTCCCCGCCGGAGTCCCGGTCGGCCAGCCGGTGGCGCAGTTGCTCCAGCCAGCCGGTCGCGTGGACGTCGACCCGGTGGCCGTCGACCTCGGTGGAACCGGTCAGTACGGCTCCGAGCGCGTCGATCGGAGTGACCTTGCGGTCCTGGGTCCGCCGGGCCCGCCGGGCCTCTTCGGGGTCGATCAGCACCCACTGGCCGCGCAGCCGCACCACCGGCCGGTTGGCTTCGGCGAGGCGGTCCAGCTCGGCACGGCTGAGCTTCTCGTCGCCCAGGGCGAACCGCCAGTTGAACGTCAGCAGCGCGTCGGCCGACAGGAGCGGTGCGATGTCCGATCCGACGCCCGCGAGCCCCTGGGACTCCTGGCTCGCGGTGTCGTCGGGCGGGCCGATCACCGCACGCGCGGTGAGCTTACGGGCCAGTTGCCTGGGCCAGTGGACCTGGACTCCCGCCGCGGCGAGCGCACGTCCGGAGGGGCCGAGGAGTTCGCCGAGCTCCTCGTCGGCCGGTTCGATGGAGTCGGGAACCGCGGCCGACAACAGCGGGGCCAGTGCGGGCCAGGCGCGGACGGCCCGACGCAACGCCAACAAGGCATCCATCCGGGTCCGGGGGCCGAAAGCGGCGGCGGTTCCCGCCCAGACGTCGAAGGCATCGGCGACCAGTGCAGGATCGCTGACGCTGTGGATCTGCACCACGACGCGGAAGGACGGCCCGCCAGTGGACTGTGCCCCTTCGTCCGGGGCCGTCAGCCCGGAGGCCTCGACCCGCAGCGAGAGCCGGACGCCCGCATCGTGTCCGGCCGCGACATCGGTGGCCCAGGCCCGTTGTCCGGGCAGATGCTGGGGTGCGTCGACGGCGAACGCCGGGCCGCCGGTGGCGAAGGCCGCAGCAGGGGTGCGGGGCAGACCGTCCGCCACCGCGTCGAGGAACGCGCGCAGCAACTGTTCCGGTTCGGGCAGCAGCACGGGCCGCGCGGCCGCGTCGAGCGGCACGGCGTGGGCCGACGGTGGCATCGAAGCAGCCAGCGTACGGATCCTCAGCTGATCGTCCGCGGTCAAGGGCCCGGCTCGCCAGGCATCGTGATCGGTGGCGCTGAGCCCCGGCAACAGCAGTCCACGGGCGGCGAGTTGCAGTGCGAGGAGCGCGGCGGCGCCCCAGAAGGCCGCGGCACCGGAGGCATGCGCCGAGGTCCGAGCCCGCGTCAGGACGGGCAGGGCGTCCCGCACCGGAAGGAACAGCGCGGGTACGGCGTACGGCCGCGCGTCGGAGCCGACGACGATCAGCTCCTCGACGGAACCGGGAGCGTAGGGCGGACTGCTGCCGTCGGGATGCCAGAAGGCGATACGGCCGGCTCGGGAAGGGTCCGCGGGCAGAAACACCACGGAGCAGCCGGAGAGTGCGGTGATCTCGGAGAGCGTTGCCGCAGGGAGACTGTGCACAGCGATGCCGAATTCCTCAAATTTGACTAGTTGGATCGAGTGGCTGAGGGTACTCCACCACCGCGCGCCCCCGTGAGCGGAACTGCCGTGATCCGGCCCACTTTCGGACAGCGAGGCCGCCCCATCAGCGGGGCCGCCCCACGTGGCCGCCGGGGGACGCCGGTGTGCCGCCTGCGGGGGTGTAGCCAGCACCCCCTTCGGGGCAGGGGGCTTCCCCCCGGAGACGCCGGGTGGTGGCGCCATGGCTGCCGCACCGCTGGTCACCATACGTTTCTACAGGTCAGCGCTGCCTTTCAGAGACCGGAGACCTCATGCCGCAGTCCGTAGCAACCGTCGAGGAGGGCACCCGTGACGGTGCGGAAAGTGCTGTGGGTGCCGGCGTCCCGGATGACGCCCGGGGCCAGGGAAGCGACTTCGCGCCCCTCCTGCGCGCGGTCAAGGGGCAGGGACTCCTGGAGAGGCGCACCGGCTGGTACACGAGAGGCATCGCCACCAACCTGATCGCGCTGGGTGCCGTGCTCACCGGCATGTTCCTTCTCGGCAACACCTGGTGGACCCTGCTGCTCGCACCGCCCCTGGCGATCTTCTGGTCCCGTTCCGCTTTCGTCGGACACGACGCCGGACACGCCCAGATAACCGGCGACCGCCGAGTGAGTCGTGCCATCGGCCTCGTCCACGGCAATCTGCTGCTCGGGATGAACGAGGCATGGTGGAACGACAAGCACGTACGCCACCACGCCAATCCGAACCACATCGACAAGGACCCGGACGTCGGCGTCGGCGCCCTCGTGTGGACTCAGAAGCAGGCGGCCCAGCGTGAGGGCTTCGCCCGGTGGCTCACCCGCAACCAGGCGGGACTGTTCTTCCCGATGCTGCTTCTCGAAGGCATCGCGCTCAAGATCTCCGGCTTCCAGTACCTGCGGCAGCAGCCCGTCCGGGAGCGCGCGCTCTCGGCACTGCTCCTCGTCGCCCACCTCGGCCTCTACGCGACGCTGCTGCTCACTGTCATGTCTCCGGGGAAGGCCGTCGTCTTCGGGCTGGTGCACCATGCGCTGTTCGGTCTCCACCTGGGCCTGGCCTTCGCGCCGAACCACAAGGGCATGGAAATGCCCGACCCCGACGGCGAGCGCTGGGGTCACCTCCGGCGCCAGGTCCTCACCTCGCGCAACGTACGCGGCGGCGTCCTCACCGACTGGTTCCTCGGCGGACTCAATTACCAGATCGAACACCATCTCTTCCCCAGCATGCCGCGCCCGCATCTGCGCCTGGCACAGCCCATGGTGCGTGCCCACTGCGAAGCGCTCGGCATGCCGTACACGGAGACCGGACTGATCGAGTCCTACCGGCAAGCACTGCAGCACATGCACAAAGTCGGCGAACCTCTGAGGTGAGGACGTCGGCCGTCGGGACGAGAGCATCCGAAGACGGACGAGGACGCCGGCCCTCCGGACGAGCACGTCTGTGGACCGGACGAGCACGTCGGTCGACCGGACCAGGACGCCTGCGGACGTACGAGGCGTCCTGGACCGGACGAAGCCTGGTGCCGGCTGGAACCGACGGGCGGGCGCAGGCGTTCTCACAACAGGAGCGGCTTCGGGCCGCGAAGGAGGCGTGGACGATGTCGAACAGTGCAAAGATCGCCATCGGGGGAGTCGTCGTGGCGATCATCCTCATGCCGATCATCGGCTTCTGGCTGTCGTTGCTGGTCCTGGTCGGAGTGCCGGCGGTGGCCTATCTGCTGCTGGACCCGGGGCAGCGCCGCAGGCTCCGTCGGATCACCCGCAAGGAAATAGGTGGCCGCTGACCGTATGGCGGCGGCGCCGAGGGGATTCCCGGGAGCGAGAGCCGGCAGGAGTTCCCGGGAGCGGGGGAGTGCCGACGGGGATTCCCGGGAGCGAGGGAGTGCGGACGGCGAGCAGGAACGAGGCCTATGCGTTCACCCACCGAACCGGAAGAGCGTCCCCCCGCCGGCCGGGGTCGGCGTGGGGGAGACGCGCACGCGGGAGTCACGGTCAAGCACCGCTCCGGGAGTCTCGGTCAGACCGGTCGTACGGCCAGCTCGTTCAGCGCCTTCAGCAAGCCGGGCAGTTCCTTGCCGCGCCCGACCGGCAACACCTCGCCCGGTTCCTCGTCCAGCAGAACGAAGGCGATGTCGTCCGTCCTGGCGACCAGTGACCAGCCGGGGCCGTCGGCACGCAGCATGCGGGCGTCGCCGGTGGCGAAGGAGGACCTGACACGCCCGGGCGGCGGCGCGGTGTCCACATAGGCACGGGCTTCCGAGAGCGCCCGCCGTACGCCGGGGTGCGCCCCGGAGGGTGATTGTGCCGCGGGGTTCCCGGGGAGGGCGTCGGGCCCATGGCTCGTGGCTTCGCCGCCGACACCGGCCGCCCCGTCCCCGTTCGCACGTCCGGCCGCCGCGTTTCCGTCCGCATGTCCGGCCGCCGCGTTTCCGTCCGCATGTCCGGCCGCCGCGGAGCCGGATTCGACCTCGCCGCCGGCCCCAGGCGCGCTCTCGGCTCCGGCCCTGAGCCCACCCTCGTCCGCGGTCCCGTCGCCCGCCCCGCCGTTCTCGTCGGCGGTCCCGGTCCCGTCGCCCGCCTCGCCCTTCTCGGCCGTGACGATGCCGTCGCCGGTCCCGCCCCGGGCGCCCTGCATGCTGCCCGGACCGACGAAGGCCGTCTCGTCGTCGATCTGCTCGCGCCAGGCCGCCCACTGGTGTGCTATTTCGTCCGCACCCATGCGTCGTTGGGCGGGCCCCCACGCTTCCGTGTCGGGAGGGGCCAGCGGCGCCCGGTCGATGCCCTCGGCCTCCGGGTCGGGCAGCGGATCGTGCGGGGCGGCCACACCCGGAGCGGCGACCCCCACCGCGAGGGGCCAGCCGGGCAACGCGCAGACCACCGAGCGGTCGTCGGGGGAGAGGTCGTACTCCATTCCGCAGTCCCAGGCCGCGATCGCGACGGCGACCAGCGACACGTCCTCGACGACGACGGTCCACCGCGCACCGCTGCCGTCCTGGCCGAGGACCAGCCCGTACCCCTCGGCGTACGGTTCGAGGGCGAGCGCCCCGCACGCGGCGGGGTAGTCGTCACCGAGCACACTCGGGAACTGCGCCGGTGTCAGCAGCACCGCGGTCAGCACATACAGCGCGTCGTCGTCGGCGACCGCGTCGCTCGTCCCGGCCACAGCACCCTCCTCGTCCGGCATGGTTGTCCGTCGGCGCACCCTAACGAGTCGGTAACCCACTCGTCGAGGCCCTGACAAGGGGAGACGATCCCCCGACCGTGGACGCCTCCGGGACCGGACAGGCCCAGGACGTGGGGCCACCGTCCGCGCAGACACCACTTGTCAGTACTTGTCAGTCGGCGGGCAGGCCGAGCGGTGTCCGCGCGACTGTCCGACGCGACGCGTCCGGGCCCGCGTGATGAGGGCGAGACCGCCCTTCAGAAGGAACCACGAGAGCGCGACGTACGCTCACGCACTGACGGTCTTCCCCGCAGCCGTAGAGTGGAAGTCCGGCCGAGGCAAGGGGGAAGCGCGGTGAGACGGTACGACAGGCTGAGGGAGATTCAGCGTCTCGATCCGGAACGGGACTTTCTGCGGATCTACCGGATCACGGCCACCTACGAGTTCCCCTGGGACATCACCCGCGCTCTCGAACTGGCCCTGTACCGCACCTACGCCGTGCCCAGCATCGGCCGGCTCCTGGCGGAGACAGCCGAACTCACGGAGCGTTCGCAGAAGCGGTACGACGACACCGCCCTGCTTCTCGACACGGTGGTGGAGCACGGCTTCGAGAGCGACCCGGGGCGTACGGCCGTCCGCCGGATCAATCAGATGCATCGCAGCTACGACATCAGTAACGACGACATGCGCTATGTGCTGTGCACCTTCGTCGTCACGCCGAAGCGTTGGCTCGACAGCTACGGCTGGCGCAGACTGTCCGACCACGAATTACGGGCGTGCGCCGCCTATTACCGGACCCTGGGCGCGCACATGGGTATCAAGGACCTGCCGGAGACGTACGAGGACTTCGAACGCACCCTCGACAGCTACGAGGCCGAGCACTTCGGCTGGGACGAGGGGGGCCGGCGTGTCTCCGATGCCACCCTCGACCTGATGGGCTCCTGGTATCCGCGCCCTTTCGCTCCCGTCGCGCGGAAGGTTGCCCTCGCTCTCCTCGACGACACACTGCTGGGTGCCTTCCGATACGAACGCCCCGGCTCCGTCGCCCGTCACCTCACCCGCGGTGCTCTGCGTCTGAGAGCACGAGCCGTGCGACTGCTGCCGCCGCGCCCGACACCGCACTATGCACGGCAGAACCCGGAGATCAAGGGGTATCCGGACGGCTACGAGATATCCGCACTCGGTACGTTCCCCACTCCGGGCATCCGCGGCTGCCCGGTTCCGCACCGACCGCGCCCCGACGCTCCGGCCGACTGAGCGCGACGGGGAGAGGGACGGCTGGTCAGGGCACCCGTACGGCCAGGGCGAGGAAGCGGTTGTCCTCATCGGTGTACGCGTCGAGCCGCCAGCCCGAACGTGCGAGCAGCGGACGGAGGTTGTTCTCGGCCCGCAGGTCGTCGTCCGTGAGATGGCGGCCGTGGCGCGCGGCCAGGGCGGCGCGCCCGATCGGATGGAAGACGGCCAGCCGCCCCCCGGGCCGCACCACTCGGGCCAGCTCCGCCAGGTCCGGTCCGGGACGCGACAGATGGGAGATCAGCCCGGCCGCGAACACCGCGTCGAGCGACCGCGACCGCAGGGGCAGACGGGCGACATCGGTGAGGAGCAGCGATCCGCTCCGGTCTCGTCCGGCCCGTACCGCCGACTCCAGCATGGCCGCTGTGAGATCCGCACCCAGGACCGTTCCCCGCGGCCCCACGGCAGCGCGCAGGGCGGGCAGTGCCCGTCCGGTGCCGCAGCCGGCGTCAAGTACCGCGTCGCCGGAGCGCAGCGCGAGGGAATCGACGGCGGCGGCGTAGGCGGGCCCGTCGTCGGGAAACCTGCTGTCCCAGTCCGCGGCACGGGCCGTGAAGAAGTCCTGGACGTGGGTGGGGTGGTCGGTCATACAGGCATGATCGCGTACGCGCCACCGGAGTGGAACAGAGCTGAGCCGCTACCCGGGCACGGAGGGAGCTGAGTAGCGGCCCGTGCACGGAGTGAGCTGCGCCCCCATCGACGCCGCTGCCGGACAACGTCGCGTCGACCGGGCGCGCGTCAGCTGCCCCGTACGTCTGTACAACTGTCGGACGGCACGCATCCGTCGCGAGGGGATCAGCGGGTTGAGCGCTCTGTAGGGGTGTTTCGCCGACAGGGCCGGGCTGCCCGCGGGGCGGTTCTCTCCCCTGTCGCATGGGGGCAGGGGAGAGAGCCCGAGCTCAACGCCCGTACGGATTTTCGGGGTCAGACGTTGACCCCGTAGTCGGACGCGATACCGGCCAGGCCGGAGGCGTAACCCTGTCCGACCGCACGGAACTTCCACTCCGCGCCGTGCCGGTACAGCTCGCCGAAGACCATGGCGGTCTCGGTCGAGGCGTCCTCGCTGAGGTCGTAACGGGCCAGCTCGATGCCGTTCGCCCGGTTCACCACGCGGATGAACGCGTTGCGGACCTGGCCGAAACTCTGACCGCGGCTCTGCGCGTCATGAATGGAGACCGGGAAGACGATCTTGGCGACATCCGCCGGGACGACCGCCAGGTCCACATTGATGGATTCGTCGTCCCCCTCGCCCTCACCGGTCAGGTTGTCGCCGGTGTGCTGGACCGAACCGTCAGGGCTCGTCAGGTTGTTGTAGAAGACGAAGTGCAGGTCGGAGAGGACCTTGCCGGCCTCCGAGCACAGCAGCGCGCTCGCGTCCAGGTCATGATCCGCGCCTGTCGTCGTCCGGACGTCCCAGCCCAGGCCGACCGTTACCGCGGTCAGGCCGGGCGCCTCCTTCGACAAGGAGACGTTGCCGCCCTTGGCCAGGGTCACACCCATGAACTTTCCTCCATTGATCCTGTGGTTCAGCGAATCGGTGAGCAGCGCGTCAACGGCCGCTACCCGGGTGAACGACGGCGCCTCGCCCATGGTTCCCATGCTTGCGCAATCCTTGAAGTGAAGGGCGAGGGCTGCGGCGCCTACAAGTGGGCCTGTGTCTCACGCGCGTGAGTCGGTTCGGTACCGGGGCTCACGTCCGTCTCCTTCAGTGCCTTCGTCTCGCTCTTCAGGATCCGCAGGGACTTGCCCAGGGCGCGGGCCGTGTCCGGCAGCTTCTTCGAGCCGAACAGCACGATCACCACAATCGCCACGATCAGCAGGTGCCAGGGCTCCAGGCCGTTGCGCAACATGTAGTCCCGCCCTTCATTTCGGTGTTTTGATCGGTGTTTCCGCTCGGCGTCCGCAGACCGTGCTTCAGGCTGGCTGTGGGCAGGTCCGGTGATCCACTCGAACAGCGATACTTGCTACATTGCGCAACTGTACAACCATGAGGTGGCGGAGCACGTCTTCCATCGTGGAAGACGGACGGACGGGGTGGCCGATGGCAGGAAGTCACAAGACGGCAGCGAGCAGGCGAAGGGGCGGCCGACTGCGGCGGACAGCCGTGTTCGGGCTGTCGTTCCTCGTGCTGCTCGTCGCGGGCGTCGGGTGGGTCTACCTCAAGCTGAACGGCAGCATCGACACCTTCAGCGCGGACGGAATCTCCGGTGACCGGCCACCAGGCTCGTCGAAGGGACAGAACGTCCTGGTCATCGGATCGGACTCGCGCTCGGGAAGCAACAGCGAGCTGGGTGGCGGCACCGGTGCGGTGGGGCGCTCCGACACCGCGTTCCTTCTCCACGTGTACGCCGACCACAAACACGCGGTCGCCGTGTCCATCCCCCGTGACTCCCTGGTGGACATTCCGGCCTGCAAGATGCCGGACGGACAGTGGACCGCTCCGCAGCGCAACGCGATGTTCAACGGGGCGTTCTCGGTCGGGGAGACAGCCGAGGGAAACCCGGCCTGCACCCAGAACACCGTCGAACAGCTCACTGGCCTGCGCGTCGACCACACCGTCGTCGTCGACTTCGCCGGATTCTCCGCCCTGACCTCGGCCGTCGGAGGGGTCACGGTGTGTCTGCCCCAGGACATCTACCAGCGCGACCTCAGCCCGAAGCGGCCCACACGAGGCGCCCGGATCTTCGCGAAGGGCCCGCAGACCGTCTCCGGGCAGCGGGCACTCGACTACGTCCGGCTCCGGCACGGCATCGGTGACGGCTCGGACATAGGGCGCATCAAGCGCCAGCAGGCATTCGTGGCCGCGCTCATCAAGAAGGTCAAGTCCCGGGGGCTGAACCCCACGAAACTGCTGCCCCTCGCCGACGCGGCCACCGACGCGATGACCGTCGACCCCGGGCTCGGTTCGGCCGACAAGCTCCTCTCGTTCGCCCTGTCGATGAAGAACATCGACCTGCACAACACCAAGTTCGTCACTGTTCCCTGGCGTTACGAGGGCTCGCGCGTCGCCATCGTCGAACCGGACGCCGGCGCGCTCTGGGCCGCGCTGAAGGCCGACCGCACGGTCGACGGCCAGGACGCCAGCGGCAAGGGAACGACCGAGGGCGACGCGAGGGCGAGCGACCCGGCCTCGCCCTCCGCCCCCGCCCCGGTCTCCGGCGCGGGCATCAGCGTCGCCGTGTACAACGGCACCACGGTCACGGGGCTGGCGGCCCGAGCGACCGAACTGCTGCGCGCCCGGGGCTTCACTGTCACCACCACGGCCACGGCGAGCAGCCAGGACCAGGCCTCGACCGTCATCGAGTACGGACCGGGGCTGCGCGACAAGGCCGAGACCACCGCCCGACTGTTCGCCGGAGCTCGGGCAGTGGCGTCCGACACCGCCGGAGTCCGGGTGATCCTCGGCAGTTCCTACGCCCAGAACCCGTCGATGGCACCCGACACCCCGGCCCCCTCAGCCGTGCCGTCCACCGTCGCCGACGGCGCGCGGTCGGCGGACGACGACCCGTGCGCGGACCTCTCGTACGGCTGATCCGCGCCCGGACGGGAGGCGGTGTTCAGCGCTGCGTACGCTCCGTCCGGAGCTGAAGCGCCGGATGGCGGGGGGCTGCGAAGCCGTACGACTCGTACAGCGCGGCGCCGTCCACGGTGGCGTTCAGATCGACCACCATGACGTGGGCCTCCTCGCGGAACCAGGTCAGCAGGGCATCGAGACAGACACGGGCATGCCCACGGCGGCGCCGACGGGGATCGGTACTGACATTGGACACATGCCCGTGCAGTCCGGCGGGATTCGACGGACCGGGCGCACGCACCTCACAGGTCCCGACCGCACTGGACACGGTGCCGAGCTCCGGATCGTCGACCAGGAACGCGGCGAACGTGGCGGGGCGGTGCAGCCGCTCGGTGAACCACTGCGCGCAGGCCGCCCGCCACGGGGCGTCCGGGCCGCCCGTCTCCATCCCCATGTCGGCCAGCATCAGACCCCGCAGCCGTACCAGCGCGGGCACGTCGTCGTCAGTGGCGCGGCGGGCACGTATCCCCTGCCCCTGGTCGACGACGGTACCGGTGGCGGAATCCGCCTGGACGGCGCGCGACGGGGTCATGAGGATCTCCACTTCCGTTCGTAGCGGGCACGGGCAGCCTTCAGCCCGTATGCGTACAGGGCGAGCACCGTCGCAAGCAACAGGTAATAGAGCGGTGGCAGCGTGCTCATGCCGAGCAGCGAACCGAGCGGGGTGAGTGGCAGGAGCAGGCCGACCACCGCCAGACCGGACGCGGCCGCCCGCAGTGGACCGCCACTGTGCCCCTCGGCGGTGCTGCGGCCCGTGCGGAGCAGCAGCATCACCAGAGCCTGGGTGAGCAGGTTCTCGGTGAACCAGCCGGAGTGGAAGGCCTCCTGCCCGACCGACGTCGCCGACCCGTGCAATGCGCAGGCCAGCACGGCGAACGTCGCCAGGTCCGCCGCGGCGTTCAGCAGACCGAACCCCGTGATGAAGCGGAGGAAGTCGCGCGGGCGCAGTACCGTGGGCCGCCGCAGCACCGCAGCCGCCGGCCGGTCGAACGCGAAAGCGAGCTGCGCCACGTCGAAGCACAGGTTCTGCACCAGGACCTGTGCCGGGAGCATCGGCAGGAACGGCAGCATCAGCCCTGCGGCGAGCATCGCGATGACGTTGCCGAGGTTCGACGAGAGCGTGATGCGCAGATATGTGGCGATGTTGCCGCTGGACCGCCGGCCTGCCGTGATCGCGTGCTCGATGGCCGCGAGGTCCTTCTCCGCGAGCACCACGTCGGCCGTCTCCCGCGCCACGTCGACCGCGTTGCGCGGGCAGATGCCCACATCGGCCGCGTGCATCGCAGGCAGGTCGTTGACGCCGTCGCCGAGGAACCCGGTGGTGTGTCCGGAGGTACGCAGCGCGGAGACGATCCGGGCCTTGTGCTCGGGCGTGCAGCGGGCGAAGACGGTCGTCCGGTCCGCGACCTGTGCGAGCTGTCCGTCCGACAGCGCGTCGATCCGATCCGCGGAGACCACGTCGCCCGGATCGAGGCCCAGATCCCGGCAGGCGCGGGCGACGGTCCCCGGATCGTCGCCGGTGAGAACCTTCACGGGGACGCCCCGGTCCTCCAGCACGGTCAGTGCCTGCGCGGCGCTCGGCGTGAGAGCGTCCCGCAGAGCGACGAAACCGAGGAATGCCATCCCCCGCTCGTCGGCCGTCGTATACGCACCGAGCCGGGCGGGCCGCTCGGTCCGGGCCACTGCGAGCAGCCGCAGACCGTGGGTGGCCTCGCGGGCGGCCAGGGCTCGCAGACGGTCGCGTTCGGCATCGTCCATGGTGCACCGGTCCAGTACCGCCTCGACCGCGCCCTTCGTGACGAGGGTGTGGACGCCGAGCCTTCCGGGGGTGCGGACGACCGCGGTGGAGAGGCGCCGCACCGGGTCGAACGGCAGGGCGGCCACTCCCTCGTACGAGGACAGCGCCTCGTCCCGCTCCTCGGCGGCGTCCAGAACCGCTTCGTCGAGTGCGTCGGCGGCGGGCAGATCGGCGAGCTGCAGCGTCCACAGGGCGTTGACCGCGGCCCAGCGCAGTGCTTCCGGATCGGCTCGGCCCATCGAGTTCAGCGTCCGGTCGACGACCGGACGGTCCTGTGTGAGGGTTCCGGTCTTGTCCAGACACAGCACATCGATCGCGCCGAGGTCGTGCAGAGCGGGCAGCCTTTTGACGATCACCCCGTGGTCCCGGGCAAGCAGTGAGGCACCTCTGGCCAGTGCCGTGGTGACGATCACCGGCAGCATCTCCGGGGTCAGCCCGACCGCCACCGCGACGGCGAACGGCAGCGTCTCCAGGCCGCGGCCGCGCAGCGCCGCGTTGGCCATCAGCACCAGGGGCGGGGTGAGCAGCATGAACCGGATCAGAGTCCAGGAGATCCCCTGTACCGAACGGTCGAAGGCGCTCGCGCCCCGGTGGCGCGCCGAGCTGTCGTACGCGGCGGCGAACCGGGTGTCGGCACCCGTGGCCGTCACCACCGCGGTGCCGCTGCCCGACGCCACGCTGCTGCCCTGGAAACACAGCTCGGGCCGCCCGAACGGGCCGGCCCCGACGTCGGCGGTGCCGTGCTGACCCGGAGTATCGACGGGCTCTTTGGCGACGGGCGCCGTCTCACCCGTGAGAGCCGACTGATGTACGGACAGGCCGCTCGCGCGCAGCAGGCGCACATCGGCGGGCACGAGGTCTCCCGGGCCGAGTCTGATCACATCGCCCGGCACCAGCTCGCCGACCGGCACCTCGCGCGCACGCGGCGCGGCGTCCGGGCCGGTGCGGCGCAGCACGGTAGCGGTCGTCGCCACCAGCTGCCGGAGCGCGGCCGTCGAACGGTCGGCCCGGTGTTCCTCCGTGGAACGCAACAGACAGCTGACGACCACGAGCACCAGTGTCACGGACGCCGTGCCCCAGGAGGCCACCGTTGCCGATACCAGACTCAGACACAGGAGCACCGTCGTGAACGGATCCCGGAGACTGCGCAGGAAGCGGCGGGGCCAGGAGACGCGTCGCCAGGCGGGCAGCGTGTTCTCGCCGAGCCGCGCAAGTCGTTCCTCCGCCTGTGCCTCCAGCAGCCCGCGCGGCCCGCTGTCCAACGAGCGGAGCACCTGCAAGGAGGTCGGCGGCACACCCGGTGAAGCGTGCGGACCGGTCTCGGACGCCGCGCTCAGGCCGGCCGCCGCGCCTCCCAGCGGTATGACGACGGCGGTGGGCGACGGGTCGGGATCGGTGCTGCCGGTACCTGCGGCGGCACTGCTCTCAGGCACCGAGCTCATGGAGGCGTACGGGGTGCGCCGGAGCGTGTCCGGCGCGTGCGGCGAGCTGGCCGACCATCAGCCGGACGACGGTCACCACGTCGGGATCGTCGACCAGGTACACCTGCCGGCGGCCTTCGCGGCGGGACCTCACGAGACCGGCCAGTTTCAGCTTTGTCAGATGCTGGCTCACCGAAGGAAGGGTGCCGCCCACCCGGTCCGCGAGCCCGGTCACATCGCTTTCGCCCTGCGACAGGGCCCACACGATGTGCAGCCGCGCCGGCGTCGCCAGCAGACCGAACGCAGCAGCGGCCTCCGCCAGTACCTCCGCGGGCGGATCCCCGATTCCGTCGTCGGCAGCTGTCGACACTCTCGCTCTCCCTGTCCGCATGGGCCGTTTCTCGCACCCGAAGTACCCAGTGTAGGCGCCGGAGCGCAGCCCTCCACGGGCCCATGGCCTCACGGGCGACCTGTGCGCACACCATCGGGCGCGGCAGACGCGCACGGCGGTGCGTGTCCAGGAGACGCCGAAGGGCCGTGACCCGGCCACATGACCGAGGAGTGCTTGCCCGTACGTGACCAGTGCGCGAGGCTTACGCGAAACGTGGGGCACGGGGAACGTATGAGCGGGGAGGAGCGGGGACATGGCGCTGAACAAGGAACTCGACTGGCTCCTTGACGACCTCACGAGCAGGGTCGAGCACATCCACCACGCGTTGGTGCTGTCCAACGACGGACTGGTGACCGGAGCGAGCACGAGTCTGGCGCGCGAGGACGCGGAGCATCTTGCCGCGGTCTCGTCCGGACTGCACAGCCTCGCCCGTGGATCGGGACGTCACTTCCGGGCGGGCAGGGCGCGGCAGACCATGGTGGAGTTCGACGAGGCACTCCTCTTCGTGACGGCCGCGGGGGACGGCAGCTGCCTGTGCGTACTGAGTGCGGCCGAGGCCGACGTCGGTCACGTCGCGTACGAGATGACGCTGCTCGTGAACCGGGTCGGAGAGCATCTCGGCGTCGCTGCGCGCGCGGTGGAGAGCGAAGGGGAAATCACCTGACGTGACGTGGCCTGACTCGTCCCGTCCCGGTCGTGGAAGTTTTCCACAGGCCGGGCGGGCGAGGGCTCTCCCGCATTACGGTGTTCACAGAGAGTAATCGAATCTCGCGGGGGAGAACATCATGACTGTGACCGGAGCTGTGCGCCCGCAGGCGGCCGACACCATGGCCGTCGGCACGGCAGCACAGGAACTGCGCCTGAAACGAGGCGAGTTCGCCATCGCCGTGCATGTAGGTCTGGTCCACGTGGTGGTGCAGCCGGGCAGCGGCAGGCCGAGGGTGTGCCGGGAGGAGCTCGACCGGCTGAGGACGCAAGGCGGGTTCCCGGAGACGCTGCGGGAGCGGGTGCGCACGGTCGGCACGGCGGAAGGAGCCGTCCTGCTCGGGATCAGTCCGGACCGCTTCACCAAGCTGGCCCGGGCGGGGTGCCTCACACCGATCACCTTCTACCTCAACCGGTACCGAGCGGTGGTGTGGCTGTATCTCGCGCAGGAGCTGTCCGGGTTCGCCGCCCGGGAACCCGAGCTCCTGGTGGGCAGGAGCCCGGCCTGGGTGCGCAGCCGATTGGAGGGAGGCGCCGACAGCCGTGCGCGTGCCTGGCGCTCGCGCCGGGTCGAACGGCTGCTGAGCCTCACGGAGGACCCCTGGGCCCGCGCGGCGGTACTCGCGGAGACGCTGGATCCGGTGCAGTTGGCAGAAGTGGTCGACGATCCGTACGAGCGCGTCCACCTCGCCAGGATCCGGCCCGAACCGGCCTTCGGGCCAACGGGATCGGCCACGGCCAGAGAGACCGCTGAGCGACTGATGCGGGCCGACGAGCCGGACGAGATGCTGTGGCGGAGGGTCGGCCTGATCACGGCGCTGGACACCGCGCGGGAGACCAGGCCGGCCCCGCGTCCGGGCGACGAGCCGCGCCCGCGCACCGATGCCGGAGGCGGGGCCGGGCAGGAATCCGAGGCCGAACGGGATGCGGGGCGCGAGTCCCCGCCGGTTCCCGGTCCTGGTGGGTCCTCCGTGTCCGCCCAGGACCGCGGCCCTGTCCAGGGGTTCGGTTCCGCCGCGGTGCCCGAGGCCGCGCCAGCCTTCGTGCCCGTACGGGATGGGGCCCCGGTGCATGATCCGGCACCCGGTCCTCGGCCTGTGCCGACAGCGGCGCCCGAAGCCGCGGTCGGGCTGCTCGCCCGGCTCGGTCTGCGGAGGCGCTCCTCCCGGCGGCCCCGTCGGTAAACAGCTCGTGCGGGGGAGGCCCGTGCCGTCATCCTGGCCGACATGCTGATCAGGGAAGCCACTGCTGAAGACTGGCCCGCCATCTGGCCGTTCTTCCACGAGATCGTCGCCGCGGGCGAGACCTTCACCTACCCGCTCCACCTCGGGGAGGACGATGCCCGCTCCTGGTGGCTCCTCACGTCACCGAATCGCACGGTGGTCGCGGTCGACGACGAGGGAATCGTCCTCGGCACGGCGAAGATGAACAACAACCACCTGGGCAACGGCTCACACATCGCCAGTGCCAGCTACATGGTCGACCCCCGGCATTCGGGGCAGGGCGTGGGCAGGGCGCTGTGCGCGTACACGCTGGACTGGGCTCGTTCGTCGGGGTTCCGGGCGATGCAGTTCAACGCCGTGGTGGAGACGAACACCCACGCTGTCCGGCTCTACCGCTCGCTCGGATTCGAAGTCCTGGGAACCCTTCCCGAGGGGTTCGAGCATCCGAAACACGGATTCGTCGGACTGCACATCATGTATCGCCCCCTGTGAGAGTCCGACCTGTCCGCCATGTCCCAACCAGTGGTGATGTGGGTTCCGTTGTGACTTCTATGTTTCGTGGGGCGGTTGCGCGCGTAGTTGTGAGGCGCAGTAATCTGCGCCCCACCGCCATCCAGGCGACGAAACCTATGCGGAGGAAGAATTTCATGACCATACCCAGGAGATCGCTGCGCGCCGCGGGAACGCTCGCGGCCGCAGCGGTGGTCGGCCTGACCGGCACGGTCCTCTCCGCCGGCACGGCCGCAGCTCACACCCCCACCTGGGCCGTGACCTGCACCGAGGTGAGCCTCGATCTGACCGCCTACAACAGCAACGTCACCAACCAGGTGACCGTGACTGTCGACGGCCAGGACCTCCTGCCCGCCGAGAACTTCGGCAAGGAGTTCCACAAGAAGCTCGAACTTCCCCAGCACGACAAGGAACTGACGGTTCGCCTCGTCGTCAAGGCCGGGGACGGCGACAACTTCTCGCGCGACGAGACCAAGAAGGCGCCGGTGTGCGAGAGCACCACCCCGTCGCCCGAGCCGTCCGAGGAAACGCCGTCTTCGGCGCCCTCGTCGGAGGCGCCCGCCGAGGACGCGACGCCCAGTGAGGCGGCTTCGGAGTCCGCGCCCGCCGCGGCCACTCCGAGCCCCAGCTCGCCTGACCTCGCCGAGACGGGCTCCTCGTCCGCCACCCCGATCATCGGCGGGGCGGCTGTCGCCGTTCTGCTGGCCGGCGGCGGCATCATGTGGTCCGTGCGCAAGCGTCGTACCGCACAGCACTGACGTGGCGCGGTGGTCCTGGCACAACAACGTGTCAGGACTACCCGTCGAGGGGGTGCCGCACCGCTGGGGGCGACACCCCCTCCGTGCTTCTCACGCCTGCTGCGGCTTCTTCCGCTCCGGGGGTGGAGGGGGAGCGGAGCAGGACGGCGCAGGCGGCCCGATCTCGCACCAGACGGCCTTCCCCTCACCGCGGGGCTCGATGCCCCAGCGGCCGGCGACGGCGTCCAGGAGCAGCAGTCCTCGGCCCGAGGTCGCGGTCTCACCCGGGTTGCGGCGTCTCGGCCAGACACTGGAGAGATCCTGCACCGACAGCCGGACCCGGCGGACGGGCTCCGGCAGCATTTCCAGCGTGAGAATCGCCCCGCCTTCCGTATGCAGAAGCACATTCACCAACAGTTCGTCGGTCACCAGTTCGGCGTCGTCGGCGAAATCGGCCAAGTCCCAGTCGGTCAGGGCCTGGCGAACGATGGTACGTGCGTCGGACAGCCCCTCAGGGTCCGCCTGATGGATGTACTGATGCAGCCGCGGAGCCCGGGGGGAACCGGATTCAGGGCTGCGTCGCAGCACCAGGAGTGCGACATCGTCCCCCGAGCCCCAGCGCTCCCAGAGCCGGTTCGACAGATGATCGGCGAGGTCCTCAGCACCTGCGGGCCCCGCGCCGATCTCGTCGATCAGAGTCTGCACCCCCGTGTCCACATCGGCCCCCGGCTCTTCCACCAGTCCGTCGGTGTACAGGACAAGAGTTTCGCCCGGGAGCAGGTCGAGACGGGTCTCCGGAAACTCCTCGTTCTCGAAGTCGGTCGAAATGCCCAGCGGCAGGCCACCCCGCACCTGAGGGTTGCCGACCCGGCCGTCCATGTGCCGGATCAGAGGCCCGAAGTGCCCGGCGCGCACCGCACGCACCGTCCCGGAGGCGAGATCGACCTGAGCGTACGTGCACGTCGCGAACCGTTCCGTGTCCAGTTCGGCGAGGAAGCGCGAGGCCCGCGCCAGCACGGTCGACGGGGGGTGTCCCTCGCCTGCGTAGGCGCGCAGGGCGATCCGCAACTGGCCCATGATGGCGGCGGCATGCGTGTCATGGCCCTGCACATCGCCCACGACGATGCCGAAGCGGTTCATCGGCAGCGGGATCACGTCGTACCAGTCACCCCCGACCTGGCGTCCGCTCCACGCCGCGTGATAGCGCACGGCCAGCTCGCCGCCTTCGACCTCCTGGATCCGCCGCGGCAGCATGGTCGCCTGGAGACCGGTGGCGAATTCGCGCTCCTCGTCGAAGAGCTTCGCCCGCTGGAGGGACTGGGCCACGATGGCGGCCAGGCCAAGGCAGAGGTTGCGCTCATCAGCGTCGAAAGCCGTGTCCCCACGGTAGAAGAGGGCCAGGGTGCCGAGGGTGCGCGCCTGGGCGATGAGCGGCAGATAGGCGGCCGCGCTGAACTCCAGCCGTCCCGCGTAGCGGGCCAGCGCAGGGTAGCGGCGGATGAGTTCCGGGACCGAGGACAGGAACCGGGGGCGCCCGCTGAGAAGTGTGTCGGCCAGGGGATAGTTCCGGTCAAGGCCCGCAGATCCGAGCTCGTCGAGTGCCTCCAGCGGATTGCCGCCGAGGGCGATGAGGCTCAGTGAGGCGTCGTCGACCAGAGCGAGCGCGAGGCCGTCCGCGCCGAGCCGTTCCACTCCACCCGGCCCGGTGAGCGCCGCGGTCACATCGTCCACGGTCACCGCACGGGACAACGCACTCGTCGTTTGTTCAACGATGCTGGTGTGGCGCTGCCGACGTCTTTCCGTGTTCAGCATGAAGGACGAGTGAACGACTTCCGCCGTCGCGTCCCGGACCACCCCGACCACCTGGCGCGCCCGTCCGTCGTCGTCGCGCAGAATCCGTGCCTGGAGATGGGTCCACTGGTCCGGGCGTTCGTCGACCGGCACGCTGAGATGAACGCTGTACGAGCTGTGGCCATCCCTGATCGCCTCGTCGATCGCCTCGTGCAGCCGGGCGCGCTCCACGGGCTCCAGCCGCTTCAGCAGTGCCTCGGGACGTGAGTCGAAAGTCGACGGATCCAGCCCGAGGACCAGCAGGCCCGCGTCGTCGATGTCCAGCGTGTGGGCGTCCAGATCCCACGCGAAACTGCCGGTCCGATTCAGGGCGAGTCGCTGCGCCGTCGCTGTCTCGCCGCCATGGGGCACGTCGATCAGCGGGCGGGGCAGGGAGGGGGCGCCTCGCTGCTGGTCGTGATCGGTCATTCCTGCTCCGTCGGAGATCGTCCGGCGTGGGCGGCGGGGCTGCAGTGCACCCCGTCTCGATGTATCAATTGTCGAACCGGTTCCGGCAGGCCGCCACAGATGACACCCGGCAGAAGGCGGGGCCGAGCGCCGATCCGCCCCGCCTCGGCACCCCTGCTGCCCGAGCCCGGGGCGCGCCCCGCAGAATGGCGGCGGAAGTTCGTCCGTGACCGGCGGGCGATACGGCACAGGGGCTGACCGGAGCGCAACCATGAACCACGACGAATCCGTCCTGCTGCACACCGAGGGGCGCGTCCGTCACATCACGCTCAACCGCCCGCGCGCCCTCAACGCGCTCAACCACGCCATGGTGCTTCGCATCGACGAGGCGCTGGCCGAGGCCGCGGCCGACGACGCCGTCACCGCGGTCCTGATCACGGGAGCCGGAGAGCGCGGCCTCTGCGCAGGCGGCGACATCCGTTGGATCCATGACGACGCCCGCGCGGGCGGCAGTGCATCCATGGACTTCTGGCGTGACGAGTACCGGCTCAACGCGCGAATCGCCCGATTTCCCAAGCCGTATGTCGCGATCATGGACGGCATCGTGATGGGCGGGGGCGTCGGCGTCTCGGCCCACGGCGACGTGCGCGTGGTCACCGAACGCTCCCGTGTCGCCATGCCCGAGACCGGCATCGGTTTCGTCCCTGACGTGGGCGGGACGTACCTGCTCGGATCCGCGCCCGGCGAGCTCGGCACCCACCTGGCACTGACGGCGGACGCGGTCGGCGCGGCCGACGCCCTGCTGTGCGGGCTCGCCGACCACTTCGTGCCGTCGCAGCGCCTCGCCGAGCTCACCACCGCGCTCGCGGGCTGCGGTACGGCTGCCGAGATCGAGGAGACGGTACGGCGCCACTCCTCACCCGCGCCGAGCGGTGCACTGGCGGCGCACCGCGAGTGGATCGATTCCTGCTACCGGGCCGACTCCGTCGAGGAGATCCTCGACCGTCTCGACGACAGCGGTGTGCCGGCGGCCAAGCAGGCAGCCGAGACGATCGCCGCCCAGTCGCCCACCGCCCTCAAGGTGACGCTCGCCGCCCTGCGCAGATCCCGACGGCTCGACAGCCTGGAGGCGGCGCTCGATCAGGAGTACCGGACTTCGTGCACCGCCTTCACCAGGCCCGACCTGGTGGAAGGTGTGCGGGCCCAGATCATCGACAAGGACCGCAGCCCGCGGTGGATTCCGGCGGATCTGGCCGAGGTCACCGACGCCGACGTGGCGCGCTTCTTCGCACCGCTGGGCGACCGGGAACTCGGCCTCGCTCCCGTCTCCCGACTGACTGACTGACTGACGGGAACGGGAACGGGAACGGGAACGGGACGAAGACGAGGACGAGGAGGGGGAGGGGGACGGGAAGGGGATCCGGACGGAGTCGGGCGGACCGGAATCCCCGGCCGATTCAGAGGTCGTCGGGGCCGGTGACGGCACGGAACGGGATCCGGAGCAGGTCCGCTGCCGCCTTGAAGTCCTTGGCGCGGTGGCCGGTGCAGAGAGTCCAGTGGTGACCGACGCCGGTCGCCGACCAGGCGTCGGTCCACTCGCCGGGGTCGAAGCCGAAGTCGACACGCGAGGTGGTGTTGCCGATCTCCAACAGGGGCCCCGGGACGACTTCTCCCTCGGATGCGATGAACGTGAAGGTGCCATCCGCTTCCTGACCGAGGCCGAACGTGGTGACCGGACCATGCCTGACGTCGAACTCGACACTGACGCCCCAGCCGCGTTTTCCGTGGTACACGCCCAGTCCGCGCAGCAGGGGATCCCGTGCGCTGATCGCGAGGTGGGCAGGGCCGTCGTGGCCCATCTCCACGACCCGGTCGCGGAAGTTGAGAGCCTGGAACTCGGTGAACGAGCCGCCGGCGCCGATGGTGTCGGCGATCAGCATGGCGAGGCTGGTGCGCAGCTCGTACTCCCCGGCCATGGGGATGCCGCGGGCGGTCAGCAGCGACGCACCGAGGATCATGCCCGCGCCGAGCCGCTCGTGGACCTCGCCCTCCAGCCCCCGGTGGTAGTAGGCGAGGCTGTCGAGCCGGAAGTCCTCGACGAGGCGTTCCAGCCCGACCGACACACGGGCGGCCCAGGCGAGATCGTCCTCGTCGACGGAGGAGTCGAGAGTGAAGAGCGTACGCGCGAGTGCGACACGTCCGGCGGTCTCCTCGTCCGTCACGGCCGCTACCCGGACCCGCAGGTCGTCGAATTCGATCACCTCCACATGCCCGCCGAACTGGGAGGAGACCAGCGTCATATCGGTGGATACGTCGAGCATCCCGGGGTAGAGGTGGCCCATCAACCCGTGCCGGCCGTGGCGCAGCGCGCCGCGCACCTGTGCGGCGGAGATCCAGCGGCGGATCCGGTTCCACGCGTTCTCGTCGCGCAGATGGCCGGAGACGGAGCGGAAGGGAATGCCGCTGCGCCGGAACGCATTGGCGACCTCCGGCAGCGGGCACTGCCCGCAGTACGCCAGCCACGTGCCGGTGTCGGTGTTCGGGTGGTCCATCGCCTCCGTCGGCTGGAGATCGATGACGAGTATCGGTGTGTGGGTGCGCTGGGCGATCGGCAGGACCATCGAGGCGGTGAGGTACGTCGTCAGGAAGGTGACCACGATGTCGCAGTCCGCGCTTCGCAGGCGCTCGGCCGCGCCGGCGGCCTCCTGCGGGTCGGAGATGAAGCCGGCGTCGACGACCTCGCAGTCCATCTCCTCGAACCGGGCGGTCACGAAGCGCGCGGATTCCCGTAACTGGTCGAGAAGGCCGGGGAACTGCGGCCAGTACGCGCCGAGTCCACCGGAGACCAGACCGACCCGGGTACGGCGACGCGTGATACGGCGGGTGAGCGCGCTGTCGAGCACGGCGGGGGAGAGATCGGTCATGGGTTTCCTTCCTTCGTCATTCACCGGGGGGTGTCCGGACGGGTGTGAATCGTTTCATTCGATCACGGGTCAGCTCTGGCCAAAGCTTCCTGGTCATGCGGAGGTCGCGTCGTCCGGTGATGAATTACTTCCCGGGTGAATCAATGCACCCGCCGGGGCGAGGTGTCGAGGGAGGGGGGATGGCTGCGGGGCGTGCGCGACTTCCGTGCGGGCCGACAGACACCGGGAGCGCTCCGGGTCGCCCTGAGAGCGCTCGGTGCGCCGGCTCGTCCAGTGCATGGTGACGCATCGGAGCGACGAGGTGAAGAGGACCGGCGCGATGACAGCGGCCTTGCAGCCTGCCCGCCCGTCCGCCCACAGACCGCTGGGCGGGGACGCTCCACCAGGCCGCCCGGCGAGGGAACACACCGCAACCGGTGCCGCTCCACAGGCTCGTTCAGTGACCGCTGCCGGACATGCTCGGCTGGAGCGCGCACACGAGAGCGAAGAACCGGGATTCGTTGCCACAGAACCCCGCCCGCTCCAGCGCGCCATCGGCCTCCGCCATCGGTGAGGCGAGGAGCGGTACGTACAAGGGGCCGTCATCAGGTTCTGCGAGCGCGGCGCGAGTGGCCTCCAGCAGTCGGACGTACGCCTGGGCCGCGGCGAGTTCGTCGTTGCGCATCTCAGCATCTCCCGGTCAGAGGTGTCGGATCCACCAGCATCGCCCATGGGTCTGACAACGCTCCCGCACAGCGGCGCGTGCGAGATCACCGGCCTCCGTTCGGCTGTCGGGCACCGGCCGGTGGCTCGACCTCAAGGAATCGTCTGCGACGCGGTCCGCGGTAGGCCAGCACCGTCCAGCCCCACTCCCGCAGCACAGCCGCGCACCGGGCCAGCTCGTCCTCCTCCGCACGTGCGGCCCCGCTCCCCGGCGGACCGACCCACTCCACCCTGACGCTGACCGACGCCTCGCCCTGCGCCACGCGGTATCCGGTCGCCGTACGCAGGCCGGACCCCTCCACGGCCGAAGCGGTCACGCCCGACGCCTCCAGGGCCAGGGCGACGGCCCGCACCGGACGATGCCTCTCCCACGGGGCGGGCACGCGCTCCGGTGTCGCGTGCCCGGTGTTCGTCAGCCGCCGGATCTGCAGCATCCCCTCGAACGCCGTCCGAACCGAGGCGGCACGCTGCCCGTCCGCCGCCGGGGGCGCCGGACCGTCCCCGGTGGCCGGTTCGAACCCGGACTCGCGCTCGGTGTCCATCAGCGTCCCCTCCGCCCGTGCCGTACTGCTGCCAGTGTGCGTCGTCCCACTGACAACGACCCGGGCACAGGGCAAAGACCCGGGCACAGGGCAAAGACCCGGGCACAGGGCAAAGACCCGGGCACAGGGCATCGACCGCCACGGACAGGTGGGGCGGACCGACCGCACCCCGCTTCCTGGTCACGCCTTCGGAGCGCTCTCCCCACCGGCCGGCGACCGGCCGAGTACCTTGCCCGGGTTGAGGATGCCGTGCGGGTCCAGCGCCGCTTTCACCGCGTGATGCATGTCCAGCACCGCGGAACCCAGTTCCTTGTTCATGCCGCGCATCTTCAGCAGCCCCACCCCGTGCTCGCCGGTCACGGTACCGCCGAGGGAGATCGCGTCGTCGAGGATGTCCTCGAAGGCCGACTGGGCGCGCGCACGAGCGGCTTCGTCACCCGGTGGGGTGATGATCAGCGGGTGCAGGTTGCCGTCACCGGCATGGGCGATATTGGCCACCAGAATGTCGTGCCGGGCCGCCGTCTTCTCGATCCTGGCCAGCATTTCGGGAACCGCGGTCCGCGGCACGCAGACGTCCTCGGTCAGCACCGGACCGAGTCGTTCCAGCGCCGGGTAGGCCAGCCGCCGCGCCTGGAACAGCGCATCGGCCTCCTGCTGATCCGTGGAGACCGCCGCCCACGTCGCGCCCGCCTGTTCGAAGCAGTCCCGCACGAGTTCGGCCTCGGCGTCCCCCTCGGCACCAGGCGTGTCCACCCGGCCGAGCAGCACCACGTCCGCGTCGGCGGAAAGCCCCATCTTCTTCCATGCGTCGACGGCGGCGAGGCAGTGACGGTCGACCAGTTCGAGCGCCGAGGGGATCACGCCCGACGCGGTCACGGCGCTCACCGCCTCTCCGGCCGCGACCACGGACGAGAAGTACCCCGCCACGGTCCGCTCCTGCGGCCGCGCCGGGCGCAGCCGCACGGTGATCTCCGTGATCACGCCAAGGGTGCCCTCGGACCCGACCATCAGTCCTGCCAGGTCGTATCCCGCGACGCCCTTGGCAGTGCGCCGGCCGAGAGACACGACCTCGCCGAGCCCGTTGACCACGTCGAGAGCGAGCACGTAGTCGCGTGTCACGCCGTACTTGACGCAGCACATGCCGCCGGCGTTGGTCGCGACGTTCCCGCCGATCGTCGACCAGGGCGAGCTCGCCGGGTCCGGCGGGTACCAGAGTCCGTGCTCCGCGCAGGCCGCCCGCAGATCATCGTTGACCACTCCGGGCTGGACGACGGCCAGCCGCTCCGCGCTGTCGATGTGGACGATGCGGTTCATGTCCTCGAACGACAGGACAATCGCCCCGTCGACGGCGTTCGCCCCACCTGACAGGCCGGTGCCCGCACCGCGCGGCACCAGCGGAATGCGATGGGCCACACAGTGCCGGACCACGTCCCGCACCTCTTCGGCGCTCTGCGGACGCACCACGGCCAGCGGCGTTCCGTAGGGAGCCCATTCGGCCTCGTCGTGCTGATACCGGGCAAGGCCGGCCGGATCCGTGAGCACCCGCCGGGCAGGGATGCCGTCCACCGGTGCATGCGTCGCGTCCATGGCCACCTCCAACAAAGATGTAATAACCACCATCATTGCGCGCATGCCTTACGGACCGCCTCGGACCCCCCGGCCCGGTGGGCGTGCGGTCCGCCGGCCGCGTCGTCACACAGGGTCGAAGCCCCGGAGGAAGTGGGCGCGCAGGAGGGCCCGCCGCGGCGCGTCGGCCAGTCGCTCGCCGACCCAGAGGAAGAAGTCGTCCGCGAGGGTGTCCGTCCAGTCGTAGGCCGGATCGAACGGACCGGTGTCCGGCGGGGGCAGGTGCGCCTGCCACGGCTCGTCGGGGGGACTGTCGACCGTGACGGCGCGGGTGCCGTCCGGCTGCTGTACATGCTGGACGGTCACCTCTTCACAGTCCCACCGGCGTTCGCCGTACTGCAGCCAGAGCACCGAATCGTCCGCGTACAGGGCGGCAACGGTGCCGGTGCTGTGCGGCAGCACGTGGACGAAACCGTGGCAACGACCGGAGGCCGGGGTGAGCAGCCCGGACGCCGGATCCAGCGCCCACACCGCGCCATGGCGGTCGTAGTCCTGCAGCACTGTCGGGGACATCAGTGACGCGGCTCCAGGCCCAGTTCCCGGTCGATCGCGGCATTGCTGCGGGTCGCCGCGTCGACGACCGCCGCCCAGCTGCCGTACTTGGCGAACTGCTGGTCGGCCGTCGGGCCCAGCGGATTGCCGTACTTCGCCATGTTGCGTTCCTCCAGAGCCTGCACGGCCTCCGGAGACATACCCGCGCGAGTGATGTCCTTGGCCTCGTTGCGCAGGGTGACCAGCACGCGGGCGATCTCCTCGTCGGAACGGCCTTCGGCGCGCATCCGGTCCTCGACGCGCTCCATGGAGTCGAGCAGTTGGTGATAGCGGATCCGTACCTCGCGCGCTTCCGCCCACTCCTGCGGATTCATCTCGCGGATCGAGCAGACCACCGGATCGCTGCTGGCGCACGGGGTGTCCGGACCGGACACGGCCGCATGCGCGATGGTGCCCGGCAGCCCGGCGGCGGGGGTGGCGATCGCCGTCCCGGGCGCGAACAGGGCGCCGCCCGCCACGGTGAGCAGCGGAAGGAGAACGGCGACGACCAGCCTGCGAATGAGCCGGGCCTGTGGGAACCCGGAGGAGGACGAGGCGGCAGACGATGTACGTACACGCATGAAGAGGCGCTCTTTTCGCCAAGGGAACAGGGCGAAACGGACGTTACGGCGGCTGCGGCGTCCTGGAGCGATCACGAAATCGGCGCGTACGGGTGACGCGCCCCGATAGGGTTGACAGCCCGACAGCCCGACAGCCCGACAGCCCGACAGCCCGACAGCCCGACAGCCCGACAGCCCGACAGCCCGACAGCCCGACAGCCCGACAGCCCGACAGCTTCGTACCGCAGAGGATCCACGCACCGTGCCCGACCACGTCCTAGGACCCGGTACCGACCGTGCCTCGCTGCGCGCCGACTGCGCGAACTGTTTCGGACTGTGCTGCGTCGCACTTTCGCTGACCCGGTCCGCGGACTTCGCGATCAACAAGGGTGCCGGTGAGCCCTGCCGCAATCTGCGGGAGGACTTCCGCTGTGCCGTCCACACCGAGCTGCGGACCCGGGGATTCCCCGGCTGCACCGTGTACGACTGCTTCGGAGCCGGCCAGAAGGTCTCTCACGAGACCTTCGACGGGCAGGACTGGCGTCGGGCCCCGCACACCGCCCGGCAGATGTTCCAGGTGTTCCCGGTCATGCGACAGCTCCACGAACTGCTCTGGTACCTCACCGAAGCACTGTCCCTGGAACCGGCGCGCTCCCTGCACGGCGAGATCCGTAGCTCCCGCGACGAAACGGATCGCCTCACCCGTCTGCCGGCACACGCGTTCACGGACCTGGACGTGGCCGCGCATCGCGACGACGTGGCCGCCCTCCTGCTCCGTACCAGCGAACTCGTACGAGCGACGGCGCCCCGAGGGAAGAAGCGCGACCATCGCGGCGCCGATCTCATCGGAGCCAGGCTGAGGGGCGCCGATCTGCGGGGGGCCGATCTGAGGGGCGCGTACCTCATAGCAGCGGATCTCAAGGGCGCCGATCTGCGTCTGGCCGATGTGATCGGGGCCGATTTCCGGGACGCCGACCTGGCAGGCGCGGACCTGACAGGAAGCCTTTTCCTCGTCCAGGCCCAGCTCAACGCCGCGAGGGGCGACGCGGCGACGAAACTCCCGCCTTCTTTCACCCGCCCCACGCACTGGAAGTGAGTCTCCGCACGGACCGTGGCACGGGCAGCGCGGCCACGCACCCTGGCACCGGAGTGAACGGCCGGTGCGGCCGGGCACCGCCGACGCCCTTGGTTCGTTGGCCAGGGTGGCGTTCCCGGAACGCCGTCGACGACCGGACCGAGGAGTCCCGCACATGTCCAGCAGTACCGACCACAGCCGCACCGACCACAGTCGCGCCGACGGGAGCCGCACCCGCCTGGTCGAGAGCCTCATGGAGCGATTCCCGCACGTGCCCCGGGAAGCCGTCATCAAGGAGGATCTGCTGCGTGGCGGCATGGCGTTCGACGAGTCCGCGCTCAGTGACAACGAGGGAGGTGACGTCAAGCCGAAGTCGTACTTCATCTTCTCGTTCGACCACGGAACCCTTCCCGAGCTGGGCGCCGCCGCACTCCGCCGTCCCCCGGAGGAGATCGTGCTCACCGGAGGTCCGTACGAACTGCGCAGGACCGTCGTGTCGGTGCGGGTCAACCCGGCGTCTCCGTACCGTGTCGCGGCCGACCACGACGGCGTGCTCGGGCTGTACCTCGACGGCAGGCGGATCTCCGACGTCGGTCTGCCGCCCATGCCGGACTACTACCGGCACACCCTGGAGAACGGCAAGTCCGTGATGGAAGTGGCACCCACCATCCAGTGGGGCTATCTCATCTATCTCACGGTCTTCCGGGTCTGCCAGTACTTCGGGGCGAAGGAGGAATGCCAGTACTGCGACATCAACCACAACTGGCGCCAGCACAAGGCGGCCGGGCGTCCGTACACGGGTGTGAAGCCGGTCGAGGAGGTCCTGGAGGCGCTGGCCATCATCGACAGGTACGACACCGCGAAGACGTCCACCGCCTACACCCTCACCGGCGGTGCCATCACCTCCCACATCGGCGGCCGCGACGAGGCCGATTTCTACGGGCAGTACGCCAAGGCCATCGAGGAGCGCTTCCCCGGTCGCTGGATCGGGAAGGTCGTGGCCCAGGCCCTGCCGAAGGCCGATGTGCAGCGTTTCCACGACTACGGCGTCCAGATCTACCACCCCAACTACGAGGTGTGGGACCGCCGGCTGTTCGAGCTCTACTGCCCCGGCAAGGAGCGCTACGTGGGCCGCGACGAGTGGCACCGTCGCATCCTGGACTCCGCGGAGGTCTTCGGCCCCCGCAATGTCATCCCCAATTTCGTCGCGGGCGTGGAGATGGCCGAGCCCTTCGGCTTCACCACGGTGAAGGAGGCCATCGAATCGACGACCGAGGGCCTGCGCTACTTCATGTCGCACGGCATCACGCCTCGGTTCACCACCTGGTGCCCCGAGCCCACCACCCCGCTCGGGAAGACCAACCCGAACGGGGCGCCGCTGGAGTACCACATCCGCCTGCTGGACGCCTATCGCGCGACCATGGAGGAGTACGGGCTCAGCTCGCCTCCCGGTTACGGCCTGCCCGGCCCCGGGCGGGCAGTCTTCTCCGTCAGCTCGTTCATGGACAGCCTCCCGGCCCGACCGGAAGACGTCCGGTAGCACCGATCCGCTCGTCGGATTCCGCGCGGCGACTGCACCACGGCAGACGACGTCCTTGCTTACTTGCCGGCATCTGGCATCTGGCATCTGGCATCCGGCATCCGGCATCCGCGCGACGCTCTGGCCGAGGTCGACCTCACGCAGCCGCGGTCCGTGGAGAGGGCCGCCCGCGACACCGACCGACCTCGGCGGATGAAAGGCGTGGCCTGCGGGCCGGAGCCGAAGGCCGCCTGGGCCGGACCGCGATTTCTCGACGGTCCGGCCCAGGCGGCCACCGCGACACGGTGAACCTTCCGCTGTCGACGCCCCGGTCCGTCAGGCGCGCCACTCCGCCGTGCGCTCGGGAGACGCTTCGGCGAGCGCCTTGGCAATGGCTTCGACATCGCCCCGGAGGCTGTAGACGGGAGTGCCGGGCTGCTGCCGCCAGGACTCGTCGATGCCACCCGCGTCCACGGTGTCGAATCCGAGTTCGTCGATGAGGTCGCGTACGACCTGCTTGGCCGCGGCGTCGTCACCGGCCACAGGCAGGGCCTGACGACCGGGGGTGCCCTTCGGGAGGCTGTTGTCGAGGATGTCCTGCGCGTACGTGTCGTTGAACGCCTTGACCACCGGGTGGCCGATCTGCCCCTCGGTCCACCGGCTCTCGGCCAGACCGTCCTCGATCGCGGCGATCCGACCGTCGCGCTGCTGTGGGTAGTAGTTGCCCGTGTCGATGACAACGGCACCCTCCGCGGCCTCGTCGAGGAACCCGGAGGGCAGAGCGGGTACGGCCTTCAGCGGGACGGTGACGACAACGACCTGGGCTCCCCGAGCAGCCTCCGCGGCGGTGACCGGAGTCGCCCCGGTCTCCTCGGCGAGTGCGGTGAGGGTCTGCGGGCCGCGCGAGTTGGCGACGGATACGTCATGGCCCAACGCGGTCAGGCGCCGCGTGAGGTTGCCGCCGATGTTGCCCGCTCCGACGATGCCGATTCTCATGGATCTGCCCCTTCGATGATGACAGTCGTACGTGCCGTGCTCTCGTCGCTCCGTCAACTGCCCACGGTGGATGACTATTCCGAGTAATGGCAAAACGATTCGTCCGTTCACCCGGAGGATGGGACCGGGCAACTGCGGGCACGTACAGAAAGAGAAAGGGATCAACGAGCACATTGGAGGCGGTGCCATGCTGCATGGCGTCGATGTCAGCTCCCATCAGGCGTCCTTCGACACGACCGGACTGGACTTCGTCTTCATCAAGGCGACCGAGGGCCGTTCGTATGTCAATCCGCATCTGGACTCGCAGGTCAAACGAGCCAGGGACGCGGAATGCGTGGTCGGCTTCTACCACTTCCTCTGGCCGGGCAACATCCAGGCACAGGCGAAGTACTTCGTCAGCAAGGCCCCGGAGAAGGCGGGGGATCTGCTCGCTGTGGACTGGGAGGAGAACGGGGAAGGCACGCGCGCGAGCAATGCGGAGAAGGACCAGTTCATCCGCGAGGTCAAGCGACTGAGGCCCCACAACAGGGTTCTGCTGTACTGCAACCGCTATTTCTGGCTGCATCACGACACCACGTCCTATGCGGGGGACGGTCTGTGGATAGCTGATTACGTGACCGCGGGTGAGCCCAGGATCAAGGCTTCCTGGCGCATTCATCAGTACACCGACCATCCGCTCGACAAGGACGTGGCCGCGTTCTCCTCGCGGGCCGCCATGCGCGACTGGGCGGGCGGGTAGCCGCACGCGCAGGTCGTGCGACCGGCGACCGGGCATCGGTGAGTGGGCGCAGGTGCCGGTGCCGGTGCAGGCGTAGGCGTGGGAACCGGGCGCGAGGCACGGGATGCGGCACACGCGGCACGGGCACGGGACACGGGGCGGGAACGGGCACGGGACACAGGGCACGGGACACGGGGCGGGAGCGGGCACGGGACACGCCGCACAAAGGAGCGGAATCCGGCCATTCGAAATAGTCTGTTTCGAGGCTTCTGTCACCTCAGGTGTCATCGGGGGTGACCGATCAGCCCGACGTGCCCGATCGAAGCGGAGGAGTCATCCATGAAAGCCGCCGTTGTCCGCAGCTTCACCGAGCCTCTCGTGGTCGAGGAGCGGCCGGTGCCGACGCCGGCCGGACACCAGGTGCTCGTGCGCATGGAGACCTCCGGTCTGTGCCACACCGACATTCACGCCGCACAAGGTGACTGGCCGGTCAAGCCGAGCCCGCCGTTCGTGCCGGGACACGAGGGCATCGGCATCGTCGAAGCCGTCGGAGAACACGTCACACGTCTCGCGGTCGGGGACCGGGTGTCCATCCCCTGGCTCGGCGAGGCATGCGGACACTGCGACTACTGCGTCTCAGGCTGGGAGACGCTCTGCCTGGAGCAGCAGAACAGCGGCTACTCCGTGGACGGCAGCCATGCCGAGTACGCACTCGCCCACGGAACCTACGTGGTGCCGGTGCCCGACGGTGTCGACCCACTGGACGCGGCACCGCTGTCCTGCGCCGGCGTCACCACGTACAAGGCCGTGAAACTGTCCGGCGCGCGCCCGGGCACGCGCGCGCTCGTCTCCGGCATCGGGGGTCTGGGACATCTCGCCCTGCAGTATGCGCGGATCTTCGGTGCCGAGACGATCGCGGTCGACGTCACCGACGAGAAGCTGGCCCTCGCCCGCGAACTGGGCGCCGACCACGTCATCGACGCCCGTGTCCAGGACGTGGCCGAGGAGACGCATCGGCTCGGGGGTGCCGACGCGGCCATCTCGCTGGCCGTCAGCAACGAATCGTTCAGTGCCGCCTATGGCGCGCTGCGCCGAGGGGGGACGCTCGTCCTGGTGGCGCTCCCGGCGGAGGGCAAGCTCGAACTGCCTGTCTTCGACACGGTGCTGAACGGCACGAAGATCGTCGGCTCCATCGTCGGAACCCGCGAGGATCTCGCCGAGGTGTTCCAACTGCACCGGCTCGGTCGCACACGTGTCGTCCGTGAGAGCCGGAGCCTTGAGGACATCAACGCGTCGATCGAGGCCGTGCTGAAGGGCAAGGTGCCCGGTCGTCTCGTCTTCGACATGCGCTGAGCCGATCCGCGCACGGACGGAGCGCGACCGCACGTGCCCCTGTCCGCACCCCAGACCTTCCCGAGTGGTCGGTGGGGTGCGGACAGGCGCAGACCGGCGCCGACCTTACGACCGCGACGCGCTGAGCCGTCTTTCGGTTTCGCGCACAAGGGCGGCACTCGGCGTGTGGTTGCGGTCCGGCCGTGCGAGCGGAACGGTGACCGGGGTGCGCGGTTCGGCTGTGCAGGGGAAGCGGCACGCCCATCCCTGTTCTGTCCCGAACAGGGATTGATCGTCAGGGGTTGTGGGTCCGTGGGCGTGGCCCGAGGGCGGGGGTGCCTCGGGCGTCCTGCGTTCGATGGTTCGGGGAGTGCCGAACCATTCGGCCGGTAGCGTGCGGAATCCCGTGCGGGACACCCCCGCGCCGGTGATGCCGGAGGACCACCTCATGCCGGACACGGCCCTGAAACAGCAACTCGCCGAGCGGTTCCGCGAGGTCAACGGTGACCATCCGATGACCGATGCGGACGATGCGTATGTCAGCGCGCAGTTCGTCTCCCTGGAGGAACTGTGCGCCGTCCATGGCCGCGGCAGTGATACGGTCCGCCGGCTGATGCTGGGACAGGGGCTGCCGCTTCCGGGATATCTGCGCTCCGATGGTGCCGAGATGGTGCCGGCCGACCTGTTCGCGCTCGCCGACGAAGCCCGTGGCGTAGACGTACTTGAAGCGTGGTTCACCGCGCACTGGGTCGATCCGGTTGCCGGGAAGGCCGAGTGGAGTTCGTATCTCAGCGGACAGTACGTGTGCCTGCGCTCGGTGACGCCGGCCGCCATTCAGCGCAAGGACTACGTGACGACCGCGATCGGTGCCGCAGCGAGCGAGCCGGGTGCCGGTTCAGTGCAGTGGGCGGAGCGGCTGCACTCCTTGATCGATGAACTCGACGCGCTGGAACCGGCGTTCACCGCCTACGACCGTCTCCGGTTCGGTGGACCCACGTCCCGGGACACCTCCATCACCGCGATGCGCGCCCGCTTCCCGCGCCCGTGACCTGAGGCCGTGGCCGACGGCCGGCATCGGTCTCGGGGGTGCACGCCGCGCGGGCTCTTGGACATTCGACGAGGCGGCCACGTTCGAAAGCGTGCTCCGGCGCGGACAAGGGCGACGAGGCGGGGTGCGTTCCTGGCGCGCCACCGCCGCGGCTCGGCCGTCTGTTGCTGGGCAGGTCGTCTGGGCCCACCCACATGATCAGTGAGGTGTCCTTCCGATTGTCGGGCCGTCAGGTTCATTGGCATGGACCTGGTAAGCCTGCTCGGCTACAGTCCCTTGCGGCACACTTTGAGAGCGCTCTCAGGTGAGACCTCTCGGACGCCTGCTGTTCCTCCCCACGAATGTCGGAACAACAGAAGGGCCATTCCCTTGAGACGCATGACAGCCTTACGTGCGAGCCTTGCCGCCACTCTGGTCGTCGGAGCCTGGGCGACCGCCGGCCTCGCCTCCGCCTCTGCCTCTCCCTCCGGATCCGCCGTGAACGCGCCGTCCACGGCTTCCCGTGCTGAGGGCGATCGGATGCCGGCGGCCGACGGACTGATCTCCGCCATGCGCAGAGACCTCGGTCTGACGGAACGTCAGGCGCGGGAGCGACTTGCCGCGGAGAAGACGGCAACGGCCGTACAGAGCAAGGCCGAACGGGCCGCTGGATCGTCGTACGCCGGATCGTGGTTCGAGCCCGCCACGGGCAAACTCGCCGTGGCCGTCAACGACCCCAAGAGCGCCGAGGCGGTAGAGGCCGCCGGGGCGAGCGTCCGGCTGGTGAGCCACAGTGCACGGCAACTCGACGCGACCAAGGCGCAGCTCGACAAACTGTCCGCACCGGAGGGCGTCAGCAGCTGGCACGTCGATCCGAAGGCGAATCGGGTCGTCGTGAACGTCGTCGCTTCGGCAGCTGATGACAACGATGTCCGGAAGTTCGTGGAACGGGCTCAGAAGGCGGGCCCCGTCCTGGTGGAACGGACGCCCGAGGCACCCAGGACCTTCTCCGCCGGGACAGTGGGAGGCGACCCGTACTACACGGGCAACGTCCGGTGTTCCATCGGCTTCTCCGTGTACGGCGGCTTCGTCACCGCCGGACACTGCGGTCAGGCGGGCGCGGGCGTGAGCGGATGGGACGGCTCGGCCATCGGCAACTTCCAGGGATCGTCCTTCCCCGGTGACGACTACGCCTGGGTCAGTGTGGGCAACGGCTGGTGGACCGTCCCCGTGGTGCTCGGCTGGGGTACCGTCTCCGACCAACTGGTCCGTGGTTCCGCGGAGGCACCCGTCGGCGCCTCGATCTGCCGCTCTGGCTCCACCTCTCACTGGCACTGCGGCAATGTGCTGGCCAAGAACGAGACGGTGAACTACAGCCAGGGTGCCGTCTATCAGATGACCAAGACGAGCGTCTGCGCCGAGCCGGGTGACTCCGGTGGTTCGTTCATCAGCGGGGACCAGGCCCAGGGCGTCACGTCGGGCGGCTGGGGCAACTGCAGCAGCGGTGGCGAGACCTGGCACCAGCCGATCAACGAGATCCTGAACCGGTACGGACTGACATTGCACACGGCCTGACGGTATGTGAGTGGGGTCGGGAGGTTCTCCTGACCGGCTCTTCGGGACGGGCCTGTCGCGACAGGAGGTACGGCACTTCGGAGCGACAGGCCTTCCGCAGCCACGTGTGCCTGGCGTCAGTGGCGGTACAGGATCGTGCAGGGACGGTCGGGAGAGGCGGTAATGCGACGGTCGGGGAAGGGCGCGCGGTCGGATCGGAACGAATTTCCCCGTCCCGCTACCGGCGCCCGTCCTTCCCGCGCCGATGCCGTGGATCGTTCCTGATCCGGGCAGACGTCTGCCGCAACGCCGTCTCAGCAGACAGCAACGGCCAGGCTGACCACGTAGCGCTCCTCGACCGTCCCGCTCGGGAAGAGCTCGGTCAGCCGGTCACGCTCCGCGGACAGGAACGTCTGTGTGGCGTTCTCGCCGAGCATCAGGAAGTCGGAGTAACTGGCGAGGTTCGCGAGATGTGTGTCGAGCGGGACGTGGCGAGTCCACGCCACCTGGCGGGTGGAGAAGTCGAGCTCGGGTGGCAGGCCGCGAAAGCGGGACAGGGGATCGGGCTCGTTGTCGTCGGCACCGAAGAGGTGGCGCAGGCGGGCGTCCTGGTCGGCGATCCAGGGAACCGTGCTGTCCGAGTCGTTCCACCACAGGGCGAGTGCACCGCCGGGGCGAAGCACCCGCAGGGCTTCCGGGACGGATTTGCTCTGGTCGGTCCAGTGCCAGGCCTGGGCGAAGGTGAGGAAGTCCATGGAACCGGAGGCGAGCGGCAGGCTGTTGCCGTCCCCGAGCACGAGGAGGACATCGGGCAGTCCCAGCCGGAACTGTGAGGCCATTCCGGGGCCGGGCTCCACCGCGATGACATGCGCGCCGCGGGCATGCAGGAGGGCGGTCGCCAGTCCGGTTCCGGCACCGATGTCCGCGACTCGGGCGCCCTTCAAAGGGCGGTCGGCGAGCTCTTCGAGCGCCGTCAGAAGAGCAGGCGGATACGAAGGGCGATGCGCGGCGTAGCCGGCGGCGGCCTTGTCGAAGGAAAGAGCCTGAGATGTGATCGTCATGCGACCATCTTCGGTGGCTCGAAGGCGCCGGGTACAGTGCCTTTTCTTCATGCAGGCGTGCACGACGGGTGAGTTGCCGGGCTCCGCGCATCACGTGAGGGACGGGGTGTCACGGCCGAAGGCGGGCCATGGGGGAACCCCGGCCCGATTCCGGCGGGCCGGGGTTCTGTTCATCCGGGTGTTCCGGTCACCGGTCTTCGTAGTGGCGCTCGATAACCCGGAAGCTGCCCACGACACCGTTGCGGACCCAGACGCCGCCCCAGACATGACCGGGCACTACGCCGTTGCTGGAGCTGTGGGGGCCGACGGTGGCGATGGGGGCGCCGTTGTCACAGGTGGCGCCTCGGAAGACCTCGATGGTCCTGCGGCTGTCGTTGAGGATGTTGAGGCTGGTGGAGCCGAGGCCGCTGACCACGGTGATGCAGCCGCCGGGGTCGTCGCTGTAGGTGCGCTCGTTGATGTGGATGCGACCCTCGTAGCGGTCCCGGTCACGGAAGCCGTCGTCGTAACCGCGGTCGTAGCTGCCTCTTCCCTCGTTGTCTCTCTCCTCGTTGCCCTTGCCGGCGTCGCCGCCGTCCGGTGCGGAGAAGGGGGCGGTCTGCTGGAGGACAGGGGTCGTCTGAGCCGGCTTCAGAGTAGCGGCCGAGGCGTAGGTGATGCCGGTGGTGACCATGGCCGAAGCGGCCGCGACGGCGGCGGTGACGACTGTGGAACGGGTAACCATGTCACTTCTCCTGTCTCAGAGAGGTTGGCTGAGTAGCCGACCCGTGATCGAAACGTACTGACGGCCCTCATAGCTGTCATATCGGACGCGATGGGGAGGGCGGTGTCAGGACGCCGTTCGGGCCACAGGGGTCACCCTTATGTGGTGGACGGATATTCGGATGGAACTTCAACTTCCTTATGAAAAAGGCTAATTGATGTGATGTTAGTCCCTTTAGGTGACCTGCTGATGCCCAGTCATCCCCGGAGTCGGCGTGTCGTCATTGACACTCCCGGAGTCACATCGCACGCCATCGTCCTGAGTGGCCGCCATGTGACGAACCGACCCGCTGTGACCTGCGATGACGGTTCGCGTAGCCGTTGTCCGGCCCAGGAGTGGGAGCAGGGCGCCGCGACCGGGGAACCCGGATCCACGACCAGGACGGAGTCGAATTCCAGCCCCTTGGACTGCATCGGGCTCAGGACGACGGCCTTCTGTTCCGGATCGGCCTCCGGGCCCATGAGACGCCCGGAACATGGGCACGGATTGCTTCGGCGAGGGCCGCCACCTGTGGCTCCGTCCCGATCACCGCCACCTGCCCCCTCGCCCCGAGGTCTTCGCCGCACGGGCTGTCTCGGAGCCCTGCCGAGCGATGAGTTCGCCGTCGGGCACACAGATAAGGGGCGGAGGCTCGCTGCCCGTCGGGACAGCGCGGGTCGGCTCCCGTTCCGGGTTGACGGCGGTCAGGACGTCGTCGGAGGCGGCCGTGATCTCCGCCGGCGTGCGGTAGTTGATGGGCAACTGCTCCAGCCGCCACCGGGTGCCGAAGAAGGGTTTGAGAGCCCGCTGCCAGGTCGTCGCCCCGGAGGGCGAGTTGGTCTGGAGGGAATCCCGCCGGCCGCACCGGGGCTACGCCCCTTCCCCGGGCCGCAGCCAGTCGCGCAGTCGGACACCCCAGACCAGCACGGCTGCCAGCGCGATCGAGATGACGGCCGTCGACATCCCGGCCTGGACGTTGATCCGAACCGTCAGCGCGCCGGCCACCAGGGCGCCGAGCGGAACGCCCAGGCCTGAGGAGAGCATCCGGCGCGTGGTGTTGACCCGGCCCTGGAGGTCGGACGGGGTCACCTCCTGGGAGTAGGTCATCGTGTTCACCAGGACGACGAGGTAGGCGGACCCCCACACGGTCAGGGCGATCAGCGTGACCCACCATTCGGAGGTGAGGACGACCACCAGGCCGAGCAGGGAGCCGATGGGAAGGACACCCAGGAGAAGGGGGAGGGCCTCCAAGCGGCGCCGCAGCCGGGGCAGCAGGAACGCCCCGCCGATGCCTCCGGCGCTCCACCCCATGTACAGCAGTCCGATCCGCCCGTCGGATCCGTGGATGCCCAGCACACGGTCGGCGAAGACGACAAGCTGCCCGATGATGGCTCCGCCGGAGAAGGACTGCAGGGTGCCGACCGCGGTCATCAGGCGCAGCGTCGGGTGGTGGTAGAGGAAGCGGAGTCCTTCCCGGATGGACTCCCTGAACCCCGGCCGCTTCGCCGTCGGCTCGGCCGGCCGGGCGGTGGTGTGCGAGACGGCCCGCAGGAGCAGTGCGGAGACGGCGAAGGACAGGGCGTCCAACGCCAGTGTGCCGGCCGGGCGGAACAGGATGATGAGGCCACCCGCCACCGCGTTTCCCGCGATGCGTACGACGGTCTGCGCGCCGTGGACGGCGCTGTTGGCCTCGGTCAGCTTGTCCTTGCCGACGATGTCGGGGACGAAGCCGTACACCCCTGCGTCGAAGAAGAGGCTGAGGCTTGCCGACGCGAGGGCCACGAAGAGAACGTGGCCGCTGGTCAGGATGCCGAGGGCGGAGGCGACCGGGATGGAGGCGATGCACGCGGCGTTGAGCCAGTCGGTGACGATCATCAGGCGGTGCCGGTCCACTCGGTCCGCGACGGTGCCCGCGATCAGCCCGAAGACCACGTAGGGCAGGGTCGCAGCCGCTGCCACCAGGGAGACCAGCAGGGGTGAGCCGGTCTCCTGGAAGGTCAGGACGGGCAGGGCCACCGTCGTGACGGCGGATCCCAGCCCGGAGACCGCGCGCGACAGCCAGAACCAGCGGAAGCCGGGGACACGGCGCAGCGGGATGTCCGGCGCCTCGCTCATTCCGTCGCCGACGTCTTTCTGCGGCAGAGAGGTCATCGCGGTCGGTGCGTCCTTTCGGTGAGGTGTCCCGGCACGTTCGACAGGGGCCGGGTACAACGGAGACACCCCATCAGCCGGGTGCTGATGGGGTGTCACTTGGAATGCGGTGTGGTCGTACCTGGCGGCATGCGAGAGGTACGGTCTCTTGCCTGAAAGCTGGTTTCTGATGCGGGATCGGCCGGTCCGATGGCGGCCCGCCCCGTCGGTGGATGCGGACCGTGGGCGATGGGATCCTGGAAACCCGCAAGATTCTAGCAGGTGGCGCCCGAGTCGGTACAGATGGTCATGGGCGGGCCGCGCTGCCCGCCGCCGGCAGGCGTCGGGCGGTCCGGCGCCGCCGGACGGACGTCAGGCGGCCCCGCGCTCCGCGTACGCCGTCAGCTCCGCGAGGAACTCCTCGCGCACGGCCGGGGCCGCCCACGAGATCTCGATGGCATTGCGCTGGAGGCGCACCAGGTCGGCGTCGGACAGTGCCGCGGGACCGCGCAGGGCGGCCAGATTCTCCGCGACGTAGCCCGGGAAGTACGCCGGGTCGTCGGAGCTGACCGTCACCTTCACGTCCTGGTCGAGCAGGGCGCGGATCTCGGTGGCTTTCATGCCGTCGGTGACATGCGCGTTGGAGATCGGGCACACCGTCAGGCCGAGACCGCGCGCGGATCCGCTCGATCAGGGACGGGTCCTCCAGGGCGTTCACCCCGTGGTCGATGCGGTCGACGCCGATCTCCTCGATGACCTGGCGGATGTGCTCCGTCGAGTTCTGCTGATCCACGTCGCAATGCATCGTCAGCCGGAGGCCCTCGGCACGGGCCCGGGCGAACACCGCGCGGAACTTCACCGGCGGGTTGCCCGCCTCGTCCGAGTCCAGGCCGACACCGGTGATCCACTCCTTGTGGGGGAGCGCCCGCACCAGCGTGGCCATCGCGAACTCGGCCTGGAAGTCGTGCAGGAAGCACAACACGAGACGCCCCTTGAAGCCGGTGGCGCGCTCGGTGTCGTCCAGGGCACGGGTGAGACCGCGGATGACGGTGTCGAAGGCGACACCGCGCGCGGTGTGCGCCTGCGGATCGAAGAAGATCTCCGCGTACCGCACGTTCTGGGAGTGCGCCTTGGCCGCGTACGCCGCCGCGAGGTCGTAGAAGTCCTGCTCGGTGCGGAGCACGGACATTCCCTCGTAGTAGACGGACAGGAAACCGGGCAGGTCGTGGAAGTCGTACGCGGCGCGCGGCGCGGCCTCGTCGGCGTACGGCAGCTCGATGCCGTTGCGCTGCGCCAGCGCGAACTTCAGGCCGGGCTCCAGGGTGCCCTCGATGTGCAGGTGCAGTTCGCACTTGGGCAGTCCGGCGCTGAACGCGTCGACGGCGACGGCTGCGGTGGTCATGGGTGAACTCCTCGCTCGATGACTTCAGTTGGCGGAGGGGCGCAGTATGTCGACGACGTCCTGGGTGCGGTAGTTGACGACACCCAGGTCGGTGACGGCGTACTCGGGGATGGCGGTGATCTCCAGGAAGATCAAGTACCCTAAGGCGGACGGCAGTTCGCAGCCCAGCGCGCGGGCCGCGGCCTCCAGGCGGTCTTCCGCGGCGGCCATCTCCTCCGGGACGAGGTCGGCCACGATGCCGGCCACCGGCAGCGGCAGGAACTCCTTGATCTCGCCGCCGTCCACCACGATCTGTCCGCCGCCGTGCTCGGCAAGGTGGTTCACGGCCAGGGCCATGTCGGCGCGGTCGGCACCGACGCAGACGATGTTGTTGTCGTCCGGTGCGGCCGAGGAGGCGATCGCACCGGAGCGCAGCCCGAACCCGTTGATCATCGCGGTGACCGTGCCGCCGCCGGTCTTCCCGTAGCGCTCGGAGACCGTCACGTAGAGAGCGTCCTGCGCGAGATCGGCGCGGACCGTGCCGTCCACGACCGGCAGCGTCAGCTCGACGCCCTTGCGCACGAACGGCACGGTGCGGTCCATCTCGACGACCAGGACACGGGCCTCGTCCCCCGCGGAGACGACACCGGTCGTGTCCTCGGTGAGGCGGGCGACCCGGAAGGCGGGAGAGAGGGCGGCGGAACGCCGGGGGGCCTGCGGGGCCTCGATGGTCCGGCCGTCGCGCGACCAGCTTGCCGCGCGCGAACACCCGCTCCACCTGGAACGACTCGGGGGAGTCGACGATCAGCACGTCCGCGTAGCGGCCCGGTGTGATCGAGCCGACGAGGTGGTCGATGCGGTACATCTCGGCGCAGTTGAGCGTCGCCATCTGGATCGCCTCGACGGGCCGTACGCCGGCCTTGATCGCCATCCGGACGAGCTTGTCGAGGTGGCCCTCGCGCAGGATGTCGCCCGCGACGGCGACCGACTCACCTGGCGACAGGCCATCACCCGGCCACTGCGCCTGAACCTGGTCTTCGACGTGACCGCGCAGCGTCGCAAGAGCGCCCGTCGCCGCAGGGCGGAGCTGGCCGAAAACGTAAGTCAGTCAATTGACTCAAGGATGGAGGCGCGTATTCACTGAGGGCGCATGCCGCGATCACGGATCAAGGAGGCCGCCCTCAGTGACCGACGCCCCGACCGCGAGAACGACGCGCCCGCGCCCCGTCCCGCATGCGGCACAGACAGTGCGGACCCGCCGGGCGATCATGACGGCAGCCGAGCGGCTCTTCGCCGAACAGGGCCTGGTCGCCGTGTCGAACCGGCAGATCAGCGAGGCGGCCGGACTCGGCAACAACACCGCTGTCAGCTACCACTTCGGCAGCAAGTCCGGCCTGGTCCGGGCCATCATGCGGGACCACGCCGACGCCACCGAACGCATTCGCGAACGGCGCCTGGCACAGTGTTCCGGCAGCGCCGACCTCCGCGACTGGGTGGGCTGCCTCGTCCGCCCCTCCTGCGAGCACATGGCCGAGCTGGGTGTTCCGTCGTGGCACGGCCGTTTCGCCGTCCAGGCCATGGCCGACCCCGTCCTGCGCGCGATCGCCATCGACGAAGCACTCGAACGCCCGCCACTGCGCCGCGCGCTGGCGGAGCTCGCCGACCGGCTCACCGCCGTTCCCCTCCAAGTCCGCGCCGAACGCGCCGACATGGCCCGCCATCTCATCCTCCAGACCTGTGCCGAGCGGGAGCGGGCACTCGCCGACGGCGCCGCCACTCGCCACCCCTCCTGGACCCGTACGGCCGACACACTCACCGACGCCGTCGTGGGTCTCTTCCTCGCACCGGTCACGGCCCGCCCGTAAACCACGTTGCCCCCACACCCACAGGAGACCCATGCCCACCCCCCACGACCCGCAGGCGCTCGGCTTCGACCCCGACGCACTGCGCGCCCGGTACCGCGCCGAACGCGAACGGCGCATACGCCCCGAAGGCAGTGGACAGTACCGGCGAACCGAGGGCGAGTTCGGATACTTCGACGAAGACCCGTACGCGGAAGGTGAGGTGACGCGCGAGCCGTTGGACGACCGGGTGACGGCCCTGATCATCGGCGGTGGCTTCGGCGGACTCCTCGCCGGCGCCCGATTGCGCCAGGCGGGCATCGCATCGGTCCGTGTGATCGAGAAGGGCGCCGATTTCGGCGGCACCTGGCACTGGAACCGCTACCCGGGCATCCACTGCGACATCGAATCGTACGTCTACATGCCCCTGCTCGAAGAGGTCGGACACGTCCCGGAGTGGAAGTACGCACCCGGCGAGGAGATCCGGCAGCACGCCCGGGCGATCGCGCGCCGCTTCGCACTCTACGACGACGCCTGCTTCCGCACGCAGGCGACCGAACTTCGTTGGGACGAGGACGAGTCGGAGTGGATCGTCGCCACCGACCGCGGCGACCGCATCCGGGCCCGCCACGTGGTCGTCGCCACCGGCACCCTCAGCCAGGCCAAGCTCCCCGGCATCCCCGGCATCGAGACGTACCGCGGCCACACCTTCCACACCAGCCGCTGGGACTACGCGTACACCGGTGGCGACGCCGACGGCGGTCTGCACAGGCTGGCGGACAAGCGCGTCGCCCTCATCGGGACCGGCGCGACCGCCATCCAGGTCGTCCCGCACCTCGGCGCCGATGCCCAGCACCTGTACGTGTTCCAGCGCACCCCGTCCAGCGTCGACGTGCGCGGCAACCGGCGCACCGACCCCGAGTGGGCCGCGTCCCTCGAACCCGGCTGGCAGCGCCGCCGCAGGGAGAACTTCCTCAAAGCCGTCACCGGCGTACGGGTGGCGGAGGATCTGGTGAACGACGCCTGGACCAGCAGCGCCCGGCTCCAGGAGAAGATGATCCCCACCAACAGCTACGCGCACATCCCGGCCCAGGAACGCGAACGGGCCTACGAGTTGGCCGACTTCCAGAAGATGAACGAGCTGCGCGGCCGCGTCGACGGCATCGTCACGGACCCGGCGACCGCGGAGAAGCTCAAGCCCTGGTACCGCTACATGTGCAAGCGCCCCACGTTCAGCGACACCTACCTCCAGACCTTCAACCGGACCAACGTCACCCTCGTCGACACCGCCGACACCCACGGCGTCGAACGCATCACGGACCGGGCCGTTGTGGTCGGGGGCACGGCGTACGAGGTCGACTGCATCATCTTCGCCACGGGCTTCGAGACCGGAGTCTCGGGCGTGCTGTCCGGGATGCTGCCCGTGTTCGGGCGTGGCCGTGCGAGCCTGCTCGACTCCTGGAAGGACGGTCCCAGGACCCTGCACGGGTTCTACAGCCACGGCTTCCCGAACCTGTTCCACATGGGGCCGCTGCAGAACGCCAGCGCCGTCAACTTCGTCCATGTCCTCGACGAACAGGCCACGCACATTGCCGAGGTCGTCGCGCAGGCCCGCAGACGCCGGGCGCGGTACGTCGAGCCGACCGTCGACGCCCAGGACGCCTGGGTGGCCACGATCCGGAGCAAGGCCGCCGACCTGTACGCCTTCCACGCCGAGTGCACTCCCGGCTACTACAACAACGAGGGCCGGCCCCGGGAGCGTAGCCAGGCCTATGGTGACGGTCCGGTCGCCTTCCACGAACTCCTCCGCAGCCGACGCACCGACGGCGGCCTGAGCGACGTACTCGTCGGGACGGAGGACGGCGAAGAGACGGGAACGTGGTGAGCGCGTCCCCGACCGTGTCGACCTCACCACCCGCTCACCCACCGCGCGCCTCCCGCACACCCCCACGCATGGTGGAATGCGGATGGCGGGTCAGGCCGACGGCGGAACGGGCCGGGCCAGGAGCGCCGTGACGGCCTGCTCCAGTGTGGTGGCCGGATGCCCGAGGACGTGGTGGAGGTCGTCCGTCCGCCGTTCCAGGGCACCCGAGCGGACCTGCCCCTCCAGCCACGCCCGGTCGCCGGAGACGGGGCCGTGCGACGAAGACATGGCCCAGATTCGCATGACCATCCTGGCAGGTGACTCGTGGGCGGCGCCACCGTGAGATGCCGCCGCCTCCGTCACGCCGTGCTCGTCCGTCGCGGTCAGCCGCGCGAGAGGGACGCCGCCCCGACGCCGTCCTCCTGCTCGCGGCCGGAGTGCAGCCGGATCTCGCGGCCCTGCCAGCGCTTGCGCAGCCAGCGGTCGTGGCTGGCCAGAACGATCGCGCCGGGGCCCGTGCCCAGAGCGGACTCCAGCTCGTCGCAGAGGCGGGGGGACAGGTGGTTCGTGGGCTCGTCGAGCAGCAACAGCTCCGGCGGGCGCGCCACCAGGAGCGCCAGCGCGAGCCGGCGGCGCTGCCCGACCGACAGATGCCCGACCGGCTTGTCCACGTCCGCCTCGTCCATCAGACCCAACGAGATGAGCGGGACCGCCTCCGCCCGCTCGACACCCAGCGCGAGCGCGTAGGTCTCCCGGACGGTGCGCTCCGGCCGGTCGAACACGGTGTCCTGGGTCAGCGTCCCCACTGTCAGACCGCGCCGCCGCCGCACCTCGCCCTCGGCCGGCAGGTGTCCGGCGAGCACGGCCAGCAGCGTCGACTTCCCCGCGCCGTTGCCCCCGGTGACCAGCAGGCGTTCGGTCGATGACACGTCGAGGCGGCCGATGGCCAGCCGCCCCGGAACGCCCGCGTCGCGCAGGGACACCAGGGTGCCGTCCGCCGATCGCTCCGCGAGCACGGTGCCCCGGAACCGCAGCGGCTGCGGCGGCTCACCGATCTGGGTGCGCGCCAGTTCGTCCAGCCGGCGGGTGGCGTTGCGCACCCGCCGGGAGATCTGGTTCTGGACCCGGCCGGCCCGATGTCCGTATCCCATCTTCTCGTTGTCGCGCCGCTCACGCCCCGGTGCGACCAGATGCGCGGTGACCCCGGCCGAGCTGCGCAGCGCTTCCAGTTCCTCCTGCTCCTCGGCGTAGCGCCGTTCCCAGCGTTCCCGCTCGGCACGCTTCTCGGCCTGGTACACGCTGTAGTTGCCGCCGTAGCGGACCGGACCGTCCACGGCCGGATCGAGGTCGATCAGGTCCGTACAGACGGCATCGAGGAACGCCCGGTCGTGGCTGGCCACGACGGCGACCCCGGGCAGGGCGCGCACCTGTTCCTCAAGGAAGGCGGCGGCGCTGTCGTCGAGATGGTTGGTCGGCTCGTCCAGCAGCAGCGCCGAAGGCCGGCGGACCAGCAGCGCGGCCAGCGCCAGGCGGCCGCGCTGCCCGCCGGAGAGCGTGCCCAGGGCCCGGTCGTGCCGGACCGCGCCGAGGCCGAGCCCTTCGAGTACGAGTGCGGCGCGCCGGTCGGCGTCCCAGACCTCTTTCGCCTGGGCCTGTTCGAGTCGTCGGCCGTACGCGTTCAGCAACTCCCCATGGCCGGGGGAGTCCTGCGGGGAGCGCGAAAGTTCCTCACCCAGGCGTTCGAGCTCCGCGAGGTCGTCGCGGGCCTCGCGCAGGGCGTCGTCCAGCACCTCGGCGACGGTCGAAGCGGCGTCGAACGGCATCTCCTGGTGCAGGAAGCCCGCGTCGGCAGGGCGCGTGACGCGACCCGCGTCGGGTTCGTCGGCTCCCGCGAGCAGACGCAGCAGGGTCGACTTGCCGACGCCGTTCTCGCCGATCAGCCCGATGCGGTGTCCGGGAGACGCGGTGAGGGAGACGCCGTCGAGCACCCGCCTGCTGCCGAGGATGCGGACAAGGTCGTGGGCGAGCAGGGACGGTTGCGGCATGGGAATCCACCCAACGTGATCGGTGCTCGGCCCGCCGGGTGACAAACCTCGGTGCGGGCCCGGTCGATACGTCAGCGGTTCACACCGCGGGCGCCCCCGTCTCCGTCAGCCTGCCGTCGGCCAGGCGCAGCCACCGGTCGACGCCGATCCGGGTGAGGAAGCGCTCGTCATGGCTGACCACCACGAACGCCCCCTGGTAGGAACCCAGGGCGCTTTCCAGCTGGCCCGCACTGACCAGGTCGAGGTTGTTCGTCGGCTCGTCGAGGAGCAGCAGCTGCGGGGCCGGTTCCGCGCACAGGACGCAGGCGAGGGTGGCCCGAAGCCGCTCGCCGCCGGACAGCACCCGGGCGGGGAGATGGGCGCGGGCACCCCGGAAGAGGAAGCGCGCCAGGAGGTTCAACCGCTCGGCCTCGGTCCGGTGCGGGGCGAAGGCGGTGAAGTTCTCGGCGACGGTGCGGTCCAGGTCCAGCAGGTCCAGCCGCTGCGAGAGATACGCGATCCGCCCGTCGGCCCGCTTGATCTGTCCGCTCTCCAGGCCGAGGTCGCCGTTGATCAGACGCAGCAGCGTCGTCTTGCCCGCGCCGTTGGGGCCGGTCAGCGCGATGCGTTCGGGGCCCCGGATCGTCAGGTCGACACCTTCGGCGGCGAACAGGGCCCGTTCATCGTGGCGGACCTGCATCTGTTCGCCGAGGAAGAGGGTGCGCCCGGCGGGTACGCCGGTCTCCGGCAGGTCCAGTGTGATGCGCTGTTCGTCGCGCAGTGAGCGCCCAGCCTCGTCCAGCCGGGTCTTGGCCTCACTGACCCGCGCGGCATGCGTCTGGCCCGACCGTCCCGCGGACTCCTGGGCGCCCCGCTTCATGTTGCCGGCGAAAATGCGCGGCAGGCCGGCGTTCTTGAGGTTGCGGGCGGCGTTGCTCGCGCGGCGCTCGGCGCGCTCGCGGGCCTGCTGCATTTCCCGCTTCTCCCGTTTCAGCTCCTGTTCGGCGTTGCGGACGTTCTTCTCGGCGACCTCCTGCTCGGCCTGGACGGCCTCCTCGTACTCGGTGAAGTTGCCACCGTAGAGACGGAGTTCACCGCTGCCGAGCTCGGCGATGCGCTCCATGCGGTCCAGCAGGGCGCGGTCGTGGCTGACGAGCAGCAGACAGCCGTTCCAGTCCGTGAGCACGTCGTAGAGCTTGTGACGGGCGTCGAGGTCGAGGTTGTTGGTGGGCTCGTCGAGCAGCAGGACGTCGGGGCGCTTCAGCAGCTGCGCCGCCAGACCGAGGGAGACGATCTGCCCGCCGCTGAGCGTGCTCAGGCTCCGGTCCAGGGTGAGGTCGGTGAGACCGAGGCGGTCCAGCTGCGCGCGGGTGCGTTCTTCGATGTCCCAGTCGTCGCCGATGGTCGCGAAGTGCTCCTCGTTCACGTCCCCGGACTCGACGGCGTCAAGAGCCCGGATCACCGCTGCGACGCCCAGGACCTCGGCCACCGTGAGATCGCCGGTCAGGGGCAGGCTCTGGGGCAGATAGCCGAGCGTGCCGCTCACGGTCACGGACCCGGTGGTGGGGCGCAGCTCGTCGGCGATCAGCTTGAGCAGGGTGCTCTTGCCGGAGCCGTTGGGTGCGACAAGGCCGGTACGGCCGGTGCCCACGGTGAAGGACAGGTCCTGGAAGACGGGGGTGTCATCGGGCCAGGAAAAGGACAGGTTCGAGCAGACGACGGAGGCGTCGGACATGGGAGTGACCTCGCGGAAAGAAGAGCAGAGAAGAGTTCTGCCCTGGGCAGACATGGGGAAAAGTGAATGACGACAAGACCACTGCGGTGACGCTCCTGAGCGTCGACCGGTGGTCGATCAGATCCGGGTATCACCCGGAGATGTCGTCTTCACCCGCCATGTCTGCGACTCCTCGATACATGATCAACGTCCGCCCAAGTCTACCAGCACGGGGCCGCCGGTCGGGGTGCGACGCCGTGGCCCCGTGCTGGGCCCGCGGAGATCCGACCGAGATGCGCTAATGCTGCGGCCGGGAAGGCGAGCCGGTGAACCTTTGCGGCCGCAGCGTCAGAGGCCGAGGTCTGCGGCGAGGCAGGAGAAGCGCATCCACGATGCTTCGGGGTTGTAGGTGTCCCTTGTGGGATTCCTCGGGTCGGCCGGCCCCTCCTCGACCATGTCCGCGTAGGGGATGCGCTCGGGCAGCTTGCCGAACCGCGCGTGGCGCGCCGCTGCGGCGCTGTCCACGGGGTCGTGGGTCTCGCTCCGGGATTCCATCGTCAACCTCCGCTCCTTCCGTGGCTGATCGCTCCGTCGCGTTCAGATGGCTCAAGGTTCGTCCCTGCATACATCACCTGTCAAGATGGTGACGCGTGTCAGGGGGGAGGTTCGAGGGCCGCCGCACGCCCGGTCGCCGGTGCGTCCGCGCGCCGTTCGCCGCTTCACCCGTGTCCGGTGGCCGACCGCGCGGCGAGATAGCGGGCGGGGAACTCGCCGCCGCCGTGCACCGCGAGGTCCGCCCCGTTGACGTATCCGGCCAGAGGGCTCGCGAGGAACAGACAGCCGCGGGCGACGTCCGAGGGGACGGCCATTCGTTCCATCGGGATGACGCGGGCCACCGACGCCCCGCCGTCCGTGCCGTAGACGGCCGCCGCGCTCTCGGTGCGGATCAGCCCGGTCGTGATGTGGTTGACCCGTACCGCGGGTGCCCACTCCAGGGCGAGCGCTTTGGTGAGGGCCAGCAGTCCGGCCTTGGCGGCCGTGTAGGCGGCGGTACCGGGCTGCGGGTCGTGGGCGGAGACGCTGCCGATGTTGATGACCGATCCGCCGCCGTGCTGGGCCCGCATGACGCGGTGGGCCGCCTGCGCCAGGTAGAACGGTGCCAGCAGGTTGAGCGCGACGATCTTCTCCACGAAGCGGGGGGAGGCGGTGGCCGCGTCCGCGTCCGGCGAGCCGCCCGCGTTGTTGACGAGCACGTCGAGTCGCCCGAAGCGTTCCACCGCGGCGTCCACGAGCCGCACCGCCGCCACGGGATCGCGCACGTCGGCGGGTACGAAGAACGCCGCCCGGTGGCCTGCCGTCGGCGTGACGCCGGGCGCGTTGCGGCCGCAGACGACGACGTCGGCCCCGGCGTCGAGGAACGCCTCGGCGATGCCGGCACCGATGCCCTTGGTGCCGCCGGTGACGAGGACCACACGTCCCGTGAAGTCCAGAGGGTTGCCGATGCCCATGATGTCCGGCCCTTCCGCTGGGGTGCTCAGTGCGTGGTCAGACCGAGCGCGACGGCGAGCCGCGCCCGGTGCCGGGCGGCCGAGCCGAACAGCTCGCCCGCTCCGTGTGCCCGCTTGAAGTAGCGGTGCGCGTCGTGTTCCCAGGTGATGCCGATTCCGCCGTGCAACTGGATCATTTCGCCGGCCACCGCGGAGAACGCCTCGGAGCAGACCGACTTGGCGACAGCGGCGGCCCGCGGCAGCGCGGCAGGATCCCGGTCGGCGGCGAAGGCGGCGCCCAGCGCTGCCGAACGCGCCGACTCCACCAGGACATAGGCGTCCGCGAGCCGGTGCTTGACGGCCTGGAACGAGCCGATGGGGCGGCCGAACTGGACGCGGTCCCTGGCGTGGGCGACGGTGAGTTCGAGGCAGCGCGCGGCGGCGCCCACCTGTTCCGCGGCCAGCGCCGCACAGGCCAGGTCCCGGACGTGCGCCAGGCTCCGCCCGCCGTCGCCGTCCGTGCCAATCAGCCGCGCCACGCAGCCGTCCAGAACCCATCGTGCCTGGCTCCGCGTGCCGTCCATGGTGACGACGGGCACGCGGTGCGCCCCGGCGGCGTCCACCGCCACGTCGAAGAGCGAGACCCCGGCCGTCGTGCGGGCCGCGACGAGCAGCGTGTCGACCCGGGGCCAGTCCAGTACGTGCTCCTTGGACCCGGTGACGAGCCAGGCGCCACCGGGGCCGGGCACGGCCTCGGCGCGTACCGCCGCCGGTTCCCAGGACCCCCGCTCGGCCCAGGCCAGTGCTCCCACCGCGCCGCCCCCGGCGAGTCCCGGCAGCAGGCGCCCGCAGGCGGCCCTGTCGCCGGAGGCGAGCAGCGCCCCGGCCGTGAGCACCGCGGAGCCGAGCAACGGCAGCGGGCTCAGACTTCTGCCGAGCTCCTCCATGAGCACGTGCATGTCCCGCGCTCCGCCGCCCGCGCCGCCGTACTCCTCAGGCACGGTGAGCCCGGCGGCGCCGACCTGCTCGGTCAACGGGCGCCAGGCGGCGGCTCCTTGGTGCCGGGTCAGCAGGGCCCGTACGGCCGACCGCAGCTCTTCCTGTTCCTCGGTCAGCCGCAACGGGCCGCTCCTCTCGGTGTGGCGCGTGCCACCGCGCGCGTCAGGCAGCCAGTACGCGGGCCCGGCAGGCGGCCGGAGTGCCCCAGGCGTCGCGCAGCGGGCGGGCCTTGCGGATCCACAGGGACAGGTCGAGCTCGGCGGTGTAGCCGACGGCCCCGTGCAACTGCAGGGCCGTGCGCGCGGCCCGGTGAGCGGCCTCGCCCGCCGTGACCTTGGCCGCGGCGATCTCCCGGCCGGCCCCGTCGTCGTCGGCGGCGAGCGCGAGCGCGGCGCCGTGCACCAGCGGCTCGGCGAACTCCAGGGCGACGAGGGTGTCCGCGAGCCGGTGCTTGACGGCCTGGAAGGAGCCGATGGCGACGCCGAACTGGGTGCGCCGCTTGACGTGGGCGACGGTACGGGCGAGCAGCGCGCGGCCGACCCCGAGCGCCTGGGCCGCGGTGGCGAGCGCGGCGACGTCGGCCGCGTGCGCGGCGGCGGAGGCCACGGCCGGGCCGCGGGCGAGCACCGTCCCGCCGGACGGCCGCGACAGGCGCCGTGCCGGGTCGGCCGAGTGCTGTACGGGGCCGGGCTCCCCGGCGGCGCGCAGGATGTCGCCGTCCACGACGAACACCGCGTCGGCCGCGTCGGCGTCCAGGGCGTACGGGCCGAGGGCGGTCAGGCAGAGCGAGGCGACGGTCTTGCCGGAGGCGATGCCGGGCAGCCGGGCGGCGGCCTGGTGGTCGTCGTCGAGCCGGTCCAGCAGGGCCGCGGCGGCGACCGTCTCGACCAGCGGGCCAGGGACGGCGTGCCGTCCCAACTCGACGAAGGCAGCAGCCAGTTCGACCGGCATCACGCCGACGCCGTCGTACCGCTCCGGCACGGCGAGCGCGAACAGCCCGGCCTCGGCCAGCCGGGCCCAGACCGCCCGCCCCGGTGCGTGGTCGCCGTCCGCCCAGGACCGTACCGCGGCCGGGGTGCCGCAGGAGGTGAGCAGGGCGTCGAGGGAGCGGGTGAACTCCCGCGTCTCGGGGTCGAGGAGGAAACGCATCACCGGCGTCCCTTCGGCAGGCCGAGCAGCCGCTCGGCGACGATGTCGCGCTGGATCTCGTTGGTGCCGGCGTAGATGGGCCCGGCCAGGGAGAAGGTGTAGCCCTCGGCCCAGCCGCCGTGCGCGGGTGACTCCGCCGCGTGCTCGGCGAGTTCACCGTACGGGCCGAGCAGGTCGAGCGCCGTCTCGTGCAGGGCGATGTCGAGCTCGGACCAGAAGATCTTGTTGAGACTGGAGGCGGCCCCGGCCGGTCCGCCCTCACCGTGCAGGACGCGGGAGGCACCCGCGTAGGAGAACAGCCGGTAGGCCCGGGCGCCGATCACCGCGTCGGCGACCCGGTCGCGCAGCGCCGTGTCGGCGGGGTCGCCGCGCTCGCGCCACAGAGCGGCCAGCCGGTCCGCGGCGGCCGTGAAGCGGCCCGGGCTGCGCAGGGTGAGCCCGCGCTCGTCACCGGTCGCGCTCATCGCGACCCGCCAGCCGTGCCCCGGCCCGCCGATGACGTCCCGGTCCGGTACGAACACCTCGTCGAGGAAGAGTTCCGCGAAGGCGGGCTTCCCGTCGAGGCGCCCGATGGGCCGCACGGTGACGCCCTCGGCGTCCAGCGGGAACATCAGATAGGTCAGTCCGTGGTGCGGCCCGTCCGCCCCGGGGTCGCTGCGGAACAGGCCGAAGGCCCAGTCGGCGAAGGCGGCACGGGACGACCAGGTCTTCTGGCCGCTCAGCAGCCAGCCGCCGTCGGTCCGCACGGCCGTCGACCTCAACGAGGCCAGGTCGGAACCGGCCTCCGGCTCGGACCACGCCTGTGCCCAGATGACCTCACCGCGCGCCATCGCGGGCAGGACGCGGGCCCGCTGCTCGGCGGTTCCGAACGCGAAGAGAGTGGGGGCGAGCAGGCTGACGCCGTTCTGGACGACCCGACCGGGAGCCCCGGCGGCGTAGTACTCCTCCTCGAAGATCAGCCAGTGCAGGAGCGAGCCGCCGCGTCCGCCGTACTCCTCGGGCCAGGAGACCACCGACCAGCGAGCGGCGGACAGTTCGGCCTCCCACCGCCGATGGGCGGCGAAGCCCTCGGCGGTCTCCAGGGACGGCAGGGGAGTGGCGGGGACGTGGCCGGCCAGCCAGTCGCGGACCTCGGCGCGGAACGCGTGGTCCGCCTCGCTGAAGTCGAGGTCCATCAGCCACCCGCTCTCTTCATCGCGTGGATGTCCATGCCGCCGAGCGCGTCGGGGGCGGTCTCGGCGTTGTGCGCGTGGGCGAGGTGGTGCAGGCCGAACACGGAGTCCATCCCGGCGTGCAGGCCCTGCAGGTCCTCGGCCTGGTTGACGGCGCGTTTGGTCAGGGCGAGTCCGAGGCGCGGCATCTCGGCGATCCGGAGCGCCAGTTCCCGGGTGCGGTCGGCCAGCTCCTCCCGTGGGACGACGCGGTTGACCATGCCGATCTCGTACGCGCGCCGGGCGCTCATGCGGTCGCCGGTGTAGAGGAACTCCTTGGCGACGCGCGGCGGCATGACCCACGGATGGGCGAAGTACTCGACACCGGGGATGCCCATCCGGACCACCGGGTCGGCGAAGAACGCGTCGTCCGAGGCCACGATCAGGTCGCACACCCAGGCGAGCATCAGGCCGCCCGCCACGCACGCGCCCTGCACGGACGCGATGACCGGCTTGGGCAGCTCCCGCCAGCGGCGGCACATGCCGAGATACACCTCGGACTCCCGGGCGAAGCGGCTCTCCGCTCCCGCCTTGTCCGAGTGGTCCCACCACAGACCGGCCCTGCGCTCGAACGGCAGGTGGGCATCCCGCCCCGGGGTGCCGATGTCGTGGCCGGCGGAGAAGTGCTTGCCCGCTCCGGCCAGGACGACGGTCTTCACCTCGCTGTCGTCGGCCGCGCGGTAGAACGCCCGGTCGAGGGCGTAGGTCATCGCGGAATTCTGTGCGTTGCGGTAGTCGGGTCGGTTCATGGTCACCGTCGCGACCGGACCCTGTCTCTCGTAGCGCACCGGTTCGTCGTGGGCAGTCGGCATCGGACCGTCCTTCCCTAACAAGTGTTTGGTAGATTAACGTAAGCCCATGAGCAGCGTCGAGGAGTTCCGCACCGAGATCCGCGGCTGGCTGGCCGCCCATCTCACCGGGGCCTTCGCGCGCCTGCGAGGCCGCGGCGGACCGGGCCGCGAGCACGAGGCATTCACCGAACGGCTCGCCTGGGAGAGGCACATGGCGACCGCCGGATGGACCTGCGTGGGCTGGCCCGAGGAGTACGGAGGCAGGGGCGCGACCATCGAGCAGCAGGTCGCCTTCCACGAGGAGTACGCCCTCGCCGACGCGCCCGCCCGGGTCAACCACATCGGTGAACAACTGCTCGGTCCGACCCTGCTGGCCTTCGGCACACCGGAGCAACGGGCCCGCTTCCTGCCGCCGATCGTCGCGGTCGAGGAACTGTGGTGCCAGGGCTACAGCGAGCCCGACGCCGGCTCCGACCTGGCGAACGTGCGGACCAGGGCGGAGCGCGACGGCGACGCCTGGGTGGTCACCGGGCAGAAGATCTGGACGTCACTCGCCCACGAGGCGCACTGGTGCTTCGTGGTGGCCCGCACCGAGCCCGGCTCGTCCCGCCACCAGGGCCTGTCCTACCTCCTGGTTCCGCTCGACCGGCCCGGCGTGGAGATCCGGCCGATCACCCAGCTGACCGGCACCTCCGAGTTCAACGAGGTCTTCTTCGACGGCGCCCGCACACGCGCCGAACACGTCGTCGGAGCCCCGGGCGACGGCTGGCGCGTCGCCATGGCCACACTCGGCTTCGAACGCGGCGTCTCCACCCTCGGCCAGCAGGTCGGCTTCCGGCGCGAACTGGAAGCCCTCGTCGAACTGGCCCGACGCAACGGCGCGGCGGACGATCCGCTGATCCGCGACCGACTCGCCCGCGCCTGGACGGGGCTGGAGACCATCCGCTGCAACGCCCTGCGCATGCTCGACGGTTCGGCGGCGGGCGCCCCCGGACCCGAAGCGTCCATCAACAAGATCTTCTGGGCCACCTGGCACCGGGAACTCGGCGAACTCGCCATGAGCGTCCTGGGCGCCGACGGCATGACCGCCGCCGGGGAGCCGTACGAACTCGACGACTGGCAGCGGCTGTTCCTCTTCTCCCGATCCGACACCATCTACGCCGGATCCAACGAGATCCAGCGCAACATCATCGCCGAGCGTGTCCTCGGCCTGCCCAAGGAGATCCGCCCGTGACCCCCCAGCCGCCCTACGTACCGGGGCACTCCCTCCTGGACGGACGCACCGCGGTGATCACCGCCGCCGCGGGCGCCGGGATCGGCGGAGCCACCGCACGCAAGTTCCTGGAAGAAGGCGCCCGGGTCGTCATCGGCGACGCCCACGAGCGCCGCCTCGGGGAGGCCGCAGCCGCCCTCGCCGAGGAGTTCGGCGCCGACCACGTCGCCGGGCTGCCCTGCGACGTCACCGACGAACAGCAGGTCGACGCTCTGTTCGCGCTCGCCGCCGAACGCCACGACGGCCTCGACATCGTCGTCAACAACGCCGGTCTCGGCGGCACGTCGGACCTCGTCGACATGAGCGACGACCAGTGGTCGAAGGTCCTCGACGTCACCCTGGGCGGCACCTTCCGCTGCACCCGCGCCGCCCTGCGCCGCTTCAAGGAACAGAACAGCGGCGGCACCGTCATCAACAACGCCTCGGTCATCGGCTGGCGCGCCCAGCGCGGGCAGGCCCACTACGCCGCGGCGAAAGCCGGGGTCATGGCCCTGACACGGTGCGCCGCCCTGGAGGCCGCGGGCTTCGGCGTCCGGGTCAACGCCGTCGCCCCGAGCCTCGCCATGCACCCGCACCTGGTGAAGGTGACCACCCCCGAACTCCTCGCCGAACTCACCGAACGGGAGGCGTTCGGCCGCTGTGCCGAGCCCTGGGAGATCGCCAACGTCATCGTCTTCCTGGCCAGCGGCTACTCCTCGTACCTGACCGGCGAGACCCTCTCCGTCAGCAGCCAGCGGGCCTGAGCCGGATGGCCGGACCCAGGAAACGCAGGAGCAGGACCGGTGACGCCGCGGAACCGACATCGCCCGCACGATCCACCACGAAGGAGCAGCACCCATGGCCGAGGCCTTCATCGTCGAAGCGGTCCGCACCCCGGTCGGCCGGCGCCGGGGCGGGCTGTCCGCCGTGCACCCCGCCGACCTCGGAGCCCACGTCATCAAGGCTCTGTTCGAGCGCACCGGAGCCGATCCGGCCGCCGTCGACGACGTCGTCCTCGGATGCCTCGACACCGTCGGCCCGCAGGCCGGAGACATCGCCCGCACCGCCTGGCTCGCCGCGGGCCTGCCCGAGGAAGTGCCCGGCACCACCGTCGACCGCCAGTGCGGCTCCTCCCAGCAGGCCGTGCACTTCGCCGCCCAGGGCGTCCTCTCGGGCACCCAGGACCTGGTCGTCGCGGGCGGCACGCAGAACATGTCGATGGTCCCGATCGCCTTCGCCTCCCGTCAGGCCGCCGCACCCCTCGGGCTCACCGACGGCCCCTTCGCGGGATCCGTGGGGTGGCGTGCCCGCTACGGCGACGCGCCCGTCAACCAGTTCCACGGCGCCGAACTCATCGCCGAGAAGTGGGCCATCACCCGCGAGGCCATGGAGGAGTTCGCGCTGCGCTCGCACCGGCGGGCCCTGCGCGCCATCGACGAGGGCCGATTCGTCCGCGAGACCGTCGCCCACGGCCACGTGACCACCGACGAGGGACCGCGCCGCGACACGTCGCTGGAGAAGATGGCGGCCCTCAAGCCGGTCGTCGAGGGCGGTCGGCTGACCGCCGGAGTGTCCTCGCAGGTCTCCGACGGCGCCGCGGCGCTGCTCATCGCCTCCGAACGGGCCGTCGCCGAACACGGCCTGACACCGAGGGCCCGCATCCACCATCTGTCGGTGCGCGGCGAGGACCCGATCCGGATGCTGTCGGCGCCGATCCCGGCCACGGCGTACGCGCTGAAGAAGGCCGGGATGACCATCGGCGACATCGACCTGGTCGAGATCAACGAGGCGTTCGCGCCGGTCGTCCTGGCCTGGCTGAAGGAGACCGGCGCCGACCCCGACAAGGTCAATGTCAACGGTGGCGCCATCGCGCTCGGGCACCCGCTCGGCGCCACCGGCGCCAGACTGATGACAACGCTGCTGCACGAACTGGAGCGCACCGGCGGCCGGTACGGACTGCAGACCATGTGCGAGGGTGGTGGCCAGGCCAACGTCACCGTCATCGAACGCCTCTGAGACGCGTGCGGGCCGGTCGCCGCGACCACGGCGGCCGGCCCGCGACTGCGGAACGGACCGCACCGCAGCGTACGGGGACGCCGTCAACCGGACCGGGGGAGCGCCTTCAGTACGGCCCGCGCCTCGGTCATGATCCGGTCGACGAGCTCCGCGCAGGACGGCAGATCGTCGATCACACCCGCCACCTGTCCCGAGGCCATCACCCCGAGATCGGTGCGCCCCTCGACCATCGATGCCTTCAGGAGCATCGGGGTGTTGGCGGCCAGCAGGACCTGACTCCAGGTCAGTTCCCTGCCGTGCTTCATCGCCACTCCGTCGCGGACCAGTTGCGGCCAGCTCGCCCCGGACTCCTTCCTGAAGGCCGAGGCGTGCCGCACAGCCCGCAGCAGCGACCGCGCACGGCCCGAACGCTCCAGGGACTCGACGAATCTTGTGCGCAGCATGCGGTGCGGCAGTCCGTCCACCTCGGTCGTGACCGTGACGTCCTTGACCGTGGCGGCCAGGTACTGCGCCTTCACCGCTGCCGGGACGGTGCTGTCGGAGGTGAGCAGGAAGCGTGTGCCCATGCCGATTCCGGCCGCCCCGTAGGCGAGCGCCGCGACCAGGCCGCGGCCGTCGTGGAAGCCGCCGGCCGCGATCACCGGGATGTCGACGGCGTCCACGACCTGGGGGAGCAGCACCGTGGTGGCCACGTTCCCGGTATGGCCGCCGCCCTCGCCGCCCTGCACCATCACCGCGTCGGCACCCCACGCGGCGACCTTCTCCGCATGCCGTCGCGCTCCGACGGACGGGATGACGACGACGCCCGCGTCCTTGAGCCGCGCGATCAGCTCCTTCGACGGCGCGAGCGCGAAGGACGCCACCCGCACCCCCTCGTCGACGATGATCCGCACCCGGTCCCCGGCGTCCTGGGCGTCCGCCCGGAGATTGACGCCGAACGGCGCGTCCGTACGGGACTTGACCTCGCGTACCGCGGCACGCAACTGCTCGACGGTCATCGTGGCGGAGGCGAGAACGCCGAGCGCTCCCGCGTTCGCGGAGGCGGACACGAGACGGGGTCCGGCCACCCAGCCCATCCCGGTCTGCACGATCGGGTGCCGCACCCCGGTCAGCTCGGTGAGCGCGGTCGGGATCGGCCCGCTCATGCCGGAACCTCGCGCTCGCGCAGCCCCTTCGGGTCGACGACCTCGCGGATCAGCCGCAGTTCCGCTTCCGTGGGATCACGGGTCCACGGCACCTCGTCGGGGATCGTGAGGGCGAATCCGGTGGCCTCGGTGACCTGCTCGACGGTGACCCCGGGATGCAGGGCGCGCAGCCGCATCGTGCGGTCGGGGGTATCGAAGTCGAAGACGCCCAGGTCGCTGATGACCTCGGGGAGCCGGTGGAAGCGGGCCGCCGAGGGGCCGGCCGCCGCCGCCCGGTCGTGTCCCACGCCGCTGACCATGTCGACGCGCTCGACGAACACCCGGGCCGAATGCCGGGGCACCCAGTAACTCGTCGGATTGTTCACGGTGTTGCCGGGAGCGCCGCGCACCCCGAGCAGTTGCCGGGTGGGCCTGCCCCAGTCGCCGATGCAGGAGATGTTCTGGTTGCCGTACCGGTCGAGCTGGCTGGCGCCCATCATCACGTGCCGGCGGCCGGTGGCGGTGAGCGCGAGATGCTGACGGAACGGCAGCCAGCCCTCCACGATCCCCGGCGGCACCCCCACCGCGGGTACGTCACCCATGAGCAGCGCCTCCCCGTCGGTCAGCAGCAGGCGGGGCGCGAAGGTGAGCTTCGCCAGGCGTGCCCCGATGGCCGGGACGGTGCCCATCGGGCTGGCGAGGACCTCGCCGGCGTTCCGCCATGCCTCGGCACAGGCCACCACGCAGTAGTCCGCGCGGGTCGCCGTGGCGCTCATGCTTCCTCCCGGTGGAACGCCGCGACGGCGGCCTGGTACGCGGCCTCGTCCCCGGACAGGAACCGTTCGCCGAAGATCTGCCACGCCCCGGGGTCGCGGGCGGCCCGGACGTAGGCGCGCTGGAAGACCTCGTCGCGGTCGTGGTCGGGTACGCAGGACGTGAAGTGCGCGCCGTTCGGCGTCTCGACGACCCCGTCCACGAACAGGCGCTTGACCAGGAGGGTCTGAGGTCCGTGCTCCTTGAGCAGGTCCGCCGTGTCGACGACGCGCTCGCAGGAGACGTACGCGTGGTCGGCGGCCTCGCAGAACAGGTCGTCGAAGTACGGATCGGGGCCCAGATACTGGCCGTTGCCCTGCGCGTCGGCGCGGTTGAGATGCACCAGAGCGGCGTCCAGGCGCAGGGCCGGTGCCGCGACGAGCTCCTCACCGTCCTCGTACGGGGACGTGACGGTGCGCAGCGACGGGTTGACCCTCATCACGTCCGACCCGAGTCCGGCCCGGACCGGCATGAAGGGCAGCCGGTGCGCTCCTGCGGTCAGGCCCCACATGAGCATCGCCTCGTCGAGCTCGACCATCTCGAACGCGCCGCGCTGCCGGGCGGCGGTGAAGTGCGGTTCGAGCGGTACGGAGTCGAGCGTTCCGAACGCCGTGACCAACTTGCGGATTTTCCCCGCGGCCGCGAGCAGACCGACGTCCGGGCCGCCGTACGAGACCACGGTCAGGTCGGTGAGGTCCGAGCGCAGCAGCGCGCGTACCAGGGCCATCGGCTTGCGACGCGAGCCCCAGCCGCCGATGCCGATCGTCATGCCGCTCTCCAGACGGCCGACGGCATCGGCGGCCGTCATCGTCTTGTCCTGTGTCACGTCTCCCGCTCCTTGTCCGCGCCGAAGGTGTCGCGCACGCGGCCGGCCACGCCGCTGAGGTTGGCCTCGAAGGTGAAGCCCTGCTCGAACCGGTAGCTGCGGCGGACGTCGACCGGGTCGATCCCGTTGATGGCGGCCTTCGCCAGCCGGATCAGGCAGCCGTCCTTGGCGGCGATCTCCCGGGCCAGATCGAGTGCGGCCGCCGCCAGCCGGTCGCGCGGGACCACGCGCCACACCGAGCCGTGCCGGTGCAACTCCTCGGCCGTCACGGTGCGCGAGGTGTAGTACAGGGTCCGCATCAGATGCTGGGGGACGAGCCGGGCGAGGTGCGTCGCCGCGCCGAGTGCGCCTCGGTCCAACTCCGGCAGGCCGAAGGAGGCGTCGTCGCTGGCCACGATGGCGTCCGCGTTGCCCACCAGGCCGATGCCGCCGCCCAGGCAGAAGCCGTGCACGGCGGCGATCACGGGGACCTCGCACGAGTAGACCGCGGCGAACGCCTCGTAGCAGCCGCGGTTGGCGCCGATCAACGCCTCGTGCCCGCCGGCACGCTGCATCTCCTTGATGTCCACGCCCGCGTTGAAGCCGCGGCCCTCGGCGGTGAGCACCACGCACCGGACCTTCGGGTCGGCGCCTGCGGCGCGCACAGCGGTGGCCAGGTCGTACCAGCCCTGCACAGGAAGGGCGTTGACCGGGGGGAAGTCCACGGTGACGACCGCGACGCCCTCTTCCGGGGCGGAGGTGGAGACACCCATGAGCAGATCAACTACCTTCCACCAAACGTTTGTTAGGTGCAAGGTAGCAGTGAACCGGATGCCGCGGGAGAGTGCCACGGCCCGGTCGCCGTATCGGGCCCGGCGGGGCGCGGCCGAGGCAGCGGCGGCGGGACGGAGCCGCCCGCCGCGCGACCCGTCGAAGGGAGCCGGGCCCCGTCAGGGGATCGTGAGCCGGACCCGTTCCGTCACGACGGCCAGGTCCTCCTCGATCGACGAGGCTGCCGCCGTGAGAGCGGGCAGCACCGCGCGCCGCACGTCGTCCGGGGTGTCCAGGCCGGCGTGGGCGGAGACGTTCACGGCGGCGACCACCCGGCCCGCACGGTCGTGCACCGGCACCGCGATCGACCGCAGGCCCTCCTCCAACTCCTGGTCCACCAGGGCATGGCCGTCCCGTCGCGCCTGAGCCACGGCTGCGGCAAGATCGGCGGTGCCGACCCGGGTGAACGGCGTCAGCGGACGCACCGGGGCGCGGGCCAGCCGCTCGGCGGCTTCCCGCTCCGGCAGACCGGCCAGCAGCACCCGGCCCATGGAGGTGGCGTACGCCGGGAAACGCGTACCGACCGTGATGGTGACGCTCATGATGCGTACGGTGTGCACCCGGGCGACATACATGATGTCGTCACCGGCCAGCACCGCGACGGACGCCGAGTCGTGCACCTGCTCCACCAGCCGGGCCAGATGGGGCTGCGCGATCTCCGCGAAGGTCAGCCGGGAGAGCCGCGAGTAGCCCAGTTCCAGCACCTCGGGCAGGAGCGTGAAGCGGTGTCCGTCACGGGCGGGGGCCGCGTACCCCAACTGCTGCAAGGACAGGAGCGCACGGCGGGCGGTGGCGCGGGCCAGGCCGGTGGCCTCCGCGGCACCGGACAGGGTGAGCCCACCCGGCGCCGATCCCAGGGCGGTGAGCACGGCCAGCCCCCGGGTCAGCGACTGCAGGAATTCCGGACCCAGCTCCGCCTTGGCGGTGCGCGAGGTGTCCGGGCGGCCGGGTGCGGGCGCCGCGGCCGGTGCGGGGGAGGCCAGGGCCGCCTCCATCCGCGCCCCGTACTCCCGCAGCCGCGGCACAGCATGCTCGGCCAGCGACTTCGCGCTGTGCCTGCTGGTGTGACTGACCACGCTGAGCGCACACACGGCTCTGCCGTCGGGCCCGTGCACGGGCACCGCGACGGCGACCAGACCGGGCTCGATCAGCTGGTCGTCGACCGCCCGGCCGGTGTCCCGGGCCTCGGCCACCCGCTGCCGGAGCGCCGACTCCACCTCGTCCGGGGCCGGGGCCGGGGGCGCGGGGCGTGGGGGGACGGCGGCGAAGCCCGCGTTGTGGGGGTCGCCACGCAGCCGGGTGCGCCAGGCCACCCACTGCTCGGGGCTCCACTCGGCGGCGAACAGGGCCCCCGGAGCGCAGCGTTCGGCGGGCAGCAGGTCGCCGATCTGGAAGGCCAGTGCCACGGAGCGCCGCCGGGTGGACTGGCTGATGAAGCGCACCTCCGTGCCGTCCGGCACCGCGAGGGAGACGGACTCGTCCAGCTCGTCGGCCAGTTCGACGGCGAGTGGTTCCAGGGCGTCGGGGAGGCCGCAGCAGGCGAGGTACGCGTTGCCCAACTCCATCAGCCGCGGCGTGAGCAGGACGTCGCGGTCGTCCTCGACGCGCAGATATCCCAGATGGCCGAGGGTGGTGACGACCCGGTCGACGGTGGAGCGGGCCAGGCCGGTCGCGCGGACCAGATCCCCGGGGCGCATGCGGGGCCCGGGGTGGGCGGCCAGGGCACGCAGCACGGCCAGCCCGCGCTCCAGCGGACCGACCGGCTTGCCGCCGGGTGCTGCGGCGTCCGCCTCGGGCGCGGTCGCGGCGTGCGGCATGCGGTCCTCCTTGTCGGGCCTCCGGGTGTGCGGAAACCGTACCTGCCCGGCCCGTGACGGCGTGGAGCGGTCGGGTGGCCGCGGCCCGGCCCGAACAGCGCCGGAGTCACGGGGCCGCTTCCCGGGCCGCGTGCCGCCCCGCCGACGGGTGGTCAACAGATGTGCAGGCCCGCGTAGTTCTCGGCGAGTTCCGCCGCCGCGTGCCGGGACGACGCGATGCGGTCGAGCTGGGAGACCTGGAGCCGGGTCTCGAACGCGCTCTGGCCCGGATCGGTGTGCAGGGTCGTCGTCATGAAGTACGAGAAGTGCTCCGCGCGCCACACCCGGCGCAGACAGGTCTCCGAGTACGCGTCGAGCAACTGGCCGGAGCCGCTCTCCTTGAGCCGGGCGAAGGCCCGGGCGAGCACGACGACGTCGGAGACGGCGAGATTCAGGCCCTTGGCACCGGTGGGCGGCACGATGTGTGCGGCATCGCCGGCCAGGAAGACCCGGCCCCAGCGCATGGGCTCGGTGACGAAGCTGCGCATCGGCAGTACGGCCTTGGAGACGATCGGGCCGCGTGCGAGCCGCCAGTCGCCGTCGGTCGCGAATCGGGCGTCGAGTTCGTCCCATATCCGCTCGTCCGGCCAGTCGGCCGGATCGGTGCCGTTCGGGACCTGGAGGTAGAGCCGGCTGACCGTGGCGGAACGCATGCTGTGCAGGGCGAAACCGCGCGGCGAGTGGGCGTAGATCAACTCGTCGCAGGACGGCGGGACATCGGCCAGGATCCCGAACCACGAGTACGGGTAGACCCGTTCGAAGGTGTTCATGGCGCCGTCCGGGACCGCGTTGCGGGTCACCCCGTGGAACCCGTCGCAGCCCACGACGTAGTCACAGCCGAGAGTCCGGTCCTGGCCCCGATGGGTGTAGTGGATGACGGGCCGGTCCGTGTCGGCTCCGGTGACCTCGTTCACGCGGGCCTCGAACAGCAGGGGGGCGCCGTCGGCCGTCCGGAGCGCGATCAGGTCCTTGACGACTTCGGTCTGGGCGTACACCCACACCTTGCGGCCGTCGGTGAGGGACGGGAAGTCGATGCGCTGGGCCCGGCGGTCCCAGCGCAGCTCGATGCCGTCGTGCACCAGACCCTCACGGTCCAGTCGCTCGCCCGCACCGCACTCCCGCAGCACGTCGACCGTGCTCTGCTCAAGGATGCCGGCGCGCTGGCGCCGCTCGACGTAGCCGCGGTCGCGGCTCTCCAGGACGACGCAGTCGATGCCGGAGGTGTGCAGCAGCCGGGCGAGCAGCAGGCCTGCGGGGCCTCCGCCGATGATGCCGACGGTGGTGTGGTTCATGACGGTTGCCTCTCCTCTTCGAGAACGCGGTTCGCGATGGCGAAGGCGGCGTTCGCCGCGGGCACGCCGCAGTAGACGGCCGTCTGCAGCAGGACTTCCTGGATCTCCTCAGGGGTGAGCCCGTTGCGCCGCGCCGCCCGTACGTGCATGGCCAGCTCCTCGTGGTGGCCGTGGGCCACCAGCGCGGTGAGGGTGATGCAGCTGCGGGTCCTGCGGCTCAGTCCCGGCCGGGTCCAGATCTCGCCCCATGCGTAGCGGGTGATGAAGTCCTGGAAGCCCGCGGTGAAGCCGGTGGTGCGGCCGATCGCCCCGTCGACGTGCTCGTCGCCGAGTACGGCGCGGCGCACGGCCATGCCCGCGCCGTACCGGCCGGCGTCGTCGGTGGGCGGTGCCGGCTCAGCCGTGAAGTGTCCCAGCAGGGCGGCCAGGACGGGTGCCGGACGCTCGACGTTGGCGAGGTGCGCGGCGTGCGCCACCTCGGTCAGGGCCGCGCCGGGGATGGTGTCGGCCAGCTCGCGGGCGTGCGAGACGGGCGTCGCGGGGTCTTCGCGTCCCGCCACGACCAGGGTGGGCGCGGTGATACGGGACAGCTCGGCGCGCATGTCGTGGACGGCGAGCGCGTCGCAGAGCCCCGCGTAGGCTTCGGGGCTGACCGCGGACAGGCCGTCGACCAGCGCCCGGGCAGCCGGTTCGGCCGCGAAGGAGCCGGTGAACCAGCGCGCGGCGGCGGTCTCCGCGACCGGGCCGATGCCTCTCGCACGAACCAGAGCCGCGCGGTCCGACCAGCCCTGCGGCTCCCCGAAGCGGGCCGACGAGCACAGGACCGCGAGCGAGGAGACCCGCTCGGGGTGGTGCACGGCGAGCCAGGTGCCGACCGCGCCGCCGAGCGAGATACCGGCGTAGGCGAACTCCTCGATGCCCAGCGCGTCGGCGAGGTCGAGGACCAGCCGTGCGAGGTCGGCGACGGCGGCGCCGTCGGGCAGCAGGCCGGCCGGGGAGCCGCCGTGACCGGGCAGGTCCCAGCGGATGACCCGGTGGGTCCGGGACAGGGCCGGGGCCTGCGGATCCCACACGGCCAGCGACGTGCCGAGCGAAGGGCCCAGGACCAGCGGCGGGGCGGAGTCCGCACCGTCCACGCGGTGGTGCAGCAGGCGCTGTGCGGGGGTGGACGTGCTCATGCGGACTCCTCGTTCCGGTGGTGCGGGGGCTGCCCGTCGGGCGGCAGGTCGGTCGCGTGCGGCTCATGGCCGCGGGCCGGTGCGCCGGGCCGGTGCCGTCCGGTGCCGTGTACGGCCGGGTCGTGGGTGGTGCCGGCACGGCGCAGGGCGCGGTCGACCAGGGTGCCCGCGGAGCCCGCGTAGTGTGTCGGGTCGGTCAGTTCTCGCAGCCGGTCCTCGGTGAGGACCCGGGCGATGCCGGGCTCCTCCAGGAGGGCTCCGGCGAGGTCTCCGCCTTCTTCGGCGGCGCGGCGGGAGGCCCGTGCGAGTGCCTGCCTGGCCTCGCCGCGACCGATGAGCGCGGTCAGCGCCGCGGCGATCCGTTCGCTGACGATCAGGCCGGCGGTGGCGTCGAGGTTGTCCCGCATCCGGTGCGGGTGGACCCGCAGGTCCTGGACCAGTTCGGCGGCGTCGCGGGCGGCGCCGCCGACGAGGCGCAGGGCCTGGCGCGCGGGCTGCCACTCGGCGTGCCAGGCGCCGGCCGGGCGTTCGTCCTCGGCGGCGAGTGCCCCGTAGAGCACGGCGGCGAGGGCGGGCACCTGGCGGGCCGCGGCGGCGATCAGTGTGGCGCGGACCGGATTGGCCTTGTGCGGCATCGCGGAGGAGGAGCCGCCCGTCCCCTCGCTGAGCTCGCCGGTCTCGGTGCGGGACAGCGACAGGACGTCGGCGGCGAGCTTGCCGAGCGCCCCGGCCGCGAAGGCGAGCGCCCCGCCGAGGTCGGCGACCGGGGTGCGCAGGGTGTGCCAGGGGAGGACGGGCTCGGCCAGTCCGGTCTCGGCCGCATAGGCGGCGAGGAGCCGCAGACCGAGGTCCGGTGCCGCTCCTGCCTCTGCCTCCGCTCCCGCCTCCGCTTCGGTGGGTGCGCCGTCGGCCTCGGCGAAGGCGTGGAAGGCCGCCAGGGTGCCGGCCGCTCCGCCGAGCTGCGCGGGCAGCGCGGCTCGGACGCAGGCGAGGCGTTCGCGGGCGTCGAGCAGCAGCGCACGCCAGCCGGCGGCCTTGAGACCGAAGGTGGTGGGCACGGCGTGCTGGGTCAGTGTGCGTCCGGCGATCGGTGTGTCGCGGTGCTCGGCGGCGAGCCGCGCCAGGGTGCAGGCCGCGCGGTCGAGGTCGGTGAGGACGGGATCCAGGGCGCGGGCGGCGACCAGCATGGCCGCCGTGTCCAGGATGTCCTGACTGGTGGCACCGCGGTGCACATGGGTGGCGGCCCGCCGGTCCTGCTCGGCGACCGCCGCCGTGAGGTCGGCGACGAGCGGGATCACGGGGTTGCCGCCGGAGCGTGCGCGCAGCGCGAGATCCCGGACGTCATAGCGGGCGGTCCTCGCGGCAGCGGCCGTCACGGCCTCGGCCGCCGAGACGGGGGCGAGGCCCAGCGCGGCCTGGGCGCGGGTCAGCGCCGCCTCGGCGTCCAGCATCGCGCGGACGTACGCGGCGTCACCGGTGGCGGCCTCGACCGCTGATCCGGCCTGTCCGGGGGAGAGCAGACCGAGGTCCTCGGCGGGATCATTCGAAGGCAAGGAAGACCGTCTCCTCGTGCTCACCGTCACCCTGCAACCGGATGTCGAAGCGGTGTGTCCGTTCCCCGTCCGGTACGAGGAGGAGCGTGGCGCGGCGCTCGGGAGCGAGGCCGGTCAGCAGCGGTTCGGTGTCCGGGTCGGTGAGTTCGGGCAGATAGGCGCGGGTGTGCAGATGGTGGAGCAGACCGCGGGCGAAGACGATCAGCGAGAGGTAGGGCACACCCCCGGGCGGCAGCGTACGCAGCTCGTAGTGTCCGTCGGCGTCGGTCGCGACACGGCCGAAACCGGTGAAGCCGACGTCGCGCCGGCCGATGACCGCTCCGGTGACGGGGTCGCGGCGCAACGAACCGGGGGCACCGCGGCGGGAGCCGTCGGGCGCCGGCTGCCAGAGCTCGATGAGCGCGTCGGGCACGGGCGCTCCGGCGCCGTCGCGGACGTGCCCGTGGACGGTGAGGGCGTCGGGGTGCCGGGCGGGCGCGATCTCACCGCCCTTGGCGAAGGGCAGCGCGTAGCCGTAGAACGGGCCCACGGTCTGCGACGGTGTGGGAGCCGGACCGGGGGAGCGCGGCCCGGCCGCGGCGTTCACGGCGGTGGCGGGTGACGGGCGGGACATCAGCGGTTCTCCTCTGTCCAGGTGGCGGCCGGGCCGTCGAGGACGATGTCCCAGCGGTAGCCGAGCGACCATTCGGGGGTGGACAGGTCGTGGTCGTACGTCGCGACGAGCCGCTGCCGCGCGGAGTCGTCGGTGACGGACTGGAGTATGGGGTCGTAGGCGAAGAGCGGGTCGCCCGGGAAGTACATCTGGGTGACCAGCCGCTGGGTGAAGGCGGTGCCGAAGAGCGAGAAGTGGATGTGGGCCGGACGCCATGCGTTGACGTGGTTGCGCCAGGGGTAGGCGCCGGGCTTGACGGTGACGAACTCGTACACGCCCCGGTCGTCGGTCAGGCAGCGGCCGACGCCGGTGAAGTGGGGGTCGAGCGGCGCCGGGTGGTCGTCCCGCTGGTGGGCGTAGCGGCCCGAGGCGTTGGCCTGCCAGACCTCGACCAGTTGGCCGCGTACCGGGCGTCCGTCGCGGTCCAGGACCCGGCCGGTGACCCTGATCCGCTCGCCGAGCGGCTCGCCCTGGTGCCGGCGGGTGAGGTCGTGGTCGAGGGCGGTGACATCGGTGACGCCGAAGACCGGACCGGACAGCTCCGCCGCTTCGGGATCGTGCACCGCGACCAGCGGTTTGCCGGGGTGGCGCAGGAGGGTGCTGCGGTAAGGGGCGTATCCGCGGTCGGGATGGTGGCGTGCGGGCGCACCGCCGGCCACGGCTTTGGCATAGGTCTCGCGCTGCTCGGCGATCTCGGCCGAGATCCGGCCTTGGGTCAGGGGAGTGGTCATCAGGGTTTTCCTACCTTTCCAGGACGAGGGCGAGGCCTTGTCCGACGCCGATGCACAGGGCGGCGAGGCCGGTCCCGGAGCCCGCCGCGGCGAGCTGATGGGCGACGGCCCCCGCGATGCGTGCGCCCGAGGCGCCGAGCGGATGGCCGATGGCGAGGGCGCCGCCGCGCGGGTTGACGATCGCCGGGTCGAGGCCGGGCCACTCGGCCAGACAGCCGAGGGACTGGGCGGCGAAGGCCTCGTTGAGCTCGAACGTGGTCAGGTCGCCGAAGCCGCGGCCGGCCCTGGCCAGGGCCTTCGTGACGGCCTCGACGGGACCGAGACCGAAGTACTGCGGTTCGACGGCGGTGACGGCCGAGGCCCGGACGCGGGCCAGCGGCTCACGGCCGGTGGCCCTCAGCCCCTCCTCGTCGACGAGCAGCAGCGCGGCCGCGCCGTCGTTGAGCGGCGACGCGTTGCCCGCGGTGACCGTGCCGTCCGGGCGGAAGACAGGCTTCAGCCTCGCCAGCGACTCCGGCGATGTGGTGTCCCGAATGGTCTCGTCGCGGGTGAGGCCGACGCCGTCGACGGGTACGACCTCACCGTCGTACAGCCCGTTCCTCCAGGCACGGGCCGCCTTCTCGTGGCTGGCGACGGCGAAGGCGTCCTGCTGCTCGCGGGTGATGCCCTGCCGGTCGGCGACCAGTTCCGCACCTTCCCCGAGCGGTACGGTCCACTGCGGTTCCAGACGGTCGTTGACCATGCGCCAGCCGATGGTGGTGGAGAACAGCTCCTGGTGGCCGGCGGGGAAGGCGCGTTCCGGTTTGGGAAGTACCCAGGGGGCGCGGCTCATCGACTCCACACCGCCCGCGACGGCGACGGAGGCGTCGCCGACCGCGATGGCGCGGGCCGCCTGAATGACGGCCTCCAGTCCGGAGCCGCACAGCCGGTTGACGGTGCTGCCGGGAACGGTGACGGGCATTCCGGCGAGCAGCACGGCCATCCGGGCGACGTTGCGGTTCTCCTCGCCGGCACCGTTGGCGTTGCCCAGGAAGACGTCGTCGATCCGGGCCGGGTCCAGGTCCGGAGTGCGGGCCAGCAGGGACCGCAGCACACCGGCGGCGAGATCGTCGGGGCGCACTCCGGAGAGGGCGCCGCCGTACTTGCCGACCGGTGTGCGGACGGCATCGACGATGTAGACGTCACGCAGTCGGCGGGTCATCGCCGGCCTCCTTCGACGGTCGCGGCGATACGGACCGGTGCGGCGGTGCGGCGCAGGATCTCCTCCGCGCCGACGCCCGGGGCGGTCTCCACGAGGACGAGGCCGTCACCGGTGACGTCCAGGACACCGAGGTCGGTGATGACACGGTCCACGCACGCCCGGCCGGTGAGCGGCAGGGTGCACTCGTCCACGATCTTCGGGCTGCCGTCCTTGGCGGTATGGGTCATCGTCACGATGACGCGGCGCGCGCCGTGCACCAGGTCCATGGCGCCGCCGATGCCTGTGACCAGCTTGCCGGGCACGGCCCAGTTGGCGAGGTCGCCGCGGGCGGAGACCTGCATGGCGCCCAGCACGGCGGTGTCGATGTGGCCGCCGCGGATCATGCCGAAGGAGAGCGCGGAGTCGAAGAAGGAGGCGCCGGGCAGCACGGTGACGGTCTCCTTGCCCGCGTTGATCAGGTCCGGGTCGACCTCGTCCTCGTAGGGGAACGGGCCGGTGCCTAGGATGCCGTTCTCCGACTCCAGGACGACCTCGACACCGTCGGGGAGATGGTTGGGGATCAGCGTGGGCAGTCCGATGCCGAGGTTCACGTATTCCCCGTCGGCCAGTTCGCGTGCCGCGCGGGCGGCCATCTCGTCCCGGGTCCAGGCCATCAGACCGACACCTTCCTGGTCGTGCGCTTCTCGATCTTCTTGTCCGCGGCCTGGCCGGGGGTGAGAGCCACCACCCGCTGGACGAAGATGCCGGGCAGATGGATCTGGTCCGGATCGATCTCGCCGGGCTCGGCCAACTCCTCGACCTCGGCGATGGTGATCCGGCCCGCCATGGCCGCCAACGGGTTGAAGTTGCGCGACGACTTGGTGAAGACCAGATTGCCGTGCCGGTCACCCCTGGCCGCCCGGACCAGTGCGAAGTCCGTGGTGATGGCCCGCTCCAGCACGTACTCGACACCGTCGAACACGCGGGTCTCCTTGCGCGGCGACGCCACCGAGACACCGCCCTCGCCGTCGTAGCGCCAGGGCAGGCCGCCCTCGGCGACCTGTGTGCCGACCCCGGCCGGAGTGTAGAAGGCGGGGATACCGGAACCACCGGCACGCAGCCGCTCGGCCAGCGTGCCCTGCGGGATGAGTTCGACTTCCAGTTCCCCGCCGAGGTACTGCCGCGCGAACTCCTTGTTCCCTCCGATGTAGCTGCCCGTGACCCGTGCGATCCGCCCTGCGGAGAGCAGGACGGAGAGACCGGTGTCCATCGCGCCGCAGTTGTTGGAGACCACGCCCAGCCCGCTGACTCCGGTGTCGTGCACAGCCCCGATCAGTGCGTTCGGCACGCCGCTGAGGCCGAAGCCGCCGACCGCGAACGACGCTCCGTCGTGGACATCTGCCACGGCCTCCGCGGCCGAGGCGACCACCTTGTCCATCCGCCCGCCTTCCATATGTTCGCCTAGTGAACTTAAGTTCATATTGTTTCTTGAGTCTGATCCCCCGCATCCCGTTCGTCAATGTCCCGGGCGGAACGGATTCCACGGACGCCCACCGCACCGAGCGGGCGCGACCGTCACGGGGGTGGGGCGGCCTTTTTCCTGCGGCGTCGCCTACGCGGTCCTTCTGGCGGTTGGGACGGCATCCTGTTGGGCGTCATGGAAAATGCACTACGGGTGCGGACGTTCGGGCAGCTTGGTGCCGACATGCTCGGTGGGTGTGCCTGCCGACGAAGGGCATATGAAAGGTGTGCGGAGGTGCTGGGATCACGGCAAGAACGGACTGTCCGCGCCGAGGCCGACCACCGCTTGACGGCCCGTGGATCCGCCCTGCCGAGCAGGAGCTCAAGCGGGCGGCACGGCTGAAGACCACACGCCGAACCACTGCTCCGCGCCGTACGCCTCGAACCGCTCCAGCTCGGTGAACCCGAGCCTCGCCGCGAGGCGCAACGAGCGGATGTTGGCAGTCTGGGTGCAGAGCACCACCGGCTCACCGGGAAGCGCGCCGGCAAACCAGTCGAGTGCCGCTGCGCACGCCTCGGTGGCGTACCCACGTCCCCACGCCTCCGGCAGGAACAAGTAGCCGAGCTCGGTCTCCCCGGCCTCCCGGCGGTGACCCGGACGCTCAAGGTCCTGCGGGTCGAGCTGGACTGTGCCGATCGTCGCTCCGTCGAGCTCGACCACGAAGAAGCCAGGGCGTCGCCCGGGTACCTCGGGCACCGTGCGTTCGAGCTCGTCACGCGGTCGAGGGCCACCGAGGTACGTGCGCACCTCTGGCGAAGCGTTCAGTGCGATGACCGCCGCACGGTCCCGGGCCTCGGACTCGCGGAGTACGAGCCGCTCGGTCTTGATCGGGACAGGTGGCCAGGCAAGGGCTCTGGAGTCAGTCATGCCGACCAACGTAGCCAGCAGGCTCGACAGCGACCCAGAAGAGCGAACCGACCGCCCTGCGACACACCATGCCCGGCATGACGTCCGCCGAGTCCGCCGGCTGGATCAAGCACCACCCCGGCCTCGCCGGCCGCAGCGATCAGCTCTTCACCGACGACGCCGTCACCCTGCAAGAGCGCGTCGTCCCCCGCGCGTCGTCCCCCGCGCGTCGTCCCCCGCGCGGCGGGCCGCGGCCGGCCGGGCTCGGTCGTGCGTACCGCGCGGACGGACGCCGGGGCGACGTGACAGCGCCCGGTTCAGGCGCCGGGGTTCGCGAAGGCGCCCTCCGGGGCGAAGGCCAGCTCCGCGAAGCGTTCACCGATGCGGCGGTGAGTGGCGGCGTCCGGGTGGAGCTGGTCGGGCAGCGGCAGCTCGGCGGAGTCCGCCTCACCGTAGAGTGCGCGGCCGTCCAGGTAGTGCAGGTTCGGATCCTCGGCGGCCCGCTGCTCCACGATGCGCGACAGCTCGCCGCGGATGACGTTCAGCGTCAGCTTCCCGGCAGCGCGCTCGGCAGGGTCGCCGGTCGCGCGGAACCGGAGCCTGCCGGTGCTGAGCGCGCTGAGGTCGAAGGCTGCGGGGCCGGGGGTGTCCTCGTGGATCGGGCACAGGAGGGGCGAGACGACCAGCAGTGGTGTGGTGGGGTGCCCCTCGCGGATGGTGTCGAGGAAGCCGTGAACGGCCGGGGTGAAGGCGCGCAGCCGCATCAGGTCGGCATTGACCAGGTTGATGCCGATCTTGAGGCTGATCAGGTCGGCGGGGGTGTCTCTGATGGCGCGGGCGGTGAAGGGGTCGAGCAGGGCGCTGCCGCCCAGGCCGAGATTGATCAGTTCCACCCCGCCGAGGGAGGCGGCCAGCGCCGGCCAGGTGGTGGTGGGGCTCGCGGCATCGGAGCCGTGGCTGATCGAGCTGCCGTGATGCAGCCATACCTTGCGGCCGTTGTCCGGCGCGGGCTCGACGGGGGCGTCGGTGCGCAGGGCGACGAGTTCGGTGGTCTCGTTGTGCGGCAGCCAGATCTCGACGATCTTGGCGCTGTCGGGCAGGCCGGAGAAGCGGAGGGTGCCGGGCGGGCCGGACCGGTACTCCGTCGTGCCGGCGGCCATGTCGATGGTCACGGTGTTGCCGCCGCTCACGGATGCCTGGCCGGCCGGGCATCCGTCGACAAGGAGGTCGTACACCCCGTCGGGGCGGGGCGGGGCGCCCACGTAGACCCGCTTGGTGGGCAGCGTGTCCAGTTCGACCGCGGTGGCCCGGGTGCGGAAGACCAGCCGTACTCCGGAAGGCTGGGACTCGGCCATGGCGAGCTGTCCGTCGGCGCACTGCGCGCGGGCCCGGGCGGGCAGACGGTGGGGCAGCAGGCCGCGCTCGGTGCGCTCCAGATCGAGGGCGCCGCGCAGGAGGTCGCCGGTGAGGGGCGTGGTGATCCAGCCGTGCTGGTTGGTGTGCATGGTCTCCGCCTGTTGATCAAGATGTTCGGTGGTTCGGATGCGGCGATGCGCCGCGCGACTGCCGGCCTTCGGCCGGTGCGGGCCCGGTGTCAGGGGGCGGGCCAGTTGCGCAGCAGGGCGTCGAGGGCGTCCAGGACCCGGGACCAGGTTTCCTGCGTGTCGGGCGCGCTGTGGCTGAACCCTCCGCCCAGCTCCAGGCTGACGTAGCCGTGGAAGACGCTTCCCAGCAGCCGGACCGCGTGCGTCTGGTCCGGCTCCGCCAGGTCGTAGCCGCGCAGGAGCGCCCGGGTCATCTGCGCGTGCCGGACGCCGGCGCTGGAAGCGGCCGTCGCCGGATCCAGTCGCATCTGGGCCGCGGCGTAGCGGCCGGGATGCTCCCGGGCGTAATCGCGGTAGACGTTCGCGAGGGCGGTCAGGGCGTCTTTTCCGGCCCGGCCGGCCAGGGCTTCGGCGGCCCGGTCGGCGAGTTCCTCCAGGGCGAGCAGGGCGATCCTGGTCTTGAGGTCCTGGGAGTTCTTCAGATGCGAGTACAGGCTCGCGACCTTGACGTCGAACCGTCTGGCGACCGCCGAGACGGTCACATGGTCGAAGCCGACCTCGTCGGCCAGTTCCGCCCCCGCTCGGGTGAGGCGTTCCGCGGTCAAGCCTGCGCGCACCATGCTCTTCCTCTCGTCAGCAGAATCGATTATGCATTTGCCTAAGGCCTTTAGGCAAATCACCTCGTCGTTCATTAATTTGCTGACACATGAGGTACACAAGAGGTACGTCCGGGCCGCGGCGACCGTCAGGGGCAGCACCGCATGGCGATGGGGCACGGTGATGGCAGGCCGTACACACATGCCCACGGGATACGGACGTCTTCACGCTCTGCCGTCCTGGGCCCGCCGAGTGGCGGGAGTCCACCCGGCTGGCGAAGATGCAGGCACGGGCGCAGGGACAGCGCGTGGCCAGGATGTTTCCGCGCTGACCGTCGACCGGCCGGCCGACGCCGGCTGACGGCACGGGACAGCACACCGCTTCCCGGGCGGACCGGACCGGACCGTCGTCCTCCGGGGCGTACGGACCACCGTCCTCCCGACGCACGGGGCCTTCCACACACACCGCGGGCCAGGACATCGCCGCGCCGACCGGGCAGGTCCGCTCGAAGGCCCGCGCCGGTGGACAGCCGTGCCCGACCGCGTGAGCCGGGGCGCCGCCGGGTGGGCACGAAGCCGGCCCGACCACAAGGGCCGCCGCCCTTCACCCACGAGAAGGAACCGGAGACTCATGAGCGACACGCAGAACGCGATCCACTGGCCCGACCGATACCTGCCGGGCACCACGGACAACTTCGTCTCCAACGAGGTCATCGTGAAGGGCCTCAGCCACCAGGACGTCTGGCCCCTGCTCGCCGACACCTCGAAGTGGACGTCCTACTACGACAACGCCTCCGCTCCGGTCTTCCCGTCCGGCGGCGGCCCGCTGCTCACCCAGGGCGCCGTCTTTTCCTTCGCCACCTTCGGCTTCCCCCCGCTCGACGCCGAGGTGGTGGAATACGTCGAGCCCGGCGACGGCACTCCCGGCCGGCTGTCGTGGACCGCGCAGCAGGACGGCACGCCGGAGGAGAAGCTGGATGTGCTGCACGCGTGGCTGGTCGAAGACCTGCCCGGGGGCCGGGTGCGGATCCTCACCCAGGAGTCGCAGATCGGCCGGCCCGCCGCCGACCTGGCCGTGCAGAAACCCAATCCCATGCTCAACGGCCACCAGACATGGCTGGACGGGCTCGTCGCTGCCGCCGGGGCAGGCACGTAGAAGCCCGGGCAGCCGGGAAGGAGCGGCAGCCGCGCGGGCTCGGCCGGGACACCCGCGGTGGGCCCGTGGAGGCCCGCCGGTCCGGCCCGTCCGCTGCCCCGTGTGCGGCAAACCGGCGGCGACGTGGTGGGACGCACCCCGTGCCGCCGGCCCCGCACCCGGCCCGGCCTCACAACCCCAGGTAGATCTGCCGGACCCGTGCGTCGTGCGCGAGTTCCTCGGAGGTGCCGGACATGGCGACCGAGCCGTTCTCCATGACGAGGCAGTGACTGGTCACCCCGAACGTCAATTTGGCGTTCTGTTCGACCAGGAGCAGCCCGAGCCCTTCCGTGCGCAGCCGGACGAGGATCTCCAGGACGTTCTCGATGAGTTTGGGCGAGAGGCCCATGGAGGGTTCGTCCAGCAGCAGGAGCTTCGGGCGTGACATGAGGGCCCGGCCGATGGCCAGCATCTGCTGCTGGCCCCCGGACAGGTCGCCGGCCGCCCGGTTGCGGAACTCCCGCAGGACGGGGAAGAGGTCGTACACATGAGCGAGGGTGTCCCGGGTTTCTCCCTTCCACGACCGGTGGTACGCGCCGAGCAGCAGGTTCTTCTCGACGGAGAGCCCCGGGAACACATGACGTCCCTCCGGTACGTAGCCGACACCGTGGCGGACCATGTCCCGGGCCCGGACACGGCTGAGGTCGGTGTCCCCGAGTGTGATCCGGCCGGTCGTACGGGGAACGAGGCCCATCAGCGCCTTGAGTGTCGATGTCTTGCCGGCGCCGTTGGATCCGATGATGCCCATGGACTGACCCGGAGCGACACTCAGCGCGACCGACCGGACGGCGCAGACCCCGCCGTAATGCACGGTCAGGTCCGCAACGACGAGGCTGTCGGTGGTGGGCCCGGTGGCGGTGGTCGTCATCGTGATGCCTCCGGGGCGGCGGGTACGGGGATGTCGGCGGGAGCCGAGTCGCCGAGGTACGCCTCGATGACCTCAGGGGTCGCGGCGACTTCGGCGGGCGTGCCTTCGGCTATGACGGCACCGGCCGCCAGGACGGTGATCCGTTCGCAGAGGGACATCACGAGCCCCATGTTGTGCTCGATGAGGACGACGGTGACGCCGTCGTCGCGGATGGAACGGACGATGGCGGCAAGCTGTCCGACCTCCTCGCCGTTGAGACCTGCCGCAGGTTCGTCGAGGAGCAGGAGCCGGGGCCGGCCTGCCATGGCCCGTGCGATTTCGATGCGGCGCTGGATGCCGTAGGGGAGGGACTGCGGGGCGGCGTCGGCGAAGGCGGTGAGTCCGTAACTCTGAAGGATGAGGTCTGCCTCCTCGTGCAGCCGGCGCTCGGTCCGAAGGACGCCGACGGGCCACAGCGCGTACTGCCACACCGTCCGGGTCCGGGAGCGGTCGAGTACCACCAGGATGTTCTCCCGGACCGTCATCTGGGGGAAGAGGCGCAGGTTCTGGAACGTACGCGCCATCCCCCACAGCGACAGCTGGTAGGGCCGTGCCTTGCTGATGTCCCGGCCGACGGTGGCGACCTGTCCCGCAGTGGGCCGGTAGAGGCCGCTGATCACGTTGAACAGGGTTGTCTTGCCGGATCCGTTCGGGCCGACGATGCCTCGGATCTCGCCCTGGCCGACGGTGAGGGTGACGTCGTCGAGTGCGGTCAGTGCGCCGAAGCGCTTGGTGACGTGGCTGATCTCCAGTGCGGGACCGGTGCCGGGGCCGGTGGCGGTCACGGCGTCGCCGGACCGCGCGCCGGGCAGGAACGGGCCCAGTTCGGTGGCGTGCACCTCTTCGTCCTTCTTCCGGCGGCGGACGGCGGCGGTGATCCTTTCCGGGATTCCGGCCAGCCCGGTGGGTGCGAAGACCACCATGAGGACGACGACGGCTCCGTAGCCGAGTTGTGCGTAGACCGCGAAGTCGACGAGCGCTTCCCGGATCAGGACGAGGCCGACGGCGCCGACGACACAGCCGATCAGGCTGCGCCGGCCGCCGATGATGACCATGGCCAGCAACAGGAACATGTTGCTGAGACTGAAGGTCTCCGGGGCCACGTACCGGATAAGACCCGCGTAGAGGATGCCCGCCACACCCCCGTACACGCTGGCGAGCAGGAAGGCCGTCATCCGCAGCAGCGGGATCTCCGCTCCCATGGCACCGGCCGCGAGGGCGTCGTCGCGCATCGCGCGCAGTCTGCGTCCGAGCCGGGTCCGTACGACGAACATGCCGAACGCGAGCGCGAGTCCGAAGACCACGATCTCCAGGTAGTAGTACATGTACTCGTCGGCGAGATCGATGCCGGGGAAGGGCGGCACGGGAATGCCCGAGATGCCGTCCGCGCCTCCGGTGATCTCCGCGTTGGTGATCCAGTTGACGAATCCCAGCGCCAGACCGAGCGTGACGATGCCGAGATAGTGGGACTGCATGCGCAGGGCCGGCAGCCCGACGAGAAGTCCGACGAGGACGGTGATCACGACGCCCAGGACCGCGGCGGTCCAGAAGCCGTACCCGGAATGGGTGGTCAGGATGGCGGTGGTGTAGGCGCCGACTCCGAAGAAGGCGACCTGGGCGAGGTTGATCTGGCCGGACACGCCCATGACCAGGCCCATGCCGATGGCGAGCAGCGCGAAGATGAGCGCGATGTCGACCACGTGCATGGCATATCCGTTGAGGCCGTACGGCAGTGCGCCGGCGGCGAGACACGCGAGCAGGACCAGCGGTGCCCTGGACTTGAGGAGGTTCATGCGCGGCTCACCGTCCGTTCGCCGAAGATGCCGGTCGGACGGATCATGATGGCCGCGGTGAAGACCAGGAAGGTGACCAGGACGGAGTAGCCCTGGAAGTGGTCGGCGGTGTAGGAGTCGAGGACTCCGATGGCCAGGCCGCCGACCACCGCGCCGGGGATGCTGCCGAATCCACCGAGCATGGCGGCCGCGAAACCCTTCACGCCCAGGGCGCTGCCGAGGGTGGCGTCGACGTAGAGCATGGGTCCGGCGAGGCTGCCCGCGAGGGCGGCCAAGCCGGCGCCGATGGCGAAGGAGAGTGCGTTGCTGCGGCCCACGTGGATGCCGACGGCGGTGGCCGCTTCGTGATCCATGGCCACTGCCTGCATGGCCGCGCCGGGCTTGGTGCGCTGGAGGAACAGGGTGAGCAGGACGACGGATATCGCGGTGACCGCGATGACGAGCAGGTCGTAGGTGCGGATGCGGATGCCCATCAGGTCCAGCGGCGCGGAGGAGATGGGTGAGGGCATGGCGCGTCCGGTGGTGCCCCAGATGAGGGTGGCCGCCGCTTGCAGGACGGTGCCGAAACCGATGGTGCCGATCAGCATCAGGTCGAAGTCCTTGTTCTCCAGCGGGCGCAGGACCCGCTCGATGACGAGACCGATGACGCCGGTGACGACGATGGAGATGACGATGGCAGCGGCGAAGGGGACGTGCGTCGTGAGGTAGAACGTGGACGCCGCGTACGCGCCGATCATCGCGACGTCGGCGTGGGCGAAGTTCACGAGGCCCATGGTGCGGTAGACGACGGAGAATCCAACAGCGATCAGGGCGTAGACCGCTCCGAGACTGAGACCTCCGACGAGTGTTTGCAGGGTGACTTGCATGGTGACTCCCTGGTGCCGGTGCGGAGCCCGGCGCTCGGCTCGGAGGACGTCTACTGCGCGGCGGAGAGCTTGCCGTCCTTGATGATGCCGATGGTGGTCCGGAAGATGCCGACCCCTGTGTCGTCGTAGGCGAAGTCGCCCAGCAGCCCCTGGTACTTGGTGGCGCGGATCTCGTCGGCGAGCTTCTTCCCGCCCGCCACGCCGTTGTTCTTCAGTGCCGTGAGCACGATGTTGGTGCCGTCGTACGCCTTGGCCCCGTGCAGTTCGGCCTCTTTGTTGTATGCGGCCTTGTACGCGTCGGCGAAGGCGCGACTGGCATCGCTGACCTCGTTGCTCAGGTAGGGCGAGCTGACGATGGTGTTCTCGACGTTGGCCGCACCGGCGGTCTCGATGAAGACCGGGGTGCCCTGGGGCGCGGCACCCGCGAAGGGAACGGTGATACCGAGGTCGCGGGCCTGCTTCACGATGAGGCCGGCTTCGACCTCCTCGGATCCTATGAAGACGGCGTCGGGCTTGGACTGCCGGATCCGCGACAGGGCGGCGCTGAAGTCCTTCTGGTCGGTGGTGACGACCTGGTTGGTGACCGGTGTGACGCCGACCTCCTTCAGCGCCGCGGTGAACGCGTCGTGCTCGCCCTTGCCGTAGGAGCCGTTGTTGGAGATCATCGCGATCTTCTTGAACTTCTTGGTCGTGACGAGATAGTCGGCCAGGGAGGTGTCGTATGTGGTGCTGGTGGGGCCGTTGAGGAAGAGGAACGGGCTCTTGGCATCGACGAGGGCAGTGGCCTGACCGGAGGTGATGTTGGGGATCTCGGCCTGCCTGAGGATCGGGGCCATGGCGACGGTGACGGCGCTCTCGGCGGTGCCGATCATCGCGACGTAGTTGCCGCTGTCGAGCTTGCGCGCGATGTTGGTGCCGGTGGTCGGGTCACCCTGGTCGTCGAAGACGGTCGCCTCGATCTTGCGCCCGTCGATTCCGCCCTTCTTGTTCCATTCGGAGATGGCGAGCTTCGCGCCCTTGGCTTCCCAGTCCCCGAGGGAGGCGAGCTGTCCGCTCTGCGCGTTCACGATGGCGATCTTGATCGGGCCGCTGTCGCCCGCACCGCCGGAGTTCGAGTCGCCGGGAGCGCTGCAGGCGGACGCGGTGAGGAGTGCGCCGAGGGCGGCGGCGGAGATGCGAGCGGTGCCGCGGGTTCTTGCACGCATGGAAATCATCCTTCGTCGGGGAAGTTGCCCTGGTAGATGTCGTTGATGTTCCAGTGGCCGGGTGTGGGGACCGGCTCGTTGACCATGGGGATGTCGATGACCGCGGGCCGGCGCCGTTCCACCGCGGTGGCCAGGACCTTGGCCAGGTCCGCCGCGGAGGTCACCTCGTAGCCGTCGGCTCCGCACGACCTTCCGTAGGCGGCGAAGTCGGGGCTGTAGGACTCACCCTCGGGGTCGAGGAAGTCGCAGCCGTATCCGCGGCCGTAGTTGGAGCGCTGGAGGTCGGAGATGGTCCCGTGGGAACGGTTGTTCATCACGGCGAAGATGACGGGCAGACCCTGCTCCACCGCCATCGGAACGGCCGGCAGTTGGGCGCTCATCCCGCCGTCGCCGATGAGGGCGACCACGGTGCGCCGGGGCTGCGCCATCTGCACGCCGACGGCCGCGGCCGGTCCGAAGCCCATGGTGGAGGCTCCGCCAGGGGTGATGAAACGACCCTCGGGCGGCAGGTCGTAGGACTGGGCCACCCCGTTCTTGTTCCAGCCGACGTCGGTGACGAGAACCGAGTCGGCCGGCAGGACGGCCCGCAGGTCGGCAAGGATGCGCTGCGGGCGCAGGGGGAAGTTGTCGCTCCGCCCGTTCTCCGCTGCGGCGCCGAACAGCTCCCTCCTGCTGTCCGCGACAGCCTCCCGCAGTCCCGGCCGTGTCCGTGGTTCGGGCCGCATGGCGCGAACGGCCGCCTCGATGGCGCGGACGGACTGTTCGACGTCGGCCACCGCGCCGATCTCGACCGGGTAGTTGCGTCCGATCTCGGCGGGGTCGATGTCGATCTGGATGAGCTTGCTCGGAGGGAAGTTCCAGGTGTGGGCGGGCTCCCACGAGCTGGCATCGGTCTCCGCGAAGCGCGTGGCCAGCGCCAGGACGACATCGGCGTCCTTGGTGTGGGCATGGGTGGAATCGAGTCCCCAGAATCCGGGCATGCCCAGGAGGAGCGGGTGGCGGTCGGGGACGGCGCCCTTGCCCATGAGGGAGTGGGCCAGCGGTATGTCGAGGTGCTCGGCCAGGCTCAGGAGTGCCTGCTTGGCCGCCGGGGTACGCAGCCCGCCGCCGAAGTAGATCAGCGGGCGCTCGGCGTCCAGGAGCGCGCGGGCGATGCGTTCGGCGGTCTGCTCGGGCAGGGCGGGCAGCGCACTGTCCGGCACCGCGTGCGATCCCACCGTGTACGGCTCGACCTGCCGGGAGAACAGATCCATCGGTATGTTGACGAGCACGGCGCCGGGACGCCCCGAGGTCGCCGTCCAGAAGGCTCGCTCAAGGGTGCGGTGCAGGTCGAACGTGCGCTGGACGGGCCAGGTGCGCTTGCAGAAGGGCCGGTAGATAGCGGTCTGGTCGGCGTCCGCGTGAAGGTTGACCTCCTGGTGCGGATGGCGTCCGTAGTAATAGGAGGGGATGTCACCGGAGATGACCACGAGAGGTACGGAGTCCATGGCCGCGGTGGCGACGCCGGTGACGGCGTTCATCATGCCGGGACCGACATGGGTGAGCAGCACGCCCGGCTTTCCGGAGGCGCGGGCGTATCCGTCGGCCGCGTGGGCCGCGGCCTGCTCGTGGCGGGCGATGACGAAGTGGATGGGGCTGGGGCCCAGAGCATCGAGCAGAGCGATGTTCGTATGGCCGCAGGTGCCGAACACGTACTCGACACCGTAGGACTCCAGTTGGGCGACGATGGCTTCAGCCGCGGTTACGGTGGTCACTGGTTCTCTTCCGTGAGGTCGTGACGGTCGCCCCAGATGGACAGGCCGCGGAGCATGAGGGTCTTGACGACGGTGTAGTCGTCGATCAGCCAGCGTGGCGACTCCCGCCCGAACCCGGAGTCCTTCACACCGCCGAACGGGACATGGTCCAACCGGTAGTTGGAGGTGCCGTTGACAATGAGTCCGCCGACTTCGAGGCGCCGCCAGGCGGTGAAGATACGGTTGATGTCGTAGGTGAAGAGCCCGGCCTGCAGTCCGTAACGGCTGTTGTTGCACTCGCTCATGACGGCGTCGAAGTCGTCGTAGGGCATGACGGCGACGAGAGCACCGAAGACCTCGTGGACGACGACGGAGGCGTGAGCGGGCGGGCCGGCGACGATCGTCGGAGCGGCGGTGGCGCCGTCGCGGGTACCGCCACGCAGGACGCTGGCCCCCAGGTCGGCGGCCTCTGCGGACCACCGGACCACTCGGTCCGCCGCCTCCTCGTCGACCATGGAGCCGATGTCGGTGCCGAGGTCCATCGGGTCTCCGGTCACCAGGGTGTCGACGGCGGCCGTGAACGCGTCGAGGAAGTCGGCGTACCGGCTGCGGTGCACATAGACCCGCTGTACGGAGATGCAGCTCTGCCCGGAGTTGCTGTAGCCCGTGCGCGCCGCCGCCTTGGCCGCGGCGTCGATGTCGGCGTCCTGGCAGATGATGGTCGCCGCGTTGCCGCCGAGTTCCAGGGCCAAGCGCTTGGCACCGGCGGCGCGGGCGACGGCCGCTCCGGTGGCGGCGCTGCCGGTGAAGCTGATGACGTCGACCTCGGGCGCCGCGCACAGGGCCGCGCCCACATCGCCTCCTCCGTGCAGCAACTGGACTGCCTGGTAAGGCATTCCGCTTTCCAGCAGCAGGGCGACCAGCGCGGCAGAGATGCCGGGTGCCTGCGGAGGCGCCTTCACCAGGGTGGTGTTGCCGGCGGCGAAGGAGGCACCGAGTTTGTGGGCCAGCAGGTTGGCCGGTGCGTTGAACGGGGTGATGGCGAGGGCGACCCCGGCCGGGGCCCGGTAGGTGAAGGCGGTGTTGCCGACGCCGGTGTTCCACCCCGCGACCGGGAGGGTCTCCCCGTCGATGCGTCGCGCCTCGGCGGCGCAGACCTCGAAGGTCGAGGCGACCCGCTCGATCTCGGTGCGGCTGTCCTTGACCGGCTTGCCCAGCTCCAGGGCGAGCAGTTGGGCCAGTTGGTCCCGGTGGGTGAGCGCCGCGGCCGAGGCGCGCTGCAGAATCTCCGCGCGGGCCGCCGGCGCGAGCGTCGCGACCTGGGGGGCGTAGCGGCGGGCCTCGGCGATGGCCCGGTCTGTTTCCGCAGGCAGAGCGGTGGGTGCCCGGCTGACGGTTCGGCGCAGGTACGGGCCGGTCCGTTCGGCAGGCGGCCCGTCACCGGACCACCTGCCGGAGAGAAAGGGCAGCACGTCGACGACTTCGGAATCGGAGACGTACTTGAGGATGACTTCCAGCATCGTTTCTCCAGACAAGCCATCTAGCGGTTTTCGTAGACCGCCTTGTGGACTGGCGTGTAACGTACGGGCGCCGGTTGGGCTTGGCAATAGGCCGGGCGAAACAAGTTGAACGCGCAGCTGTCCCGCCGAATCGGCACCGCTGCGTGCACCGGCGCGTTCCCCGTGTTGCGCCCTGGAGGACTCTCGTGGCACAGACACACGAAGGAGAAAACATGGATCCCGAGCAAGGACCGGGCGGCGTACGCAGCGTACGCAGAGCCCTGGACATCCTGTCGCTCCTCACCGAAGAGCAACCCGTCGTCTCCCTCAGAGCGATCGTGGAGGCGACCGGCCTGGCCAAGACCACCGTGGTGCGCCTGGTGCAGACGTTGGAGCAGTGTGGACTGTTGTGGTCCACCGAGGCCGGCTACACCGCAGGGCCCGGCCTGTGGCGGTGGGCCCATCTCGCCCACAGCAGCTGGGAGTTGCCCCCGGAGACCGTCAAGCTGCTGCGGGACCTGGCTGACCGGCGCGGCGAGACGGCCAACGTGATGATCAGGCGGGACATCCACCGCGTCTGCGTCGCACAGCAGGAGAGTCCGCAGCCGCTGCGCCACGTCGTGAAGGTCGGAGACGAACTCCCGCTGTGGGCCGGTGCGTCGTCGAAGGTCCTGCTCGCCGGAGCCGACGACGCCCTGCTCCAGCGCATCGCCGGCGCGTCGCCGCACGGGAAGCCGCACGCGGCGCGGTTGCGTGAATGGGCCGACCAGGCCCGGGAGCAGGGCTACGCGACCAGTCAGGGCGAGCGCGACATCGGCCTCACCGCCATTGCCGTGCCGCTCACCACCTCGTCCGGCGTGCTCGTTGCCGCCCTGTCCCTCAGCGGCCCCACCGCACGCATCACCAAGTCCGCGATCGAGGAGTTCGCCGAGGACCTGCTGCAGGTAGCCGGACAGATCATGTCCCAGGGCTTCGACCATCCCCTGGGACCGCGGGGCTGACAACCGTGCGCGACGGCGGCGCCGACCACCGGCGCCGCCCAAGGAGTCATCACTATGGATGTGCGACCGCTCGACGACATAAGAGTGCTTGACCTGACCAACGTCCTGGCCGGCCCCTACTGCAGTTACCAGCTCATGCTGCTCGGTGCCGAGGTCATCAAGATCGAGCGCCCCGGCGAGGGGGACCTCGCCCGTAGCCTCGGCCCCGACCCCGAGCTGAACAGAGCCGGAATCGGCGCCTCCTTCCTCGCCCAGAACGCGGGCAAGAAGTCGGTGGAGTTGAACCTCAAGACCTCCGGCGACCGCGAGGTCTTCGAGGAGATGCTCGCCGGAGCCGATGTGCTCCTGGAGAACTTCCGTGCCGGAGTCCTCTCCCGGATGGGCTACGACCAGGACCGGCTCGACGAGATCAACCCCCGCCTGATCTGCTGCTCGATATCAGGCTTCGGGCAGACCGGCCCGATGAGCGACGCCCCCGCCTACGACCAGATCATCCAAGGGCTCTCCGGGATGATGAGCGTCACGGGAACACCCGACACCGCGCCGTTGAGGGTCGGCTTTCCCGCGTGCGACACCACCGGGGGGCTGTCCGCCGCGCTGGCCATCAGCGCCGCGCTGCTGCGCCGGGAGAGGACGGGAAAGGGCAGCCGACTGGATGTCTCCATGCTGGAGACTTCCCTGTCTGCCATGGGCTGGGCCGTCTCGAACTACCTGGTCAGCGGCGTCGCGCCGCAGCCGATGGGAGATCAGAACGCGACGGCGGCGCCATCGGGAACCTTCCACGCGGCCGATGGCCCGCTGAACATCGCGGCCAACCAGCAGCGTCAGTTCGAGACCCTGTGCCGCGTGGCGGGCGCCCCCGAACTCGTCACGGACGCCCGCTTCGCCGAGCGGGAGGGGCGCAAGGCGCACCGCGCCGAACTCAACGAGGCCCTCAACGAGGCTCTCGCCCGGCGCTCCGCCTCGGAGTGGGAGGAACTGCTGACCGACGCCGGAGTGCCCGCCGCACGCGTACTCACCGTGCCCCAGGCGCTGACCCAGCCACAGCTGCGACACCGGCACTTCATCGCCGAACTCCAACGACCGGACGCGTCCGGTGCACCGCTGCTGGTACTGGGCAGCGGCGTGCTGTTCGACGGGGAGGCGTTCCTGCCCAGGACGGCGCCCCCACTGCTCGGCGAGCACAACCACGAACGGGACGAGCTCGCGGCGCGCTGGTCCTCCACCGCGGCAAGGGAGGCGACACCTTCATGAACGTTTCGGCATCCTCGTCGGCGAACAGCGAAGCCGCCGAATGGTGGGCCACGGCCGTCAGCCATATCGAGCCGGGCTCCATTGAGCTCCGTGACCGGCCCGTGCAGGAACTGATCGGATCGATCGGTCTCGTGGACATGGCATGGCTTCTGCTCCGCGGTGACCTGCCCACTCCCGGTCAGTCCGCGCTCCTGGAGGCGGCGCTGGTGGCGGGGGTCGACCACGGGCCCCAAGCACCTTCGATCGCGGCGGCTCGTATGGCCGCCACCTGCGGAGTCGGCCTCAACAACGCGATCGCGACGGGTGTCAACATGCTCGGCGACGTGCACGGCGGCGCCGGCCAGCAATGCGTGGAGATGCTGAGCGAGATCCGCTCCCTGCGTCTGCGGGGTGGTGACTGGGACGAAGCGGCGGCCGAGGTCATGGCGCGGTGGCAGAGCCGCTCGCGCTACTTGCCGGGCTTCGGGCACCGCTTCCATCCGGTCGATCCGCGTCGCGACCCCTTGCTGGGCCTGACCGAGGAGGCCGTGGCCGCCGGAGTCGTCGCCGGCGAGCACCTTCAGGCGGCGCTGGCCGTCGAGCGTGCCCTGCTGCACCGTCGCGCGGGCGCGCGACCCGTGCCGATGAACATCGACGGGGCGACCGCCGTCATCTACGCCGAGTTGGGCTTTCCCGCTCCTTTGGCCAGGGGCCTGTTCGTGCTCAGCCGGTCGGTGGGCATTCTCGCCCACGCGTGGGAGGAGTCGGGGCAGGGCCGTCGCAACAAGGGGCCCATCCCCAGGTCGGTGCTCCCCGCGCGTCTCGCGGCGGCCGATCCGGCCGACGCCGAAGAATCCGCGTCATAACCCTTGTCACGCCCCTGCTACGTCCTTAACGTATGGAACCGCCTCCCGGCGACCATCATGCGGGTCTAGCGAACCGCACAGCGGACCATGATCCGCTTCTCCCGCTCTCTCTTCCCCTGCCCCGAACCCGGACCACCCGAGGTGATCCGGCCCGGCAGGTCATGCCACGAAAGAGGGTTCATGGACAGACGCAGCTTCCTCGCCAGCGCAGCGGCCGGCACCACAGGGGCCGTCGCCCTGCTCAACTCGTCCGCCCAGGCGGCCGAGACGCGCACCGGCACATTGGCCCTGCCCGTTCCCAAGCAGACCTTCGACCCGACGGACAGGAGTTTCCCGAAAGCGGGCGGCAACCTGGCCAACCAGAACTACTCAGCACTCAAGAAGATCACCCCGCGCAATGTGAAGCAGCTCGGTGGGGCCTGGCACATCAACCTCGAAGGCGGCGACACCGGACGCGCGCAGCAGTGCGCCGTCGTCGCCGAGAACGGTGTGCTCTACCTCGCCACCACGCAGCAGAACATCTTCGCCATCGACGGCCGCTCCGGTGCGGTGAAGTGGAAGACGAACGTCGGCACGGAGACCACCAACATGCGAGGGGTGGCACTCGGTGAGGGGCTGGCCTTCACCATCTCCGGTTCCAACACGGTGTACGCCCTGAACCAGCGGACCGGCGCCGTCGTCTGGAGCAGGGAGATGCTCATCGAGGATCAGGGCGATCCCGGCTGCGACCCGGCCAGCGGCCAGTGCGGCGGCAGCAAGGGCGGCCTCGCCGGCGCGGTCGTCTACTGGGACGGCCTGATCTACATCGGCACCCAGGGCAGCACCGCGGGCGCCCGAGGCCGCGGCTACGCCCTCAGGGCGTCGACCGGCGAGGTCGTGTGGACGTTCTGGGGTACGCCCGGACCCGGTGAGTTCGGACACGACACCTGGGAGGGCGACACCTGGAGGACCGGCGGGGCGGTGTGCTGGATCCATCCGGCCGTCGACCCCGAACTTGGCCTCGTCTACTGGACGTTCGGAAACCCGTATCCGCGAACCGACGGATCGAAGCGGGGTGGCGACAACCTCTTCGCCAACTGCATCGTCGCCATCGACGCCAAGACCGGGAAGCGGCGTTGGCACTTCCAGTCTGTGCACCACGACATCTGGGACTACGACGGTGTGATGTCCCCGGTCCTGGCGGACATCCAGATCGACGGACGCAAGCGCAAAGTCGTCGTGTACGGCAGCAAGACCGGGATGTACTACATTCTGGACCGGGCCACCGGCGACCCGGTGCACGGCATGGAGGAGCGACCGGTGCCGCAGCACGCGGCGCAGAAGACCTCCCCGACACAGCCGTTCCCCGGCGGTGAGCCCTTCGTCGAGACGCAGCCGCGCATCGACAAGGCCACCAGGCCCGTACCGTTCTACGCCACCGGCGGCCTCTTCGAGGTGCACTGGGACCGCCCCACGATCCTGTACCCCGGCGCGGGCGGCGGCGCGGACTGGTCGTTCCCGTCCTTCAGCCACCGGACGGGCCTGGTCTACGTGGGCTACGGGCTGATCAACTCGGCGTATTCCAACACGCATGAGGGCCGTGTCAACACCGCGAGACCGTTGGGTGAGTACTTCGCCGGCGGCCTGGTGGCGGTCGACCCACGTACCAACACCGTCTCCTGGCGACAGGAGGGCGACTGGTCACTGGCCCACGGCAACGGCATCCTGAGCACCGCCGGGGGGATCATCTTCCAAGGCCGGCCCGACGGTGTCCTCACCGCCATGGACGACTCCGACGGTCAGGAGCTGTGGACCTGGCAGTGCGGCGCGGGCGTCAACACGAGCCCGATGACCTACGAGATCGACGGCGAGCAGTATGTAGCCGTGCTGGCCGGCGGAAACGGGCTGCCGTACCCGGACATCCCGCGCGGCGACCATCTGTGGGCCTTCAAGGTCGGCGGCCGGGTGGGTCCGGCCGACGCGCCCGTGCCCCCGTCCAAGCGCAACCAGATCCGATCGGCAGCGGTCTCCGGCGCGACAGCCGGCAACACCGTCACCCTGGGCAGGATCTGGGACAGCTCCAGGAACGCGCCGGGAACCACGGAGAACCTGGTGGCGCAGAACGCCATGTCACCGCAGCACCTGGCCATCGCGAAGGGCACCACGGTGACCTTCACCAACCCGGCATCCAACAAGTCCGCCCACGGCGCCGTCGCCTTCTTCGAGGCCGAGTTCGACACCGGGCTGCTCATGCCCGGCGAATCCTCCACCCACACCTTCGACACACCGGGCGAGTTCTTCTTCAACGACCCCGTCTCCCCGCAGAGCACCGGCAAGATCGTCGTCTCCTGAAGGACGACCCTCGCAGTCGTCTCCTGAAGGACGATCCTCGCGGTCGTCTCCTGAAGGACGACCCCCGTACACGAGCCCGGCTTGTCACCTGCGCGCACGAGAACCTTCCGATCCCGCGGCGTGCCGCCTGCGCACGCCACCCACGAGAAAAGGAACCACACCCATGTCACGAAGAAAGCCCGGAGCGGGAGCGCTGAGCACCCGTTCAGCGGTCCTCGCCACACTGGGGATGGCCGCTGCCATGGTGATGGCACTCATCTCCACCGGCACCCTCAGCGTGGCACACGGACGGATCGGCGCCGGCGCCGAGGAGTTGGGCGACCCGGACTACGGTGTCTGCCGCGGACTCGACGCCGACTGCTACCACGACTGGGGCAACTTCGACCCGGCCAAGGGCTACCGGGTCCTGCTGTACACGCGCACGGCGGGACCACGCCACGCCAACCTCGGCCCCGCGCTGGGCACGGGGCTGAACCCGCCGGTCACCGACGCGAACGTGGTCCAGAAGGCCATGGTCGAGATCGGTGAGAAGGCCGGCTTCCAGGTCGACTACACCGAGGACGTCGCGCAACTCGCCTCGCCCAACACCCTTTTCAAGTACAACGCGGTGGTCTTCTTCTCGACCAGCCGTGACGCGTTGGACGACGCGGCCCAGACGTCGCTGCGTCAGTACATCCGAGGTGGCGGCGGTTTCGTGGGCATCCACAACGCCTTCGGTACGGAGTACAACTGGCCCTGGTACGAAGGGCTGCTGGGCAACGCGAACTTCTACGACCACGGCGCCGCGCAGCCCGGAACGGTGGAGACCAAGAACCGCAAGGACGTCTCCACCAAGGAACTGCCGGCGCGGTGGAACTTCACCGACGAGTGGTACAACCTGGTACCCGCCCCCACCAAGGTGCGGGTCCTGGCGAACGTGGACGAGAGCACCCTCGCCAAGGGCGTGACGGGCAACTACAACCACCCCGGTCACGGCGACAACCACCCCGTCGCCTGGTGCCAGTACTACGACGGCGGTCGTTCCTGGGTCACCACGCTGGGCCACGACGCGAAGGAGTTCACCACCGACGGCTCCTTCGAGGGCGCGTCCGAGTTCCAGAAGCTGATCACGGGCGGCATCCAGTCGGTCATGGGCATGAAGCCCTTCTGCAAGTAGAACTGCACACAGCAAGTAGAACTGCACACAGCACAAGTAGAACCGCACGCGGCAAGCAGAACCGCACGCAGCCCTCAAGCTGTCGCTGCGGTCGGCGTGAGCGCCGGGCGCCGTCGGCGCGCCTCCGTGCGCGGGAGCGCCTACGGCCGGAACAGCGAAGGCCGTCCGCCCCCTTGTCAGGGCCGCACGACGTGTCTAGCGTATCGATCACCCCACAATATTCCGTCAGGTGGACCAACTGAACCACTGAACGGACTGCTGAAGGCGTTGGTCGCCGCGCCTCGGAGCTCTCCGGCCGCAGGCCCACGTGACGCCGACCGGCCCGGCGCACACCTCGCAACCCGTCTCCGCAACCAAGCACGCGTCTGAAAGGACACCGAGCATGCCGAACTCCGCATCGACCCCCGAACCGCAGACCGAAGCGGCGGCCCCGGCCGCCCCGGGCGGCTGGTCCACGCCGGACTTCACGGTCGTCGACACGGCCATGGAGGTCACCGCCTACTCCCTCAACACCCTCTAGAAGCACGCCACATGCTGCTGCTCACACTGGGCTCGGCAGCCGGTGGAGGAGTTCCCCAGTGGAACTGCGCGTGCCCCGGATGCTCCGGGGCACGCGCCCACCCCGACCGGCGTCGCAGCCATGACTCCCTCGCCGTCCTCGGGGAGGGGTCGTCCTCCTGGTTCCTCGTCAACGCCGGCCCGGACGTCACCGACCAGATGGAAACCCATCCCGCGCTCCTCCCCGGACCGGGCGAGCGGCGCACCCCCGTGGTCCGCGTCCTGCTCACCGATGCCGAACTCGACCACACGCTCGGCCTCCTGCGCCTGCGGGAAGCCCACCATCTGGAGATCTTCGCCACCGCACCGGTACGGCAGGCGCTGCGCGAACGGCTCGCCCTCGACACCGTACTCACGCCCTACACCACGCTGAGCTGGCACGACCTGCCACTCGTCGGTGCCGGGCCGCCCGCGCGGGTGGCGGGTGTGGAGGTGTCCGCCGTGCCCCTGTCGAGCAAGCGGCCCCGCTACGCGGCATCCGCACCCGAGGACGACGCCTGGGTCGTCGCCGTCCACGCGCACGACCCCGGCCACGGCACGACCGCGCTCTACGCACCGGCACTCGCGGCCTGGAGCGACGCCTTCGGCGAAGCGGTCGCCGGAGCCGACTGTCTCCTCATCGACGGGACGTTCTGGGACGACGAGGAGCCGCAGCGGCTCGGGATCTCCTCCCGGACAGCCACCGGCATGGGACACCTGCCCGTCCACGGGCCCGGCGGCACAGCCGAACGACTCGCTCCGCTCCCGGCCCGCTGCCTCTACACGCACCTCAACAATACGAACCCCCTGAACGACCCCGCTTCTTGGCACCACGGCCACCTGGCCGCGCGAGGACTGGAAGTCGCCCGGGACGGGATGGTGATCCAGCTATGACAACGGTCGCACGGCCCCGAACCACAACCGGTGCCACCGCACCACCCGACGACGCCCCCGAGCCCCCGGAAGCCTTCGAGGCGGAGCTGCGAGAGCTGGCCCGCAGCCGCTACCACGACAGGCACCCGTTCAACACGCGGATGCACGAGGGACGGCTGAGCCCGGCGGAGCTGCGCACCTGGGTTGCCAACCGCTTCCACTACCAGCGCAGCATCCCGGTGAAGGACGCCCTGATCCTGGCGAAACTGCCCGAGCCCGCCCTGCGTCGTTCCTGGCTGCGCAGGATCCAGGACCACGACGGTCCGGTGGACGGCGAGGGCGGTATCGAGCGGTGGCTGCGGCTCGGTGAAGCCGTCGGTCTCGACCGCGCCGGCCTGGAGTCGGGTGAGTCCGTGCTGCCCGGCGTCCGACTCGCCGTCGACGGCTATGTCAACTTCTGCCGGCTGAGCCCGGCGCTGGAGGCGGTGGCCTCGTCCCTGACGGAACTGTGCGCGCCGGACATCATGATGACCCGACTGGCGACCTTCCCCCACCACTACCCCTGGATCGAGGACTCCGGACTCGCCTACTTCCGGAGCAGAGTGCCGCAGGGACGTCGCGACGGAACGGAGGCACTGGCCTGGGTGGTGGACTGGGCGGACACCCGAACCGAGCAACAACGGGCCCTGGCCGCACTCGCGTTCAAGTGCGACGTCCTGTGGTCCTTGCTGGACGCCGTGGAGCACGGCAGCCGACCGGGCACGCCGTGACGGCGACCCCTGCCACCGGAGTGTGGCGTCCGCGCAGGGCCCCGGCGGTCGTGCTGCGGCACGACGGGATCCGCGGCAAGGACGTCCTGCTCATGCCCGAACGCGTCGTCGTCCTGGAGGGGAGCGCCGGTGCCGTGCTGGAGCTGTGCGACGGCACGCGCACGGTGGCGGACATCGTCGGCGCGCTGAGGGCCAGGTTTCCCGCCGCTCCCGTCGATGCCGAGGTGGGCCCGTTCATGGAACGCCTGCGCAAGGAAGGATGGATCCGTTGACCACGACCGCACCCCCCTGGGCGCTGCTCGCGGAACTGACACACGCCTGCCCCCTGCATTGCGGATACTGTTCCAACCCGCTCGAACTGACCCGCCGTTCCCAGGAGCTCACGGCCGAGCACTGGGTCGACGTCTTCGGCCAGGCGGCACAGCTGGGGGTCCTGCAGACCCATCTCTCCGGCGGCGAGCCTCTCCTGCGCCGCGATCTCGACACGATCGTCGCGGGGGCGGACGCGGCCGGCATCTACACCCAGCTGGTCACCAGCGGCTCAGGGCTCACCGAAGAGCGCCTGCGCGATCTGATGGCGGCCGGATTGCGCAGTGTGCAGCTCTCCGTGCAGCACGCGGACTCCGCCGCCTCGGACCGGATCGCCGGAAGCCGTTCCTTCGCGGCCAAGGAGGCCGCTGCCGCCCTCGTGAAGAACGCCGGGCTGCCGCTCGGAGTCAACGTCGTGCTGCACCGGCACAATCTCGGCGCGGTGGCCGATCTCGTCGAGCTGGCGCTGCGCTGGGGCGCGGACCGGATCGAACTCGCCAACACCCAGTTCTACGGCTGGGGTCTGCTCAACCGTCGGGCACTCATGCCGAGCCGTGAGCAGCTCGCCGCGGCCGTCGCGTCGGTGACCCGGCTGCGGGAGGAAACGGAGGGGCGCCTGGAGATCGTCTGGGTCGCGCCGGACTACTTCGCCGGTGTCGCCAAGCCGTGCATGGGAGGCTGGGGTGCGGTCTCGCTCACCGTCACCCCCGACGGCACGGTGCTGCCCTGCCCGGCAGCCGCCACCTTGCCGGGCCTCGACCCGGTCAACGTCAAGGACCATGCGCTGCGTTGGATCTGGGAGGAGTCGAAGGCCTTCAACCTCTACCGCGGGACGGAATGGATGCCGTCGCCGTGCCGCGGCTGCGACCGGCGCGAGCAGGACTTCGGCGGCTGCCGCTGCCAGGCTTTCGCACTCACCGGCGACGGCGCGCGCACCGACCCGGCCTGTTCGATGTCACCCGACCACGCGGCACTCACCGCGCTGACCCTGACCGATCGCGACCCGGCACCCGCGGTGATTCCCCGCAGGCCGACCGTCCTGCCCAGGACGGTGACGCACGCCTGACGCGTCCCGAACCGTCTTCCCCGGGGCGGAGCGCGCCGCACAAGAGGGGCACCGAGACAGGATCGCTGTCCCTCCGTTGCGCCGTCCCGGCCGGCGCCCTGCGCAGGCGTCCGGAGAGGGCGCCGTCAGATAGGTGGCGGCGCCCCGCTCAGGCGTCCGGGGGCGGCGCCGTCAGATAGGCGGCGATCATGTCCGCGAGCATGGTCCGGTAGTGGTCCCGGCGTTCGGCCGCGACGAGGTCGCGGCCGAACAGGGCACCGAACGTATGGCGGTTCGACACGCGGAAGAAGCAGAAGGAGCTGATCACCGCGTGCACGTCCACGGCGTCGACGTCCGCGCGGAAGAGCCCGGCAGCGCGGCCGGACTCCAGGATGCGTTGAAGGACCTCGGTCGCGGGGGAACCCAGCCGGCTCAACTTCTCCGAACTGCTGATGTGTTCGGCTTCGTGAATGTTCTCGATGCTCACCAGCCGGATGAAATCCGGGTGTGCCTCGTGGTGGTCGAAGGTCAGCTCGACCAGTCGTCGCGTGGCCGCGACGGGATCCAGATGCTCGACGTCCAACTCCCGTTCCAGCTGCCGGATCTCGGAGTACGCCGCTTCGAGCACCGCGGTGAAGAGTTGTTCCTTGCCGCCGAAGTAGTAGTAGATCATCCGCTTCGTCGTGCGCGTCAGCGCCGCGATCTTGTCGACCCGGGCGCCGGCATAGCCGTCACGGGCGAACTCCTTCGTCGCCACCGCGAGGATCTCGCTCCGGGTGCGGGCCGCATCGCGCCGACGGTCCGAGGGCGCTGACGACTCTGGGGCGATGGGCATGCCCTGGCTCCTCCGTGCTATCAGAACGTCCACCGATTGTAGAAGCAGCGCAATCCCGAAGACTCCCGCCCGGGATCTTCTCGCTGGAGGCCTCTCTTGCTATAAGTAACGTACTAGTTCGTACATTACTGGAGGCGTGATGGAAACGGACGTCCGGCGGACCGTCGGAAGGGTGCTCGTCCTCAACGGCCCCAACCTCAATCTGCTGGGCACACGGGAGCCCGCTCTCTACGGCAGCGAGACGCTCGCCGACGTGGAGACCCTCTGCCACGCGACCGCGTCCGCCCACGGGCTGGAGGTCCGCTGCCGGCAGAGCAATCACGAGGGCGCCCTCGTCGACGCCGTCCAGGAGGCGGGGGCGTCCTGCGACGGGATCGTGCTCAACCCGGCCGCCTACGGACACACGTCGGTCGCCCTCCGGGACGCCCTCGACGCAGTGGAACTACCCGTGGTGGAAGTGCATCTGACGAACATTCACCGCAGGGAGGAGTTCCGTCACCACAGTCGCGTCTCGGCGGTCGCGGACACCGTGATCTGCGGCGCGGGAACCGACGGCTACGTCTTCGCACTGATGCGCATCGCCCGGCTGCTGCGGAAAGAGGACCGATGACCCGGAACACGTATCTCATCGGCCTGATCGGCGCCGGCATCGCCACCTCCCTCAGCCCCGCGCTGCATGAGCGGGAGGCCGACCGGCAGGGACTGCGCTACCTCTACCGGCTCCTCGACCTGGACGCACTCGGCGCCGGCCCGGAGAAGGTGGGCGACCTCGTCCACGCCGCCCGCGACCTCGGATACGACGGGCTCAACGTCACCCACCCCTGCAAGCAGGTCGTCATCCCGCACCTGGACGATCTGGACCCCATGGCGGCAGCGCTCGGCGCGGTCAACACAGTGGTGTTCCGCGACGGACGCTCCACCGGACACAACACGGACGTCACCGGATTCGCCGCCTCATTCGCCCGGGGCCTGCCCGGCGCACCGACCGGCCGCGTCGTGCAACTGGGAGCGGGAGGCGCGGGAGCGGCCGTCGCCCACGCCCTGCTCACTCTCGGGTCCGCGCACCTCACCCTCGTCGACACCGACGAGAAGCGGGCCCAAGCCCTCGCCGCGTCGCTCAACGCCGACTTCGGTGCGCAACGGGTCACCGCGGGCCGTCCGGACACTCTCGAACGGGAGATGGCACGGTGCGACGGCCTTGTGCACGCCACCCCCACGGGCATGGCCACGCACCCCGGCATGCCGCTCGACACCGGACTGCTGCGCCCGGACCTGTGGGTTGCCGAGGTCGTCTACCGGCCCCTGGAGACACGGCTCCTCGCCGAGGCGCGCGCCATCGGCTGCGCCACACTCGACGGCAGGGGAATGGCGGCGCTCCAGGCTGCCGACTCCTTCCGGCTCTTCACCCGTCGCGAACCCGACGTGGAACGCATGTTCACCGACGTCACCGATCTCGCCGAGATCCCCGGTCCACGCAGCTGAAGCCAGAAGAAGGATCACCATGCGCACGTCCATCGCCACCGTCTCCCTCAGCGGAACTCTGACCGAGAAGCTCAACGCCGTCGCCCGCGCCGGTTTCGACGGCGTGGAGATCTTCGAGAACGATCTGCTCGCCAGCCCGCTCACACCGGAGCAGATCAGGCTCCGTGCGGCGGATCTGGGTCTGGACATCCTTCTCTACCAGCCGATGAGGGACGTCGAGGGCCTCTCCGACGAGGCGTTCGCCCACTGCATGCGGCGGGCCGAGCACAAGTTCCGGGTGATGAGGCGACTGGGCGCCGACACCGTGCTGGCCTGCTCCAACGTATCGTCGGACGCGCGCGACGACGACGCGCTGGCCGCCGCCCAACTGCGCGAACTCGCCGAACTGGCTGCCGAGTACGGCATTCGTGTCGCCTACGAGGCACTCGCGTGGGGGAGCCGTGTCAGCACGTACGACCACGCGTGGCGGATCGTCGAAGCCGCGGACCACCCGTCACTCGGCGTCTGCCTCGACAGCTTTCACATCCTGGCGCGCGGCTCGGACCCCGGGGGAATCGCGGCGATCCCGGGCGAGAAGATCTTCTTCGTGCAGCTCGCGGACGCGCCGCTCATCGGCATGGACGTCCTCCAGTGGAGCCGGCACCACCGGTGCTTTCCGGGGCAGGGCGACTTCGACCTCGCGGCCTTCGTCCGCTCCGTGGTGCGTGCCGGTTACGACGGACCGCTCTCGCTCGAAGTCTTCAACGACGTCTTCCGGCAGGCCGCATCCGGCCGCACGGCCGTCGACGCGATGCGCTCCCTCACCGCACTCCAGGAGGCCGCGGGCGTCATCGCGCTTCCGGAGGCCGCCCCACCCAGCGGGGTCGCCTTCACCGAAGTCGTCACTCTCGACACCGAACCCGTGACCACACTTCTGGAGGCGCTGGGATTCTCCCGCACGGGCAAGCACACATCGAAGCCGGTGGACCTGTGGGAGCAGGGCGAGGCCCGGATCCTGGTGAACACCGCCCCCGCCACCGGCGGCAGCGGCGTCGGCCTCGCGGCCATCGGCCTGGAGTCTCCCGACCCGGGGGCCGCGGCCAAGCGCGCGGAGGCCCTCGGCGCTCCGGTGCTCCCGCGCCGCCGGGCCCGGACGGACACACTGCTGGAGACCGTGGCCGCGCCGGACGGCACCGAACTGTTCTTCTGCGCGACCGGCCGCCCGAACCTCCCCGACTGGCTGGACGACTTCGCCCCGGTGACGAGCTCCGGGGCGCGCTCGGGAGCGGACACCGGGCTCGTCACGGGCATCGACCATGTCGCCCTCACACAGCCGTGGCACCAGTACGACGAAGCGCTGCTCTTCTACCGCAGCGTGATCGGCCTCCGACCGCACAACAGCGTGGACGTCCCGGACCCGTACGGGCTGCGCCGCAGCCGGGCCGTCTCCACCGCCGACGGCGCGGTGCGCATCGCGCTGAGCATCGACCCCGCGCCCGGCCCGGCCGCCCGCGCCTCCCAGCACATCGCCCTGACCACTGACGACATCATCGGTGTCGCGCGCCGGATGGCCGGCACGGGCCTTCTTCTGCCGGTTCCCGCCAATTACTACGACGACCTGGCCGCGCGCCATCTTCTCGGCCCCGGTGAACTGGAGATGTACCGCGAGCTGGGCATCCTCTACGACTACGACGGGGACGGGCAGTTCCGGCACTTCTACACGGCGACCGTCGGCCATGTCTTCTTCGAGGTAGTCCAGCGCGACGAGGCGTACACGGGCTTCGGGGAGCAGAGTGCCCACGTCCGGCTGGCCGCCCAGCACGCGCAGACTCCGGGATGATGTGCCGGTCCGGGCCCGGATCGACGGCCGAGCGGCGGTTGCTCCCTCGCCGTGGGCACGCCAGCGACACGGAACCCGGATCGGCAGCTGTGCGGCGGCTGCTCCCTCGCCGTGGGCACGCCAGCGACACGGAACCCGGATCGACGGCCGTGCGGCGGCTGCTCCCTCGCCGTGGGCACGCCAGCGACACGGAACCCGGATCGGCAGCTGTGCGGCGGCTGCTCCTCGCTGCGGATGCGTGAGCGACACGGCCCCGGATGGACGCCGTACCTGTCGCACACGTCGGCCGGCTCACCTGCCCCACTGCCGTCGGAGGCGGAAGGGATGACCGCGCGAGCTCATCGGCGGGGGAAGACAGGTCTCGCGGCGCAGTCGGCGGAGAATGCCTGGCAGAGGCAGAGAAGGAGGTTGTCTGATGGCCGAACTGAGCAACCGCGTGGTCCTGGGCAGTTGGCCGACCCCGGTGGAGCCTGCACCCCGGCTGGCTGCGGCGATCGGTCTGGGACCGGAGGACCTGTTCGTCAAACGCGATGATCTGACCGGTCTGGGAGCCGGAGGCAACAAGGTTCGGAAACTGGAGTGGACTGTCGGTGCGGCCATCGCCGGGGGAGCGACCGCGCTCGTGACCAGCGGCGCCGCTCAGAGCAACCACGCCCGACTGACGGCCGCCGCGGCTGCGCGGCTCGGCCTTGAGGCAGTGCTGGTGCTCGCCGGCCGCCCGGCGGCCGATGCCGGTGGCAACATCACACTCCAGGGCCTGCTGGGCGCGCGCCTGGTGTGGGCCGGGGACGTGGACGGGGCGACGCTGGAGAGGACCGTCCGCGACGTGGCCCACCATCTGGACGCGCACGGGCGGACAGCGGCGGTGATCCCCTTCGGCGGAACCGATGTGAGGGCGACGCGTGGCTATGTGCTGGCCGGAAGGGAGTTGATGGAGCAAGTGCCCGATGTGGAACACGTCGTCACTGCCGTCGGGTCCGGCGGCACCATGGCCGGACTGGTGGGTGCGCTCGGCCGCCGGCGCGTGCTCGGGGTGGACTGCGGTGCGGTTCCGGATGCGGCCGAAACCGTCGACGGACTGCTGACGGCGATGCCGGAGAAGGCCGACGGCACGGAACTGAGGCTGCGGGGAGACCAGGTGGGCACCGGATACGGCGCACTCCAACCCGCCGTCCTCGAAGCGATCACCCTGTGCGCCCGGACCGAGGGCATCGTGCTGGACCCCGTGTACACCGGCCGGGCTTTGGCCGGCCTCGTCGCCGCGGTCAGAGAGGGCGATATCCGCCCCGGCCGGCGCACCGTCCTGCTGCACAGCGGCGGCCTGCCCGGCTTGTTCGGCCATCCCGAGGCCGTCCGGGAGGCGAGCACCCGGGTGGTGGAGGCGTCGCTGTGCGCGGACGGAGACGGGCAGGCGGGAACCGGAAGCTGACCGGAGGCAGGCTGCGGGAGCCGGTGCCCGGCGCCGGCCGACTGCTGGGCATCCGCGCCCTGACCGACCGCGTGCGGACCGCGGTGAGCCGCTTGGTATCCGCGCCCTGGCGGACCGCCCGCGAGCCGCATCCGCTTCAGCGAGGAGTCCGCGCCACCGGAGGGCACGCAGAAAATTGGCGCGTACACGCCCATTGTCAGGGGCTCCGCGAGGGAGTTACATGGTCATCGCACGCGAACGAAAGCGCTTTCTGTCGGCCGGGATGCCCCGGTCGGCTGCCCCTTTCGCTGCCGCTGGGAGGCTGTATGAAACCGCCCCGCACCAGACGCCGCTCATGTGCCGCCGCCGCGCTCGTCGCCACCGCCCTGTTTGCCGCCGCCACGTCTCCGGCTCAGGCGGCCCGCCCCTCAACTGCCCACTCTCCGCTGCGAGCCCAGGCCGTCGCGGCGTACGACTTCGGACACCCGGACCCCGCCGACCCCGGTCGCGAACAGGACATGGGACGGTCCGGCACCACGCTCAGCCTGATCAACGGCGGCTCCGCCATGCGCGTCGCCGACGCAGCCTACCCGGGCGCCTCGCCCGCCCTGCAAGTGCGCCAGCAGAACCCGGCCACCGCGGGCAACGACGACTGGAAGGCCGGAGCCTGGGATGCCGAGGGCATGTCATCGCTCGGCGCCTTCCGCAGCGCCCGGGGCGCCACCCTCATGGGCTGGTTCAAGATGACGGGCGACAATCCCGCCCTGAACTCCAACACGGCCGACCCGGGCGACCGCTACAACGCCATCGGGCTGACCGGCGTACTGTCCGGAACCTCTGACGGCCACGCGGTGCGTGCGCTGCTCGAACTCATCCAGGTCAACGGGGAGTTGAGGCTGGTCGCGCTGGGCAGACGCCTGGACAGCGGCGCCTCCCAGACCTTCGCCGCCACCGCCCCCTGGCAAGAACTGCTGCCGCGCGGCGAATGGGTCCATCTGACCGCGACGTTCGACTTCCGCGACGGCACCCTTGCCCTCTACCGCGACGGCAAGCCCCTGGACGGCTTCTACGTCACGCCGGGCGACCCCTGGGAGCTCGAAACCACGTCCGCGCCCCACCGCGCCTCGCCCACCGATCCCCGCGGCATCAAGATCGGCGGCAGCTTCCCCCAGAACACCCGGGAGGCCAACGCCTGCGACTGCCGCATGGACGACCTCCTGTTCCTGGACCGCCCGGTGCCGGCCGGAACGGTGGCGGCGGAGTACCGGCACATGACGCGGGGCCGTTGACCGTTCTCGCCCCTGGACCGTCCCCCTCCCTGCTTGTCGCGCCGGCCCGAAGGGATTCGCATGGCGTCACGACGTACATATCGAAGGAACTGGGCGGTCTTGGCCGCCTGCACCGCCCTCGCTCTGGGCGGGCTCGCCGCGCCCTCCCATGCCGACGAGCCCGCTGCGACGGCAGCCGCCCTGACCGACCCCATTCCGGAGAAACCCGTCCAGTCCAGGACGGGTCTCGTCCTCCAGGAGTTCGCCCAGTTCCCCAAGTCGGAACCCGTCCCGGCGCCGACGGACCCGCGCCTGATGCGCCACGCCCGGATCAACACCATCAATGAAATCCCCGACGGCTCCGGCCGGATGGCGACTCCCGACCTCAACGGCACCCTGTACCTCACCGACCCCGGTGCCGCGAGGAGCACCTCCGGGGGCACCCCGCACCCCTACCTGGATGTCAAGGCGGCATTCCCTCACTTCTTCTCGGGCAGCGGTCTCGGCCAGGGGTTCGGGTACGCCGCGTTCCACCCGGAGTTCGGGGCGAACGGGCGCTTCTACACCGTCCACAGCGAGCTCGCCTCGCAGACCACCGAGCCCCCCGACTACCGGCAGGCCGGCACGCTCACCTATCACAACGTCATCACCGAGTGGACCGCCGACGACCCCTCCGCGGCCGTCTTCCACGGCACCCACCGCGAGGTGCTGCGGATCGCCTTCACCGGCCAGATACACGGCATCCAGCAGATCGACTTCAACCCGACGGCCAAGCCCCACGACGAGGACTACGGCCTGCTCTACCTCGCGGTGGGCGACGGCGGGCGGGGAGTGGGCAACAGCGAGCCGCAGGACCTGACCCTCCCGCACGGCAAACTTCTCCGGATCGACCCTGCGGGCCGTAACAGCGCCAACGGCCGGTACGGCATCCCCACATCCAACCCGTTCGTCGGCAAGCCCGGTTCGCTCGGCGAGATCTATGCCAGAGGAATGCGGGATCCGCATCGCTTCAGCTGGGACACGGGCGGCAGCCACCGTATGTATCTCGGTCACATAGGCGAGCACGCCATCGAGTCGGTGTACGAGGTCGAGGCCGGCGACAACTTCGGCTGGAGCGAGCGCGAGGGCCCGTTCGTATTCGACAAGGAGACCACCGACCCGTGCGCCCGCATCCTTCCCCTTCCCGCTGACGACGCCGAGTACGGCTACACCTATCCGGTCGCCGCGTACGATCACGACCCGGGAGCCGACTGGAACTGCCGGTCCGATGTGGGCCGCGCCATCGCCGGAGGCTTCGTCTACCGCGGCAAGGACGCGCCGGCGCTGCGCGGAAAATACATCTTCGGCGACCTCGTGGACGGCCGCATCCTGGCAGCGGACACGCGCGACATGCGCCGCGGCGCCGACCTCGCGCCGCTGGAGCGGCTGATGCTTTTCGACAAGTCCACCGGGAAGACGGTCACCATGCGCGACCTCGCCGGTGACCAACGCGTCGACCTGCGCTTCGGGTCCGACCGCAGCGGCGGCCTGTACCTCGTCTCGAAGGCCAACGGCAAGGTCTGGAAGGTGACCGGAACCCGCACCTTCGCCGACTGCGAGATCGGAAACACCCCCACCACCCACACCACAGGGCCCGACAACTGGGCGCCGGTCACCCCGGCCAAGTGGGCGTACACCAGGCAGGAGACGATCCTGACCGAGCCGGGCGTCGCCCGGCCGGGGCCGCGTCGCCCCTTCGAATACGCCGTCCTGACCGCGGGCCCGCGCTATTCCTCGGTCACCGTCGAGGCGGAGGTACGGATCGATACCCCCGTCGACATCAGCAACCGCGATGTCATTCTCATCTGGGACTACCAGTCGGACACCCGGTTCCAGTACACGCACCTGTCGAGCGACAACACGATCTACCCGCACAACGGCATGTTCACAGTCAACGACACCGACCGGTTGCGCATCGACGACCAGTGGGACGGCACCTCCGGCGCACCTCCGGCGATCAAGGACGACGGATGGCACAAGGTGCGCCTCACCCACTGCGCCGACACCGGTGAGACTGCCGTCTACCTGGATGGCGGCCGCGATCCGCTGATCACGGCCACCGACCCGGTCTTCGCCTCGGGCAGGGTGGGTTTCGGATCGTTCGACAACGCGGGCCGCGTCCGTCACCTGAAGGTCACGGGCACCCCGGCCGTCGACTGACCTTGACGGGGCGGGACGGGCCGAGGAGGTCGGCCCGTCCCGGCACCGTCCCCCCATCCCCCTCTGCTCGGCGAACCCGACACAGCGACAGGACCGGGCACGGCGACCGGGCAGCCGCGGCTGCGTCAGCCGCACCGGACCGGTCCGCTGCCTCGGCGATCACCTGCGACCTCATGGCCAGGCCGACACAGATGTCGGATTCCTGCCGGAAAACGACCACAAGGCGATGTTTGACTTCACGCATGATCACCACGCAGTCGGACAAAGCCCGCCTCTTCCGCTCGATGCACACTGTCCCGGAGCCTCTCGCGCTCGCCAACGCCTGGGATGTCGCGAGCGCCCGCGTCATCGAATCCGCAGGTGCCCCGGCGATCGCCACCACCAGCGCCGGCGTCGCCTGGTCGCTGGGCTCACCGGACGGTGACGCACTCGCGCGCGATCAGGCACTGGAACTGATCTCCCGAGTCACCGCCGCCGTCGCGGTTCCGGTCACCGCTGACATCGAGGGAGGGTACGGGCAGGAGGCGACCGACGTTGCCGAGACCGTCATCGGGGTGCTCGCGGCGGGCGCCGTCGGTGTCAACATCGAGGACGGCCGCCGCCCCCCGGGCGAGTTCGTGACACGGCTGGCCGCTGCTCGGCGCGCCGCTGACCGAGCGGGCGCCGATCTCTTCCTCAACGCCCGTATCGACACGTACCTTCTCGAACTCGGGGATCCGGGCACCCGGCTCGGAGAAACCCTGTCCCGGGCACGCAAGTACATCGACGCCGGCGCGGACGGCATCTTCGTCCCCGGTACCACCGACACCACTGTGATCGCGGCGTTGGCCGGTGGCATCTCCGTACCGCTGAACGTCATGGCCGGACCCGGCGCTCCTACCGTTGCCGAGCTCGGTGAGATCGGTGTGGCCCGCGTCAGCCTCGGTTCGGGAGTGGCGCAGGCCGCGTACGCGGCCGCCCGGCGAGCCGCGCGGGAGCTCAGCGAGAGCGGCGCCTACAGTTCCCTCGCCGACGGGATCGCCTTCCCGGAACTCAACACGCTGCTCTCCGAGTCCCGTTGACCGGCCCACCGCAGTGCGGCGTGTCACCGCGGATCCTTGTCACAACAGGGCTGTCGCTGTGACAACTGGCGAGCTTCGGATCATTCGGGTGAGCGGCCCGGTCCGGCCACATGCTCCTGCCGAGGACGCACGTGACCGGACCGAGGCCGTGTGGACGAGTGCGCGGCCCCCCGGGACGCACCGGCATCCGGCGTAGCCGCCGGACAGCGGTGCGTCCCGCCTGCGGCACGGCCCCGTCATCGATCAGCCGACGGAGCAGGCATCACCTCCCAGAGTGAAGGCCGTCGGCGTGCCGTTGCCGCCCGTCGAGGTGCCGGTGAATCCGAAGCCCACCGAGGAACCCGCCGCGACATTGCCGTTCCAGGCGATACTGGTCGCGGTCACCTTCGCGCCCTCCTGCTGCGAGGTGGCGTTCCACATCTGGCTGACCTTCTGCCCGTCGGGGAACGACCAGCTCAGCTGCCAACCGCTGAAGGCCGTGTCGCCCGTGTTGGTGAGCGTCACATCCGCCTGGAAGCCCCCGGACCACTCATTGGTGACCGTGTATGCCACGGAGCATTCGGCGTCCGCCGGTGGTTCCCCCGGATCGGTACCGGGGTCGGTCGGGGTCGTGCCGCCGTCGGTGTCGCCGTCGGCGGAGTTGCCGTACATGATTCCGCGTCCGTTGGTGGAGACGTACACCCGGCCGAAGACCCGCGGATCCCCGGTGATCGCCGCACCGGTCCAACCCCACTGGTGGGCATCGTCGTTGATCCTCGTCCAGCTTGCCCCGGCATCGGTGGACCGGAAGATTCCGCGCACTCCGCCGATCTTGGCACTGACGAAGAGCGTCTGGTACGAGGCTCCCGTGGCGGCCTTGCCGAAGCCGACACTGTCCGCCTGCTCCACTCCGGAGACCTTGCTGAACGTCGCGCCCGAATCGGTGGAGTGCCACAGGCCGTACGTCCCCGTGGAGCTGCCGCCCGCCAGCCATACGTCGCCCTCGGACCCGGGCAACGCCTTGAAGCGGACGCTTCCCTCGGCGGGCAGGCCACTCGCCGCCGTCGTGGTGAAGGTGGCTCCGCCGTCCGTGGACACATAGAAGGCGCCCGCCTTGAATCCGTAGAACTTCTTCGGGTTCTTGCGGTCGGACTCGACGGTCGCCCCGGCCGGGATCCCGGTGGAGGCGCTCCAGGAACTTCCGTACCCGGTCGTGTGGTGTACACCCGCGCCCTCGGGACTCCAGACGAAGCCGCTGCCGTCCGCGGCGGCTGCGACCGTGCCGCCGCCGGTCACCCCGGAAGGCTCCGAACCCTGGAACCAGTTGGCCCCGTTGTCCGTGGAGAATCCGATGTGCGGAGCGGCATCGGCGTTGCCGACCCGTACGACCGTGCCGGGACTGGTCTCCGCGAAGTCCAGACTGGTGGTCGAGTCGAGATTCGGCGAGGTGTACATCAGGTTCGGCACAGCATCGAGATCGGTGTGCCGGAAGCCCCCGATGTCACCGAGAGCGCTCAGCAGCGGCGCGCCCGACGGCGGGCTCGCCAGGTCGTTGACGGCTGTCTCCTCCAGCCCCTTCACCATGGGCGTGATTTTGAACTGGCCGCCCGAGTCCCAGGACGTGAGGTTCTCCGTGCCGTAGATCGTGGCACCCGTGCCGTACATCATCCGGTTCGAGTCGAACGGGTCGATCTCCAGCGCCTCGGTCATCCAGCCGAGCTTGGGGGTGGTTTCGGGAGGGGAGGGGTTGGCGCCCCAGGACAGCCAGGGTACGGAGGAGATGTCCTGGGTGTAGCGGTTCGAACGATTCGGATAACTGGTGTAGTCCCAGGCCTGCGTCCACGTCGCGCCACTGTCCGTGGACCGGAAGATCTGCGTGTCCGGCCACCAGGAGCTGTATGCCGTGGCCATCAGAGTGCCGGGACTCTGCCGGTCGACGGAAAGCCCGCTGAAGCCGTAGTACGTATCGGCTTCCGCGACCGGGCTGACGTCCGCCCACTCGCCGGTCTTCGTGTCGTAGCGCGAGATCCTGCCCTTGCCCCCGTCGTACGGACCGCCCGTGTCACTGAGCGTCAGATACAGGTAGCCGGTGGCGGAGTCGAGAACTCCCTTGTGCGCCAGATAGCCGGTCGGCTGCCCCGCTATCCGCGACCACGTGGCGCCACCGTCGGTCGAGCGGTAGACGGTGTTCTCCTTGTCGGCGACCCCGACATAGATGTCCTGGGTCGCACTGCCGGCGCTACCGCTGCGCTCGTCGAAGGTGACCCACACGATGCCCTGGTTGTCGCTCGCGTAACCCGAGGTGTCGGACGGATCCTGCGCGTAGTTCCCCGGGTTGGGAAAGGCGGTCACTTCCGACCAGGTCGCACCCGAGTCGGTGGAGCGCCACAGTCCGTTGCCACTGGGCGCGCCCAGGTACAGCACGGAGTTCTTGTTCGGGTCGACCGCCAGCCGCTCGCCCATGCCACGCCCCGGCATGTTGCCGCCGAGCTTGAACGGAAGCGTGGCTGCCTTCCATGTGGCGCCGCGGTCGGAGGAACGGAGCACCGCGCCGTTGGTCGGATCCCAGCTGTTGGTGTACGTGCCGACCGCCGCGTACACCTTGTCAGGTTCGACCGTGTCGGAGGCGAGGCTGACCACTCCGGTCCAGCCCCATCTGTCCCAGTCCACCCAGTCCAGCAGAGGTGTCCACTGCTTGCCGGTCTGGTCCCACCGATACGCGCCGCCGATGTCGGTCCGGGCGTAGGCAAGGTTCTTCTCGGACCGGTTGAAGACGATGCCGGGCACGAAGCCGCCACCGTCGATGCGCACGTTCTTCCAGGAGTAGGTGTCCGCCGCAATGGACACATCGGATGCTTCGGTAGCACTCGGGACATTGTCCGAGCGCGCTGCGGCGGGGGTTCCGGCGGCGAATAAGCCGGCGGTCAGAGTGAGTGCCGCCAGTAGGGCGGCGAAGGGTCTTGCGTTTGAGCGCACGGAAGCGTCCTCTCCGAGCGGGGCCGCAAAGGCGGCGGTGCGGGTCCGGCATGAATGTGGGAGCGCTCCCATGTGCAGGCCGATGGTAGCGGGGCATCCCTTCCGGGAGAAGGGATGGCGTACAAGGTCATCGGATGACTTCCCCGGCGGCTCCGTCGATCCCGGCCGTCGCGCCGCGCACGCCCGGCGCGGCGCGAGGCGGCGAGTCGGACCAACTGGCGGGCCTGTCCGGCACACTGCCGCCGTGTACGCGGCACGGCGCTTCTTCGGAGCCAGGCAGTGACGAGGACGCGCGGCCACGTCACGGTCTCGGACCCGCGGCCGGCGCCTGCGCACGCGAACGTGCAGGCCGCAGCGGTCCCGCCGGCCCGGTTCGCGTCGCGCGAAGAGCATCCGGACGGGCCGGCCATCTGCCCGGCGACAGGGCGGCAACCTTTACGGCCGCCGAAACGACTACGGCATGGAACAGCGACCCCCAGCATGCGAAGACGAAGGTTGAGGCGAGGATGAGACGACCAGTCGCACTGCGACTCTATGCGGCGCTGGCCACGATGGCCCTGGCGGCCGGGACCGGCGCGGTGCTGTCGATGCCCGAGGCGTCGGCGGCGACCGGTAGTGCCACCGGCTACGCGACCCAGAACGGCGGGACCACCGGCGGCGCGGGCGGTCAGACGGTGCGGGCCACCACGGGAACCGAGATCCACGCGGCCCTGTGCGGCCGGGCCGACAGCAGCACCCCGATCACCATCGAGGTCGAAGGGACCATCAACCACGGCAACACCAGCAAGGTATCGGGCGACAGTTGCAACACCGCCGCCGGTGTGATCGAGCTCAAGCAGATCAGCAACGTCTCGATCATCGGCGTCGGCACCGGTGCCGTCTTCGATCAGCTGGGCATTCACATCCGCGAGGCAAGCAACATCATCATCCAGAACGTGACCGTGAAGAACGTCAAGAAGTCCGGCTCGCCCACGTCCAACGGCGGTGACGCCATCGGCATGGAGAGCGACGTCCACAACGTCTGGGTCGATCACGTCAGCCTTGAGGCATCGGGCGGGGAGTCGGAAGGGTTCGACGGCCTCTTCGACATGAAGGCCAACACCCAGTATGTGACGCTGTCCTACAGCACCCTGCGCAACTCCGGCCGCGGCGGCCTCATCGGATCCAGTGAGAGCGATCTCTCGAACGGCTTCATCACGTTCCACCACAACCTGTACGAGAACGTCGACTCCCGCACGCCCTTGCTGCGCGGCGGCACAGCTCACATCTACAACAACTACTACGCGAAGCTCAACAAGTCCGGGATCAACTCCCGGGCCGGGGCGCGCGCCAGGGTCGACAGCAACTACTTCAAGGACTCCAAGGACGTCCTGGGCACCTTCTACACCGACGCGGCCGGATACTGGCAGGTCAGCGGCAACATTCTCGACAACGTGACCTGGTCCAGCCCCAGTAGCGAGAACAACCCCGCCGGCCCCGACCTGAAGTCCAACACCACGGTCAGCATTCCTTACTCCTACAGCCTCGACGGGGCCGGCTGTGTGCCCGACATCGTGAGCCAGACGGCAGGCGCCAACAAGGGGCTGAAGGTGTCGGACGGCAATTGCTCGCCGCAGACACCCACGCCGGATCCCACCGACCCCACGCCGGATCCCACCGACCCCACGCCGGACCCGACCGACCCGACTCCGCCCAGCGGAACCAACCTCAGTACCGGCGCCGACTCGGACGGTTCCAGCAAGGCCGAGGGGACGAGCTATGGCAACGTGCGAGACGGTGACATGAGCACCTACTGGTCGCCGGCCGGGGGGACCGGTTCCATCTCCATCAAGTGGAGCTCCGCCACCGCGGTATCCAAGATCAACATCCGGGAGGCGTCAGGCTCCACGGGCAACATCGGGTCCTGGCGGGTCATCAACGCCGACACCGGCGCCGTCCTGACCTCCGGCAACGGGGCGGGCGTCATCGCCTTCCCCCAGACCTCGCTGCGCAAGATCACCTTCGAGATCTCCAGCTCGACCGGCACGCCGCAGGTCGCCGAGTACGAGACCTACTCCGGATAGCGGCGCGATCCTGTTGCCCGGCGGGTCCGGCCCCCGGACCCGCCGGGCAACAGCAACGCATTTGGCACCGCCGTCGCGACCGCCACCCGCTGCTGATCTCCCGGAACACGGGGCGGCACGCAGCCGGGAGCCGTCGGGCTGTTCAACGCGCGGGGCGTGACCTGGCACGTATCCAACGAGTTCGCCCAGTTGTACGGGGTGAGCGAACCGTGAGCCTGTAGTCCCGGGCCTGCGTCGGGACAGGAGCCCGCAGCCGCCGCGTAGGGAAAGCTGACATGAAGCTGTCACATATGAACCGGAATGCGCAGCCGCCTGACGGTGGTTCGCAGGGACATGACTGTAGGAGTTGCGCTCAACGCTACTGATGCGGACAACCAGGTCGACGCCTCCGTGAGGCTCGCCAGGGAAGCCGCCACCGCGGGACTGCGATCCGCCTGGTTCGGGCAGACCTTCGGTGCCGATTCCCCTCAGCTCGCCGCGATCGTCGGGCGTGAGGTACCGGACCTGCACGTGGGCACGTCCGCGATCCCCGTCTTCGGCCGCCACCCGCTGCTCGTCTCCAGCCAGGCCCAGACCGCGCAGGCGGCCACGCACGGCCGCTACCACCTCGGACTCGCGCTCGGCACCAAGCTCCTGACCGAGACCGGCTTCGGTATCCCGTTCGAGCGGCCGATTGCCCGGTTGCGTGAATTCCTCATCGCGCTGCGCCAGTTGACCGAGACCGGGGCCGCCGACCATCACGGCGAGCTACTGACCGCCACCACACCGGTTCCGGCACGCGTACCGGGTGCCGAGTCCGGCGTGCCGCTCCTCGTCGCCGCCATGGGGCCGCAGGCGCTGCGCGCCAGTGGCGAGCTGGCGGACGGGATCCTGCCGTATCTCGCGGGGCCCCGCGCGCTGGCTGAACACATCGTCCCGGCCGTCACCGCGGCGGCGGAGGCCGCGGGCCGGCCCGCGCCCCGAATCGTGGCACTCGTGTCCGGGGTGGTGACCGACGACGTCGACTCGGTGCGCGCGAAGGCCACTGAACAGCTCGCGTTCTACGAGCAGATCCCGTCGTACGCACGGGTCATCGAGCTCTCAGGTGGCGAGCGGGCCGCTGACGTGGCCGTGATCGGCGACGAAGAGACGGTTGCCGCCGAGGTGCGGCGCTACCGGGACGCGGGGGCGACGGAGGTGGTGTTCTCGGGGACGGAGATCGCAGGAGACGCCGATCGGCGCCGCACCTGGACCCTCCTGGGGGAACTGGCGGACTGAATCCCCTGGCGGACGGAATGCCTCTCGCGGAGTCGATGCGGCCGGCGAGGGGAGGCGTCCATCGGTATCGGCCGGCCCGTCGGGGGTGAGGGTCCTGGGGTGAGGGGCGGGCGTCCGCAGGCAGGGCGAGCGGGCTGGTTCATGTCCTCCTGAACAGCGCCTGCAGGCCGGTCGGGTTGCTTCCCGAGACGGTGAACCACCACTGTCGAAAATAGAGTTCCGGCACAGGAAATCCCCGTTCCGCAATTGCGGAACGGGGATTTCCTTACGTATATTGGGTGTTTCTGTGGGCACAGAAAAGGCCCTTCAATGAGGGCCACTAGAAAAACCATATCCGACAGGGAGTGATTTTGTCAACTCGCGAAAACGTCGAACTGCAGAAGGAGCAGGAATTCGTCGACCGGCTCTACGATCGCGTCGATGCGCTGCGCGGGGTCACCGAGCAACACGTCGAGGAGGCGTTGACCCCGGTGGGAAACGGCCTGCAGGCCCGTCTCGAACGCGATGTGCTCGTCGCCGAGCGCTCCGGTCTGCTGGCAGCCCTGAATGCGGTGGACGGATCGCTGTGCTTCGGCCGAATCGATCTCCACGACGGTGCCGCGCATCATATCGGCCGTATCGGAATGCGTGAGGACGACACTGAACGCACGCCCCTTCTGATCGACTGGCGAGCACCGGTCGCCCGACCGTTCTATCTCGCCACCGGGCATACCCCCATGGGCCTGCGTCGGCGCAGGCACATCACCACCGAGGGCCGCACGGTGACCGAGCTGCACGACGAGATCCTCGATCTCGGGGACCGTGAACGCACCGGTTTCGAGGACCCGAGCGGCGACGCCGTGCTGCTCGCCGCGCTCAGCTCCGCCCGCACCGGTCGCATGGGCGACATCGTGCGGACCATCCAGGCGGAGCAGGACCGCATCATTCGAGCTCCGCACCGCGGTGTCCTCGTCGTCGAGGGCGGCCCCGGTACGGGCAAGACGGCGGTCGCGCTGCACCGTGCCGCCTTCCTGCTGTACGAGCACCGTGAGCTTCTGGCCAAGCGCGCGGTCCTGGTCGTGGGCCCCAATCCTGCCTTCCTGCGCTACATCGGCGAGGTGCTGCCCGCCCTCGGCGAGACCGGAGTCCTGCTCGCCACGCAGGCCGAACTCTTTCCCGGTGTCCACGCCCGCGGCACCGACACCCCCCGCGCGGCAGCCGTCAAGGGCGGCGCGGGGATGGCCGAGGCGCTCGCTCTCGCGGTACGTGACCGGCAGGGGCTGCCCGAGCCAGGCGCCCCGGTGGTGATCCCGCACGATGACGGGGACCTCGTCCTGGACCGGGAGATCGCCCACCAGGCCCGGCAGGCGGCCCGCGAGACCCGTCTGCCGCACAACCTCGCCCGTCCGTACTTCACGTTCCACGTCATCGACGCCCTCACCGCACAGCTCACCGAACGCATCGGCGCGGACCCGTACGGCGGCCCCAACCTCCTCGGTCCGGACGACATCGCCCAGCTGGGCAAGAGCGTCGCGGCGAGCGAGGAAGTGCACGCCGCCGTCGGAGAGTTGTGGCCGGTGCTCACCCCCGAGGGCTTCCTCGCCGACTACCTGTCCGAGCCGGTGTACGTACCGGACGAGGACGCCGAGGCCATCCGCCGCGTTCCCGGCGACGGGGAGTGGACGCCGGCGGATGTGCCGCTTCTCGACGAGGCGGCGGAACTCCTCGGGGTCGACGACAGCGCCGAGCGGGCCGCCGCCGAGGCTGAGCGCCAGGAGCGGATCGCCTACGCGCAGGGCGTCCTGGAGCTGTCCCAGGGCTCGGAGACGTACGAGTTCGAGGACGAGGAGTCCGAGGTCCTGGCCGCCCACGACATCATCGACGCCGAACGGATGGCTGAGCGGCAGGAGGAGGCGGATCACCGGAGTGCGGCCGAGCGGGCCGCCGCGGACCGGACCTGGGCGTTCGGGCACATCATCGTCGACGAGGCGCAGGAACTGTCGCCGATGGCATGGCGGCTGCTGATGCGCCGGTCACCCACCCGCTCACTGACCCTGGTCGGCGATCCGGCGCAGACCTCCGAGGAGGCGGGCGTCGGATCGTGGGAGAAGATCCTGGAGCCGTATGTCGGCGACCGTTTCGAGCACGTCGGACTGCGGGTCAACTACCGTACGCCTGCGGAGATCATGGACCTGGCCGCCCGAGTGGTACGCGTCCAGAACCCCACGTTCGAGCCGCCCGGGTCGGTGCGGTCCACCGGCTTCCCGCCGTGGACGCGGGACGCCGGCGCGGATCTGGCGGGCGCGGTGGAGCGGGCCGTTGCGGAGCTGACGCCGCAAGAGGGGCGCCTCGCGGTGATCGCACCCTGTGCGCTGCACGAGGAGATCGCGGCCCCGCTCGACGGAGTCACGGCCGGAGCCGAACCCGACCTCACCCGTCCCGTGGTGCTGCTCGGCCCACGTGAGGCCAAGGGGCTCGAATTCGACCATGTCCTGGTCGTGGAGCCAGGGCGGTTCGGGACGAGTGACCTGTACGTGGCGCTGACCCGGGCGACCCAGCGCCTGGGCATCGTCCACCGGGAGGAACTGCCCGAGTCGCTGCGCTGACCGCTGCGGCGGCGGGCACGGAAACGGCAGTGGATCCGGTGAGGAAGGTGCGGTGTCCACCACGCGTGGACACGCTCCGGAGCCTGTTCAGGGCGCGGGCGCGGCTCGCCGGATCACGGCCGCAGGACGGGAAAGCGGGCCTCGGCCCACAGAGTACGGACAGGGGCGGGCCCGTCGTCGACGGAGCCGTCGTCGGCGCTCCATGTCCTGGCCCGCGTGGTGGAGTTGCCGACCGGTGGCCAGCCAGGGTTTCCGGTGGCAGCGAAGTCGGCCCAGGCACGCGTCATGCGGCGTGACAGTTCACGGTCTGCACAGGTGGGTGCGCCGCCGATGAGGAATGACACGCAGTCGCTGTCCAGGGTGCCGAAGGCGAAGGGGATGTCCGCGCAGTGCCAGGCCCGCACGACCCCGTGCGGGCCGGTGCGCCGACGGGCGAAACGTGACAGGAAGGACCGGCCGCCGGCGTGGGCGTGCTGTTCGGCGAGCCGGTTGCTGTACTCGCCGAACAGCAGATCGCCGAAGACGGCCAGGTAGACGTCGAGCACGGGGCTCTGGGGCATCGCGGCGCGATAGCCCGCCACCAGGCCGTCGGGGAGGCCGAAGTCCGCGGCGAAGAGGGCCAGTTGCTCATCGGTGGTGATCTTCGCGCTGCTGCCGACGGCGTCGAGCAGCCAGTACTCCTCCGTGGTGTGGCAGACCAGCAGGTCCACTTCCCGGGCCGCGCCGGCGGCCATCCCCGTGAGGGGGTCGGTGGGCAGGACGTCGCCGTCGAGGACGGGGGCGTAGAGCGAAGGGTCGTAATGCCGTGAACCCGAGGCGGGGTTGCGCCGGTAATCGTCGACGACCCGGTCGGAGGCGATGACCAGGGCTTGTGGAGTCGCGGACGCCAGGCCCTCGGGGGTGGCGGGGCAGTGCGCTGCTGCGGCGATCTCACGAGTGGTCGCGGCGGCGATGTCGAGCGTGTAGCAAGGGCTGGCGGCGCTGTGGGCGATGGCGCGGTGGAACAGCCCGCGGGCGCGGTCCATCACCATCAGGCAGGCGACCGAAGCGGCCCCGGAGGACTGGCCGGCGACCGTGACGTTGTCGGGATCGCCACCGAAGGCGGCGATGTTCGCGCGTACCCAGCGGAGAGCCGCGACCTGGTCGAGCAGACCCCGGTTGTCCGGGTACGAGGTTGCCTCGCTGTCCGGGACGTGGCCGAAACCCTCGAAGCCGAGACGGTAGTTGAGGGTGACCACGACCAGACCGGCGCGGGCGGGCGCGGTGCCGTCGAAGTCCGGCTGGGCCGAGGATCCGAAGGTGTAGGCGCCGCCGTGGATCCAGACCAGGACGGGCAGACGGCCGCCATCGGGGGCCGGGGTCCAGACGTTGACGGTGAGGATGTCCTCGTCGCCGGGAGACCATACGGGCGCGCCGGGCAGTTGCGCCGACTGCGGGGCGACCGGGCCGAAGTCCGTGCAGTCCCGCACTCCGGTCCACGCCGGCGCCGGGAAGGGTTCCCGGAACCGGTTGGCGCCGAAGGGCGGGGCGGCGTAGGGGATACCGAGGACGGCGACGACATCGGCAGAGGCCCGAAAGCCTTGGACCGAACCGTTCTGTGTCTCGAAGATGTCCATGGAGACTGCCTCTCGCTGTACGCCGGTTCGCCGGGGGAAGGCGGGCGTTCAGCGTTGCACTGCTCGGCGCGGCAGGACCAACACCAAGATCACGGCAACTCACGCACCGGTGATGTCAATCGCCTGCTGCCGTTGCTGCTGCTGCCCCGCCTGCGCAGGGCGGGCACACGACTGCGGCCACCTGCGCAGGCGCGGCATCGCACTGCGCGCCATCGAGCCGGGTGTCGGTACGGCATGGGGGAGGGGCGGGTCGTGCCCGGCAGCGCGGTGTCTTCGCATGGAAGACGCCTGAGTCGAGAGGTCTCCGCTCATGAGGTGTTCGTCGGAGGGTGTCCCCGCATGGAAGACGGGCGTGGCGGCCCGGCGGCGGGCGAGCCTGCTGCGTGGATTCGCTTGGCGCCTTGCATGCATCGCCCTTTGATTCAATGATCCGTTGATTCCAAGGCGTTGTATGGGTTGAATCGCGCCTGATGAAGTGTCGGATGTTTTTCCGCTGTGGCCATTGACGGTTCGATGGATGCACTGCAACAGTGACGTGTCTCGATAGGAGACAGTGTCCTCTTATGGGAGACGTTGCATGGTTACCCAGATCCTCACCTCCTCGCTCAAGACGCTGGAGGTCCTCGCCGCCCTGGCCGACGAGCCGCAAGGCGTGGGTGTCTCCGCGCTGGCCCGTCGTACCGGTGGCAGTCGGGGCTATGTCCATCGGCAGCTGGTGACGTTGTGCGCCGGCGGCTGGGCCGAGCAGTGCGAGGACGGGACCTATCGGCTCAGTCTCCGCGTCTCCCGGCTCTCCGACGCGGCGTTCACGCAGGCCGGGCTCGGCCACCGTGCCACCGCCGCGATGGAAGAACTGGCCGGACTGGTCGACGAGACGGTCTCGCTGGCTGTTCTCGACGGCGACTCGGCTCGGATCGTGCAGCGGGTCGAGGTGGACCGGCTGCTGCGGGTCGATGCGCGGATCGAGGCACGGATGCCGATCTCCGATACCGCTTCCGGCCGGGTGCTCACCGCGTGGGCGCTGCCGCACGACCTTGTCGCGTTGCGGGACGCGGGCGTATCCACCGCCGGGGACGACGAGTTGGAGCGCATCCGGCGCGAGGGCTACGCGATCTCCTTGCCGAACAAGCTGGAGCCGACCGTCGCTGTGGCGGCACCGGTCTTCGACGCCAGGCGGCGGGTGATGGCGGCGCTCTCCGTGGTCGGCCCCATGGTCCGCTTCGACGCCGAGGCGGCTGCCCCCGCCGCCATGGCCTGTGCGGCCCGAGTGACCACGATCGTCTCCGGACACAGATGACAGCCGCCCTTCGAACCCGGACCCGAACCCGGACCCGGAACCGGACCCGGATCCGCCTCTGACAGCAGCCATTCGGACCCGAACCTGGACCCGGACCCGAGCCCGGACCCGAGCCCGGACCCGAGCCCGGACCCGGATCCGCCCTCGATTCCGCCCCGGCCTCACCGGGGCGGGGATCCCGGACGCCCGCGTCCGCCCTGATGTGGCTCATCGCCGCGCTGCCGCCCCCGACCGGGGTGTGCGCCGGGGCCGCCGCCTCCTCGCACCACCCGCGCGAGACGCCCGAGCGACCGGACCGAACCACCATGCGTCGAGTCCCCTCGGGACCGCGCCTCCACACGTCCGCTCCTGAGCCGCTTCCCGGCCGGACCGGACGCCCCACAGCCGTACCACTCCCACAGCCGTACCACTCCGGCGGCCGGACCGCTCATCGCCCGCCCGCCCGCGCGACCGCTTTCCCGCGGTGGCGCCGCACAGCATGACCCGTACGAAAGGAACCACTCGTGGCACCACAGCCCAGCCGGGCCGGGACAGGCCGACGTCCGGCCGCCGAGATCATGACCTCCGCCGCTCTTTCCTCCCTGCAGGCCGGGCGTCTGTCGTCGGCCCGATCCCTGGTCAACCGGATGCTTCGCGAAGGCTGGCGCGTCGAGCGCCGGTCGCTGACCGTCGAGGCCGACGGCAGCGGCGAGGCCGTCTACCGGATCCACGCCGCCGACCGGGTGATGGACTTCGTGGCCTTCGCGTTCCCGCCCTCCTCGCAGGAGCGCACCCTGCGCATCTTCGATCTCGGCTGGGACATGATGGGCGCCCTGCTGGACGGCCCGGCCACAGCCGACGACATCGAGCACACCCGCAACGAGATGCCGCGCCTGTACCACGGCCGCGCCACCGGGCACACTCTCACCTGGTGCCGCGCCAACCGTTCGTTGCGCGTCTTCGAGCACGTCGTGGAGGCGCTGGCCGCCGGGCGGCAGCCCGACACCACTGCTCTCGCCCGCGTCGGCTACCTCATGCGCAACATCGGCCTCGACGGCAACGGCACCTTCGGTACCCGCACCTTCCTCGCGTACGGCGCGGACCACCCGCTGGCGGTGCCGTACCACGCCCAGCTCCTGTCCGCCTACATGATGCGCGAGCTGAGCGCGGACCTGGTCGAGGCAATGGCCGACCGCCGTTCTGACACGGCCGTGGCGCTCGACCCCGAGGTGCGCCGCTTCCTCGGTGTCGGCAACAGCTCGGCTCTCGGCCTGGTGCTGTGGGTCGGCAACCATCCCGTCCTGGTGGACCGTTGGATCTCGTTGCGCGAGCAGGCCCTCGCCCATGCCCGCGGCCTCGTGGCCGCGCCCGGTTCGGCCGTCGCGGACACCCTGGCCGTCCTTCTGGAGCGGGCCATCGTGTACCAGAGCGAGGACGTCAACGAGTACACCTGCTTCACCCCGGCCGAGCGGATCGTCGCGGATCTGCGTCTCGTGCTCGACGCGGTCACCGCGCGGGCTGCCGCGGCCGAGCGCGAGGGCCGGGTGGCGTCGGTGGCCGAGCTGGTCGACTGTGTCGAGGGCGTCTGCGGGGAGGCCGCGGAGGTGGTCAACTCGGTACTCACCGAGCTGGATCCGGCCGAATCGGACCGGCTCGCGACGGAACTCACCGTCAACGAAACGTTTCGCCGGGACGGTTCGATGACCGTCGGTGAACTGCGCGGGCTGCTCACCGACACGTACGCCTGGGCGCTCGCGGTCGACCGCACCGCCCCCGGCGCGGTCGCCAACACCTGGTACAAGTCGCGGTCCGCCGAGGAACCGCGCTGCGGCGCCACCGAGGAACTGCCCGAGGGCACCATCGACCTCACCGTGGACATCCCCGGCATGGTCCAGGTCCTCGACGGCGCGCTCGCCGCCGAGGACCCGTCCCTCCCCGTCGGACGTCTCCTGGCCCGCCGCCCCGAACTGCGCGGCGCCGTCGAGCGCCTCCAGTCGCTCGCCGCGCACACGTACGCGCTGCCGCACGCCAACATCCGCGACGCCGCCTTCGTGCCCGCCCGGATCATCCGTCTGGCCAACGCCGCCCTCTACGGCCTGGAACGCACCAAGGACTACCTGGGGCGCGACCTGCGCGGCGTCATCTTCCAGGGCGCCCCCACCGCCACCGACCTGGACGGCGCCGACAGCACCCGCCCCTGGTTCTGGCCGGCCGTGCCCCGCCCCGCGGACACCGTGACCCTGGACGCACCCACGCGCCGCACCACCCCGAACGGAGCCACCCGATGACCTCCGCCACCCTCGCCTGTGGCCCCGGTACCGAAGGTGCCGCCGACCGCCTCGGCCACACCTGGCAGAACGCCTCCGACCGCGAGACCCTCCACCTCTCGCTGCGCGAGCTGCGCCTCGTCGCCGAGCGGCTGCTCCAGGCCCAGGGCCTGGAACTCGGCGCCGTGCACGCCGTACGTGATCTGGTCCTGCACGCCCAGGCCGCCGGACTGCCCGCCCTTCAGATGCTTGCCGACCGGCTCAGCGACGCCGACCGCGCCTGCTCCGGCCGGGTGGACATCGCCGCCGAGGCCCCCGGAGCGCTCGTCGTGGACTGCCTCGGTCAGAGTGCCCTCGTCGTCGCCCCCGCCCTGCTCGACCTGCTCCAGTCCGAACCCGGAGAGCGGGTCACGCTGTGGGCCGGGCGCATCGAACGCGCCGAACTCGCCGCGGTCCTGGAACACCAGGGCACCGACCGGGGCGTGGTGATCACCGTGACCCCCGTGACCTCCGCGGCCGCACCGGCCGCCGGGCTGCCCGACGTTCCCGGGATCCTGGCCGGCGAGGGCGTGCTCCTCGTCATGGAGCGACGTACGCCAGAACTTCCCGACGACCCCGAACTGCGCCGCCTCCTGCCGCTGGTCGGCTCGCTGCCCGCCGCCCGCGCGGTGCGCACCGGGGTGGAAACCCCGGCCGTCCTGTGGTGGTCGCTGTTCGAGAGCTCCGCGACCGCGCTGTCCGCCGAGTCGGTGACCTCGCTCAAGCACGCGGGGGCCACCGCTGTCGACGAGAACGGCGTGATCGAACCCGACCTGACCGACGACGTGGACTTCGTCGGCGGCACCCGCGTCGTCGCGGGCGACACTGACAACAACACCGACAACAACAACACCGACAACAACAACACCGAAAACAACAACGACAGCAACAACGACAACAACACCGACAACGACACGGCCACGGACGGCGAGGAGCAGCGGTGAACATCGACGGACTTGAGTGCGGCGTCTTCAACCGGACGGTCTTCGAAGAACTGCGCGCCGGGCGTGTGGACTGCGTGACCAACACCATCGCGTTCTGGGAGAACGCGGCGGAGACCATGCGGGCCCTCGCCGACTGGTACGGGATGGAGCGCGACAACGCCGACCTGATCCGTATCGCGTACTCCACGGCCGACATCGAGGCGGCCGCCGCCGAGGGCCGCACGGCAGTCCTCATGGGCACCCAGAACGCGTCCCCGATCGAGGACCGGCTCGACCACATCGAGTTGTTCGCCCGCATGGGCCTGCGCGTCATGCAGCTCACCTACAACATCCAGAACACCTTGGGTGCGAGCTGCTACGAGACCACCGATGCCGGCCTGACCCGCTTCGGCCGCAACGCCGTCGAGGAGATGAACCGCTGCGGCATCGTCGTCGACTGCTCGCACGTCGGCGACCGGACCTCGTACGACGCCATCCACGCCTCGGCCGTTCCGGTGGCGATCAACCACGCGAACCCGCGCGAGTTCTTCGACCACGCCCGCAACAAGCGGCCCGAGGTCATCGACGCGCTCGCGGAACGCGGCGGGGTGCTGGGCCTGACGATGTACCCGAACATCGCCGGCCAGTGGTGCGAGACGGCCGACAGCTGGTGCGAACTGGTCGCCCGCACCGTGGAACGGATCGGCGTCGAACACGTCGGTGTCGGATCCGACCTCGGCCGCTTCCTCACCGAGGAGCACATGGTCGAGATGCGCAAGGGCCACTGGACGCGCGGACCCGAGTACGGCGCGGGCAAGCCGGGCCAGTCGCCGGTCGTGCCGGACCCGGAGTGGTTCGAGACAGCCGCCCAGTTCGGCAACATCCCCGACGGCCTGGCCCGGGTCGGCTTCTCACCCGCCGAGGTCGACAAGCTCTGCGGCGGCAACTGGCTGCGCCTGTACCGGCAGACCATCGACGTGGACTTGCAGGGCGGCCGCCCCGCGGTGCCCGCCCCCGCAGTGGCCTGATCGCCGGCGCGGGGCCCGTAGCAGCGGGCCGGGAACCCGCCGCCGGGCCCGGCACAGCCGTTGGCCGGCCGGACCGGCCTTGAGCCGGTGCGGCGCCCCCGGCCGAACCCTGCGAACGCTCCGGCGCCCCGCCGGACAGCCCGTGTCGTCGGACGGCACCGAGTCCCGGCATCACGTCCGTAGTACGACCCCCGTCTCCCGCCCCTTCGGAGACGGGCTCACCGGCCGACCGCCGGCCCCGAAGGCGGCGCCGACAGCAGGACCGCAGACCCCGCAGCTCAGCCGCACGCGTCCGGCGGGCCCACCAAGGCCCGCCCCGGACCGTCACCCGGGAGTGATTCCCCGCCTCCTCCATGCCCGTCTCTCCGAGCGGAGACCCACGTGATCCACCATCCCAGCAGCCCACCGGCGGGCCGCCCACCGGCCCGGCCCCGACGCCGCACCCTGGCCTGCCTCGCCGTGACCGCAGCCCTGACGGCCTCGCTCACCTCCTGCGCGACCGCAGGCGTGCCCGCCGAAACCGCACGCCACACCCTCGTCGTCGACACGGCCTTCAACGCCAGATCCATAGACCCGGCTCGCGTCTACCAGCCCACCGACTACCTCGTCGACCACGCTCTGTACGAAACACTGACCACCTACAAGGGCGACGACCTGCGTACCCCCGTGCCCGGCCTCGCCGCGTCCTGGACCAACTCGGACGACGGGCGGGCCTGGACGTTCACCCTCCGCGAGGACGCCCGCTTCTCCGACGGCAAGCCCGTCGAGGCGAGCGACGTCGTCTTCTCCTTCGACCGGCTCCGTCACGTCGACGCCAGCCCCGCCTACCTGATGGCGGGGATCACCGTCGAGGCCAAGGACGAGCGGACTGTCGTCCTCACCACCGAGACCCCCCGTGCCGACGTGCCCGCCATGCTCGTCACCCCGCAGTTCGGCGTGCTCGACGCCGACGCGGTGCGCGAGCACGGCGGCACCGACGCGAAGAACGCCGCCACCGAGGACAAGGCCGAGACCTGGCTCAACACGGCCTCCGCGGGCTCCGGACCGTATCGGCTGAAGAGCTACAGCAACTCCTCGCAGATCGTGCTGGAAGCCAACCCGCAGTATCACGGGGAGACCCCCGCGTACCGCCGGGTGATCATCCGGAACGTGCCCTCGGCGCAGCAGCAGCTGCTCGGTGTCCAGTCCGGCGACTCGCAGATAGCACTCGACATCTCCGCGCTGCAGAGCAAGGGTCTGGTCAGCGACGCCCTCACCGTCGACAACAGCCGGGCCGCCGAGGTGCTCTACCTCGCGGTCAGCCGCGAAAAGCACCTGCCCACCGCCTCCGACGCCCTGCAGAAGGCCATCCGGATCGGCATCGACTACAAGGGCCTCGTCGAGATCGCCGGTCCGGGCTCCACCCAGGCCACCGGCATCCTGCCGACCGTGTTCACCGGCGGCCTCGGCGCGGACGCCGCCGCCGAGTACGACCCGCAGGCGGCCCGCGCCCTCGTCGAGAAGGCCAAGAAGGAACAGGGCCTGAAGAAGATCGAACTGACCCTGGACTACGCCGGCGACTACCACCGGCTGGCCGGGCTCGACTACGGAGTCCTCGCCCAACGCATCCAGAGCGACCTGGCGAAGATCGGCATCGCCGTCACGCTCCGCCCCTCACCGACCTCCACCTCCCTCCAGCGGTACGTGGACGGCAAGACCCAACTCGCCCTGTGGTCCTACCCGCCGGACTACCTCGACCCGCAGAACATCCTCGGATTCGCGCCGGGCGACTTCCTCTCCAAGCGCGTGCACTGGCCGGCCGCGGACGCACCCGGACTCGCCGCGCTCACCAGGACCGCGTACGGCTCGGTCGCCGAACAGGACCGGCTCATCGCCTACCGGGCGTGGAACCGGGCGATGAACGAGAACAGCCCGTTCGTCCCGCTGCTGGAGCCGAACTTCGTCACCGTGGCCTCCTCCGAGGTCACCGGACTTGTCCGCAACCCGCTCTACTACCTCGACCTGGCCGCGCTCGGCCGCTCGGAGGGGTGAACCCATGACCGACACCGCCCCCGGTACGGCCCTCGCGGACCGTCCCCCCACCCCGGCAGACCCCTCGCCCGGCCCCGAAGACACCCCGCGCACCCGCCGCAGGACGCCGCCCCTGCTGGCGTACGTGCTGCGCCGCGTCGCCTCCTCGGTGCTGATCGTCATCGGCGTCACCGTGGTGACGTTCCTGCTCAGCTCCGTCGTCCCGGCCGACCCGGCGACCGCCAACCTCGGCCAGCGAGCCCTCGACGACCCCGGGATCGTCGCCCGCTACCGCACCGAGCAGGGCCTCGACCGGTCGCTGCCGATGCAGTACGCCACCTACCTCGGCAACCTGTTCACCGGCGACCTGGGCACCTCGCAGCAGACCCAGCGCCCGGTTCTCGACGACCTCGGTGACAAGCTGCCCGCCACCCTCGAACTGGTCATCACGGCCACCGTCCTGGCCCTCGTCGCCGGCGTACTGCTCGGCGTGCTCTCCGCCCGCGGGCGCGGCGGCCGTCTCGACCGGGCCGCCCGCATGCTGTCGCTCACCGGTGTCTCGCTGCCGACCTTCTGGATCGGCATGGTCGCTGCCGTGATCTTCGTCAAGAACCTCGGCGTCCTGCCCGGCTCAGGACGTCTCGCGCCCGCACTCGACCCGCCCGAACACGTCACCGGTTTCTACACGGTCGACGCGCTGCTCGACGGCGACGTCAACGCCTTCGCCTCCGCCGCCGCCCACCTCGTCCTGCCGGCCTCGGTCCTCGCCCTCTCGGTCGTGGGCATGGTCCTGCGCTTCACCCGCAGTGCCGTCCTCGAAGCGCTCTCCTCCGACTTCGTGAAGGCCGGGCGCGCCAAGGGCCTGCGCGAACACGCCGTCCTGTGGGGCTACGCGGTCCGCGCGTCCTCCGGTCAGCTGATCACCGCAACCACCCTCACCTTCGGTCTCCTGCTCGCCGCGACCGTCTACATCGAGCAGCAGTTCTCCTGGAACGGCATCGGCCAGTACGCCTTCCGCAGCTCGACCAACCTCGACCTGCCGGCCGTGATGGGCGTCTCCATCCTCATCGCCCTGGTCTTCGTCGTCGTCAACCTGATCGCCGACCTGCTGTACGCCGCATTCGACCCGAGGATCCGCCTCTCATGACCGCCACCCTTTCCCTGGCCACCGGGCCGGGCCGCAGCAGGGGCCGAGTGGCCGGCGCCGTGCGCTGGGCACGCCGCCACCCCGCACAGGCAGTCGCCGCCGGAGTACTCCTGCTGTGGCTGATCGTCATCGTCCTCGCCCCCCTGCTCGCTCCCTATGACCCGCTCGACCAGGGCTCCGCGCCGCTGGAAGGCGCTTCGTCGGCGCACTGGCTGGGCACCGACCCGGCCGGACGCGACGTTCTCTCCCGGGTCCTTTACGGTGCCCGGCTCTCCGTCCCGGTAGGGCTGCTGCTCGTGACCGCGGCCGCCGTCATCGGCACCGCCGTCGGCCTCGTCGCGGGCTTCTTCGGCGGCTGGGTCGACGACGTCCTGATGCGTTTCACGGACGTGGTCTTCGCCTTCCCGGTGATCATCCTGGCGATGGCGGTGGCCGCTTCACTCGGCCCGTCCCTCCCCAACGCCGTCATCGCGGGCGCACTTGTCTGGTGGCCCGGCTATGCCCGTACCGTCCGCTCCACGGTGCTCTCACTGCGCGAGTCCGATTTCGTGCACGCCAACCGGCTCGCGGGCGTCGGCTCGATCCGTTCGATCCTCGTGGACCTGCTGCCCGGCGTGGCCGGCTCGCTGCTGGTACTCGCCATGCTCGATGTCGGCGGCGCGATCCTGCTCCTGTCCGGCCTGTCCTTCCTCGGCCTCGGCGCCCGGCCCCCGGCCGCCGAATGGGGATCGATGATCTCCGAGGCCTCGCAGTACTTCAACCAATGGTGGCTCGCGGTCGTCCCGGGCCTTTCCATCGTCACGGTCGTGGTCGCCTTCAACGTCCTCGGCGACGCCTTGCGCGACCGGCTCGACCCCAAACTCTCGACGGCCGGAGAACTGTCATGAACAGCGACAACATCCGCCACCCGCGCCACGAGGATTCCGACGGCGGGACCGCCCCGCGTCACGACGGTGCGGGCACACCGAGCACCGCCGTACCGCTGGACTCCCGCGCGGGCACCGGAACCGCCCGTACCGGAACGCGGAACACCGGTTCTCTGCTGCGGGTGCGCGACCTGACGGTCACCCTGCCCCGCGCCGGACGGGGGATCAGGCTGGTCGACGGCGTCGACCTCGACATCCGGCCCGGCGAAGTCCTCGGCATCGCCGGGGAGTCCGGAAGCGGCAAGACCGTGACCGCCATGACCCTGGTCGGCCTCGCACCCGACCGGGCCACCGTGAGCGGCTCGGTCCGCTTCGACGACCGCGAACTGGTCGGGCTGCCCGACAAGGAGTGGGGACAGGTACGCGGCAGTGCCATCGCCGTCGTCTTCCAGGATCCGTCCTCCGCACTGCACCCGATGCTCACCGTCGGCCGCCAGATCACCGACCATGTCCGCCGTCACCAGGGCCTGAGCCGTAAACAGGCCGACGCCCGCGCGATCGAACTGCTCGACCTGGTACGCATTCCCGGCGGCGCGTCGGCCGCCGCCCGCTACCCGCACCAGTTCTCCGGCGGCATGCGTCAACGCATCGCGATCGCCTCGGCGCTGGCCTGCGGGCCGCGCCTCCTCATCGCCGACGAACCGACCACCGCCCTCGACGTCACCGTCCAGGCAGGGATCGTCGAACTCCTCGACGAACTCCGGCACGAGACAGGCATGGCCATCGCCCTGGTCACCCACGACCTCGGCGTACTCTCCTCCATCGCCGACCGCATCGCGGTCTTCTACTCCGGCCGCGTCATCGAGACCGGCACCACCGGCGAAGTCATCGGCACCCCCCGACACCCCTACACGCGGGGCCTGCTGGACGCACTGCCCCACGCCGCGCTCGGGCAGCGCTCCGCCGTCGGCCACGCCGTGCCACTGCGGCCCATCCCCGGCTCGGCGCCGGCCGCCGACGCGCTGCCGCCCGGCTGCCCGTTCCACCCGCGCTGCGCCGCAGTCGTCGACGGCTGCGACCGCGACCGACCCGTACCCGTGACCATCGGCCCTGCCCGCACCGTCGCCTGCGTGCTGGCCGAGCCCGATGTGATCCACCCCGCCGACACCCCACCGCCCCCCGGCCTCCTCGCTGCGGCCGACGCCCCCATCAGGAGGAACACATGACCTCGGGCGCCGACCACACGGCCGCACCGCTGCTCCGCGTCGACGACGTGGTCGTCGAGTACCCGCGCAGGGGACTGCCCCCGATGCGGGCCCTGGCCGGGGTCAGTCTGGAGATCGCCCCCGGCGAGATCGTCGGCATCGTCGGCGAGTCCGGCTGCGGCAAGTCCACCCTGGCCCGCGCAATCACCGGGCTCGCGGCGGCGCACTCGGGCTCGGTCTCCTTCGACGGCACGGCGGTCGGCACCATGCGGCGCCGCCGCCGTGACCCCGGCCTGCTGCCGCTCCAGATGGTGTTCCAGGACCCGAACGCCTCGCTCAACCCACGCCGCACCGTCGGCGCGCAGATCCAGGAGGTCGTGGTCGCCCGCGACCGGGCGCGCGGCGTCACACGCACCCGCCGCGACCCCCGGGCTGCCCGCGAGGCCGCCGAGGCACTGCGCCGCGTCGGCCTGCCGGACGGGGCGGCGGAGAAGTACCCGCACGAGTTCTCCGGCGGCCAGCGGCAGCGCGCGGCGATCGCCCGCGCGCTCGCCTCCCGACCGAAGATGATCGTCGCGGACGAGCCGGTGTCCGCCCTGGACGCCTCTGCCCAGGCGGCCGTGGCCAATCTGCTGCGTGACCTGTCACGCGAGGAGGGCATCGCGCTCGCCTTCATCTCGCACGACCTCGCCGTGGTCGGCGCGCTCGCCGACCGGGTCGTCGTCATGTATCTCGGCCGAGTCGTGGAGGAGGGCACCGTCGAGCAGATCTGGAACGCGCCGCAGCACCCCTACACCCAGGCACTGCTGGCCGCCGTGCCGGTGCCGGACGGCACCGGCACCCGGCCCCGTGCGCTGACCGGCGAAGTCCCGGACCCCGGCAGCCCACCGCCCGGCTGCCGCTTCCACCCGCGCTGCCCGCTCGCCGTCGACCGCTGCCGGGCCGAGGAACCCCCGCTGCGGGATCCGGGCACGGCAGCCGGGGACACGGCCGGAACCAGGGTGGCCTGCTGGGTCGCGCAGGCACACGCACCTGCGGGGGCCGCGACCTGACGCATCATGGCGATCGCCGGGTACGGAAACGCCCGTTCCGTACCCGCCGTTCCCTCCTCAGGGCGTGCCGCGTCGTGGGGCGGGGCGGCCGGTTTGCCGCGACGCGTTGGTGGAACCCGGTCAGTGAGCGAAGAGGGTGCTGGCCATGACCACGTTGACGGCGGTGCCGCCGAGGATGCTCAGCAGCGCGTCGCGGCGCCACAGATGCAGCCCCACGGTGACGGCCAGGGCCGCCAGCGGTGCGGCCGCACGCGGTTGGCTCAGCGGAAGGTCGCGCAAGCAGTAGACGAACAGGATCACCATGACACCGGCCGGCATACGGGCGCTGAGGTACTGGACGGTCTTGCTGGCGCGCAGGGGTGCGAGGACGGTGAACGGCAGGGCACGCAGAGCCCAGGTGACGGCGGCCGAGACGGCGACGGCCACGAGCAGGTAGGGGGTGTCAGGCACGGGGGAGCCTCCTGCCGGTGGCGAGTCGTCGGGCCAGGACAGCGGCGGTGAACAGGGTGAAGGCGGCCGGCAGCATCTGGTCGGGGAAGAGCAGGCGGGCGGCCAGCGCGCTCAGCAGTGCGAGGACGGGGGTCGGCAGGTCGCCGCGCCGCTCCGCGACGGCGTCGAGGGCCAGGACGACGAACAGGGCGGTCATCGCGAAGTCCAGGCCGGTGACGCGGTCGGGTATCAGTGAGCCGAGCAGGGCACCCGTGGTGGCGCCGCCGACCCAGTACAGGTGCATGAACGCCTGCAGCCACAGGATGCGCGCGCCGGACCACGACCGGGCCTGCTCGCCGGTGGTCAGGGCATATGCCTCGTCGGTCAGGGCGAAGGTGCTGTAGGTCCTGGCGAGGCGCCCGCGCACGCGGTGCAGGGGAAAGGACAGCGCGTAGAACACGTGCCGGACGTTGACCAGGAAGGCGGTCAGCGCGACGGTCGCCAGGGGCGCCGCCGCAAGAGCCAGGCCCACGAGAAGGAACTCGAACGAGCCGGCGTAGATGACGGCGGTGAACAGGCTCGCGCACCACCAGGGCAGGCCGGCATGGGTGAGGAACACTCCGAAGGCGAGGCCGAGCGGCAGCAGGCCCAGTCCCACGGAGGCGGAGTCCTTGAAGGCCGCCAGGGCATCGGACCGTGGCCGAGGTGAGGGCGTGGGGGCAGGTTCAGGAGGATCGCTCACGGCGACCGGCAGCGTTCGCATGATGAAATTTTAGGAGGAATCACGCCACATATGGTTTCCCATTATTCTCGTAAGATCTTGGTATGAGCAATGAATTCGTTCTGGACGCGGTCGACCGAGAAATTTTGTTTCATCTGCGTCAGGACGGGCGCCTGACCAACGTCGAACTGGCCAAGCGGGTCGGTCTGACCCCGCCGCCGTGCCTGCGCCGCCTCAAGCGTCTGGAGGAAGCCGGCGTCATCACCGGCTACCGTGCCGTCATCAATTCCGAAGCCATCGGCCGCGGCCTGGAAGTCATGATCGACGTCGAGGTCTACGCCAACGACCTCAAGACCATCGAGGCGCTGGAGGACACGCTGGCCTCCTACGAAGAAGTCGTCGAGTTCCGCCGGATGTTCGGCCGCCCGGACTATTTCCTCCGCGTCGCCGTCGCCGACCACGCGGCCTACGAGGCCTTCCTCACCGGCAAGCTCACCGGCCTGCCCGGGATCCTGCGCGTCGAATCCCACCTGACGATGAAGAAGATCAAGACCGACTCCTGACCGCCACCCGATCACCGCGTGGGTCTCCCCGGTCTCCCTGGTCGCCGTGATCAGCGCGGCCAAACGCCTCGACGTGATTCCGGACAGCCGGGGCGGTGCCAGCGAGCCCGGCCACCGCGCCGCCGTCGCGGGCCGATCACGGGGCGAATCGCGGCCCGGGCCGGATCATTCGATCCGGCCCGGGCCGCGGGCCCGCCGAGGCGAGGAGCAGGTGGTCCGTCGGCGGTGCGGCGAAGGCCGGCCGATGCGCGACTCAGCCGGAGGCCAGCGCACGCACCGCCGCGACCAGCGCCGCGTTGTCGTGGGCGAGGGTGCCGTCCGGCAGGTCCACGCCGTCCTCGAAGCCGATGCGGACCTGGTGGCCGTCCGCCAGCGCCGCGCGCACCACGGCCCAGGTCGTGGCCGCCTCTCCGTGGTAGAGCAGGGGGCAGGTGACTCCGGCGGCACGGATGCGGGCGGCCATCTCCCGGGCGTGCGCCACCGCCGTCCGCGGGTCCTCGTCCATCGGCTCGATGAGGATCCGCACGTTGTCCGCCAGAGTCGGTGACGCCAGCAGGGCGGGCACGTCGTCCGTGCTCCATACCGCGCTTTCCAGTGTCATGCCCCGGGAAACGACGAGTGCCGCGGTCTCGGCGGCTCCCTCCTCGCAGAAGGCCACGGACGCGAAGTCCGGCAGCGCCTCCCAGGACTTGACGAGGTCGTAGCGCTCCTGGGGGCCCGAGCAGGTCCACAGACCGGTGGTGGTCCCGACCACTGCGCCCGGTGCGGTCGCCCGCACCGCGCGCAGTACCTCCGCGAGGGCGCCGGGCGCGATCGTCTGGCCGCCGTCCGGGGTGCGGACATGAAGGTGGACAACATCGGCGCCGGCGGCGGTCACGGCGGCCGTATCGGCGGCGATCTGCTCCGGGGTCACCGGGACAGCGGGGTGCTCGGCGCGGGTGCGGCCGCCGTTGATGGCTGCCTTGAGGAACATCGGTACGTCCTTGCGGGGTCGGTGCGTGCGGGCCGGTCGGCCGAGGTCACGCGGTGGTGGGGGAGGGGTGCAGGAGATCTTCGAGGGTGCGGGAGGCCCCGGTGAGGGTGCCGAGCGGGTGTCCGCGGTGCAGTTCGGCGATGAGGCCGGGTTCCTCGGCATCGTCGGCGAGCGCCTCGTCGACGACCTCCGCCAGCCGGGCGGCGGGCGCGACAAGGAGGCCGTTCTCGTCGCCGAGGACCAGGTCGCCGGCCCGCACCGGGACGCCGCCGCAGGAGACCGGAGCGCCCAGGGCGCCGTCGGCGAGGCCGTGCAACTTGGTGGTGAGGAGGCAGGAGCCGTAGGCGTACACGGGCAGGCCCACCTCGCGCAGGGCGCCGATGTCGGTGCACATGCCGTCCACGACGGCTCCGGCCGCGCCGCGCGCCGCCAGGGCGTGGACGACGACCTCGCCGAGCGGGGCGTGCCTGCGGTCGCCGCCGCAGTCGACGACCACGACGTCACCGGGGCCGACGAGACCTGCCGCGTGGTGCAGCATCGTGGAGTCGGTGGCCGTGATCCGTACGGTGATCGCGCGGCCGACGAGCTTGCCGGTACCGGTCATGCGTCGCAGCGCAGGGTCGCAGAACCCCTCCTCCAGGTAGTGGCCGAGGGTGGGGAAGTCCACTCGGGCCAGACGTCCCGCCAACTCCTCGTCCAGGGGCGGCACTTCGGTCAGATCGCGGATGTCCAGGGGCATGACGGTCACCTCGGTCCGATGATGATGCGGCGGTTGCGCAGCACGGGCAGCACGGTGCGGGCACGGTCGATGCGGTGCTTGTCCGCCTCCACGACGAGCAGCGAGCGTTCCTCCTCGCCGAGCGCCGCACGCACCACGCCCAGTGGGTCGATCGCCATGCTCATTCCGATGCAGTCGGGTGTGGTCAGCGAGGCCGCCACCACCCAGCAGGTGTTCTCGATCGCCCGGGTGCGCAGCAGCGTCGTCCAGTGGTCCTCCTTCAGCGGGCCGCGCACCCAGGCCGCCGACACGGACAGCAGGTCGGCGCCCATCTCCACCAACGCCCGGGTGAACTCGGGGAAGCGCAGGTCGTAGCAGTTGACCAGGCCGACGTTGAACTCCCCGATGCGCACGACGACCGGTCCCTCGTCGCCACGCTGCACCTCGCTGGACTCCCGGTAGTCGAAGGCGTCGTAGAGGTGCATCTTGCGGTAGCGGCCCAGGAGTTCACCGTCCGCGGAGACCGCCGCGATGGTGTTGTACGGCAGGGAGTGGCCGCTGGGTTCGTAGCCGCCGGCGATGACGGCGATGCCGTGGTCGACGGCGATGCGGGACAGCGCGGTCAGGAAGACGGGCCAGTGGGCCTCGGCCGCGCGGTGCAGCGGCTTTCCGGCGGACTCGGCCGGGATCATCGACTCCTCGGGGAAGACGACGAGTTCGGCGCCCGTGGCCGCGGCCTCGCGCGCCATGGACTCGACGACCTTGAGGTTGGCGCCGACGTCGGCGGTGGGGGCGTATTGGGCTGCGGCGACCTTCACGGTCGTATCTCCTTGGTGGGCTCGGGCAGATGGGCGGGGGCGGGCGTGAGTGCGGTTGCCGGGCCGGCGGTGCGGCCGAGGGGTGCGGCGGTCACTCGGCGAGCATCCGGGCGGCGTCGGGCTTCCAGTGGGCCCACACCCGGCCGCCCGAGGTGAGACCGGCCGTCCCGGAGGCGTGTGTTTCCGCGACGAACGTGCTGCCGTCGGCGAGTGTGAGGTGATGGCGGACGGCGCTGCCGAGATACACCGACTGCTGGAGAGTGCCGGGCAGTACGGCGCTGCCGGGCGGTACCGCACTCTCGTCGCCGCACACTCCGACGTTCTCCGGGCGGATGGCGAGATATGCCTCGCCCGTCAGGTCCGTGTCGGGCGTTCGCAGGGTGCCGAGCCCGTCGACGGCGAGCGCACGGCCGTCGGCCTTACCGGCGAGGAAGTTGGAGGTGCCGATGAAAGCGGCGACGAACCGGCTGGCGGGGCGCTCGTAGACGCCTTCCGGGGTGTCGACCTGCACGACCCGGCCGCCGTCCATGACAGCGATCCGGTCGGACATGGTCAGCGCCTCCTCCTGGTCGTGAGTGACGGTCACGAAGGTCACCCCGACCTCCCGCTGGATCTTCTTCAGCTCCAGCTGCATCTCGGCGCGCAGCTTCTTGTCCAGCGCGCCGAGCGGCTCGTCGAGCAGCAGCAGGGAAGGCCGGGCGATCAGGGCGCGGGCGATCGCGACGCGCTGGCGCTGACCGCCGGACAGCTGGGAGATCGTCCGGTCGCCGTAGCCGTCGAGCCGGACCAGGGCCAGTGCCTCGCGCACCGCGCCCGCGATCTCGGCCCGGGGCCGCAGCCTGCGGACCTTCAGCTCGAAGGCGATGTTGTCGGCGACGCTCAGGTGCGGGAAGAGGGCGTAGCTCTGGAAGAGCATGTTCAGGTCCCGCTTGTGCGCCGGCACTCCGGTCGCCGGGATGCCGCCGAGCTCGACGGTGCCCTCGGAGGGCTCCTCGAAGCCGGTGATCATGCGCATCAGGGTGGTCTTCCCACAGCCCGAGGGGCCCAGGATGGAGAAGAATTCGTTCTGCCGGATGTCCAGCGTGACGTCGCGGACCGCGTGGGTGCCGCTGAAGACCTTCCCGACACCGGAGAGGCGGACGGCCGGGGCCGTGGGGTTCGTGGTGGTCATCTCAGGACGCCTTCACCTTGGTCCAGCCCTGCTGGAAGTACTGCATCGCGGTGCCCGGGTCGAGCAGGAAGTCGGCGTGCTCGATGGCCGCGTCCGGGGCGTAGATCGCCGGGTTGGTCAGGGCGTCCTGGTTCTTGATGTACGTGCGGGCGGCCTGGTTGGCGCTGGCGGAGGAGCCGTCGTCGGTGGCCTTGGCGGCGACCTCCGGACGCAGCAGGTAGTTGATGAACTTGTACGCCGAGGTGAGGTTCTTGGCGCCCTTGGCGACGGCGAGGCCGTCGGTCCAGATGGAGCCGCCCTCCTCGGGGATGACGTAGTGCACGTGCTTGTCGGACTGCACGACCTTCGCCATCGCGGTGCCGCTCCACGCCTCCGCCGCGCACGCCTGGCCGGTGGAGAGCAGCTGCGGGTAGTTGGTGGAGTTGTAGCCGGCGAGTATCTTCTTCTGCTTCTGCAGGGCCGACGTCGCCTCGGCGATCTCGTCCTTGTCGGTGCTGGTGGCCCGGTGCCCGGTGACCTGGAGGCCGGCGATGTAGGCGGCCAGCATGTTGTCGAGCATGTACAGCTTGCCCTTGTATGTGCTGTCGAACAGGGTCTTCCAGCTGCTGGCCGACTTGATACAGGTGTCGTTGTAGGCGAAGCCGGTGGTGCCCCAGATCCACGGCACGCTGTACTTGTTGCCCTTGTCGTAGGACGGGTCGCGGAACTTGTCGGCCAGGTTGTCGAGGCCCTTGATCTGCGCGTGGTCCAGGGGCTCGATGAGCTTCTGCCCGATGAGCTGCTGCACGGTGTACTGGCTGGGCTCGACGAGGTCGTAGCCGGACGACCCGGAGCTGAGCTTCGCGGTCATGGTCTCGTTGCTGTCGAACGTGTCGACCGTGACCTTGACACCGGTCTCCTTCTCGAAGCCCTTGATCACGGTGTCGGGGATCTCTCCGGTCCAGGCGTAGACGTGCAGTTCCTTGCCGCCGCCGGAGGAGCCCGCGGTGGGGGAGTCGGAGCCTGCGCAGGCGGTGGCGAGCACGGCGGTGGCGGTGAGCACCGAGGTGGCCAGAAGCACTCTCGAAACGGTGGTACGGGGCATGGCGAGGCCTTTCAGGGACGTACCGAGGTGGTGCGGGCAGGACGGACGTACGGCGCGACGGTGCGGGTGAAGTGCGGGTGAAGGGGGTGGGAACCGGGGTGGCCGGGCGGGTCAGCCGCGTTCCTCGCCGATCAGGACGCGGCGCATCTGGCGGAGCCCGGCGCCGAGGATGATCACGAAAGTGAAGAGCACGAGCAGTGTGCCGAGGGCGTTGATCTCCGGAGTGAGGCCCGTCTTCAGCAGCGAGTACACCCGCAGTGGCAGAGTCGTGGTGCCGACGCCACTGGTGAAGGTGGACATCACGATGTTGCCGAAGGAGATCGTGAAGCACAGCAGCCAGGACGCCAGCAGAGCCTGCTTCAGCAGGGGCAGGGTGATCAGCCGGAACCGCTGCCAGGCTCCGCAGCCGAGGTCGGCCGCCGCCTCGTCCAGGGAGGAGTCCAGGGCTCGGTGCGCACCGAGCACGATCAGTGCCGCGTACGGCAGAGTCACCACGAGGTGGCCGAGGACAAGGGTGGTCAGTCCGAGGCTCGCCCGGAGCATGCCGAACACCGACAGCAGGGCCACGCCGAGCACGATCTCGGGGATCACCAGGGGAAGGAACAGACTCCCCGAGAACAGGGCCCGTCCCCGCGGGCCCAGCCGGGCCATGCCCATGGTGGCGAGGAGGCCGCCCAGGGTGGCCAGTGTCGCCGAGATGATCCCCGCCTCGGCGCTCACGCGCAGCGCGGACAGCAGGTCGGTGTCCTGGACCAGCTCGCCGTACCAGCGGGTACTGGCGCCGGCCCACTTGTAGGTGACGTCGGAGTCGTTGAACGACAGGACCACGACGACCACGATCGGGATGTAGAGGAAGACGATGACGCCCCGGGCCAGCCAGGCCGTGACGGCATCGGGCAGGCGCCCGGTGCGCTGGGTGCGGCCGCTCATGAGGTCTTCCTCCTCAGCCGGCGGGCCGCGGTGCCCAGGACCGCCACCGACGCGATCATCAGGACCAGCAGGACGACGGAGGCCGCCGCGCCCATGGGCTGGTTGCGGAACTCGGTGTACAGCGTGACGATCAGGTTGCCCACCAGCTGGTTCTTCCCGCCGCCGAGCAGAACCGGGATCACAAACACACCGAGGGTGGGGATGAAGGTGAGCAGTGCGGCGGCGAGCATTCCCGGCCGCACCAGCGGCAGCAGCACCTTGGTGTGCACCCGCCACCAGCCGCAGCCCAGGTCCCGCGCCGCCTCCCCGAGCGAGGGATCCACCCCGCGCAGTGTCGCGTAGATCGGGAAGATCGCGGTGGGAAGAAAGGCGTAGACGAGGCCCACGAAGGACGCGCCCTGACTCGGGATCCACTGCGTCGGTCCGTCGGTCAGCCCCACCGCGTCGGTGAGCGCGTTGACCGGACCGCCCGGGCTGAGCAGGTTGATCCAGGCGAAGGCGCGCACCAGGAAGTCGGTCCAGAACGGCACGATGATCAGCAGGAGCAGGATGCCCTGGCGCTGCGGCGGACGCCCCGCGAGGTAGTACGAGACGACGTACCCGAGTACCAGACAGACGACCGTGTTCAAGGCCGCCATGCCCAGGCTGTAACCGAAGACCTTCAGATAGACCGGGTCGAACAGCTCGCCGTAGTTGGAGAGCGTGAAACCGCCCTGGATGCCCCCGTACGCGTCCGGCAGCGCGAAGCTGTTGCGCACCACCATGACCAGGGGTACGAGCACCAGCGCCACGACGGTGAGACCGGCCGGGGCCAGCAGGGCGAGAGTGACCGCGCGCTCGCGCAGCCGGCCCGCGCGTGCCGGGGGCTTCGGCGGCGCGAGGGAGGATGCCGGCGGCGCGGCGGTGACGGTCACCGCGGCCCCTGGGCGGCGGGGGGTGGAACTGCCTGCATGCGCTGAGCCTCCTCCGGGAACGGTCGCGCACGTCCGGATGATCGTCCGTTCGTGCCGTGCCCCTTAGCCTCCGTCGGGGCACAAGGCCCTGAACAGAGCTGTTTACATCGAATCCAGTGGAAACAGGGTCTGAATTCCACGCATCTCGCAACGGCGCCGAAATGCCGCAGGGTGAAGATGGTGGGGAGAACGGAACGGAGGTGCCGGTGTGATCGACGACCTGGACCGGCAGATCATCGACCAGCTGCGTGTCGACGGACGGAAATCGTTCGGCGAGATCGGGCGCTCCATCGGCCTGTCGGAGGCCTCGGTGCGGTCCCGGTTCCAGCGCCTGCGGCGCCGGGGCGCGATCCAGGTGGTGGGCATGACGGACGCTGTGCGGGTGGGGGAGATGGAGGTGCACCTGGCGGTGCGGGTCCAGCACATCCCGGTGGCGCTGGTCGCCCGGGAGCTGTCCCGCATGCCGGAGGTGCGGTACGTCGCCTCGTGCGTCGGCCCCTACGACCTGATCACCGACGTCCGCTGCCGGAATCTGGAGCACCTGTCCGAGCTGCTCACGGAACGGGTGCGCCGGGTGAACGGCGTCGCCCACGCCGAGGCCCTGACCGTGCTGGAAGTGGTGAAGGACACCTATCTGTGGGCGGGCTTCCGGGAGGTGCCGGCCACCCCGGACCAGCGCATCCTGCCACCGTGACCCGGCCGGGACCGGGGCCCCGGGCTTGTCAGGAGCCGGTGACGGCCTGGCCCACCGCGCTGTTGAGGCCGTTGTAGGAGTAGTCCTTGAACAACTCCAGGAGCAGCAGGACCTGGGCCCGGGACACCCCCGGCAGCATGCGGATCTCGTCGAGCAGCTGCACCAGCTGCGCCTGGTCGCGGCAGGTGCCCTCCAGGAAGATGTCCTGACTGCCCGCGCACAGTGCCACATGGTTGATCATCGGCATGTCGGCGAGGCTCTTGGCGACCGCGCGCGGCGTGAGGTCACGGACCTGGATCATCAGCCGGACGGACTGGTGGCCCAGCGTGAGCGGGTTGCACAGCGCCACGATGCGCAGAGCGCCGCTCTCCTGGAGGCGGGACACCCGCTGGCGCACGGTCGCCTCCGAGACCCCGAGTTTCCGGGCGAGCGCCGTGTACGGCGTACGGCCGTCCAGGGTGAGGGCCTGCATGATGCTGCGGTCGAGTTCGTCGATCAACGCGGCCACCTCCTTCCCCGCCGACGGTACGTGATGTGCGTCCGCCGGGTCCGGGGGCCTCCCGCGGCGACCGCGTCACCCTTGAAGCCCAAGCGCCCCCCTGGTCCACACCGACCCTGCCCCCGTGCAGGTCGCCGCCGGCTCTGCTTCACCTCTGCCACGGTCTTCACCGTGTTCCCTCCGGTTCCGGACTCCGAGCAGGCGACCGACGGCCGCATTCACATGAGAGGGCGGCCGGCGGTGCCGGGCGAGCCTTGTCCGGACCGGCGCCCGCGCTGTTGCTGTCGCCGTTGCTGGTTGCTGAGGGGCCGTCGCATATTGCTGTGCCGTCCGGCCGGGGAAGGTGCAGACTCGCTCCATGGCGGAGATGCGGGCGTTCCGGGACGAGGTCAGTGGCTGGGCGGCCGGCGGTGCGGGCGGGCCGGCGAGTGATCTGGCTGTGCGACTGGGGGTGCGGACGGCGGTGCTGCTGGAAGGGCTGAGTGACCTCGCGGCCGTTGAGGCACTGGCCGCCCGCCGTGGCCGGGACCTGGCCGCCGAGGGGGTGTGCGTCGTGCCGATGGGTGGGGCGATGAACATCGGCCGCTACGCCGGTCTTCTCGGGCCACCCGGTCTTGGCCTGCGCCTGACCGGACTGTGCGACGAGGGCGAGCAGAGCTTCTACGACCGCGGCCTGAAGCGGGCCGGGGCGCCGCAGCAAGGCTTTTTCGTGTGCGTGGCGGACCTGGAGGACGAGCTCATCCGCGCGCTGGGCACGGCAAGCGTCGAGGAGGTCGTCCGGGCCGAGGGCGACTTCCGTGCCTGGGAGACCTTCCTGCGCCAGCCCGCACAGCAGAGTCGCCCCCGGCCGCAGCAGTTGCGGCGCTTCCTCGGCACGAAGAAGGGCCGCAAGATCCGCTACGGCCACCTCCTCGTCGAGGCCCTCGACCCCGAACAGGTACCGCCCCCGCTCGACGACCTCCTCACGAGCCTGTGACGTGGTGAACGCGGAAGGCGGTTGCGACGACGGCGGTTGACGCGGGTCGTTAATGAGTTGACCGGCTGACGACGTCTGGGCAGGCTCCAGCCACTACCTGGATGAAAGCCTTCTCGCTGGTGGTCTGCCCTACCCGATCGGAGGGTGGGGCAGCGGGTCAGCAGATCGGAATGCCGAGGGATGACTTCTCACTTTCACGCGCTGTGCATCGACGCGGACGACCCGCTCCGTCTCGCGCGCTTCTGGTCCGGATTGCTGGGCTGGAAGACGACTGACGACGCCCACGACGGCATCGTCCTCCTGCCGAACGATGACACCGGGTTCCGGATCCGGTTTCTCCCGACCCGGGAGGAGAAGAGCGGCCAGAACCCGATGCACTTCGATCTGACGAGCGCGTCCCTTGAGGATCAGCAGAAGACGGTCGCGACGTCGCTCGGACTCGGCGCCCGGCACATCGACATCGGGCAACGGCCGGAGGAGGGGCATGTGGTGCTCGCCGACCCCGAGGGCAACGAGTTCTGCGTCATCGAGCCGGGCAACAACTTCCTTGCCGACTGCGGATTCATCGGAGCGCTCGCGTGCGACGGTTCGCAGGAGGTCGGGTACTTCTGGAGCGAGGCACTGGGCTGGCCGTTGGTCTGGGACCAGGACCAGGAGACCGCGATCCGCTCGCCGCATGGCGGTCCGAAGATCACGTGGGGCGGTCCGCCGCTGATGCCGAGGACGGGGAAGAGCCGGCTGCGTTTCGACATGGCCCCACCTGCCGACGGTGATCAGCAAGCGGAGGCCGACCGTCTCGTCTCCCTGGGGGCGACTCGCATCGGCATCGGCCAGGACGAGGCCGGCCGGGTGGTGATGGCCGATCCCGACGGCAATGAGTTCTCCGTCCTGACCCCCCGATAGCGCGAACAGGTCCCGGTGGGCGGCGACCCTTCTCACGGAGGGCCGAGCCACGGTCGTTCGGCTCCCTCGCGCTTACGGGATGCCCCGAGATTGATCCTGGGGCGTGCTGGTCCGGGGGTTCGGCGGGCCGGTGGTTCGGCAATCGCAGGGTCGGCCGGTTACTCGTACCGGTACTTCAGCGAATCCGCCTCCGCCTGCTCGATGTCGGCGATCGTCAGCTCCGGCATCCGCAGCTGGGCCAGCGTCACCTCGGCCGAGGTCGGCTGGGCACCCGCCGCGAGCCATTGCTCCGGCTTCCAGGCCCCGCTACGCAGGAGCGACTTGGGGCAGTGCGGGTAGACCTCCTCGATCCCCAGCACCAGCGCACTGGCGGGCGGCTTGCCCACGGCGGTCAGCTGCGACAGCAGCTCCGGGCGGGTGGAGACGCAGGCCCGGCCGTTCACCCTGAGCGTCGTGGTGCGCCCCGGGATGATGAACAGCAGCCCGGCCCGTCCGGTGGCGACGACGTTCTGCAGGGTGTCCAGACGCTTGTTACCGGTCGCGTCCGGTATCGCCACCGTCCGTGTGTCCAGGACGGCGACGAACCCGGCGGGGCCGCCGCGCGGGGAAACGTCACAATTGCCCTCGGCGTCCGCGCTGGCGACCAGGACCAGCGATGAGCATCCGATCAACTGTCTTGTCTTTTCGGTGAGTTCGTTCATCTGCTTGCGCACGGCAGCGTCGCTGGGGAGTTCGTAGGCCCGGCGCAGCGCCTCCTGGTCGGGCACGGCGTCGAGGCGGAGCGAGTCGAAGGCACTGCCGGCAACGGGTGGTGTCATGCCCCGACCATAACGCCGGCCGACCTGCGATTGATCTTGGCCGGTGAGTGCGGGGCATGGAGACACCCGCGCATGTTGTCCGGTGTATGAAGATCGAACAGGCCCGCGCGGCCCCATGTCCCGGTGCAGCCACCGCCTCGTGACACACGACCATGTGATCGAACTGCCCATCGAGGGGAGAACGCGGCATGTCAGGACATATCGCGCCTATGCTTGCCTCATGTCCGGTGCGCTCGTGATGCCGAGTTATTGGATCTCTCCCCGGATTGACAGGGCGAAGCGTCACCTGGACCTTGCCGACGTCTTCCCGTGCGCGCCGCCGGGTGGTGCCGTGGCCCGGACGCCCGGCCCGGACCTGTTGGGGTTCCTGGTCGTCGGTATCGCCTCCGGCCTGGGCGGGGGACGACCAGGGAGGTGCTGCAGCAGCACGGCACGCCGGTCGCGTCGACCGACTACGCCCTCGCTGACCGCTTCCCGCCACCCGAACCGGGGAAGGCGAGCAGTCCCCCCGTCCAAGGAGTCACCATGACCGACCGTGTCACCACCGTGCTGGCCGGCCTCGACGGCATCCGCTCCGACCTTGAAGTCCTGTACAAGGACCTGCACCGACACCCGGAACTCGGCCTGCGGGAGCATCGCACCGCGAAGAAGGCGTCCGACGCCCTGCGGGCCTTCGGCTACGAAGTCACCGACGGCATCGGGACAACCGGCGTGATCGGGGTCCTGGCCAACGGCGACGGCCCGACGGTCATGGCCCGCGCCGACATGGACGCCCTTCCCGTACGCGAACAGACCGGCCTGCCCTACGCCTCCACCGTGACCGCCATCGGTCCGGACGGCACCGAGCAGTCGGTCATGCACGCCTGCGGGCACGATGTGCACGTGACCTGCCTGATCGGCTGCGCACGCCTGATGGCTGAGGCCAAGGACGCCTGGCGGGGTACCTTCGTGGCGCTCCTCCAGCCCTCGGAGGAGAACGGTGACGGCGCCACTGCCATGATCGACGACGGTCTGACGTCCAAGTCGCCCAAGCCCGACGTGGTCCTCGCCCAGCACGTCCTGCCCTATCCGGCAGGCTACGTCGGCACCCGCCCCGGGCCGTTCCTGTCGGCCGCGGACAGCCTGCGTATCACGGTGCACGGACGAGGGGCACACGGCTCCATGCCCCAGGCCGCGGTCGACCCGGTGGTGATGGCCGCGATGATCGTCGTACGCCTGCAGACCGTCGTGGCCCGGGAGTTGGCCGCCACCACCCCCGCCGTGCTCACCGTGGGCAGTATCCACGCCGGTTCGGGCCCCAACACCATCCCCGACAGCGCCGTCATGCAGCTCAACGTGCGTACCTACGACGACGCCTCGCGCACCCAGGTCCTGGACGCGATCGAACGGATCGTCAAAGCCGAGTGTGCGGCCTCCCGCTCGCCCCGGCCACCCGAGATCGAACGGATCACCTCCTTTCCGCCCACCGTCAACGACGAGGCGCCGACCCGGCGCGTCGCCGAGGCGTTCGCCGCCCACTTCGGCGACGACGCACACACCATCGACCTGCAGACCGCCAGCGAGGACATGAGCGAGATCCCCAAGGCGTTCGGTGTGCCGTTCACCTACTGGGGCATCGGTGGCACCGACCCCGGCCGCTACGCCGAGGCCGCCAGGAACGGCACCATCGCCCAGGACGTCCCGGTCAACCACAGTCCCGCTTTCGCCGTCGTCATCCAGCCCACTCTGGACACCGGCGTCAGCGCCATGGCCGTGGCCGCCCTCGCCTGGCTCGGCACCTGACACGGACCCGTGCGGTTGCCGACAGGTGGACCCGTGCAGGTCACGCCGCATCTCTGTACGCGTGGAGGGCGCGCCGAGACGGTCCTGCCCGTCGCACGGCAGGGCGTCCCGTGCCCGATTCTGTCGCTGGTGCCGGACGTTCCGGGGGTTCGGCGGCACACGCGGCGAGGGCGGGGATCAGCCCTGGCGTGGTCGCGTCGCGAGCCAGGGCGGGAGGAGGGTTGCCGCGGCGGAGGTGAACAGGCGGCGGTCGCGTGGAGTGGGGAGGGAGAGCCATGCCTCGACGAGGCCGACTTCGCCGTGGGCGACGAAGCGGCTGTATGCGTCGGCGCGCCAGGCGGCCGGTCCCTCCCCGCCGGGGAGCAGTTCTGGGTCCTGGTCGAGGAGGGTGTGGACCGACGTGGTGAAGTGGTCGACGAGCAGGTGGTGCAGAACGGCGCTGCGGCGTCCTGCGAGTCCGGCGGTGTAGATGGCGTCGTGGCGTTCGAGGTGGTCGACGAGTGCGCCGGAGGCGCGTTCCCAGATCTCGTGCGCGGTCAGTTCCGCGGTGACGGTGTCGGTGAGCCAGCCTGCGCGTACTTCGTCGAGGTCTGCGTACAGCACCTGCTCCAGGACAGCCGCCGGGCTTTCGGCGTGCTTGTAGAAGGTCGTGCGGTTGATGCGGGCGGCGCGGACCAGATCGGCGACGGAGATGTCCTCGACCGGCCTTTGCGCGGCCAGTCGGAGCACCGCCTCGCGCAGGCGCGCGCGGGTGCGGCGGGTGCGGACGTCGAGAGCTTCCTCGCTGTCGTCCCCCACGGCGGGCGGCTGAGGGCCGCAGGGCCGGCGGTCGGCGGGGGACTGCTTGCTTCCGTGCATCGGCACAGCCTATCGCTGCGCCGCTCGCACCCCTCCCACGTGCACTGATCGACATGTGTCTCTTTTCTTTTCGGTTGCGCGATGCCACAATGGCCGACGTGGCAGAGCGGCCCGGAAGCACCATTGCGGGCCGTTTCCACGGCCGCGCCCGTCCTCGCCCGCCGACATCCGTCGAGCCCGCCCGGCCCCGCGCGGTGTTCCTTCCCGGGCGCCTCCCCACCCCGGCGGTGCCCGCGGCCCGCATACGAAAGAAGCAGCATCATGAAGGCATCCGTCACCAAGGGTCTCGGCAAGGGCTTCGTTGTCGAGGACGTCGAGCTCGCCGCACCCACGGGACATGAGGTGCGCGTCGAGGTCAGGGCGTCCGGCCTGTGTCACTCCGACCTGAGCGTCGCCACCTTCATCGGCGGGGAATTCCCCGTCGTCCTCGGCCACGAGGTGGCCGGCGTCGTCACCGAGGTCGGTCCGGAGGTCAGCCAGGTCAAGGTGGGCGACCACGTCGTGGGCAGCCTCATCCAGTACTGCGGGGCCTGTGTGAACTGCCTCGCCGGCCGCACCCACATCTGCCTGCGCCCCGAGGCGACCCTGCGCGCCCCCGGCCAGGCCCCCCGCATCACCTGGAACGGTGCCCCGGTGGCGCAGGGCATGGGCCTGGGCGGTTTCGCCCAGGAGACCCTGATCCACGAGAACCAGCTTGCCGTCATCCCTGACGAGATGCCCTGGGCGCAGGCCGCCCTCATCGGCTGCGGAGTGCTCACCGGCGCCGGGGCCGTCCTGAACAGCGCGAACGTCCAGCAGGGCGAGACCGTTGTCGTCATGGGTGCCGGCGGCGTCGGAATGAACGCGGTCAGCGGTGCCCGGATCGCCGGCGCCGGCACGATCATCGTGACCGACATCGAGGACGGCAAGCTGGAGCGTGCCAAGGCGTTCGGCGCCACCCATGTCGTCAACTCGCGTACCGCGGACCCGGTCGAGGCCGTCCGCGGTATCACGGGCCACGGCGCGGACCACGTCTTCGACTTCGTCGGCGTCCGTCCGGTCACCGCCCAGGGCATGCAGATGCTCGGCAAGGGCGGCGGTCTCTACCTCATCGGTGTCGGCGGCAACGACGCGGGTATCGACGTCAGTGCCATGGCCGTCCTCTCCGGGTCGCAGAAGGTCCAGGGCGTCTACATGGGCTCCTCCCACCTCAAGCGGGACATCCCGTTCTACGCCTCGATGTACCTCCAGGGCCGGATGAACCTCGACGACCTGGTCTCCAAGGAGATCGGGCTCGCCGACATCGAGAGCGGCTACGAGTCCCTGAAGGACGGCACCACTGCCCGCGTCGTCATCACCGACTTCTCCTGACACCGGGCCCTCTGCATCCCGCACGCGCCGATGGCGCACGGCCGTTCCATCCGTGCGGGTGCGGGTGCGGGTGGCGGGGGCACTCGTATCCGCACCACGGCCGCCAGGCTCGGCACGGTGGCTTCCTCGGCCTCGTCATGGCCGAGGCGGCCGCCGTCCGCGACGACGGCGGCCGCTTCCGACAGGGCTGTGGTTCCCCGAACTGCCGCACCGCAAGACACTGCGCTCATCCGGGGTCGGGACGTGATGGTCGCGCAGGCGCCGCTGGACTTCTCCTCGGAGTCGCGCTGGTGTGCTACTCGCGCACGCACCTGAGGGGGCATCTTCCCGTACGCCCCGAAGCAGCCCGGCTGGAACAAGCGGCTGCGGGCCACGTCACTCCCGAGTGAGCGCCTGCGCCGCGTCGTCCTGCTTCCTCACCAGGGATCCCGGCCCGTGCTCAATTGACCGCCCCGGCACGGGCGTACCGGCCCGGGGTGATGCCCACGACCCGCTTGAAGTGCCGGGTGAGGTGGGACTGGTCGTAGAAGCCGGCGGCGGTCGCCACCTCTCGCGGCGGCTGTCCGTCGAGCAGCAGGCGGCGGGCCAGATCGACGCGGCGGGACGTCACGTACTGGTGGGGTGCAATGCCGAAGGCGGAGCTGAAGGCGCGTACGAGATGTGCTGGGTGGGCATGAACCAGGCGCGCGGCCTCTTCCAGGGCGATGCCTTCGATCAGCCGCTCGTCGAGAAGGTCACGCAGGTTCTGGGCGACGCCGCGGTCGGGCGCTGCGCCGCGGACGGCCGGCCCAGGCCGAAGGTGCGCGCGCAGGCGCTGACTGATGAGGGCCAGACGGCTCTCCGCCTCGAACTCGTCTCCCCGGTTGGCGAGGGCCGTGTGGAGCTGTCCGACGCGTCTGTGCAGGACGGGGTCGGTGAGGTCCGGACTGTCCACCGCCGGCCCGATGAAACGCTCGTCGAGCTGTGTCGTCTCAAGGTAGAGCACGCGCTTGCGGAAGCCATGAGCAGTGGCGGGTGAGCCGTTGTGCGGGACTTGTGGCGGGAGCAGGCTGACGGTGCCGCTCGGGGTGCCGCGCTCGCGGCGGTCCAGGTCGTAGCGGACCGCGCCGTCGTCGACGATCAGCAGGGTCCAGGTGTCGTGGACGTGCATGGGGTACGCGTGCTCGGTGAAGTGGGCATGGAAGACCTCCACGACGCCCGTGACTGGAGGGCGCCAGGCGGAGATCTCCTGCTGGGGCATCACGCAAAGAACGTACAAGACGGAGAAGGCGTGCACCCTGGAGTCTCGAAGCATGAGAACCAACGACGAGACCGAGGCCGCGACCGGCGCAGGGGCTGCGGCCGTGCCTGTCCGCTTCGACACGAAGATTGCCGTACTGCTGCGCGAGGACCTGGAGCCCTGGCAGCGGCTGAATGTGACCGCCTTCGTGGTGAGTGGGCTCGGTACGGCGTCACCCGAGGTGATCGGTGAGCCGTACGCGGACGCCGACGACACCGCGTATCTGCCGATGTTCCGCCAGCCCGTGCTGGTCTTCGAGGGGACGAAGGAGATGCTGACCACGGCGCACCGTCGTGCGCTGTCCCGTCTGCTGCCGAGGGCCGTTTTCACCTCGGATCTCTTCGGCACGGGCAACGACCGCGACAACCGGGCGGCTGTACGGGCCGTGGGCACGGACCAGCTCGATCTGGTGGGGATGGCCGTCTACGGGCCACGCAACGCGGTGGACAAGGTCCTCAAGGGCGCGCGGATGCACCCCTGAGCAACGCGACCTCGCAGCAAAGGATCTTGTGTGCTGCATCGACCGCTGTCGATCGGCCCGACGGCGAGACCGAGGGGTGGCTCATCCGGGGCTCCTGAGCGGTGTGCTCTCACGGGAGCCCCGGGCAGGGCCCTCCGGCACGGTGCGGACGAAACCGCTGACACTGCGGCAGGCCCCGGGGCCGGTCAGCCGCTCGGCGATTCTGCGGTCCGCAGGACATCGCTGCTCGTCGGCGAACTGCTGGGGGTGGGCGGTCTTCAGAGTCGTGCCCAGGGTCTCCCGCTCAGTCTCGGCGACTTCGCACAGCTCACCAGCGACGAGTTCGACTCCTGCACCCAGTTCCGCTACTTCATGCGCTCCAGGCTCCTCGCATTCGATGACGCGCTGGAAGCGTCGACTCCCAAGTCGCCCTGGGACGGATCGCGCTCTCCATCCGCGACGAATTGAACGCCGCTACCGCCGAGATGAGCAAAGCGTCCCGGTCCAGCGCCCTCATCCGCTCCGGTGCCGTGCCGGGTTCGACGAGCGCCGTCCTTGCCGTACTCCGCCCCGAAGCCGTCCAAGGTGCGCTCGCCACGAGCGCGACGCTCGCAGCCGGTGCAACCGGCCTGTGGCCGACCATCCAGGCATTCGCCGACATCAAACCCGAACACACGCAGCGGCATCTCCATGGCGGTGACCGCCCGGCTCTCCGCGCTACCGTTCACGCCAGGTGTAGGGGGCGGCGGTGTCGATGTCGGTGTCGGGCCAGCGGCGACGCAGCAGGGCCGCCGTGGACCGGCACCAGGCCGCCAGGTGGGGGAGTACCCGATGTGCCTCCGCGGTGCGGGCTCCGGACTCCAGCAGGGCCACCATCTGGGTGCGGGAGTCGTTGCCGGGGCTGTGTGCGTCCAGTGTCGTGAGCCGGCCGGTGCGCATCATTACCCAGACCATGGAAGCCGAAGCCAGGCCGAAGCCGAACCGCTGGTCGTCCTCGGCCTCGGGGACCGTCCGGGCAAGGGCTCGACGGAACGCCTCGACCTGTCCCGGCCCCGATACTCCCCACCAGTTCGGGCCGGGGACGGCGAAGCTGGTCGCGGCGGTGAGGGCATGGCGGAAGCCCGCCCCTTCGAAGTCGATCAGCTTGCCACCGTTCGGCCCGGTCAGGAAGTTGTGTGCCTCGGTGTCGCCGTTGGTCAGGGCCAGGAATGGGCCGGGATCTGCCAGTTCGGCCACGGCCGTTTCCAGATCGCGCTCTGCGGCGGCGGGCAGCGGGACGCCGAAGGCGGCGGCCCGGGCGCGCCCGTTCCGCCAGAGACCGGTGTAGGCGTGTTCCCAGTCCCCCAGCCGGTCGGCGCCGGTGCCCAGTGCTGTGCGGCGGGCGTTGAACAGCGCGGTGTGGCCGGCGGATGCGGCGGCCAGCTCGCCCATCGAGGAGGCGAAGGCGGTCAGTTCGGCGTCCAGGGCCGGGGTGTGGCCGTCGCGGTGCAGCAGTTCTGCCAGTTCGGTGCGTGGGTACAGGTCCTCCAGCACGAGCAGGCGGGAGTCCGGTGAGGCGGCGTGCAGGCCTGGCGCGAGGTCGAGACGGAGGTCGTCGGCGATGAAGGCGAGCGCGGCGTGCTCGCACCGCGTCAGCTCCTCAGCAGTGCGGAGGCCGTATCCCTCGGGGCGGAGGCATTTCACGACGACCGTTTCGGGGAGTCCGGTCGCCTCCGCCAGGTGGGCGCGCAGCACCCACATAGGCACTCACGGCGTGCTCACGAGGAGCGTGCGGCCGTGGGCGCGGCCTTCCACGGCGTCCACGTAGGTGTGGGCGACATCCGCCACCGGGGTGCCGGGGGCAGGGTCCATGCCCAGGGCGAGGAGGGTTTCGCGGACCCAGCCGGGGCTGACGGAGTTCAGGCGGATGCCCCGCGGCATCTCGATGGCGGCGGCATGTACGAACGCCTCCAAACCTGCGTTGACCAGGTGACCGAGCGAACTGCCTGGGACAGGTTCGACGAACCGCCCGCTGGTGATCGTGACGGATCCATCGTCCCGTACGTGGGTGAGCGCTCTGCGGACCAGGTTCACTTGTCCGATCAGTTTTCCTTCAAGACCGCGCCAGTAGTCCGCGTCCGACGGCGTGTCCAGCGGTGTCAGACCGCCGCTTGCCGCGCAGCACACCACCGCATCCACCTGGCCGACCTCCGAGAAGAGCGTGTCGATCGATGCGGCATCGTCCATGTCCGTGCGCACCGGGCCTCGGCGCGACACGCGCACCACGTCGTGGCGCGCCTCCAACGCCTCGGCGACCGCTCCGCCGATGGTCCCCGTCGCACCTATCACGATGATCTTCACTATGTTCTCCGTTCCGTTTGGCCCGACGGGCTGTCGTGCCCGGACACCAGACTGCGACCGACGGTGAGCCTCATCCAGCCCCCCGCCAGGTGTGCACTTGCGGCGACTGCACCTGACAGGTGCAGGCTCAGCGGCTGCGAGTCCGTGATACTTGCGCCTATGGACACACAAGGGGAACTGGGCGAGTTCCTGCGGTCGAGGCGGGCGCGGCTACAGCCGGAGGACGCCGGACTTCCCACGTTCGGGGGGCGCCGCCGGGTGCCCGGCCTACGGCGTGAGGAGCTGGCTCAACTTGCTGGGGTGAGTGCCGGCTACTACACACGACTGGAACAGGGGCAGAGCCCCAACGCCTCGGACGCCGTGCTCGACGCCGTGGCCCGTGTCCTGCTCCTGGACGAGGCCGAACGCGCCCACCTGTACGCACTGGCCCGACCGGAGGCGAAGGCGCGTCGCGGAGCAGCCGGACCCGAGAGGATACGGCCAGGGGTACGGCTCGTGATCGACTCGTTCGGGGACGTGCCCGCACTGGTCATGGGTCGCTTCCTCGATGTCCTCGCATGGAATCCGATGGCGCACGCGCTGCTGGCCGGGCACTTCGACTTCGACGCTCCGAACCGGCGCACCGAACGCCCCAACATCGCCCGCATGCTGTTCCTCGACCCCCACATGCGCGAGTTGTACGGCGACTGGCCGCGCAAGGCGCGCTCCACCGTTGCCGACCTGCGGCTCATCGCCGGCCGCCATTCCGGCGCCTCTGGCCTGGCCGCTCTCGTAGGCGAACTGACGGTCAAAAGCCCAGAGTTCGCGAAGCTGTGGGCGGCGCATACCGTCGGCGACTGCGGCACCGACACCCGCACCTACCACCACCCGATGGTGGGCACCATGGCGCTCCAAACCGAGTTCATGACCCTCCCCAACGACGGAGGTCAGCGCGTAGCCGTTTTCTATGCCGAACCGGGCTCACCATCCGAAGCCGCCCTACGACTACTCGCCGACCTGACCGTCGCAGGCACACCCAGCCCGCCGGCTACGCGCCGCTGCGGGCCGGAGCCCTGCTCCCGAACGTGACCTTCATCTGCTGACCCGAGCCATCGACCCCGCTGAACTCGCCGCCCTGCGCCGCTGACCTTGCCGCCAAACTCCCCTCCGTTCGAATCCTGGGCTGGGTAAACGCGCACCGGAGCTTTGCAAACAGGTACTTGAGCTTGTTCTTTAACTACCGTCGGCAGCTGCTTCGACTAGCTTCACGAGCGGAGCGTCTCGTGGTTGACGCCCAGGTCCTTGGCCACCGACGCGTACGTCCCACCGGGCTGGAGTGGTACAGCGCGACGGCATCGGCCCGGAACTCAGGCGAGTACTTCGACGTCCCCAACGGGAACTCCTGTCCTATGGATCATCACGATCCAATGATCAGGGTGTCCACGCTCAAGGGGAAACGCCCGATCGGTCCATGCTGCAAGCAGGCGATGAGCGCGGTCGTCTCGTCGGTGATGTGATCTCAGGCTCCGGCGACAAGCCGGGGTTGACGAACGCGTCGTGGGACACGCCCCCGGTCGGCGACGAGCCGGTAGCCGTGCCGCAGCCCGTCGTCTTCCGGCGGGTCCGGGCCGAGCAGGTTGCGCGTACACGCCCCGGGGCCCGGCGGCCTCCCGCCGTCGCCCCCCTGTGCGCACATGTCCGGAGTGGCCGCGCCGTTGCCGGGGCCGGTGCTCGGCCCCGCGACGCGGTCGGCTCCGTCGGGTGATCAGCCGGTCCGGCCCACCCGGAACGTCGTCGTGTACAGGCGTTCCTCACCCGGCTCCAGGAACGTCATGGACCCGTCCTCCCGGGCCGCTGTCTCGCCCTGCACATGGTGCGTGGAGGGCTCGAAGCCCACGGCGTAGGCGCCCTCGCGCAGGTGCATCCACTGGAAGAAGGACGGGAACTGCGCCTGGTCGTACTCCAGCTCGAAGTACATCCCCAGGCGGTCGTTCACCAGCCGGGGCCGTACCGAGCCGTCGGCGTCCGGTTCCAGTTCGTGCTCGTAGACCTGCTCGACGAATCCGGACAGCGGGCCCGGCATCTCGGTGTTCGAGACGCCCTGTTCGGCGACACTGTCGCTCTGCCACAGCGTGCGGCGCAGCGGCATCTCGTAGCGCGCGCCCTCGTCCAGGAAGGGCCAGCCGACGTTGATGTGGTAGAGGAACATGTGCGGTGTGGGGTCGAAGCCGGCGTTGCGCACCCGGTCGATGAGCCGGATCTCCGTGCCGCCGAGATCGGCCTCGATGCGGCGGGTGAGCCGCAGGTGCTCACCGAAGACGGCGGCCTGGCGGACCTCGCCCTCCGCCCAGAGGACGCAGTGCTCCTCGTCCTGCCACTGCTCGCCGTAGCCGGTGAGCCGGGCGGGCAGGTTGCCGACCCGGCCGTGCAGTGCGTGGGAGGCGGTGCGGCGCGGCGGGTAGCGGTATTGCGAGGCGTCCACCTCGGCGCCGAACAGCGTGTGGTCGAGACCGGCGGTGAGCAGCAGACCCGAGAAGCTGCGCATCATCGACAGGCCGTCGTCGTCGCGGTACTCGTGCAGGCCGGGGTGGCGGAACCCGGTCGCGGAGCGCCAGCCGAACCCGCGGCCCAGGAACTCCGCCCCGCCGAGGTCCATGGCCCGGTCCACGAGCACATCGAAGGAAAGCCCGGCACCGGTACGGAACTCCAGCGTGCGGATGCCGCGTTCGGAGCCGTCGTCCAGGACGACGGACCGCACACCGCCGGCGGCTGCGAGGTCGCCCGCGTGCCGGGCGAGGGCGTGACGGTCGTAGTCGCGTCCGTTCAGCTTCACGCCATCACCCACCCTCCGTTGACCTCCAGGCACTGGCCGGTGACGAAGGAGGAGTCCGGTCCGGCGAGGAAGGAGACAGCCGAGGCCAGTTCCTCGGGGCGGCCGCGCCGCTTGAGAGCCTGATGGTCGAGCACATGCCGCGTATAGGCCCCGGGATCGTCGTGGATCTCCTCGGCAGCCGTGGGGAACGCGCCGGGGGAGACGCAGTTGACGCGGATCTCCGCAGGCCCGAGCTCGCGGGCGAGTGCGCGGGTGAAGGCGACGGCCGCGCCCTTCGTGGAGATGTAGGCGGCGAGCGAGTCCCAGCCCCCGTGCATGGTGATCGAGGCGACGTTCACGATCGCCCCGCCGCCCGTGCCGGCCATGCGGCGCGCGGCCGCCTGAGCGGCGACCCAGTAGGCGCGCTGGTTCACCGCGACCACATCCTCGTACTCCGCCAGCGGCACATCGAGGAAGGGCCGGCTCGGGTACACGGCGGCGTTGTTGACCAGGACGCGCAGGGTGCCCAGCTCGGCCGCGGACCGTTCGACGGCCGCTTCGACCGCCTGTGCGTCGCGCAGGTCGGTGGTCAGGGCCAAGACGCGGGCACCCGACTTCCGCACCTCCTCGACCGTCTGCTCCAGCGATGCGGCGTCGCGGTCGAGCACGGCCACATCGTGCCCGTCGGCGGCCAGACGGGAGGCTATGGCGCGGCCCAGGGCGCCGCCGGCGCCGGTCACGAGTGCTGCTTGCGGTTGACTCATCGGTGGTTCCCATCTTCCCGGTGCCGGCCGGGCGCCGCGGGGCGGATCGGGGCGTTGACACTGCGAGCGGTGCCCGCATAGCGTGAATGTTAGCGCTGCCGGTAGCGCTAACAACAGAGCGGGGAACAACAAATGCGGCGACGGCGCGGCGAGTTCCCTTCCCTCCCTCCTCTTCGCCTCCCTCCCCTTTCAAGGAGTCCCATGACGACGCCTGACAAGCCCGGGATACTCAGCGGGTACCGGGTTCTCGACTGCTCCATCGCCATGGCCGGCCCGTTCGCGGCCCAGCGGCTCGGCGACCTCGGGGCCGACGTGGTCAAGGTCGAGCCGGTCACCGGGGAGTGGCAGCGTCACGCAGCCGCGGGAGGCGCGGGCGGTAACCGGATCAACGTCTCCTTCCTCTCGCTGAACCGCAACAAGCGCTCCCTCGCCGTCGACCTCAAGGACCCGGACGGCAAAGAGGTGCTCCGCCGGCTCGTGGCCGACGCCGACGTCTTCCTGCAGAACTACCGCCCCGGCGTCGCCGACCGCCTCGGCGTCGACTACGCCTCGCTGGCGGAGATCAACCCGTCGCTCGTGTACGTCTCCATCTCCGGCTACGGCGAGGACGGTCCCTACGCCCAACGCCCCGGGCAGGACCTGCTGCTCCAGGCGATGTCCGGTGCCATGCTCTCCGCGGGCCGCGCCGGCGAGGCACCGCAGGCCGCGGGCCAGTACCTCGTGGACGCCGTCACCGCGTCCACCGCCTTCGAGGGGGTGCTCGCCGCGCTGCTGCACCGCGAACGCACCGGTGAGGGACAGCTCGTGACGGTGAACATGCTGGACGCCGTCACCACACTCCAGATGCAGGAACTGTCGGTGCACACCGTGGGCGGCCTGGCGCAGAACCGCTCCGGCGAACCGCACGCACATGTCTACATCCGCGCACCCTACGGCGCGTTCGAGACCGCCGACGGCTACATCGTCCTCGCCTTCCCGCCGCTGAAGACACTCGGCGAACTCCTCGGCGAGGACAGCTTCCTGTCCATGGAGGACGAGGAGCACGGCTGGACCCACCGCGACGAGCTCTTCTCGCGCACCGCGTCCCGGCTCCGTACCCGTACATCGCGCCACTGGCTCGACGCCTTCGAGACCGCGGGCGTATGGGCCGGACCGGTCTACGGCTACGCGGACCTGGTCGACGACCCGCAGATCCGCCACAACGGCACCTTCGTCACCTACGACCACCCCACCGAGGGCCGTGTGAAGGTGCCCGGGTTCCCTTACAGGTTCTCCGCCACGCCGCCCCGTATCGACCGAGGCGCACCGCTCACCGGCCAGCACTCGCGCGAGATCCTGGCCGAAGCGGGCCTCGGCCAGGAGGAGATCGAGGCGCTGTTCGCCTCCGGCACCGTGACGGAGACCCAGTGACCTACGCCGGACTCACCTGGGACCACCCGCGCGGCCACGACGCCCTCGCCGCGGCGGCCGGCGACCTCGTGCACTGGTCCGTCCAGCCGCTGGAGGGTTTCGAGTCCCATCCCGTCGACGAGCTCTGCGCCCGCTACGACCTCGTCGTGCTGGACCATCCGCACCTCGGCGAGGCACTCGCCTCCGGCTGCCTCCGCCCGCTGGACGACCTCTTCGGCAGGGAGGAACTGGACGGCTGGCGCGCCGGCTCGATCGGACCCACCATGCGCTCGTACGCGATGGACGGCAGTCAGTGGGCCCTGCCCCTGGACGCGGCCACCCAGGTCTCCGCGACCCGCACCGATCTCGCCGGGGAGCCGCCCACCACCTGGGAGGAGGTGCTCGGCCTCGCGCGCCGCGCGCCGGTGGCCCTGTCGCTCGCCGGACCGCACGCCTTCCTCACCTTCGCCTCCGTCGCGGTCGCCCTCGGCGAGGAACCGGCCGCCGACCCCGGTGAACTGATCAGCGACACGACGGGACGCGCCGTCCTGGACCTCATGGCCGGGATCGACGCCCACGCACCCGCCCGTACGCGCACGCTCAACCCGATCGGGCTGCTGGAGCTGATGGCGGGCACCGACCGCCTGGCGCACTGCCCGCTGGTGTACGGCTACGTCACCTACGCGGACCGGCTGACGTTCACCGACGCCCCGGCCGCCCGACCGGGGGGACGGCCGGGCTCCACCCTCGGCGGCACCGGACTCGCCGTCAGTTCCCGCTGCACCCCCACCTCGGAACTCCTGGACCACATCCGCTGGCTGATGTCGCCCTCCGCCCAGTGCGGATTCCTGCCCCGGCACAGCGGGCAGCCGAGCGCACGCGCCGCCTGGACGGACCCGGCGATCGTCGCAGCGGACTTCTACCGCCGGACCACCGCCACCTGTGAACAGGCGTGGGTCCGCCCCCGCCATGCCGGCTACATCGGCTTCCAGAGCGCCGCCTCCGCCCTTGTCCGGGACGCCCTGGCCGGCGGGATCGGCCACCGGGCGGCAGTCGGCCGGCTGCGAGCTCTCCACCGCGCGAGCCGGACCACGAAGGAAGCAGGACGAGCATGACCGATACCACCAGCACCCCGCCCGACCTCGGCACCGGACACGTCCTGCTCGACGTCGCCGACCGTGTGGCCACCCTCACGCTGAACCGGCCCGAGAAACTGAACGCCGTGACCCCCGAGATGTCCCGCGCCCTGGTCCGGGCCGTGCAATGGTGCGACACCACGGACGATGTCCGCGCGGTGATCCTGACCGGTGCGGGCGGGCGCGCCTTCAGCGCCGGATCGGACATCCGCGAACTCGACGGATACCGCACGCCCTGGGAGTTCCGCAACCGCGTCGACTACTGCGACGCCATCCGCGAGGCCCGGACGCCCACGATCGCGGCCGTCGGCGGCTACGCCCTCGGCGGCGGGCTGGAGACCGCCCTGTCCTGCGACATCCGGATCGCCTCACGGACGGCGTCCTTCGGAGCACCGGAGATCACACTCGGCTGGATCGGGGGCGGCGGCATGGCGGCCTTCCTCAGCCGCGCGGCCGGTCCGAGCAACGCGGCACTCATGCTGCTCACCGGCGACCGCATCGACGCCGCACGGGCGCTGGAGTGGCACCTGGTCAGCGAGGTGGTCGCCCCCGGCGAACTGCTCGACCGGGCCCAGGCCCTTGCCGCGGTCATCGCCTCCCGGGCCCCCGTGGCGGCGGAGACCGCCAAGATCAACCTGCGGGCGGCCGGGAATCTGCCCGAGGACCAGGCTCTCGCCTACGAACGGGACCTGCAGACCATCTGCTTCGCCACCGAGGACGCCGCCGAAGGCCGCCGCGCGTTCGCCGAGAAGCGCCCGCCCGTTTTCCGCAAAGCCTGAGAGGAACGACATGACCCAGTGGCCCGACGCCGCTACCACCCTGCCCGACGACGGCACGGAAGGGGCCCTCGTCGGCCGGGTCTGGCAGCCCGGCACCGGCCCCTGCGTCGTCGCCGTCCGCGAGAGCGGTGTGCACGACGTGACGGGGACCTTCCCGACCGTCCGCGACCTCTGCGAAACACCCGACCCGGCGGCGCAGTTGCGCACGGCCGACGGCGAGTGGCTCGCTGGACTCGACGAACTGCTGGCCAACACACCGCCCGAGGCACGTGATCCCGCACGTCCCTGGCTGCTCGCCCCCGTGGACCTTCAGGTGGTCAAGGCCGCCGGCGTGACCTTCGTGGTGTCCATGCTGGAGCGGGTGATCGAGGAACGTGTGCGGGGCGAGGTCTCCGGCGCCGCCGAGGTGCGCGAGCGGATACGCGGACTCGTCGGGGACGATCCGGCATCCCTGCGGCCCGGCTCCGCGGAGGCCGCCGCGCTGAAGGAACTCCTGGTCGCCCGGGGGATGTGGAGTCAGTACCTGGAGGTGGGCATCGGGCCCGACGCCGAGATCTTCACCAAGGCCCCCGTGCTGGCCGCCGTCGGTACCGCGACCGATGCCGGGGTCCTTTCCACCTCGCGGTGGAACAACCCCGAACCGGAGATGGTGATGGTCGTCTCCTCCGCAGGGAAGGTCGTGGGCGCGACTCTCGGGAACGACGTCAACCTCCGTGATGTGGAGGGCCGTTCGGCACTCCTGTTGTCGAAGGCGAAGGACAACAACGCCTCGGCCGCCCTGGGGCCGTTCGTGCGGCTCTTCGACGCGACCTTCGGGATGGACGACGTGCGGACGGCGGCGGTGACCCTGTCCGTCGAGGGCGAGGAAGGCTACCGACTCGACGCGGTGTCCTCCATGTCCGCCATCAGCCGCGATCCACTGGACCTCGTCGGTCAGCTGATCGGTCCGCACCACCAGTACCCCGACGGTGCGGTGCTCTACCTGGGCACGATGTTCGCCCCCGTCGAGGACCGTGACACTCCGGGCCAGGGTTTCACCCATCACGACGGAGACCTGGTCACCGTCGCCACGCCCCGGCTCGGTTCACTCGTCAGCCGGATCAGGCCGAGCGATGCCTGCGAGCCGTGGAACTTCGGAATCTCCGATCTGATGCGCTCCCTGGCCGCACGAGGAGCGCTGTGACGCAGGGCGCGCCGTCCGCCCGGACCGGCCGGGCGGACGGCGTGGCGGCGGGCGCAATGGATATCGTCTCGGATGTGACCCAGCCACCCCGCCGCCCACGCAAGCGTTCCGCCACCCGTTCGGTGACCCTGTCGGACGTGGCGGCGGCGGCCGGGGTGTCCGCCCAGACGGTCTCCCGGGTCGTGCGCGACCCGCGGTCGGTGCCGGACGAGACCCGGGCCAACGTCGAAGCGGCCATCGCAGCGACCGGCTACGTGCCCAACCTCGCCGCCAGCAACCTGGCGTCGAACCGCAGCCGCACGGTCGGTGTCCTGGTCCCGCAGATCAACGCGTCGGTCTTCGCGGACACCGTTCACGCCTTCTCGACCGCCCTGGCGGCCCACGGCTACCAGATCTTCGTCGGCACGACCGACTACCGGCCGGAGCACGAGGAGGACGTGCTGCGGAGTTTCCTCGGCCGGCGGCCGGACGGACTGCTCATGGTGGGAACCGACCACACCCCCGGAACCCGTGCCCTGCTGGCCGCCGCGGGAGTGCCCGTCGTGGAGACCTGGGGCTGGTCGGACGATCCGGTGGACCTGCTGGTCGGCTTCTCCAACGCGGCGGCCGCCGCCGCGATGGTCGGGCACCTCGTCGAGCGGGGCCGGTGCAGGATCACGTTCGCCGGGCGGCACACCTCCGGCGACCCCCGGGCCGCCGAGCGGCTCGACGGCTACGCGACCGCTGTCCGTGAGCTGCTGGGGACTGCTCCGCGCACGGTGGACGCGGGGCCGGAGCCGGTCACCATGGACACCGGCGTCACGCTCCTGGACCTTGTGCTGGAACGGCATCCGGACTCCGACGCCGTGATGTTCTCCAGCGACGTCTTCGCCGCCGGCGCCCTGCAGGCGTGCGTGCGCCGGGGGATCGACGTCCCCGGCACGCTGGCCCTGGCCGGGTTCGGCGACTTCGAGCTGGCCCGGCACCTCGTCCCCTCGCTCACCACGGTGGCGGTGCCCGGCACCCTCATCGGCGAGCTGGGGGCCGAGTTGCTGCTGGAGAGGATGCGCGGCACCCCGGTCGGCGTTCCGCACCGCGACGTGGGCTACCGGGTCGTCGCCCGCGCAAGCTCCTGACGCAGGGGCGCCGCCCGGGCCGGGGCGGATCCCGCTGAGGCCCGGGGGCGGCCGGCGTACCGGCGAGCGGCCGCCCCCGGGCCTCAGCGTGCTGCCCAGACCAGGCCCCGTTCGACCATCGTCGCGGTCTGCGGCACCTCCAGGTCCGCGACGCGGTGGCCGAGGGTGCAGACGAAGACCCGGCCGGCTCCCCAGCGGCGCGTCCACACGACGGGGAACTCGACCGGCTCGTCCCACTGGCCGCCGTCGGGGGAGAGGACCGAGGTGGCCAGCACCGTGTTCAGAGTGTCCGTCAGCACCCAGTAGTGCTCGGTGAGGACGTCGAAGTCCTCGATGCCCTGGGTGATCTCGCCGTCCCGCTCCGGCAGGGCCGTGATACGGACGGTGAAGTCCTGGAACCCGTCCGGGTGCCACAGGAACCGTCCCCCCACCATGCGCAGATAGCGAGCGGCGGCGACATTCGTTCCGATGACGCCGCCGTGCCAGCCGGCGAAACCCGTTCCCGCCTCCACGGCCGCGACGAGCGTGTTCTCCTGAAGGGGCGTCAGTTCGCCCCCGGACCATGAGTGGACGACGAGGTCGGTGGCGGCGAGCAGGTCCGCATCCTCGTACACCGAGAGGTCCTCGGCGACGGATACGTCGAACCCCGCGCGTTCGAGCCGGGGAATGAACATCCGGGTGCAGCCGACCGGGTCGTGCCCCTCCCAGCCGCCGCGTACCACCAGGGCGTTGCGCTGACTCACTTCGGATTGCCTCCGTACGGTGTCGGTTGTCCCTGCGGCTGTGGTGGTTCCGCTCGGCCGCTGCCGGGCGGAACCGCGCCCGGTCGATTGCTGCCGGCTCCCTCAACTCCCCGTCCCTGAGTGCGAATCAAGGACCGGGGAGTAACCTGGCGCGAAGCGCTCCGAGCCTTCCGGGCCTTCCGGTGGTCAGGCTTCGTTCACTCCTTGGCCCGCTGTTCCCGTCGTGGCCGTGGACCGGAACCCAGTGACATGCGTCGCACCCCGCCTTCGGTTGAAGCGTGTCGCACGATGGTGACGGGCGAATCCTGCCCCCGGAGCCCTGACCGGACATGCCCGAAGTGCCTTTCGCGGGCGGCCGGTCCGGCCCCGGGCGTGCTCTCGCCTCCGGGGCGGTGGCGTGACCGGAAACCTTGGTCATCACTTATGATACGAGTGATGACCTTAGCATGTTCCGCTAGCCTTGAGCCCTCGGACAGTGGGGACCGGGCACACCTGCACACATTGGGAGTCGCTGACCAGATGAGTAACCCATCCGCGGACGCCGTTGCCGTGTCCCCCCGTCAACGGCGTCGGCCTCCCCTCGCCGCCGCCGTCGTGCAGAGCCTGGCGACGGCCATCGTGCTCGGCGAGTACCCGCCCGGAACGGCACTTCCCTCGGCGGGCGTCCTGTGTGAACAGTACGAGGTGAGCCGCACCGTCATCCGCGAGGCGACCATGGCCCTCTCCGAGAAGGGTCTCGTCGCGACGCGCCAGGGGTGGGGGACGGTCGTGCTCGATCAGGGGCAGTGGAGTCTGCTCGACCCCCTGATCCTCGACGCGCTCTTCCAGCGGGAGGACCGGCTGGTCTTCCTCGACAACCTGATCGAGATCCGGACGACCCTTGAGTGCGCCATGTCCGCCCGCGCCGCCCGTCTCATGGACGACACGCAGGCGGCGGCGCTCTCGGCCAAGCTCGACGAACTCGCGGCTCTGCGAGGCGACCCGGAGGCCTACGCCCGCGCCGACATCGAGTTCCACGAGATCATCCACCGTGCGTCGCGGGACGCGTTCGGGCGGGCCATCGTGTCGAGCATTCAGGGCAAGGCCGTGCGCTACCCCCAGTACAGCGGCGATCCCACGCGTGAGCACATCGAGCTGACGCACGAGGCGCACGCACGGATCGCGGCCGCCCTGCTCGCCCAGGACGCCGACGAGGCGGCCGAGGCGATGCGGGACCACATCACGTCCTCCTGGGAGCGCCGGCGACCGCTCGACACGTCCGGCGCGTGACGTACGCCGGGGCATCCGTGTGCGGTGGATGCCCCGGCGCGAGGAGACGGTGTTCACCCGGCGGCTACCGGTGGACGGCGTCCGTGTCGCGGTTCGCCGGGCGGCCGATGCCCTGCGTCGTGACGCTGCGGTTCCACTCCCGGACCCACGCGGCCCCGTACGACCGCGCCACCGAGCCGGAGGCCGAGAACCTGAGCGTGCCGAGGTCGAGGCCGGTCTCCGCCACCGAGGCGGCCAGGACGGGGTTGGTGTTGACCCGGTTGCTCCACCGCGACAGGCTGTACTGCGATGCCGGCTCGGCGAAGTCGGCCTTCGTCTCGATGAAGCCGCAGCAGCCGACGATCACCGCGTGGTCGATCTCGACCCGCGACGGCACCCAGACCGAGTCGGGATCCTCCCACACCGTCGCGCGGCTGCAGCCGTTGGTCCCGGACGTGGTGTAGGCGGCGGCCGTGCACTCCTCGCCCGTCGCGGTCACGCGTGGCACGTACCAGTCGGTGATCTCCGGATACGTGATCGGCTTTCCGTCGGAGTACTTCTGCTTCCCGTTCGTGTAGTGCGCGTGCCAGGCGGCGACGGTCCGGGGGGTCGCGCTGTACTTCTCGCCCTCGCGGACGTCGAGGAACGTGTTGTAACGGCTCTCCAGTACCCAGCTGTTGGCCGGCGGAAGGCGCGTCTCGCCGTTCCTGTGGTAGATGCCGCCGTGGCCCACGTGGTCCACCCCGATGAACACGTTGTCGTTCGCGGTGTTGTTGTGGCCGGAGTTGAAGTTGACGCCGGACTTCGCGTCGCTCACGACATTGTGGTGGAAGCGGACTCCGGTCGCGCCGTCGTCCATGTACAGGGCGTCGTTGGAACCCCCGACCTTCTCGAAGTGGTTGTAGGCGATCTCGTTGCCGAGGTAGGTGAAGTCCCGCCCGGCGTAGACGACCCCCATGTCGCCCGCGTTCTTCACCACGTCGTAGAAGTGGTTGTGGTTGACGCGCATGTCGTTGCCCATGATCTGCACGGCCATGTGCGGTGCGTCGTGGACGTAGTTGTACTCGAACGTGTTCCCCACGCCGTACATGTAGCCGGCCGGGGTGTACGTGGCGAGTTTGGAGAAACGTGTGATCTCGTTGTGGCGGGCGACGTTGTTTCCGCGTTCGAGCGTGGCGCGGTCGCCGCCGCCGAGCAGTACGCCTCCGCCGCCGAGATCGTGGAGGTAGGAGTTCTGCACGACGTTGTCGTGCCCGCCCTGCAACGTCTCGTAGTCCGGCATGCTGGTGATCGTGTCCGTCGTACGCCCGATCCGGATCGCGTCCATGCTCACATTGGAGATGTCGACCCCGTCGATGAGGGTTCCGACGGCGTCCAGCAACTGCACGCCGCTGATCAGCGACCCGGTCATGGCCAGGCCCCGGACCGTCACGCCCCGGGTGCCGTCGAGCAGCATGAAGTTCTTGTCGAACGTCTGCAGCGTGGTGGTCCTGCCCTCCATCGTGCCGTTCTGGGGCCGGTAGTAGAGGACGTCGTTGTCGTGGTAGCGGTCGATGTAGTACTCACCGGCCGTGTCCATCTCCGACAGGACGTTGAGCACCTTGACCTTGGTCCAGGAGTCCTGCGGGATGTACATGGAGGGGTACTTCGTGTACAGCTTGTCGCCGCTCCACGACAGGATGCGCACCATGTCGTTGGCGTAGTTGTTGCCGAGGTAGCCCGAGAGCCAGCCCTCCGTCTCGGACTCGGTGTTGTCGATGTCCTCGATCCAGCGCGGATCCAGCTGGACCGGTACGTCGGAGTACTCGCCGAATCCGCGGGTGCCCGGATCATCCACCGCGGGCACCGCCTCGGGTGCCCAGTTCCGGTAGCGGTCGCCACTGGCGGCGCGGCCGCCGACCGTGAAGACGGACGGGGTCATGCGCCGCATCTCCTCCGGGCTCCAGGTGTCCCGCTGCCCGGTGTCGGGGAGGAACTGCTTCTTGTCCTCGAACTGGGCGCGGGGCGTCGTGCCGGAGCCGTTCCAGGCGCTCTCCGGCCCGAAGCGGGCGTCCAGATCCACGTTCATCAGGTCCCGGGGGCCGTCGGCCTTCCACTTGGCTCCCGTCCCCCACAGGTGGCAGGCGGTCTCCGTGGTGGTGCACGAGTTGCCGTCCGGGTACTCGGCCAGGGTCTGGGTGCCGCCGTCGACGACGAGTTCCGGAGCGAACGGCTGCTGGACCCAGTTGAAGCCGTTCTTGTAGAGCGTGCCCGGGTCGATCCCGTGCGCGCCGAGGTCGAACACCCACACACCGTCACGCAGTTCCGGTGTGTTGAGGCGGGTGTTGGACGAGTACCGGGGCTCGGCGAGCGTGTCGTCCGATAGGTCGGTGAGCCTCTGCCACCCGTCCGCCGGAAGTTCGTGCGACCCGGTCAGCGTGACCGTCTCATCGCGGTACGCGGCGTACGTCACCCATGAGTTCTCCTTGCCGCTGAGCCGGATGGTGTCGTCGAGGACGTACGTCCCGCCCCGGATGTACACCGTGCCCCGCGCCCCGGGGGAGGTGCGGCCGGCCAGCGCGTCCCGCGCCGCCGTGATCGTCCGCAGAGGGGCATCGCGGCCCCCGCTGTTTCCGTCGTCGCCGTCCGAGGCCGACACGTATACCGTGAGGGCCCCGGAGGAGGCCGCCCGGCCGGACGGCGTGGCCGACGCGGTGCCGGCCGCCGGCACGCCGGCGCTCGTCACCAGCGCGAGGGCGACGGAGGCCAGCAGGGTCCGCGCCGGTCGTCTCCCGGTTCTCGACATGGAGGAGCCTTTCGTTGGATTCCGTGATTCCGTCCCGGCCGCGACATCCGGTCCGCTGCAAGGCGTCCCGGCGTCCGTGAGCGGACGTCGGAGGGGGCGTCCGACAGCCCCTGTGCCGCCCGGGGCAGCGCCGCAGGCACATAGAACATGTGTGACATGTGCAGACTATGACTTCCGTTGACCCCGCACAAGCGTCACGACAGAACCGGGCGCCGGAGAGCGGGCGCGAGGGGACGCGGCGGTGGGGGGCGGCCGGGCGGAGTCGGCGGACGGCGCGTCAGTCCAGATGGAAGACCTCCTCCGCGTCCACCCAGCGCTCCCCGGGCTCCGCCGAGCCGAGCGGCTGCTGGCAGGGATCGGTGAGGGTCCACCACCGCTGGGTCTCCGGGTCGGCGGCGACGGCGGCCATGTCGGCGTTGTAGTCGTCGCCGGTGTACTCGTAGTAGGCGAACAGTGTGTGGTCGCGCAGGAAGATGGAGTACGAAGTGATGTGGGCGCGGGAGAGGGTGTCCAGGACCGGTTGCGGGACCGACCGGTGCAACTCCCGGTATTTCTCCTCCTGTTCCGGACGCAGACGGATCACGGACGCGACACGGCGCGGGGTACGGGGGGCGGGCATGGCGGAGCTCCTTCATGACGCGGGCCGGTCGGCCCGCCGGCGGCCTTTGCCGGCCGGGCGGAAGGGCCGGGCCGGTCGGGTCCGGGGGAGGAGAGGGACGGGCGGGCCGGCCGGGAGACGTCCGGCCGGCCCCGCCATCGGGGATCAGCCCTTCACGGCTCCTGCCGCGAGGCCGCTCATGACGTGACGTTGCATCACGACGAAGATCACCAAAATGGGGATCACGGCGAGCAGCAGGGTCGGGAACACCTTGGTGTAGTCCGTCGAGTACTGGCCGACGGCGGCGTACACACCGGTGGTGACGGTGTAGACGTCACTGCCGGGGCCGAGGATCATCTGCGGACTGGCGAAGTCGTTCCACACGCTCAGGGAGTTCAGGATGAACACGGTGGCGATGATCGGCCGCATCAGCGGCACGATGATCCGCCACAGTGTGTGGTACTTGCCGGCCCCGTCGATGGCCGCGGCCTCGTCCAGGGACCGGGGCAGCACGCGGATGTAGCCGAAGAAGACGAACAGCGTGAACGGGATGGTGGTGGCTGTCATGAAGAGGATGAGGCCGGGCATCGTGCCCATCAGTCCCACGGCGCGGAGCACGAAGATGACCGGCACCAGGATCACCTGTGTCGGGATGAACATCCCCGCGATGAAGAAGAACAGCAGCAGCCGGGAGATCAGCTTCGGTGTGCGGGCCAGTACGTAGGCCGCGGGCGCGCACACCACCATGGCCAGCGCGTTCACGCAGAGCACCAGCGCGAGCGTGGTGCCGTAGCCCTTGAGAAGGCTGAAGTCGGGGTTGTTCCACGCGTCCGCGAGGTGCTGGAACGTCGCGGTGCCGAGGTCCAGGGTGAACGGGTTGCTGAGGATCTCCCGCTGACTCTTGAAGGCGTTGACCACGAGGAGGTACATCGGCACGAGCATGCCGAGGGACGCCAGGGTGACGAACGCGACGCGCAGGGCGGCGGCCGAGGTGAGTGTCTTCTTCATCCGATGGACTCCGCGTCGTTCTCGGCGCGCCTGCGCAGGAAGAGGACCGTGAGGGACAGGACCGCGGCCGCGAGGATCAGCAGCACGGCCTGGGCCGATGCCAGGCCGATGTTCCGCTGGGGGAACGAGACCGCGAGGATCGAGTAGGCGAGGGTCTTGGTCGATCCCGCGGGACCGCCTCCGGTCAGCGACACGACGACGTCGTACGTCTTCAGCAGCGAGATGCCCGAGGTGATGACGGCGACCGTCACCGTGGGAGCCAGCGATGGCCAGGTGACGGCACGGAAGGTCTGCCACCGGCCGGCCCCGTCGAGCTTCGCCGCTTCCAGCAGATCCTCCGGCACGGCCTGGAGCCCCGCCAGATACAGGATCAACTGCACGCCGAACAGGGACCAGACGATGACGAGGATCATCGACCACAGGGCCCAGTCGGGGTCGCTGAGGAAGGGCAGGCTGTCGGTTCCGACCTTCTCCAGCATGGTGTTGACCACACCCTGGGGCCCGAGGATCGCCTGCCACAGGAAGCCGACGACCAGCGCGCTCAGGACATGCGGGTAGAACATGACCACCCGGCCGAAGGTGTTGAACCGGTTGGTGCGCTTCAGCAGCAGCGCGAGGCCGAGCGCCGCGACGTTGACGGCGACCGCGCCCACCACGGCCACCACGGCGGTGATTCCCATGGTGCTCGTCATGTCGTCGGAACCGAAGATGGTGCGGTAGTTGTCGAGCCCGATGAACTCGGGGACGCGGGTGGGGAATCCGTTGTACTCGGTGAAGCTGTAGTAGAACGCGTAGATCACCGGTACGACCAGGAGTGCGGAGTAGATCAGCACCGCGGGGACGACCATGCTGATACTGACGCCCGCGTTGCGCCATTGCCGCTGCTTCGAGGGGAGTGTGCGTGCCATGGTCAGCGGTTCTCGTCGGTCCACTGGTCGATGGCCTTGGCGGCGTCGGCCGGGCTCGCCCCCGTGTAGAGGCTCTGAGCGACCTCGGTGAACTTGGGGTTGAAGCCCGTCACCGGCAGTCGGACGTTGCCCTGGCCCTCGCCCACGGCGACGAGCGCGGGAGCATGGTCGAGAATGCCCTGGATCAGGGCGTCGGTACCGGTCTGCTTGACGTCGGAATCCTGGCGGAACACCCCGTCGGAGCCGAGCTGCGCCTTGACGGCCGCCGGGTCGGTCACGAGGAACTCCACCAGCTGCTTCGCGCCGGCCTCGTCCGACGCGCCCTTGTGCACCATGTACGGGTTGGCCATGGTGGCGCCCTGCGGACCGGGATAGCTCTTGCCGTCGGCGGCCGGCGGGGAGAACACGCCCACCTCGAAGGGCAGTTTCCCGGCCTTGGCCAGCGTGGCGGCGAACCAGCTGCCGTTGGTGTAGAGACCGGCCTTGCCGGCGATGAAGTTGCCGTCCGCCTGCGAGGGGTTGAGTCCGGCGTCGCTCTTGGCTATGTATCCGGCGTCGATCCAGTCCGCGTACATCTGGAAGGCGGGCCTGTAGGCATCGCCCACGGTGAGCTTCTGGTCCGTGACGGCGCTCTGCCACTTCGGGTGGAGCTCGTTGAGCGTCGGGTGGTAGATCTGCTGGAGCTGGAGGCCGGTCTGGTAGTCGCCCGCGGTCTGCATCGGCGTGTAGCCGGCCTTCTTGAGCTTGCCCAGATCGGCGGTCATCTCCTTCCAGGTGGTCGGAGTCGCGGTGATGCCGGCCTTCTTGAACGCGGCCTTGTTGTAGTAGACGAGCGACTGGGTCTGGGTGCCGACGCCGACGGCGAAGTGCGTGTCGCCGATGGCGTACGCGTCGAACATCGGGGTTCCCTCGGCCCAGGCCTCACCGCTGAGGTCGACCAGCTCCGGAGCCGTGTCGTCGTCCGGGAAGATGGACTGGATGACATCGGGGGCGGTCCCCGCGGCCAGTTGCTGGGGGAAGGACTCGGCGACGGACTTGCCGGTCGGGCCCTCGATCTTCACCTTCAGACCGGTCTTGTCCTCGAACGGCTTGACCAGCTTCTCCCAGTAGGCCCGGTCGAGGTTGTCGGTCAGGTTGACCATCATCCGGATCTCGCCGTCCTTGCCGCCGGACGTACCGGAGCCCGACGAGCAGGCCGCGAGGAGCAGCAGCGGAACCACGGCGGCAAGGGCGGCTCCGCGCGCCTTGCTCCCTCGGTTGGCAGACATCATTGTCGACTCTCTTCTCCTCGGTAGGGAAAGCTGGTGATCAACGCTCGCTGGACTGCGGGGCGTGCGGATGCGGGTCGTGCTCCGGTGTCACAGCCGCCCCCGGTAGGGCAGGGGGCCGACGGCCGTGATGTCGGTGGGTACCTCGTCGCCGTCGACGCGGTAGATGCCGTCGTTGGCGACGAAGAACTCGAGCGCGTCCGGATACCGCAGGTCCTCGGGAAGCGGCTCGCGGTCGGTCCAGGCGAAGAACTCCCGGGTGAAGGTGTCCTTGTCCTTGCGGCCGTAGATGTGCAGGTCCCCCGCCGTCAGCGGTGAGCGCACGCACCAGTGGACGCCGGACTCGGCCCAGAAGGCGCGGTCGCTGATCAGTACCGACTGCCGGTCCCTGGGGGCAAGCACCTTGTCCCAGAAGCCGTCGCCCGGTCCCAGCCGCGCCATCAGGAACATCAGGTCGTGGGCGTGCCAGGCGGTGCTGGGTGCGATGTCGGCCTCGTTGTGCCAGCCGCTGGCGGAGGCGAAGTAGCCACCGGGCGTCTGGTAGCCCGCATAGGTGGCCAGGCACGCCTCGGTGAACGCTTCCAGCTCGGCGTCGGGCCCCTCGGCCAGCACCTCGTGGATGCCGTAGAGCGTCAGGCCCATGCCCGCGATCAGCATGGGCGTGTCCGTCTTCAGGGCGCGGTCGCCCTGGACGTACCAGTAGCGGTGGTAGCGGACGGCGCCGGTTTCGTCGGTCCACGCCGAGCGGGCCACGTGCCGGCACAGCCGCCTCGCCTCGGCCAGCAGCTCCGGATCGCCCTGGGCGCGGTAGCCGAGCACCAGGGGGACGATCATGAGGCCGTAGTACTCGGCCGGTTCCAGGATGCCGCCCTCGGTACGGTCCCGCACGGTGCGGAACGTGCCGGAGCTGTCCGCGTCGGGTACGCCGCGGTGGTGGAACAGGCGGACCAGGGTGGCGAGGTCCTCGGGTATCTGCTCCGCGTAGGTCTTGTCGTCGGCCAGCTCCGTGTAGAGCTGCTTGACCCACACCCGGGCGTACTCCTGGTTGCAGGTACCGTCCTCACCGGCCCGGCCGCCCCCGTACATCTCGCACGCGTCGAGATTGCGGCGTACGGCCGCGAGCGCGGCGTCCACCTCGTCGTCGGGCAGCAGATGACGTGCGTGCTTCAGTGCGAGCAGCACACCGAGGCTGCCGACGGCGTTGTGGATGAGACCGGTGGTCGCCGACTCACCGACCTGGAAGCCGATGTGCCGGTACTGGCCGTCGTCCTGGAACTCCGTGGCCTGGTAGCGCACCAGCCGCCGCAGCAGCTCGACGCCCCGCTCGTCGGGCTGTTCGGCCAGGGCCTGCGCGAGGGCCCCGACGGCCGGGCCGGCGAACGTGGTGTGCCCGCTGGTGAAGTCGAGGAAGGTGAAGGGGTTCGTGCCCCACACGCTGTGGTTGTGGAAGCCGTTGACCGCGCCCTCCTCCGTGATCCAGCTGTGCAGCCAGCCGGCGAGTGCGGCCGTGTCCGGCTCGGTTGTGCGGTGTTCCATGGCGTTCCTTCCGTAGTGGTTGCACGGCCGTGCGGAGTCGGTGACGTTCATGTCCGTCTCTCCGTGGGCCGCGTCGCCCGGCTCGCGGGAAGCAGGGACAGTGCGGTCAGTTCGTCCCAGAGCGCGTCGGGGACGAAGGCCGCCAGCCGGTCGGCGTTGGTACGGGACTGGTGGGCGTTCCGTGCGCCGAGTACCACCGAGGTGACCGCCGGGTGCCTCAGGGGGTGGGCGATGGCGGCCTCCGGGAGGCTGCTGCCGTGCCGCTCGCAGACATCGGCGATTGCGGCGGCCCGGCCGAGCAGTTCACGGGAGGCCGGCCGGTAGTCGTAGGTGGCGTGCATCGGTGGGCGGGGGGCCGCGAGCAGCCCGGAGTTGTACACCGCGGCGGCGACGACGCCCACGCCCCTCTCCAGGGCGAGCGGGAGCAGTTCGTCCGCGGCGGAGTGGTCGAGCAGGGTGTGGCGGCCGGCCACCATGACGATGTCCACGTCGCAGCGGTGGACGAACTCGGTGAGCATCCCGGTCCGGTTCATTCCGGCGCCCACCGCCTTCACCACCCCCTGGTCGCGCAGTTCGACGAGGGTGTCGACGCCCGTCGTGGACGCCTCCTGCCAGTGGTCGTCGGGGTCGTGGAGATAGACGATGTCGACGTGGTCCAGGCCGAGACGTTCCAGACTGCCCTCCAGGGACCGCAGGATCCCGTCCCGGCTGAAGTCCCAGCTGCGGCGGGACGCCGCGGGCACCACGAATCCGCCGTCGTCCCCGAGGTGCGCCGTCTCCGGACTCGGCACCAGCAGCCGGCCCACTTTGGTGGAGACGGTGTACTGGGACCGGGGACGCCGCGAGAGGGCCGCGCCGAGGCGGCGTTCGGACAGCCCGAGCCCGTAGTGCGGGGCCGTATCGAAGTAGCGGACGCCGCTCCGCCAGGCCGCGTCGACGGCGCCCGAGGCGTCCTCGTCGCTCGTGACCCGTCCGAGGTTGCCCAACTGGGCCGCGCCGAAGCCGAGTTCTGTCAGAGCCGGGGTGCGGGCGGCGGTTCGGGTACGCATGCGCCTCACCGGACCCTGGCGCGCGCGGAGGCCGCGAGGTCCTCCGGGTGGGCGAACGGACGGCCCGCCGCGAACCGCTCCACCTCGTCGACGACGGCGTCTCCGATGCGGTGCAGCTCACCGCCCATGGAGCCGGCCAGGTGCGGGGTGAGCACGACGTTGTCCAGCGACCACAGGCCGCTGTCCGCGGGGAGCGGTTCCGGGTCGGTGACGTCGAGCACGGCGTCGATCCGGCCGCTGCGGAGCTCCGCGGTCAGGGCGTCCTGGTCGACGACGGCTCCACGGGCGGTGTTCACGAGCGTTGCCCCGTCGCGCATGAGGGCGAGCAGGCCCGCGTCGATCTGCCCCCGCGTTCGCGGTGTCAGCGGCTGGTGCAGGGACACCACGTGACTGCTTCTCATGAGTTCGTCGAGCGGCACCGGCCGTGCACCGAGGCCGATGGCCTCCTCCGCGGTGAGAGTGGGGTCGTACAGGAGCACGTCGACATCGAAGGAGCGGAGCAGGGCGAGGACCGCGCGGCCCACGGTGGAGGCGCCGACGATACCCACGGTCTGCCGGTAGTTGCCGGGTACGGAGTGCGTGGCCGGATGGTCCGGAACGCTCCTGGACCGCCGGTACGCCCGCGCGGCGGGCAGCGCCCGCTTGCCGGCCAGAAGGATCATGGCGAGCGTGTACTCGGCCACCGGGACGGAGTTGGCGGCCCGGGCGTTGGCGGCGACCACCCCGCGGGCGGCGAAGGACTCGGGATCCTCCAGGCAGGTCGCGGCGACACCGCCCGCGTAGACCACGGCCCGCAGCCGGGAGACGTACGGGAGGTGGGCGGCGCGGACGACGGGTGCGTTCCAGCCCGCGACGAGGATGTCCGCCCCGGCCAGGTCCTCCCGTGAGCGGGCGGATTCCAGCTCGGTGAGAACGAGGCCGGTGTCGATGTCGGCGGCCCGGCGAAGGCGGGCGAACGCGTTCTCGTCGAAGAGGGAGCCGGGCAGACCCGGCGGGTTCATCGCGAGGACGGCACGTGGTCGTGTCACGGGGCGATCCCCTTCCGGGCGCGCCCGACGGCACGAGGGTGCCCGGCGGCGGTGCTGTCGGTGGGCCGGCCGTCGTGTCCGGACTCGGCCACGAGGCGCAGGCCGGCATCGGGCGGCCGGACGTGGGGTCCGGCAGGCTGGGCCCAGCCTGCCGTCTCCTCAAGACGCGCGATCGCCGCCTCGTCGACGGTGATGCCGAGCCCCACGGAGTCACCGAGGACGATGCCGCCGTCGGCGATCTCCTGGTCCACGGTGAGTCCCGCCGGGGCCGAGGTGTCCTGTACTTCGGTGACCAGGTGGTTGGGGGTCGCGGCGGCGGCGTGGGCGAGGGGGTTGGTCTCGTATCCGACCGGGCTGACGGGCAGGTCCTGGCCGTGGGCGAGGGTGGCGACCCGGAGGAAGTGGGTGATGCCCCAGACGCTGCCGGTCTGCACCACCTGCACGGCGTCCCCGGCCAGGAGGGGCCGGAACTGCTCCAGTCCGGTCAGGTTCTCGCCGGTGGCGACGGCAGTGCGTGCGGCTCGCCCCACGGCCCGGTTGCCTGCGACGTCCCACCGGCGGACCGGTTCCTCGATCCAGGTGAGATCGACGTGCCTCTCGATGCGGGCCAGCAGCCGCACCGCCTGGTGTCTGCCCCAGGTCTCGTTGACGTCGAGCATCAGGGCGGGGGAGCGGGTGGTGGCTCGTAGCACGTCCGCCACCGCGTTGAGCCGCGTGATGTCGCGGTCGGTGTCGAGTCCGCCCTTGATCTTGGCTCCGGTGAAGCCGCGTTCGGCCCAGCCGGTGTACAGCGCGACGAGTTGCTCGTCGTCCAGGGCGATGTCCAGGCCGGAGGCGTAACCGGGAACGAAGCGGTCGGCGGCGCCGAGTGTGCGCCACAGTGGTTCGCCGGCCATCTTGGCCTTGAGGTCCCACAGCGCCATGTCGAAGGCGCCGATGGTGCCGAACACGGTGCCACCGTGGCCGGTCTTGAACGTGTGGGCCAGCATCCGGTCGTAGAGGGCGGTGACGGCCCGGGGGTCCTGACCCTCGATGGCGGGGAAGATCCGATGGGCCTCGGTGTGGGCCCCCAGGCCCACGCCGGTGAGGCCGTCGTCGGTTTCGACCAGGACGACCGGGACTTCGGTGACCCCGCTTGCGACGAAGCCGTTCGCGTCCCCGACGGGGCGGCCCCAGTGGTGCACGGTCCGCAGGGACCGGTATCCGGTGATCTTCATCTGCTCCCCCTCTGAGTGCTCGTTAGCAGCCCCTGGGCAGAGGCGCGGGAGGCCTCCGGGGTGGCTGGTGCGTCCCTGGACCGGTGACCTGTGGTCCGGGAAGGCCGGGCGCGGGCCGCGGGGGATGGTGCCGGGGCACGCGGCTCGCGCTCGACGACCGCGCCGTTTGCTGATGGTTCGGGGGCGTTTTCTCTTGGCGCGGGCCATGGCGTCGCGCCGTCGAGGGGGAGGCCCCGTGCCACCCCTTCAACAGTCGTAACGTATCATACAAGTGACGACCTGGAGGCTCTGCGGTAACGCCGAACTCGCCTGTGCTGCACGGTTCGTGGACGGCGAAACGCCATGTCGGAGCACATGCTGTGCCCGATGGGCCCGGATCCGACCCCGGCAGGTCCGTCGCCCGCACCAGGGGGCGACCCTGAACGCGCGGGCCGGTCGTACACGGTCCGTCCCGGCCGGCCCGCCTCCCGTCCGCCCGTGCGGCTGCGTCCGGCGATGCCCCGCCCACGCCCATGGACCGGGGGCCCGGTTCCGCGTTCTGCCCCGCGCCGTGCGGACCGTCGGGCCGGAGCGTTCCCGAGGCCGCCCGGCTGTCAGCCCGAGGTGCCCGGGCCTGTCGGACCGGCGAGGTAGCCGTCCACCTCGCCCGCGGCGTGGGCGGCGAACATCGGCCCGGCGATCTCGGGATCCCCGGAGCGCAGGACCTCCAGGAGCTCCGCGTGGTGCTCGGCCAGCGCGCCCCAGCCACCGTCGTAGCGGGGGTCGCCCAGTACGTGGAGATCCCAGAGGCTGGACTCGATCACGCGCCACAGCCGGATCAGCGCGTCGTTGCCGGCGGCCGCGCACACATGCCGGTGAAACGACATGTCGGCGCCGCGGAAGGCCGCGATGTCGCCCTTGTCCACGGCGAGGCGCAGCCGTGCCACATCGTCCGTCAGCAGCCGTGTGTGCTCGGCGTCCAGACGGCCGGCCGTGCGACGGGCCACGTACTCCTCAAACATGACCCGGATGTCCCGCACGTCCTGGGCCTGTTGCTCGGGGATCCGGGCCACGCGCGTGCCGCGGTGCGGCTGGGAGGTCACCAGGCCCTCGTGCGCCAGACGCTTGATCGCCTCGCGCGGCGGTGCCTGACCCGTGCCCACCCGGCGGGCGATGTCCGCCTCCACGAGACGCTGACCCGGCGCGAGTTCACCGCTGACGATCCAGTCACGCAGCAGCGCGTACACGTGGTCCGAGAGCGGCCGGTGCGGGAGGCGTGCCGGGGCCGCTCCCGCCGCGCTTCGGCCGCCCCCTCGCCGGCGCCCGGCCTTCGGCGGTTGCACCCCCTCGGGCAGCTCGGCTGCCTGCTCACGCCGGATGCGCGCCACGGTGGACTGCGACAGGCCCAGGGCGTCCGACAGGGTGCGGGTGGACGGCACCGGAGTGCCGTCGCCGGCCTGCGCGAGCACCTCCGCGATACGCGCCTCCGCCTCCCGTCTGGTGACGCTGCGCGGTCGGCCCGAGCGGGGAGCGTCCCTCAGTCCGGCCACGCCCCGGCGCACGTAGCGGTCCCGCCACTTGGCCACCGTGGCGGGACTGACCTGGAACCGCTGAGCCACCTCGGCGTTGGTCAGCCCTTCGGCCAGGGCCAGGACGATGCTGCTGCGCAGACGCACCGCCCCGGGCGGCTGACGCGAGTAGTCGGACAGAGCCGCCCGGTCCACCTCGCTGAGCTGGGGAAACGCCTGCGGATCGGAAAATGTCATGGCTTTGCCACTCCACGGTTGGGTGAATTTATGACTCGGAGGGCCACGGGAATGACGTCCCGCACACATCAACTTATTGTTCGCTCCGGCGTATTGACGGCGACCGGGCGCGAACATCTTACTTATCGTGCTCAGCCAGTGACCCACCAGATCGTGCTCCGCGAAGCCCCCGAGGAGGAGACGCTGCGTGAACAAAGGACCGGAGGGACAGGGTCCGGAAGAACCGGCTCCGTGTCTCCCGTCCGCACCTGAACACCGTCCCCGGCCCGGCCCGGGACACCAGGAACCCCCCGGGGACAACCGCCCCCGATCATGACGGCCCGCGCGACGGCACCCCCGTGCCCGCGCTTACCCGGGCCGAATCCCTCCTGTGCCCTTCCGCGCACGTACGGCCCGGGCGGAGCGTTCCTGCTCCCCGGTGACCGGCGGGCGATGACAGACCGAACGTGAAGCCGCGATGACGTGCTCGGACGTCGTCATCGCGTGCAGGAGCACGCCCCGGTGCGGCACGACCCGTGCCCCGCCCGGCGGCCGCACGTCCACGGCCGAACGACAAAGCCACACAACGCACGTGGCAAGGAGACCTCATGCCCCTCACCACCCTCGTACGAAACAGGTCAAGACTTCCCCTGCTGCTGGCGGCCGGCGCCCTGCTGGTCAGCGGAGCGACACTGAACGTCCCCGACGCGCAGGCGCAGGCGACCGGCTGCAAGGCCACCGATCTCTTCGTCGCGCCCGACGGGAGCGACCGGGCCAAGGGCACCGAGGCCAGCCCCTTCAAGACCATTGAAGGCGCCCGCGACCACATCCGTGACAAGGGCCTCAACCGCCCCGGGCGCATGCGTTGCGACATCAACGTCAATCTGCGCGCGGGCGACTACCCGGTCTCCACCACGGTCGACTTCGACGACCGGGACTCGGGTGCCGACGGGCACCGGGTCGTCTACCGCTCCTACGACGGCGTGGGCAAGGCCCGTGTGATGGGCGCGGCCCCGGTCACCGGCTGGGAGGAGTACAAGGACGGCATCTACCGTGCGGACGTCGGCACGGACAAGCCCTTCTACACCCTCTTCGAGGACGGCAAGCGCGCCACCACGGCCCGCTACCCCAACCGCAAGTCCGACGACGAGTGGGCCCCCTACATGACCTCCGTGCTCGCCGAGCCGGAGAAGGAGGCCGTCCACCAGTGGCTGTACTCCAGCCCCGGTGACTGGGACGCGAGCTGGAATCTCGACCAGGCCTCGGCCGTCGTCTGGTCGGGCGGCAGCTGGAGCTGGTTCACCGACACCGTCCCGATCCGGGACTGGAACGCGGCGAAGAACCAGATGACCCTGAAGTACTGGACCCGCTACGCCCTGATGAACTCCCGCGGGGGCTCCCGGTACTTCCTGCAGAACTCGCTGGACTTCCTGGACCAGGCGGGCGAGTACTACATGGACTTCAAGAAGGGCCAGGTGTACTACAAGCCGCGTGGTGACATCAACGACGTCACCGTTCTGCGGCCCACCGTGAAGACCCTGTTCAACCTGGCCGGACCCAGCCCGGACCGGCGCGTGCAGAACCTCTCCCTCGACGGGCTCTCGCTCCAGTACACCGACTTCGTCGACTGGTACCGCTACGCCTGGATCAGCGACGGCGACTCCGGCGAACCGCACAAGTACCCGGAGTACGACCGGCAGATCGAGCTTCCCCGCAACCGCTTCGGCGCCGTCACCGTGACCAACAGCAAGGACATCACCCTGTCCCGGCTGCACATGTCCGACACCGGTTACCACGCGGTGTACGCGCTCTTCGCCAACGACGGACTGACGGTCAGGGACAGCCTGCTGGAGAACATCGGCGGCGACGGCATCAAGGTGGAGGGCCCGTACCCGGGCGAGGGCAACACCTCCAACGGACACCTGCTGACCAACAACTACATCACCCACTACGGCGAACTGGTGCCCGGCGACGCCTCCGGCATCGAGCTCCTGAACACCGGTCACAACACCATCAGTCACAGCCACATCAAGCACAGCGCGCGCTACGGCGTGAGCCTCGAAGTGCGGCCCGAGGTCGCTCCCGCGGACGACTACGCCCGCGACAACACCTTCGAGTACCTGCGCATCGACCAGACCGGCCTGGACAGCGGTGACATGGGCGCCTTCTACACCTACGGAGTCAGCAACGTCGAACCGCACACGATCGACAACCACGTCCGCCAGATGGTCATCGGCGATGTGATTCCGGACGGTTCCATGCCGGACAGCGGAACCCGCGGTGTCCACATGGACGCCGGCGGCTGCGGGTTCAGCTTCGAGAACATCGAGGTCGGCAAGACCACCGACCAGAGCTACCAGAGCTACCGGTGCAACGACGTGAAGAACGCCAACTGGGAAGACGGCTACGACGCCTCGAAGATGGAGTACGACAAGATCGGTGTCTCCGCCGACTTCCCGTACCCGCTGCCCGAGGGCGACACCCAGTGACCGGTCACTGACCGGACACCCCGAGAGGTACGGGCCCGTCCGCGGGACCGGCGACGGTCCCCACCCGGACGGGCCCGTACCTCCGCACCCCGGGGGGCGGGACGCGGCCGCGCCCCCCGCCCCGCGACCGGCACGTCACCTGCCCGCACCGCACCACACATCTGGAGGCACCCCATGTCCGAGTTGTCCCGGCGGAACGTCCTGGCCGTTGCCGGAGCATCCGCGGCGTCGATGGCCCTGAGCGCCGGAAACGCACAGGCGGCCGGAGCGGCCGGAGCCGCCGCACAGGCGGCCGGCGGCTCTGCGCACGGTCCCAACCCCATGCGCCTGTGGTACCGGTCCCCGGCGGCGGAATGGCTGGAGGCACTGCCGGTCGGCAACGGCCGGATCGGCGCCATGGTCTTCGGCGGTACCGACACCGAGCGGCTCCAGCTCAACGAGGACAGCCTGTGGGCCGGGGGCCCGCACGACTACGTCCGTCCCGGTGCCGGAACACACCTGGACGAGATCCGCCGCCTGGTGGTGGAGGAGAAGTGGAACCAGGCGCAGCGGCTGATCGACACCGACTTCATCGGCAGCCCCTCCGAGCAGGTCGCCTACCAGGTGCTCGGTGACCTCGAACTCGCCTTCGACGGCACGGGCGAAGTGACCGACTACGAACGCGAGCTGGACCTGGAGACCGCGGTCGTGCGCACCGGCTACACGCGCGCCGGAGTCCGTCACACGCGGGAGGTCTTCGCCAGCAGCCCCGACCAGGTCATCGTCGTACGGATGACCGCCGACACACCGGGCGCCATCGGTTTCACCGCCCGCTTCACCACTCCCCAGCGGGCGACCGGCTCCACCGTGGACGCGCACACCGTCGCGCTCGACGGCGTCAGCGGCGACTGGTACGGCCTGCCCGGGTCCGTGCACTTCCGCGCGCTCGCCCATGCGCGGACCGAGGGTGGCCGCGTGTCCACCGCTGACGGCGCGCTGACCGTCGAGGACGCCGACAGCGTGACCCTGCTGATCTCCATGGCGACCAGTTACCGCAATTACCTGGATGCCGGAGCCGATCCCAAGGACAGGGCCCGCCGACACCTCGCCCCGGCGGCCGGACGGCCGTACGAGCACCTGCGCACCCGGCACGTGGCCGACTACCGGCAGTTGTTCTCCCGGGTCGCCATCGACCTGGGTTCCTCGGAGCGGACCGCTCTGCCCACCGATCAGCGCATCCCGCTCTTCTCGGACGGCAAGGACCCGCAGTTCGCCGCCCTGTACTTCCAGTACGGGCGCTACCTGCTGGCCTCCTGCTCCCGGACACCGGGCCAGCCCGCCAACCTCCAAGGTCTGTGGAACGACAGCCTCAACCCGGCCTGGGAGTCCAAGTACACCGTCAACATCAACTTCGAGATGAACTACTGGCCGGCCGGACCCGCCAATCTGGCGGAGTGCTGGGATCCGGCCGTGCAGATGGTCCACGAACTGGCCGAGTCCGGAACCCGTACCGCCAAGGCGATGTACGACGCACCCGGCTGGGTGCTGCACCACAACACGGACGGCTGGCGGGGGACCGCGCCCGTGGACGCCGCACAGTACGGCATGTGGCCGACCGGTGGCGCATGGCTCTGCCTGATGCTCTGGGACCACTACCGCTTCACGGGTGACAGGGGCGAGCTGAGCCGCAACTACCCGGTGATGAAGGGCGCGGTCGAGTTCTTCGTCAACACGCTCGTCGTGGATGCGAAGACCGGCTGGCTCGTCACCAACCCCTCGCAGTCCCCCGAGGTCACCCATCACCAGGACGAGGGCGAGAGCGTCAGTATCTGTGCCGGTCCCACCATCGACATGCAGCTCCTGCGGGACCTGTTCGACGCCTACCGCAAGGCCGCCCGGGAACTGGGCCGGGACGCCGGACTCGTCGAGCGGGTCAGTGAGATCCGCGACCGTCTCGCGCCCACGCGGGTCGGGTACCTCGGCCAGATCCAGGAGTGGCTGGAGGACTGGGAGGAGGCCGCGCTGGTCCGCAGCCGTCATGTGTCCCACCTGTACGGCGTCTTCCCGAGCGCGCAGATCAATCCGCGCACGACGCCCGAACTCGCCGCTGCCGCGGTGAAGAGCCTGGAACTGCGCGGAACGGCCGGTCAGGGATGGTCCCTCGCCTGGAAGATCAACATGTGGGCCAGGCTCCTGGACCCGGCACGGGCGTACAAGCACCTGGCGGACCTGCTCACCCCCGCGCGCACCGCCCCCAATCTCTTCGACCTGCACCCGCCGTTCCAGATCGACGGCAATTTCGGCGGGATCTCCGGCATTACGGAGATGCTGCTGCAGAGCCACGCCGACGAGATCGCCCTGTTGCCGGCGCTTCCCGGGTCCTGGCCCGCCGGCTCCTTCCGCGGGCTGCGGGCCAGGGGCGGATTCGAGGTCGACCTCGCATGGACGGCGGACGGGATCACGCACGCCGAGGTGCGCTCGCTGCTCGGCAACCCGGTGCGTGTCCGGACCCCGCACCCGGTGAATGTCGAGGGTGCCGGTGCCGACCGGCCCGAGGAGTGCGTGGTGTCCTTCGATACCCGCCGCGGCGGACGGTACCTGCTGACCGCCCGGCCCACGGGGCGCTGACGCGGGAGAGCGGCCCACCGGTCAGCGGCGCGACGACGGGCTGGTTCGTGGTGCGGATGCGCTTGTCGACGAGGAGGTGGTCGTCGAGGCCGAAGGGGGTCGAGAACGGGGCCCCGCCGTCCTTCACTACGTCGGCCACTCTGCTCGTGAGGGAAGGGGCGCCGACGACGTCGAGGATCGCGTCGACTCCCCGGGGAACGATCCTGCGCAGCGCCTGCTCCAGTGGCTCAGCTCCACGTGTACGTCGCCGTCTGCGACCGAGCGGGTGTGGCGTCTTGGCGGGCCGTGAGGTCGATGTGCCTGTGACAGAACGAAGACGTCGCGGAGGACGGCCTGTGACTCGGTGCGAGATACAAATATGTCCGACCGCATGCACCGCGTTACTCCCGGGGGAACACCGTGAAGTACACCCGTATCACTGCTCTTGCCGCCATCGGCGTTGCCGCCACCCTCTCGCTCACCGCCTGTGGCAGCGACGGCTCCGGGAAGCACTCGTCCTCCAGGGGCTCCTCGTCCTTGTCTTCTTCGTCCTCGGACGGTGGCTCGAAGGCGGAGAGCAGCTCGGGCTCCGGCGGAGCGGAGGCCGACAACGCGAAGTCGGGCTCCGGTGAGAACACCAAGGAAGAGACAGCCACGAACGGCGCGACGACGACCGGCGGCAAGGTCACGTTCTGCAAGACGGAGGACCTGGCCATCGACGCGGTGGACGCCGCGCCCGACAAGGACTCCGGCAGGATCGACATCACCATGATCAACCGGGGTTCGACCACCTGCTCGGCAACGGGCTTCGCGGGCGTCGACATCAAGGACGCCGACAACACCTCGAATCCCATCCAGCGCAGCCACGCCCAGCCGCGTATCACGACCCTGAAGCCCGGCGACGCCGCTGTCTTCGACCTCGCCTACGACATCGACAACACCGGTGGCAGCCTCGCGTCCCCGACCAACATCCTGGTGACGCCCCCGAACGAGACCCACACCGTGAGCCTGAAGTGGCCCGCGGGCGCGGGGGAGATCAAGGGCGCCTACACCGACGTTGAGGTCTACCCCACGCACACAACCAATTAGGGGTGGCGCCCGCGGCCAACGCCGGTGCCGAACCGCCGCATCCGGCGAGGCTCCTGGCCATCGACGCTCAGTGAGACGCGCAGGGCGAAAGGCGGAGATCCGGTCGTGACCGGATCTCCCTGACTCCCGACGGCCGAGTGCCCCGACGCCTCCGAGGCTGATGGAAGGGGGCCGGATTCCGAAACGGGGAATCCGGCCCCCTTCGTGTGCCCGCAGCGCAGCATTCGCACGACATCGTCAGGCGGCGCCGTAGAGAACCCGCATCGCCTCCGTTGTTCAGGTCGGGTCGCCTGACAGCCGGGGCAATGCCGTCCGTTGGCCTGCTCCTGCTGGACGAAGGCGGGCTGACCATGGACCTGACGTTCCGGCCTCCGCCGACGGCACAGATCGCCTGGGCGCTGGGTGATGACGACCACCGCATGGTGCTGGAGCTGTGCCATGACATCGCCCGGGACAAGACGCCGGCGTGGATGAGGGATCGGTCGCACAGATCCGCTGGGGGAGCGGCGGCAAGTACCGCGCCCCGATCCGGGACGGGCTGATCGTCGCAGCGTTCCGGCACTACGAGTCGAGGGCAGTCGCGTGCGATGTCCGGATCGGTGTAGCGCCGTACCCCTTCGCAGTTCATGACCACCTCGGGGACGAGCTGGTGAACCGCCTGCCGCAAGGGCTCAGCTTGTGAGTGACAAGGCCGCGGTGTGGCAGACCTCAACCCCGCGCTTCCAACGCCGCGAGGACCGCGTCGTGCTTGTCCTTGTCCAGGCCGACCGGGATCTTCCCCTGCAGGTACTTCGGCACCGGGTACCCGCCCTTGTCGAGCGCCCGCCAGGTGTCGGCGACGGTCCGGGCGACCGGTCGGCAACGCATCCCGGCAGCGAGGGCCTTGGCCGATGAAGCCGTCCAGGTACCGGCGACATCCGGGATGTCCGGGGCCCACAGCGGCAGCTCGGTCCACGGGGCCACGTCGTGGTCCTGGAGGAACTGCTCGTCGGCCCATACGAGTTCGGTGTCCGCCCCGGTTGCCTCGACACAAGCCGCGAGGAGGTCGCCCATGGTGGTGTTCCCGGGCACCCCGGTGGTCAGATAACGACCGAAGCCGCCGTCGGCGAGCCGGTCGAGCATGAAGACGCCGATGTCCCGGGCGTCGACCAGTTGCATCGAACGGTCCGGGGATCCCGGAGCGAGCACCCGGCCACCACGCGCGATGGTCTCCAGCCACCACGGCAGTCGGCCGACGTTCTCACCCGGACCGACGATGATGCCGGGATTGACGATCAGCGCGCTCTCGGCGAAGCCCTCCTCGACGGCCCGCTCGCAGCCGGCCTTGAGCGCGTTGTACGGCACGTCGTCCGGCGAGGCGTCGACGGCACAGGCGTGCCGGGGAAAGGACTCGTCGACGCCCTTGGCGGGCCAGTCGGCGTACGCGTGGAACGACGAGACGAAGGCGTAGGCATCAGCGTGCCCGACAAGCGCCCGCACCGACTTCCGTACGGTCAGAGGCTCGAACCCGCAGGTGTCGACCACCCAGTCCCAACTACGGCCCTCCGCGAGCGCGGCCAGCGCGCTCTCGTCCTCACGATCCCCCTGGACCGCCTCCACCCCGGCAGGTGTCGGGCCCGACTGCCCGCGGTTGAACAACGTCACCTCGTGCCCGCGCCGAAGCGCCTCGTCGACGAGCGCCCGGCCCAGGAAGACAGTTCCACCGATGAAAAGGATCTTCATGCCCGCGAGACTTTCATCATGCAGCGAAGTTGCCAAGGGGCCCCTCCCACCAGCGCTGACCGGGACCGCGTGACGTTCCCGAACACACCCTCGCCCGGCGGCCCTTCCTTCTCCATCCTGGCCAACGCGGTCGCCGGCTCCGTGGAGATGGCCGTGCTCATGGAACGCATCGTTCGTCAGGCTGCCGACCCGACGTGGCGGCCGTGGAGGTTCCCCAAGACACCTTACCTGAGCCGCAGAACCTCCGCGGCCAGGGCACGCAGCACCGGCACCTACGCGCCCGGCCGGAAAGAAGGCGCCGACCCTGTCTCCGGACCCGGTGCGGCGCACCAACCTGCCCAACACGACAGCAAGAAGCGCCGAGGGCCCACACACTGAAGGCGAAGGAGACAACGGTGACCACTATCAGCGAGTACGCAGAGCTGTCCGCCCTGGACATCGCCCGTCACGTACGGAGCGGCTGCTTCACAGCCGTCGATGCCGTCACAGCCGCCCTGGACCGCATCAGTGAACATGACGCTGCGCTCCACGCGTTCACCGAGGTCTGGGCCGAACAGGCTGTCCAGCGGGCTGCCGGTGTCGACGCGCAGCTCGCCCGTGGCGCCCAACTGCCGCTCGCGGGAGTTCCCATCGGCGTCAAGGCGAGCGAAGGCCCCCGCTCCCACCAGAACGAGCGCCTGGCGGCCGCCGGATGCGTGCTGGTCGGCGCCACCTCGGTCCCGCGCATCCGCTCGGGCTGGCAGACGTACGGGCACACCGACCGGGGTCTCACGCTCAATCCCCTTAACCCGGCGTGGTCGCCCGGCGGCTCCTCTGCCGGTTCGGCGGTCGCGGTCGCTGCCGGCCTGGTGCCACTCGCCAGCGGTTCCGACGGTGCCGGATCGGTACGCATCCCGGCCGCATGGTGCGGCATCGTCGGTTTCAAGCCCACCAACGGTCGACTTCCTGCCCGCGACCGGGCTGGCCTGAACTCGCCAGGCATCCTGGCCCGCAGCCCGGAGGACGCCCTCGCCTACCTCGAAGCAGTCGACGAGTCGCCAGCGGTGGTGCCCCGCTCCGCTTACCCGCTCACAGCGACCTGGTCGGCCACTCTGGGATATGCGGACACCGATGCGTCGGTCGCCGCCGTCGCCCGCCGGGCAGCCGAACGACTCAGCGAGGCCCAGTTGATCACTCTGACCGGGTCCGACCTCACCCTCATGGACCCCGCGCCCGCGTGGACGGCACTCCGCGCGGGCAGCCCTCCCTCCGACGCCGACAGGGTCACCGCCAACAATGAGCGGCTGCGTGACTGTTTCGAGAAGGCCGACCTCCTCATCACCCCCACCACGCCTCACCCACCGCACGGCCATGACGGCCCAGGCCAACGGATGAGCGTCGCCCTGACCTGGGCCTTCAACATCAGCGGCCATCCAGCACTCACCCTGCCGGTAGGAACCACCCCCGCGGGAGAACCTGTCGGTCTCCAACTCGTAGCCCGCCACCACGACGAGCGACGACTCCTCGACATCGCCGGGAGCTTCGCCGCCTTCCTGAACGCCGAGACCGACCCCCCGGAGTGCCGAGCCCTCCCTTCCGCGGACCGCCGCGCCTACCCTGGCAGGCATGACCACGGGGGATGAACTGCTCCTGCTCGCGATAGTCCCGGGCAGGCAGCGCATACGGATACGAAGCGAGGACCGGCTTCGGTACGCCCTGCGGATCTCGGAGTTGGCGGATCTGTGCCTGGCCGGACGGATCGCCGTCGGGCGTCGGCGGATCGAGGTGCTGGACACCCGGCCGGTCGAGGACCGTCGCCTGAGCAATGTCCTGCAAAGTCTCGGCACAGCTGCTCCCCCGCCCGGCCTCAAGGACTGGCTGCGCCGGACACCGCGCTCCCTGACCGTCGAGTACCTCTCCCGACTGGAGGACCAGAAGGCGGTCCGTGTCCGTCGGTGGCGCGATTCCAGCGGCCGTACCCGCAACGACATTCTCTCCGTGGACCTGCCACGCCGCCAAGCGCTGCTGACCCGCCTCGACAGCGTGGTCCGCTCCGGCACCGCAAGGTCCACCGCCGACCGCAACCTCACCCTCGCCGTGCTCGCCGAGGCCGCGCGCCTCGCCCCTGCCGCCTACCCTGGACTGCGCGGCATCAGCAACCGCCGCCGTATGGCCGCCCTCGCCGCAACGCTCCGTCTCACCCCCGCAACCGCCGGAGCGGTCCCGGTCGCCGACGAGGAACTCGCTGTGGCACTGACCACCGGCGCCGACGTCCTCACCCGCCAACTCCTCGGCGAGCTCAGTGACCTCTACGCCGACTTCACCACCGGCGGCCACGGTCTCGGCCACGACCTGGACTCCGGCAGTTGGTCAGAAGGCGGCGGCGCAGGCGGCACCGGTCACCACAGCGACGGGCACGCCGGCTGGTGACTCCGACAGCCGGACGCTGCGGCGCCCGGTCACCTGCACCGGAGCAATCCAGGTGAAGCCGTCCGGCGGCCACTCCTGCCCGCCTACGATGCGCTCGTGCGCGTGCTTCAGGACGCTGGAGCGGTTCTGCCGGCAAGGCGGGGCGAGAGTCTGCTGCCGGCCCGTGCGGACGGACGATGGACACGCCGCCGCGGTGCACCCGGCGCTCGCGCGTCATCATGGTGGAGCCCGTGCTCACCCAGCCGGCGAAGCTCACCGCGAGCGAGACACACCGGCTGGACCGCGCGATCGTCGCCATCAGCGTCAACCCCGAGCTGGGCACTCCGGTGCCCAGCGCCTCCTTAGGGCTCGCAGAGAATCAACATGCGGGTTTGATGTTGTCCGGGGGCTCGGTGCCGTAGGCGTCGAGGTAGGCGGCTACGTCGGTAGGGGTGGTGA